>CAJTNC010000007.1:29771-145214 GCA_910577955.1 uncultured Lachnospiraceae bacterium
GCCGTCCAGATTGCTTGCCTCATACACATCCTCAGGCACCGTCTGAAGGCCGGATATGTAAATAATGGTGTTCGTTGCCACTGCCTGCCATACGCCGACGATCAAAACGCCGATCCAAGCATATTTCTCACTCGCCAAAATACTGTTCTGGATCCAGCTGATATTTAATGCGCTGCCCACCGCCGGAACGATGTAGGTGAAGAAGAAGCTGAAAATATAACCGATCACGAGCCCCCCCAGAATATTCGGCACAAAGTAGATGCCTCTGAGTGCGCTCTTAAAGCGGATGCGGTTGTTTAACCCAAGCGCCATGATCAGGCTGAGTACATTCACGAGCACTGTGCCCACCAGTGCGTATTTAAAGGTAAACAGATAACTCTTGCCTACTCTGAGATCCGTAAACAGATCCTTATAGTTTCTGAATCCTACATAATCATAATCACCATAACCGCGGTAATTGGTAAAGCTATACATAAATCCCTTCAACATGGGCAGTGTATTAAATGTGAAGAACAATAAAACTACCGGTATCGTAATTGCCCAGAATGTTTTTTCCCGGGTGGTCATTTTACTTTTCATAGCAAAACCCTTTCCTTTCATTATTTTTTAGTGTTCTTTCTGATACTGTTGTACTTTCCAAATCAAATCCCTGTTATATCTGGTCCAGTCCGAATCAAACCGCGCAAGGAAAGTGTCCACCGCACTATCGCTCTCATCCAACAGGAATGTCTGGATCATAGCATCCACGCTCATCTCGCTGGGATAATGGTGATCCTGATAGTCTGTCATTCTGCCTGCTTCTATGTATGCTCTCATACCTTCTAACTCAGCGGGAAGTTCAAAATCGCCCTCCTTGCAGGCGATACCGCCCTGATCCTCAAGGTAAATATTGATTGTCTCATCTTCATAGAGGAACCGCAGCACTTCGTACACCGCTTCTTTATTTTTGGTTTCCTTCATCACACAGAAATGCAGGTCAACACCTGAGTTCAGCACATTGTCTGCTTCCGATTCGTTCGCCGGGAACGTAAAGGAATCGATATTCATATCGGGGTTTACCGATTTGATCTGGGGAATCGCATAGTTACCGATCGTATACATCGCGGATTCTCCTCTCGCAAAGGCGGTACAGGCATCGTTATAACCGTAGGCATAGGGATTAGGCTCCGCGTACTCAAGAAGCGCCTCCGTCTTTTCCGCCACTTCACGATAGTTTTCAGTAAAAGTTGTGTTGCCCTGATTTACCTGCGCACAGGTATCTGACGGAGTAAGTCCCACTGCCAGTGCATTCCAAGGCGCCAGACAGGTCCAAGTGTCTTTGTAGCCAAGATACAGGGGCTGTATTCCCTCGGATTCAATCTGTTCGCAGAGCGCTGTAAACTCCGACCACGTCTCCGGAATCTCCCACCCGTGTTCTTCGAACATATCCTTGTTGTAGAGAACGCCTGCCGCATTCGCCACATAGGGAAGCGCGTAAATACCATCCTGCGGAATGAATTCCAGTTCTTTTTCCATCTCTGCATAGGCCGGTTTCACCTGCGCCGTCACATCCAGATCGGAAATGTCCATAAACAGTTCCGCGTCAAGGAAATTGGAATAGTTGATATCGCCGCCGATCCCAACGATATCGGGATAGTTCTCTCTGATAAACCTAGTTTTTAAAATTGTCATCGCCTCATTCGGCGATTCGATCGTCAGATGGATATCATCGTGAGTCTCATTGAAACGAGCCTCGATCTTTTCCATCGCTGACACCGCCTCCGGTTTGTAAGACACCAGTTCTACCTCGATCTTACCGTCCGATGCTGTCTGTCCGCAGCCTGTCAGACCTGCCATACAAAACGCGAGCCCAAACACCGCTGCCGCTCTCCCTCCAATCTTTCTTTTTGACATATTTCCCTCTTCCTTCCTATGTTATTTTTTGGAACTTTATTTGCATTTTTATTCTAACATACCATTATGCAGTCAAAAATAGCTTGATTTTTCATATTTTATGCCAATATGCTATATTTTATGATATAATAGCAATAGATGACGCATTATGGTATAAGCAATGAGCAGTGGTCTGAAAAACTAATGTGAATTTTCGTCATGCTCGCATGTAAGAAAATTCAGATTTGGTTTTCAGGACAGGGCGAATGCCCGCCATTCGGAAAATCGCAGATTTTCCGAATGGCACTGCGAATTGACGGAGGCAACACGACCACACCCCCAGCGCACCGAATGGCGCTGCGAATCAACGGAGGCAACAGCATGGGCAACACATTCTTCAACATCTTCCCGAATGAAAACTTTATCGATCTCGATATGTACCAACACGGCTACGAACAGTGCGATCCCGGCCATTCCTTCGGCCCGATGGCAAGAAATCACTATCTGTTCCACTATGTCCTCTCCGGCACAGGGACACTGATGTCAGACAACTCTAAAGGTGTGACCCAGACCTTTTCCGTGAAAAGCGGTCAGGGATTTTTGATATACCCCGGGCAGATCAACACCTACTTTGCCGATGAATCCCTCCCGTGGGAGTACATGTGGATAGAATTTGACGGACTTCGCGTGAAGGAAGCCTTCGATCTGACGGAACTCTCTCTGGATTCTCCTGTATACCGCCCTCGTTCCAAAGAACTGCGGGAACTGATGGTGCAGGAAATGACCTACATCGTCCATCATCCGAAGGAGGCTCCCATGCATCTGATCGGCCATCTGTACCTGTTTTTGGATTACCTGACGCGTTCCGCCACAAGGACTACGCAGGTACACAGCAGCAAGATGAGTGATTATTATATTAAAGAAGCGATCAATTTTATTGAGCAGAATTTTCAGAATAATATCTCGATAGAGGAAATCGCCGGCGTGTGCGGCATCAACCGAAGTTATTTCGGAAAGATATTCCGGAATTCCGTGGGGCGCTCCCCACAGGAATTTCTGATGAATTACCGCATGGTAAAAGCCAGAGAACTTTTAAAGCTGACCTCACTGTCCATTGCGGATGTGGGATCCGCGGTAGGATATGAGAATCAGCTTCATTTTTCCAGAGCATTCAAAGGCGTCTACGGCATTTCCCCAAGAGAATGGCGGAATCAGAATAAGTAATCTCCGCAGTCTGCGATATCAAAACGCCCTCCCTCCTTCGGCGGATAGGCATCTGTGGAGATGAACCGGTTATTCCTCATGCATATCTTCTCCACCTGCCTCAGACACAGCAGTCGTTCATCAAAACAGAAAAATTCATTTTCTTCCAGCAGGAGGCGTCCGTGGAAAAACCGTCCCTCTCCGCCTTTTACTTTTGGACAGACCACCACGGGAGCGCCTCCCCATTCCGGCACGTAGGAACAATTCATAAAACGATTATTCCTGAGAACCAGTTCCCTGACAGCCCCGGACTCATACCAGTATTCCGCCTCCCCTTCCAGATAAACCGCCGCGCCGGAAGTCTCAAACAGGCACCGCTCCACAACAGCTTCTCTGCATGTGAGCAGCACGCCTCTCGCCCTGTTTCCACGAAAAACGCAGTTTTCCACATATGCTTTGGGGGAGCGCGTAAGATTTTCCGCCACCAGCCTTCCCTCCGGCAGAGGCGGCAGCGGTTCTTCCGTCTCCACCTCCATTTTTCCCTCCTCATCTGTCCGAACTTTACGGACTCTCCCCCGCCAGAACGGCCAAAGCTCGTCCGCCCTCATGATTGCAAGTTCGTCTCCCTCCTTCGCTAACGGCACTCCTTCCTGCATCTCATGCCCCCAGCCAAACTGCACCCGATATGGGTCCGGCTTCCCGCATACAACGGCGTAGAAGCCGTGTATATTGATCCCGTCATCCATCTGGTTCTCAAAGCGGCAGTCCTTTAAACGGATCAGACCGCTGCAGTTTACGAAATGTGTGGCATCGGCCGCCACCGAAAAAAGGCGTCCCGTCTCGCCGCGCGGAAATACCCCCAGCCGGTTCAGACTCACATTTTCGCACCGCTCGGCGAGAAACCCCATTCCCGCCGCATGGTGTATCCGAATCTCTTTGCTGACGATGTCTCTTGAATCCACGGCATAAACAGCGGGAGCGGTACGCGGATGGTGACGGAAAATCAACTGATTGCCTGCGCGGCTCCCCTCAAAAAAGCATTCCTCCCCCTTCAGATCGATCTGTACCACATCCTTAGAAAGCGCTTTAAAGTCCGGATGCCTCCCCACCTTCTGTTTTTCCGTGCAAAAGTACAGATCCTCTGTCCCGTACGCCGGCGCATGGGTTTTCCTGTCCATCTCCAGACACAGATGCACGGCATATGCGAAATCCTCCCTCTTAAATATCAGCCTGTTGCCTTCCACATACCAAGGATACTGTTCTGCATCTATGCGGACTCTCATTCTTTGCCTGCCCGCCTCCAGAATCTCCCCCTGAGAATAGACCGGACTGTCGTAGTCCAGTGAAAAATTCTGCAAAATCACTCCATCGCAGTTTACTATATGTAGCGGCAGCATCCCTCCGTGAAAGATCCATCTGCTGCCCCCGCCGTCAAGCGTAAAATCCTGCATCCCTTCCGGATAAAAAGCCACCGCCACCCCACCGCAGTCGTCATGATTCGAAATATGCAGTTTCCGCAGGGGAAGCCTCGGATAAAAATGATATTCCCCAGGCTCCATCCTGAGAACAATCCCCCTCTCACCGCGCAGATGAGCCATTAGTTCTCTGACTTTTTCCGTTGTGTTTTCACAGTTGCCCGGCAGAATTCCCCAAGCCGCCGCCTTCACTTCCCTCTTCATCATTCTTCTCTCCACCGTTTACGGTATTTTTCTTATAACAGCACAGAAGGCAGTGCTTTCGCCCCGCCTTCCGTGTTTCAGAAAACTCTGATTTTTGTTACTCCCCCTGTGCCGCAAGGAATTCCTGTGCCTGTTTCTGCATCTCTGCATACACAGTGTCCGCCCCTGCTGTAGTCATCTTTTCTTTCAGTTTCGCGATATCACCTGCGGGATCGTCCGTAAAGCCCAGTCCCAACAGCTTGTAATCTGTATTGAATATCTCTGTGATTGCTGCGACCTCATTCTTTACACTGCTGTCGTCAAACACGAATGTCTGATAACGTCTGCTGCGCGCGTTCTCTTTCCAGACCTCATTCAACTCTTCCAATCCGGGAATGCCGCCTTCCACAACGCGCCAGTTTGCATCGTTTCGCACACCCCAGTTACAGTTGCTGTCATACGCATAATTTGCGCTGTCAGGCAGAGAGACCAGAGCATTGTCGCCGGAAGCCTCCCAGTGCTTGCCTTCGATGCCATAGCAGAACAAGCTGTTTACTTCCGTATCGTTGCGCAGATAATCGAGAGCCATCAGAGCACGCTCCGGATTTTTGGATTTGGAGAAAATGCTCATACCGTTTGCCAGATAAGAGTTCAAAATAGGCGGTACGCCGTCCTGCGCATCAAATACGCGGACATCCCATTCCGGATGCTCTGTGGACATCTGGGCGTAGATACTCTTTGCGGTATTTGCATTGCACAGAGCAAGCGCGGACTTGCCTGCCTGAAAACTCTCCGTATTATTCTGTGTGTTCACAACAGCGTTCTTGCTCCAGAAGCCTCGATCTTTCCAGTCTTTCAGACGCTCTATAACACCCTGAAACTCTGCCTGATCGTAATTTCCCTTCACCGCAGCGGTATCATCCAATTCGCTGACGCTGCCGATCGCCTGCCAGGTACCAATACCGGCCACTTTCTCCTCGGACTCCCAGTTTGCCTTCTCCCACATGCGGTCAAATACAAACAGTTTATCGTAATCGGAACCGACATCCAGAGGGATCAGTGTGGGTTCATTTGCCACAATGGCATCCATGTAAGCTTCCGCCTCATCCAGAGAGGCAACCGACGTAATTTCGTATTTATCCATCAGATCGCCCCGTGCCATATAAACATAGGATGTGATCTCTTTATAGTTCATGGGCAGCATATACACCTGTCCGTTAACCTTTGCCTGTTCCCAAGCCTCGGAATAGATCGTCTCCGCCGTCATGGGAGCATAAGTCTCAAGCGCCTCCTGCGTGATCTCCCAGAAGCCCTGCTTGGTCGCCTGTGCATTATAGAAGCACCAGTCTGCCGTGTAGATGATATCCCATTCTTCACCGGATGCAAAAATCAACGGATACTTGCTCTCATACTCGCCCCAGCTCATAAACTTTACATCGATGGTTGCATTGATCTCTGCTTTCAGTTTTTCATTGATTTTTGCAAACACTTCATCGTTGTCCACCGGTCTGTCTCCGATCAGATACATCGTCAGAGTTACCTCCTCGGAAATATCCGGTGCACCTGCCTCGGCCCCGCCGGTTTCTGTGCTCTCCGTACCGGAAGCTTCCGGAGCCTGTGGTGTTTCCGTAGATGCAGGCGTATTGCCGCAGCCGCTCAAAACCCCCATTCCAAGCACCGCCGCCATAAGCAGAGCGCCAATTTTTGTTCTTCTCTTCATAAACGTTTCCTCCTTTTTTCATACCGTTTATATAAAAATTCTTCCGAATTTTTTACCTGTCAAAATGGATATCCCGTCTCTTTTTATCCCTTCACCGCACCGATCGTGACACCTTTCACAAAATACTTCTGCAAGAAAGGATACAGCAGGATAATGGGGCCTGTGGCCACTACGGTCATAGCTAACTTCATCGGTTCGCTCGGCACATCGCTGGCCGGAATCCCGCTTCTTGCGGCTGCGGCATTCATCGCCTGAGCCTTGGTAAGGATATTGTTTAAAAAATACTGCAGCGGATACATATCCCGCCTGCCCTCATCAAGAAACAGCATCGCGTTGTACCAGTCATTCCAGTAATTCAGGGCGATAAACAGCCCCACCGTGGCAAGTCCCGCTTTGGATAAAGGCAGCGCGATACTCAGATAGATTCTGAAATCTCCGGCGCCGTCCAACTTCGCCGATTCATACAATGCCTCCGGAATACTCATCATGTAGCTTTTCAAAATCAGCAGATAAGTCACATTGATCAGGATCGGCAGAATCAGCGCTATCATGCTGTTATGAAAATGCAGATACTTTGTGTTAAAAATGTACCAGGGCACCAGACCTCCCCCGAAGATAGAGGTGAAGTAAAAGAAAAATGATACCTGATACCGATACCGAAAATCACGGTTGGCCAGCACATAAGCCGCCATACTGGTAAACCACAGCCCGATCACCGTCCCCGTCACCGTAACAAAAATCGTGACGCCGTAAGCCCGCAGAAGCTCTTCCGGAATCCTAAACAACATTTTGTACGCTTCAAAGGAAACCGTCTCCGGAATCAGTCTGTAACCGTGCAGCTGGATGGAGTATTGTTCCGACACGGATCCGCTAAGTACCAGAAGAAACGGCAGCAGGCATGCGGCCGAAAGCACTGCCAGTATTACATATGAAAGTATGTTAAATATGACGCGATCCCGTCCGATCGGCTTTTTTCCGTGATGTTTTGCTCCTGCCATACCCATATTCTCCCCTCTGAGTTCTGTTTTTTTACAGTTTTTGGCCGCTTAGAACAGCGCATATTCCGGTTCCACCTTCTTAACCGCACGATTCGCAATCAGCACCAGAATAAAGGATAGTCCCGACTGATAGAGGCCCGCCGCACTGGTCATGCCGAATTCCTGAAGATCAAGCAGGGAACGCGTCACATAGGTATCGATGACATCCGTCACTTCCAACACCATCGGATTATTTCCGGTCACCTGCCAAAACATTTGGAAATCGCCCTTCATGATCGTTCCGATCGCCATCAGGAACAGGATCACCACTGTGGGACGTATGCAGGGCAGTGTGATATATCTGATTTTTTGCCACATGGTGGCGCCGTCCAAATCTGCTGCCTCAAACATTTCCCCGTCGATACTGACAATGCTGGCCAGATACATGACCGTTCCGTACCCCACGTTCTTAAAGGCGCTGACCACGATCAGTATCACCGGCCACGCGGCCTTATTCGAATACACATCCAACGGTTCCATCCCCACCGTTCTCAGAAAACTGTTCACTGCACCGAACTCGTAGTTAAACATATTGTAAATAAATGCTCCCACCACGACCCATGAGATGAAGTAAGGCAGAAACATAACCGACTGTGTGATCCTCTTAAAGTATTTTCCCGCCAGTTCGCTCAGCAGTATGGCACAGGTGATCTGCAGCGTAGTATTCACACACAAAAACGCAATATTATAGAGAATAGTGTTTCTTGTTGTGCTCCACGCCTTCCCGGATTGAAAGAAATACGAAAAATTCTTTAAACCCACCCAGGGACTTCCGAAAATGCCGTCGTGATAGTTGAACTCTTTGAACGCCAGCACGATTCCTCCCATCGGAATATAACACATCAAGATTACGACGATCGCCGCCGGCATTATCATAAGCCACTTTACACGGTTATCTTTCAGGTCGCGCAAAAACGGGTGTGCGGTCTTTTTCATCGCGTTTTATCCTCCATAGTTTTTCATAATATCGCTTTTCATATTTTGACAGATTTCATGGTTATATCCTAGCAGAAGGCTGCCGCGAAAACAACGGGACAACATTTCGAAAAGAGGGCATCTTTATGTTCTTTGTCTATTTTTGCCCTTTTAAAGGGGAATGCGCTTGAATTTTTGTCATATTTTATATATGATTGATTCATGGAGAAGAATTAAGAGGTGAATATGATGAATTTTTCCGTACTGATCGTGGATGATGAAGCAATGCCGCGCACTGTTTTACAAAAGCATATTCCATGGGGCGAACTCTCCGTCTCAAACGTTTACCTCGCCACCGACGGAGCGGAAGCCGTAGAGCAAGCGCGCAGGTTCCGCCCTGAAATCATTATCAGCGATATCAGGATGCCGCGTTTAAACGGTCTGGAAATGGCTGCCGCCGTGCGGGAATTTCTGCCCGCATGCCAGTTCATCTTTCTCAGCGGCTACTCCGATAAAGAATACTTAAAAAGCGCCATAAAACTGAGAGCGGTGAACTATGTGGAAAAACCATTGGATCTCGATGAGATAACCGCCGCTGTCAGAGAGGTCACGACGCAGTTAAAGCGTGAGATAAAACCGACGGAGGAGGAACTGTTTTTCCACGGAGAACACTGTCCCGAAAGGCCTCTGAACGACGAAGTGTACCTCGCTGCCGACGACCTGCTTCCCCAACTCAAAAAATCGATCAGACACAATAAAAAGGAAAATACTTTCGCTGCTCTGAAAAAGCTGTACGATGAGATCCGTCTCTGTGAAGGGACATCCCCGGAATATGTACGGCATCTATACTGCCGGATCCTTTTCCTGTTTTTGCATGCCGCAGAAAGCCGCAATATCCGCGGGCTCACCGAAGGGGCCGATCACCTGTTGTACGCTGTTTCAAGTCAGGAAACTTTGGCGGGACTGAGAGATCTTTTGTTTCAGACCGCAAATGATTACTTTTCCTCTGAGGATTCCTCCAGTCCGGATATTTTCACGCTGGTGGAAAACTATATTGAGAATCATTACCGGGACTGCTCTCTGACGGTCCAGCATATCGCCGAAAGTCTCGGCTTCACAAATACATACCTGTGCGCCGCCTACAAAAAAAGCTGCGGCCGGACCATCAATCAGCGCCTGACCGAGGTGCGGCTTTTCCACGCAAAGAAACTGCTCACAGGGACTAACTGTAAGCTCTACGAAGTGGCAAATGCCGTAGGTTATCAGGACGGCAAATATTTTGTCAAGCTGTTCACCAGAGAGACCGGTCTTTCTCCCAGAGAATATCAGCGGAGGCACACTTATGATGAATAAGCTTCTGCAATGGTTCAAGTGGTCAGCCGCCCGCGGAAAACTTGCCGGCCGGCTGATGTGCATCTATTTTCTGCTGATCGTTCTTCCTCTCGGGATGTTTTCTTTTTATGCTTATCGGCGGGTCAGGGAAATGATACAGAATCAGACTCTTCTGGCCGCACAAAACTCTTTTGATGACACCTGCCTGTCTTTGGAACATCTTCTCGGCCGCTCAGACGGGGTCATTGACATCCTCGCCGCAGATCCCCTGATTTATATGATGGCCTCGGGTGATCCGCTCGATTATACCTATATGCGCCGTCTGGAGGACTCCGACCAGCTTGCCACTACCTTTGAGCATCTCCGCACGCTCTCGGATGTAGATTTCATCCGGCTCTATGTAAGCAACGACTATTCCTATTCCAATACTACGACCAACATTGTCCAGATAAGCGAAGTAGAAGAAAATGACTGGTACCTGACAGCTTCCGGGGACGGCAGGCGCCTGTGGTGCGCTCCCTGCGATTTTAAAGAGTCGGAAGATCCCGCAAGGCCCCCCTGCTTTTCTTCCCTGCAGATGATCTATAATCCCCGCAGCATCAAGGAGCCCTTAGCTCTCCTGCGGGTGGATATTGAAGCCAGACAGGTGGAGGAACTCGTGAACAGGACATCTGTCACGGAAAACGGATTGCTGCTTTTGCTGCGCGGAGATGATATCCTGCTTTCCTCGGACTCCTCCGCCGACATTCCCCATGTGGATGCCTTGGTCAGTCAAATGCAGGGCATTTCCGCCGACACTTGGGAAACGATCCGGACGGAAAACACGGATTACTATGTCCGCTGCAAAAAGATCGGTCCCTCGGACTGGTATATCGCCGGCATTCTGCCCCCTCAGGACATATTCCGTTTAAGCCGTGAGATGAGCTTAGAGATGCTTGCCATCGTCATCTGCTTAGCGTTTACGGCATACTTTCTCGCCTGCCTCATCAGCCGCTCTACCCTGAAGAGGATCGAGCAGCTTACCGCAACCATGCAGACTGTGGAAAAAGGCAACGTGACAGTGCGCCTTGCGCCCTCGGGCAGCGATGAGATCACGCAGGTGATGGAAGGGTTTAATCAGATGATGGATCGAGTGGACATACTGATGGAGGAGAGTCTGGAACAGGGACGCCAGATCAAGAATCTGGAATTAAAAGCCCTTCAGGCGCAGATCAATCCGCACTTTTTATATAATTCTCTTGATCTGATCAACTGTACCGCCATCGACCGCAATGTTCCGGAGATCAGCCGCATGGTCAGCGCTCTTGGAAAGTTTTACCGCCTTTCTCTCAGCAAGGGACGTGAGGTGATTTCTCTGTCCGACGAACTGAGACACGCAAAACTGTATGTGGAGATACAGAACCTGCGTTTTGAGAACCACATTCTCGCCAAGTGGGATGCAGACCCTTCCGCCGACCGCTGTCAGATCATAAAGATCGTTCTGCAGCCCATCATTGAAAACGCCATTCTCCACGGTATTTTTGAAAAGCCCTCAAAATCCGGATGCCTGAACGTGAAAGTGAGGCGTCACGCCGACGGTATCCGCATCACCGTGGAAGATGACGGCATCGGCATGGATCAGACCACGCTGGTCCGCAATTTTTCCCGGATGACGAACACCGAACACGCAACAGTCTCCAGCGGTTACGGAATACGCAACATTCAGGAACGGCTGACATTAGCCTACGGCCCTCCCTACGGTCTTTCCTGCGAAAGCATCCCGGGGGTGGGAACCACAGTCACAGTATTCATTCCGGCTATCATTCCGGAAAAAGATCAGGAGGAATAACAAATGATACGATTTTCTGTTTTTAACGATGCGGACTGGCTTTATCCGGATTCCGCCCACAGCGCCCTCACAGACGTCAGTCTGCATCTCCCCAGAGGAGGCCATGACGGCGCCCAGATCCTTGTGGATGCCTCCCATGCTCCGGTATCCGTATCCTGTCGTCCGGACGTTTCCTGCCGCAGCGGGGATAATGCTTCCCCCACCCTGCAGTTATACAGACTGCTTCCCGTGGGTGTCAACGAAAACACGTCTCCCACGCTGATGACTACGACCGACTATGAGTCCTGTCGGGAGTTTGTCACCAGAAAGGCTCCTTTTGATGTCTATGACGCGCTGAAACCCTTTGACGGCGAAATTCCTGAGGGCGGACGCTTTGCCCTTTATCTGTGTGCCGAAGCGTCTCCCGATGCTGTGCCAGACATCTATTCCGGTTCGCTAACGATCACGGACGATGACGGACAAACGGATATTCCTATCCGTTACACCGTTCATACCCCCGTTGTCCCCTCCCTCTCCGCCTCCGGACTTGGCATGCTGAATTTCTTTGACTACGACGGTCTTGCCAGACAGCACGAAACAAGCAAGGGGAGCGATGAATACTGGGAAACCTTCCGCTGCTATGTCCGGGCCCAGATCGCCCTGCGCTGCACCCACATCCTGCTCCCCGCCGGAGAACCCGTATATCAGGACGATGTGCTGAGCGGATTCGATTTCTCCGCGGCCATACGGGCCGGGCGCATCGCCCTTGAGGAGGGCGCTGTCCGGCTGTGCGGCGGCCATGTGGCCCACTGGCACGAATGGGACGATGGGGAATACTATCCAAACTGGGATCAGGCCACCGGGATCACCACCCCTCAGGGCTATCTGCAGATGCGCCTCTATTTCTCAACATGGGCGCAGGTTGTGCGTGAAAACGGCTGGGAGGGCTGCATGACTCAGGCTCTGGCCGACGAACCTCAGACCCACAACGATAAAACCTACCGCATACTCGCCGCCATGTTTCGGAAATTTCTGCCTTCCGTTCCCATCATCGACGCGGTGGAAACGGTCAATCTCGGCGGCGGCATCGATATCTGGGTGCCCAAGCAGGACACCTATGAAAAATGGAGAGAAGACTATGCGTTGCTGCAGGCCGCCGGAGAGGAAATGTGGTTTTACACCTGCGCCTTCCCGGCCGGCCCTGCCATGAACCGCAGTATGGACCTGCCCCTCACCGTGAGCCGCCTTGTGCTTTGGATGGGCGCCCTCTACCGCTTATCCGGATTCCTGCACTGGGGATTTAATTATTATATCGGAGAAGATATTTGGCACAGCGCCTGCTGTCCCCACAAAGGTGCGCTCCTGCCGGCAGGCGACGCTCATATCGTATATCCCGGAGCGGACGGCGCTCCTTTACGCAGTATGCGCTTTGAAGCCCAGCGGGGCGGGGCGGAAGATTACGAACTGCTCCGGCAGGCCACAGCGGTCTCCCCCGATAAAACCGATGCTCTCATCCGGACGGTCTGCACCACGTTCCGTGACTATGTGAGAAGCGGAGAAGAAGTTGCCGCCGCCAGACAAAAACTGATCGAACTTTTAGAGAAGGAGGAACTTTGCAATGGCTGACACAAGATGGTTTCAGGAAGCTCGTTTCGGCATGTTTATCCACTGGGGGCTTTATGCCGTTCCCGCAAAAGGGGAATGGTACGCCAGCATCGACAAAGTCCCCGCGGCCCAATATGAAAAATATTTTCACGCTTTTGATCCGGTGGATTACAATCCCCGTCTGTGGGCACATATGGCAAAGGAGGCCGGCATGAAATACGCCGTGCTGACCGCCAAACACCACGAGGGGTTCTGTCTGTTTGATTCCGCATACACCGATTACAAATCCACCAACACCCCCGCAGGACGGGATCTCGTCCGCGAGTATGCAGATGCCTTCCGCGCCGAGGGCATCCGCGTCGGCCTGTACTATTCCCTTGTAGACTGGCATCACCCGGACTATCCGGCCTACGAAGATCCCTTTCACCCTGAGAGAGGGGCCTTATCCCGCAGGGATGAACACTGCTCTTTTGACCGTTATCTGGATTATATGCACGCGCAGGTAAAAGAACTGTGCACAAACTACGGAAAGATCGATCTGTTCTGGTTTGACTTTTCCTACGACGATTACTGCGGGGAAGGCTGGCGCGCGGAGGAACTGACAAAAATGGTCCGCACCCTGCAGCCGGACATCCTGATCAACAGCCGTCTGGAGGCAAGCGGCGGCTCCCTCGGCAGTCTGCTCTCCGACGCACCCACTGACTGGGCCGGCGATTTTGCAACACCCGAACAGGTCATTCCGCCCGCGCCGTTATTTACTCCCGCCGGAACGCCGGTCTGCTGGGAGGCCTGCCAGACCATGAATAACAGCTTCGGCTACACGAGATGCGATCTCTTCTTTAAGAGTTCCCGCACATGCATTCATCAGCTTGTGGAGTGCGTCTCCAAGGGCGGTAATTATCTGTTGAACGTCGGGCCGGACGCAAAAGGCTCTTTTCCTCCCGAGTCCGTTTGTATTTTGACCGAAATCGCAGGATGGATGCGTCGAAACGCAGACAGTATCTACGGCTGCGGCCTAAGCCCTCTTTCGGTCTCCGCCTTCGGATGCCGTGTGACAGCCAAGGGCCGGACTCTCTATCTTCACGTGATGGAACAGCCCGTAGGGCCGCTTGCCCTGTCGGGGATCTCCCCGGACCAGATCAAAGCCGCACGCCTGCTTTCCACCGGCGCGGAAATAGAAGTATTAAAAAGCGGCTGGGCCGTACAGAACTATCCGGATACCACTTTCCTGAGTCTGGCCGCGCAGGCAAATGAGACCATGCCGCTGCCGGATGAAAAGGATACCGTTATCATGCTGGAACTTTTTTAAGGGGCGCTGCTCTCCTGCCCTTTCGTCAGCAGCTTTAAAGAAAATTTAAGAATTCCGTAAAAGACTTTTCATGATTATCCTTGTTAGAATTAAGGAAAAAACAGGAGATTGCAAAACTCATTGATTTTGCTGTTTTGTTGTATAAAATATACGGTCCAACGCAGGCACGCTTTCGCTGCGGCTCGACCGCAGCGGACACATAAGGCACCAAAATACGGTGCCTAAGTGCCGGCGGTCTCACAGCGCCTGCTTATGGATACGTAAATTTTATACAAACGATACTGTAAAAAACAGAGTTTCGCAAACGCCTAATGAAGGAAAATAGGTAAAGAGGAGGCTTTTATGAGTATATTCGCATTGAAATGTATCGCACTGTATCTGATGGTTTTAGACCATATCGGACTCTACTTTTACGGTATCCTGCCCGACAGTCTGACTGTTATACTGCGCATTCTCGGGCGTGCCAGTTATCCGCTGTTTTTGTTCTGCATGGCACAGGGATACCGGCACACAAGCAGCAGAAAAAAATATCTTTTGAGACTTTATCTCGGCAGTCTGTTCATGACCGGATTTGCGCTCTTTGTGGACAGCCGTTTCCCCACGGACGGTTTCGGATACGGCTTTCACAATATCTTTCTATCCATGTTTCTCGTCGGTGTTTTGATCAGCACCATCGAAGCCTTTTCGAAAAGCAAGAAAAAGGGACTTATTATGGCCGGATGCATTTTTGCACTCCAGCTTTTTTACAGCATAGCCCCCGGACTTTTTCCTATTCTCAGAAATTATAAGGGAGACACCCTCACAGGCATCATTCCCAATCTGGCGCTAAATGAGTACGGGTTTCTGTTTATCATTCTCGGGATCACCATGTATTTTCTGGAAGACCGGAAGGAGACCCTCGCCATTGTCTATCTGCTGTTTTGCATCGCCCAGTTCAGCGACGAACGGTTAAACGGAGACGGGTTTCCTCTCCAATGGTTTATGGTCCTTGCACTGCCCTTTATCCTGCGTTACAATGGCAAACGGGGAAAAAGTTATAAATATTTCTTCTATTTCTTTTATCCGGCTCACACGTTTTTGCTGTTTTATCTGGCGAACTTTGTATGGAAATGAAATTTCTTTATATTTTTTCTGTCACACGGACAAGTGAGGATTGTCTAATTAAACAGGAGGTGAAAATTTATGAATAAAAAAACGAATGAAGAATTGCAGGATTTGGTCAATCAAGCTACCGCAGGGGATAAAAAAGCCCTTGAGACCCTTGTCATGGGAGTGCAGGACATCGTATTCAATTTATCCCTGCGGATGCTGGGCACATTTTCAGATGCGGAGGATGCCACACAGGACATTTTGCTGAAAATGATCACACATTTGTCATCTTTCAGAGGAGAAAGCTCATTTACAACATGGGTATTCAGCATTGCCGCCAATCATTTGAAAAATTACAAAAAGCATATGTTCGCCCACTACCCGCTCAGTTTTGAGTATTATGGAGATGACATAGAAAACGGGAAAATACATGATGTGCCGGATTTAACACAGAATGTGGAAAAGGATATTTTGGCTGCCGAACTGAAAATGTCCTGTACCAACGTGATGCTGCAGTGTCTCGATACGGAAAGCAGATGCATTTTTATACTGGGCACAATGTTTAAGGTTGACAGCCGCATTGCCGGAGATATTTTGGAAATGACTCCGGAAGCCTATCGCCAGAGACTTTCCCGCATACGCAAAAAAATGGCTGAATTTCTCGGAGCGTACTGCGGCGAATACGGAAACGGCAAATGCAGATGCAAAGACAGAGTGAATTATGCAATACAAAGCCACCGGATAAATCCGCAGCAGCTGGATTACACGTCCGCCACAGAAATTCCCGTTCAAACTATTCTTGATGTTAAAAATGCTATGGAAGATATTGACGACTTATCACAGGACTTCTCATTTTGTAAGTCTTATCAGTCTCCCGAACGCATGAAGCATCTGATACAGGAATTGTTGGATTCCGCGCAGTTTTCCGTTATTCGAAATTCGTAAAGGAGAAAACAGACTATGAATACACAGAAAATCTTAGATTATTTATCGGCGCTGAGCATAAATAACAACCGCGATTGGTATCATGCAAACAAAGAAGATTATAAAAATGCAAATGCCGAATTTGAAAGACTAATAGAAATGTTAATGTTGGAAATCGGAAAGTTTGACAGCAGCATTTTGCATAACAATCCAAAGGACCTCACATTTAAGATCGTAAGGGATACACGCTTCAGCCATGATAAATCCCCCTATAACCCTGCGTTCCGCGCCCATATTTCCTCTAAGGGCAAGCTGCCCGTGCCTGTCGGATATTATCTTATGATCAAGCCCGGTGATCAGTCCTTTTTGGGCGGCGGCTTATTTGCAGATATGTTTAAAGATGCAACGACCATGATACGGAATCATATTGCCCTAAACAGCGAAGAATGGGAACGGATCATCCATGAGCCGGAGTTTCAAAAATATTTCACCGTACAGGGAAGCGCATTAAAGAATGTTCCCGCGGGATACGAGAAGGAACATCCGCAGGCACAATATTTAAAATTTAAGAGTTGGTATCTGGAATATCAAATAAAGGATGAAGAATTAAGCGATGGGGAAGCATTTCTCGCAAAAGCGGCAGAAATCTTCCGGATCATGAAACCCTTTAACGACTATCTGAACAGGGCGCTCGCAAACTTTGAAATGCCGGCGAGGTGACAAAATTTCAGCACGATAAGATACGGCCAAGCGCCGATTTCGGGAAATTGACAAGCAGGGTCCCGCACTCCACAGTGATCCTGCTCTTTTTTCCGATAAACTCGTTGCTCACACCAAGGGGAAAACTGTTTGTCAGCACGGCGTCATGCAGTTCGTATTTCAGATTTTCCAGATACACCCCTGTGGATCTCTCCGACCACGAAAACACCGACACATACCCGTCTTCTATCTTGTCAAAGGCAAGTCCTGTGTTCTCAAACACCGTAAATACACTGTCTTTATCAAACAAAAACCCCCGCATCCCGCGGGCCGACAAATAGGCGAGCAGCTGCAGATTTGCGATCGTATGATCAATGCGGCCGCCTGTGCCGCAGTAGATATGAAAGGTGGTATATCCCGCCCTGATCCCCTCCTTGAGCGCCACGGCCGTGTCCGTATCGTCCTTCTCCGGCGGCATCCGCAGCACATTTTCTCCCTGCGGAATATACTGCAGCGTGTCAAAATCTCCCGCGATCAGATCAGGTTTTATCCCCTTTTCCTCAATCCGCCGAAGCCCCGCGTCCGCCGCGATCACCAAGTCTCCCCTTTCCGGTTCAAAATCCAATCCGTAATTTTCACCGGCCCCTACAATATAACAAATATTTTTATTCATACTTTCCTCCTCCATCATGCGCTTTCCGCCGTCAAATCCCTTCCCCGTCAAAGGCCGGAATAAAGCTCTCCATCGCAGTCTCCCCCTCCTGAATAAACCCGCACTCCACGCCGAGGGAAAGCGCATAGTCCACCACTTCGCCGTATTCAGCTTCCGTCACCGGACGGTTCAGCTCCGGATAATCCGCAAGTTCAGGCATCGGCGTAAACTGGTTCATGATACTGATATAGATCCTGTTTCCGTAGGTTTTATGCAGATAACCTATCACGTCTTTCGAGTCCTGCGTGCACCCCGGCAGCACCAAATGGCGCACGATAGTCCCCCGCTTCATCAGTCCGTCCTCGGCCCCATCCTCAAACACTGCCTCCCCGGTCTGGCGCACCATCTCCGCCACCGCCGCCTTCGCCACTTCGCTGTAATTTGCCGCGCAGGAGTACCGCAGGCTCAGCCCGCTGTCCATATATTTAAAATCGGGCAGGTAGATATCCACCAACCCCTCCATCCTTTTTAGCGTATCCGCATATTCGTAGCTTCCCGTATTGTAGACCACGGGGAGCGACATCCCCTGCACTTTTGCCTTAGAGAGCGCCTCCGCAATCTGCGGCACAAAATGCCCCGGCGTCACAAGATTGATATTGTGGGCTCCTTTCTCCTGCAGTTCAAAAAATATATCGGAAAGTCTCTCTGCGGTGATCTGCTTTCCGGCATTCCCCATGGAAATACTTTTGTTCTGACAGTACACGCAGTGCAGATTACAGCCCGAAAAAAACACGGCGCCGGATCCCGACGTTCCTGAGATACACGGTTCCTCCCAATAATGAAGCGCCGCTCTCGCCGCCTTTATCCTGTCCGTCTGCCCGCATACGCCGCTCTCGCCGACCGCCCTTTTTGCCCTGCATTTTCTGGGACACAAGATACAGGCGTCTTCCGCCGATTTTTTATCTGATACCGCATACGTCATAGTTCTGCTCTCTCCTTTTACAAGCCTCTGAAAGCTGTCCGCATTTACCATTATAAATGACAGTAAAAAATATACAAGTACGGTCTTTACAACTTCTGTCTTTTTATAACAGTTTTCCGTTGACGCTGCGCACAGACATATCATATAATACATATGTGCATAAATATAGATTATTTATGCTTTCAGAAATAACAATAGAAAGGAGTCTCAAAATGAAACAAAGTTTTGGAATGGACTCACGCGGAGATTTAAAAGCGGCGGTTCGAGGCATCAACAGACCACAGTTTCTCATGTTATTTTCCAATGCCGACCAGTTTGAAAGACATGTGCAGGAACTGGAATCTCTTTTTCCCGGCATTCCCAGCATCGGATGTATCGGCATGAGTTATGACACTAACGTCGTGGAAAAGGGTGTCGGCGTTGTCGCCTTTTCGGATGGCGTCACTGCGGCGGCGGGCGTGCTGGAGGAAGTATCTTCCATGCCGGTCAAATACATCAAACGTCTCGAAGAAGATATCGGAAAAGTGAATGCTTCCAAAAATAATACGATATGCATCGACCTTTGTACCGGAAACGACGCCTGCGTCCTGACTACCATATACAGTGTTTTAAAACGCAGAAATATTTCTCTTGTGGGCGGAACCGGCGATGCCGGAAAGGTATCCGCCAACGGTCGTGTCTATCAGGATGCCGTGGTGTATGGTCTCGTGAAAAATGAACACGGCAAAATAAAAGCGTACAAAGAAAATATCTATCATCAGATGGGGGATTACCACTTTATTGCTTCCCGCACAAACAGGGAAAAATATATTGTCGGCGCCCTGAACAACAAACCTGCAAAACAGGTTTATCAGGATATTCTCCATGTGACGGAAAAAGAGATCACAACACAGACTTTCAAAAATCCTTTCGGTAAACTGAACGGAGACGACACCTGCATTATTTCCATCAAAGAAGTGGACGGCAATTCTCTCGCCTGCTTCCGTCAGGTAAACGATTCCGATATTCTGGTGTTGCTGGAACTTGGTGATTACAAAGAGATCGTGCGGAATACGATTTCACAGATACGGCACGACTTCCCGAAAATCTCCGGAATCTTCTCCGTAAACTGCCTGTTCCGCTATCTGCTGTTTACCCAGAATAAGTACATGCAGGAATATCTCGGGGAGATGGGAAAACTCGGAAGTCACGCAGGCCTTGTAGGATATGGGGAACACTACAACAACTTTTTTGTCAATCAGTCCATGACCTGTGTTGTATTTGAATAAGAAATATTATAGGAGGATCAAATTATGCTTTTTGGGCGTAAAAATAAGACGGAAATAAATCCTGCCGCACGCAATGAGAAAAGTCTTTACCCTGTATTACATATCATAAACTGCCTGAAAGATTACCGCAATGATCTGGTACAAAAAGAGGTGGATTCTCTCTCTGAGTTAAACGAAATAGGCCACTCTTTCGACGATGTCCTTTCTCAGAACGACAGCTTTCAGGAAAAACTTCAAGAATTCGGGACCAATTTTACAAGCATTGAGGATGCCTCCGGGCAATTCAGCGCCGTAAAGGATACTATCGCTCAATCTGTCAGCACCGCACAAAACGATGTGGGAGAACTGCGGAACAGTTCCCTGCAGGTGAAAGCCCATTTTGATGAAATGGAACAAACCTTTGCTGATCTGCAAAACGCCATAGAAAAGATCAGGCAGTCAACCTCCAAGATCGTTTCCATCGCAGAACAGACCAACATTCTGGCTCTGAACGCCTCCATAGAGGCCGCCCGCGCCGGCGAGCAGGGAAGAGGATTTGCTGTCGTCGCCACTCAGGTAAAAAAGCTGGTGGATGAGATCAAAGGGCTGACAAACGATGTGGATGCCGGTATTCTGGATGCAAACAACGGCGCCGAGCATCTTTTCAACAGCATTTCAACATCCCAGAAAGCTCTGGGCGACAGCCTTAAGAAAGTGGACGCAACTTCTAAAACCTTTGACGACATCATCAAATCTGCGGACAACGCAGGATCCGTGCAGGAAGAAATCTCCGGTGTGATTATGGAGTCAAAGACCGCGTTAGGTTCGCTGTGCTCTTTCTTTGAGGAGATCAAAGACAAATATCAGGAAATGATGGAGCATATCCAACGTGCCGAGCATCTGGGTTCCACAAAAAGCGCCATGTTTGAAGACATTGACAATATGATGTCCCAGATTCCGCTTGTTATTAAGGATTATAACGGCACCGTCTAATACCGTTGCCGCCGCGAGAAATTTTGATATAGCGCAGAGAAATTTTCTGTATACAAAGGGAGCTGCCCGTATGGCTAGATATCATATATCAAACAAAAATATTTACGGATTTAAAGATAATATATATCAGATGTTTCTGCTGATACCGTTGGTCATAGCCCTGTCACTGTTAGCGGAATTTGTTCTGGGGCCGCTTTTTTATAATGCGTATCAGAAAGATACCGTGCTGAAAGACGGTATGGCCGGAAGCGAAGCGGGGGGCGAAATCCCCGTGGCGCAGTCCATAGCGGATATGGAAAAATTCGGCACATTTACGCTTATCACCAGCGGAACGGTCCTCAAGTATGATACGGTCCGCAGCGGAGAAAATATCTATCACCGGATCGAGCTGCCAAGCGGCGAAAAAGTCATTGCCCATATCAATCAAAAGGCGCTTTTAGAGTCTAACAAAGTCGGTCTCTATCGCCTGCCCGCAGGGGAATGGAGAGTCTGGGAGGCGCCTGATGAAGTTATGGTATATGAGGAATTTCTGGCGGTAACGGATCACTATGTGGATATGTACGGAGATTATGCCCCGGTACTGTCAGAGTCAGATTACGGTATGGGACTTGGCAAAAAAGCTTCCGCATGGATCTTTATTATTGTCATGACGCTCTACAGAGTGATCGGCGTCAGGCGCCGGCGCTTTGCACCTGCTCTGTTCTGGAAAAGGGATCCTCTACTGCCCCGCAATGATCTGGAATGCTGGTGCGCTTCCAGTTTTGCCATCTGGGCCCATTCCTTTTCGATGCTGGAGGGCTGGCCTCTGATTACCGGTGTCCACGGCAGCAGAAAAGCAGTGGCTAATTTCAAGAAAGTGGCCTTGGGGGAGCAGTGGGATATCAAAAACAGACAGGACGGACTGAATACCGTGCACGAGCTGGTGGAAAAGCATGCAGGGCGCCTTGACACGGAGTACCCGGGCTGGGATCTGTGTCGGGCCACGCAGTTGTTAGGTATGATGTATCTCGTAAACATGATAGACAGGGAAGAGTTGGATCTGGAATTTTCCGCTGCCGGAAAGGTAATCCAGCAAAAATTTCACTCTTGGGATGCCATGGCGGAAAGTTATCTTGCGGGCTACGAAGCATGGCTTACGCGGGTCGGAAGTGCGAATGCCGCACAAAGCGCCGCTTACCGCAGAAATACTTTTGAAAGGTTAAAGGCAAATCCGGACGGGCCTTACTCCGTCCCCTTTCGGATGGATCTGAACTATAATCCGGGAAGCGGCAAGGGTGAGAGGAACGTTGTAAAGAGAGTGCTGGCTAATTATCGGGCGCAAAATGCATAACTGCGCCCATTTACTCTTTCAGGTTCTCCCTCAGTTTCTCCTCCATTCCCTCTAACATGTAACGCTTTCCGACGGACTGTCTTTCCAGATAGTCCTCTCTCATATTTTGACTATAATAGTCAATCTCTTGTTTCAAATCTCTCGCCGACAGCAGCCTGCAGCCCTGCCCTCTGATGATGATCTGTTCCAATCCGTCGGAAGTGGCTACGGTAATGTCGTATTTCTTCCCATTCTCGTGTGAAAACCTCTCAATATACTGATCCGCAGTCTCCGCCTCCTTCGTGTAGACCACATGGATATTGTGGTAGTCAAACATCTCCGTATCATGGCCTTTCACCCGATAGGCGTCAAACACAGCGATCACTTCTATGCCGCGCATCCCCTGATAATTGCACAGGATATCAAGCAGTCTTCCCCTTGCGCCGTCGATACTTGCCTTTGCCAGTTCCTGCAGCTCTTCCCACGCAAAAATGATATTATATCCGTCCACCAGCAAATACTCTGCTCTTTTTAGCCCGGACTTCGCCGGCTTTTTTGTTCCCTCTTCTCTATATTCCAACGTTTTGGCGGGAACGGCCTTTCCCTTGGCATTCCACTTTCGTCCGCTTCCCTGCGGCCTGCTGTTGGCATGTGACACCCCCGCCAATATGGCGTCGATCTCCTCCGTGCCGATAGCTCTGTCCGCCGCAGCACGTTCCTCCCCCGCCGCCTGCAGCCGCTTTATCTGCTCCTCCATCGTCGGTTTTTCTTTCACGCTGCTCTCCACATGCATGTAAGCAGGTGCATCATACCACGGCACCAAAAAGCCCGCTCCGTGAGCGCAAAATACTGAGGACGAGGGATTCAGGACATCCGCCTCCGGATCATAACCGATCCGCCCTATCACTTCCTCCTGATCATGGCAGGGCGCATAACCGGCCGGCAGACAAACCAAATGACCCTGTCCTTTCGTGTAAGCCGTCACTTCAATCTGATAATCCTGCAGACAGGCCGCTGGAGCTTGTCCCCGCAGCAAAGCTGTATCTCCTTCCATTTCCGGCGCCGATATCTTCGCCTGCATTCTCTCCAGATCGGTCATGGCCCGTCCGGTCATCCGGGCTGGAATCTCCAGCGTAAATTCATAATACGGCTCCAACAGCACGGATTCCGCCTGCATCAGCCCCTGCCGCACCGCCCGGTAAGTGGCCTGCCTGAAATCCCCTCCTTCGGTATGTTTCAGATGGGCCTTTCCTCCGGTCAATGTGATCTTTATATCCGTTATGGCTGATCCGGTCAAAACCCCTTTGTGCTCCCGTTCTTCCAGATGGGTCAGTATCAGCCTCTGCCAATTTCGGTCCAACACATCCTCGCTGCACGCCGACATTGTCTGAATGCCGCTGCCCCGTTCTCCGGGTTCCATCAAAAGCTGCACTTCCGCATAGTGCCGGAGGGGTTCAAAATGCCCTACTCCCTCCACCGTATTTGCGATGGTTTCCCGATAGACGATATTGCCCGGCCCGAAAGTTACTCCCATCTGAAAGCGTTCTGATATCATACTTTGCAGCACTTCCAGCTGTACCGGTCCCATAAGCTGCATCCGGATCTCCTGTATACTCTCCTCCCAAAGAATATGAAGCTCCGGCTCTTCCTCCTCCAACTGCTTAAGCTTCCCCAAAGCCTCCGCAGGCTTTACATCATCCGGCAGATAGACTTTGTAAGTCAACACCGGTTCCAACATAGGCGGCAGCGACGAGTTTTCTACCCCCAGCCCATCCCCGGGCATAGTATATGACAGACCTGTCACAGCATAAATGCCGCCCTTGTCAGCTCTATCGACAGTTTCGTATTTTTCCCCGGAATAGCTGCGTATCTGTGTCACTTTCTCCCGCCACAGACTGCTGCCATCCTCAGACATTCCCTCAGTCAGACGTTCTGACATCCGGCCGGTCACTTCTTCCCTGACTTTCAGACAGCCTCCGGTGATTTTCAAAAAGGTCAGACGATTTCCCTGTCTGTCTCTGGAAATCTTGTAAACTCTGGCTGCAAAAGGGTCCTCTTCTCCGGCTTCCGTACCTCCGGCGTAATCTCTAAGTGCCTTTAACAGTTCCTCCACACCTTCCAATTTGAGGGCGGAGCCAAAAAAGCAGGGAAACAGCTTTCTCTCCGCCACCAACTCTGCAATCTCCTCTTTCCCGATGCTGCCTGTCTCCAAAAACTCTTCCAACAATCTTTCCTCGCAGACCGCTATATTCTCATAAAAATCTCCCATGTTTTGACCCGAAAAGTCAACAATGTTTTCTCCGAGCTTCTCCTGACATTCCCGCAAAAGCTGCTCCTTATCCGTACCCGGCTGATCCATCTTGTTGAAAAACAGAAATGTAGGGATCTCATACCTCTTTAAAAGCCGCCACAGCGTTCTGGTATGCCCCTGCACACCGTCGGCGCCGCTTATAAGCAAAACCGCATGATCGATCACCTGCAGCGCCCGCTCCATCTCCGCCGAAAAGTCCACATGTCCCGGCGTATCAAGCAAGGTGATCTCCATATCTTCATAATGCAGGCGCGCCTGTTTGGAAAATATGGTGATCCCCCGTTTTCTTTCCAGTTCGTAAGTATCCAGAAAGGCATCCCGGTTGTCTACCCGCCCCAGCCTGCGGATTGCACCGCACTGGTAGAGCAGCCCTTCGGAGAGCGTAGTCTTGCCCGCGTCCACATGGGCCAAAATGCCTGTTACAAGTTTTTTCATGATGTCAGATCCTCTAAAGCACCGAACCGGTACCCCATTTCCTCCCATTTTGTCAACAGTTCATCCAAAATCTCACCGTTGGTCTTTGATGTATTGTGCAAGAGCACCACCGCCCCGGGATGGACTCTTCCGGTCAACTTCGCAAAAGCCTCCTCTTGCGTAGGCTGAGCGTCCACATTCCAGTCCACATAGGCCAGACTCCAGAACACTGTCTGATAGCCCAGTTTTTTTGCCATTGCCAAATTCTCCAAATTATACTTTCCCTGAGGCGGTCTGTAAAAGCGGTCTAACTCCTTCCCGGTAATCTCTTTGTATTTATCTGCCACCGTGTCCAGTTCCTCACGAAATTTCGCCTCCTCGGCAAGTGCATCCATATCGAGATGGTGCCACGTATGGTTTCCCACCATGTGTCCCTCCTCGCTCATCCGCTTCACAAGATCCGGCGCACTCTCGAGAAAATGCCCGACTACAAAGAAGGTCCCTTTGGCGTTATGCTTTTTTAACGCGTCCAAAATCTTTTCCGTGTTTCCGTTCTCATAGCCGCAGTCAAAAGTCAGATACAGCACTTTCTCCTTATCATCCCCCAGATACCAAGCGTCATACTCTCTCAATTCCTCCTTGGAAAGGCTGCCGTTTGGCTGTTTTTCACTGCCGTCCGCCCCGAAGCCCAACCCCCAGCTTCCGGAGGACGCGGCCTCCACATACTGTTCTCCACCGTGGGCCGCGACGTTTACGCCTTCCCGCAGCTCATCACCGTCGTTTTCACGGTAGCCCACCTCGCTCTCATTACCGGAAACACCGCCGTCTTCGTATTGATTGCCTTCTTCTTTCACGCCATTTTCCTCTCCGGGCAGCAGCTTTTTCCCGAAAAAGAGCACTAATACCAGAATTACCGCCCAGAAAGCTGTTTTCACCAATTTTCCGCTGTTGATCTTTCCCTGCTTTTTCTCCATTCTTTCCCCTCTTACATGCACATATCTTTTCTATATGATTATGTAAGTACAGGGTGTCCGTAGACCAATTTATCCGAGAGTGATCGTATAGGAAGTTTCAAACACACTGCCTGCCGTCAGCTCATTCTCCCATCTCTTCTCCGGCAGTTCCCCGTCAAAATCCACATCGTCACATCTGCCGCACCAAGGCTCGATGCAAATAAACGGCGCATTCTTCTCAATCGGCGTCCAGATTCCCACAAGGGGCATATCAAAATCTACCCGCACATACTCATTCCCGTCCGGGCCGCAGAGCGACACCGCATCCGTCTGTCCTTCCTCCAAAACGATGGTATCCGCATCAAACAGATCCGGCGTGATCGGCAGATAACCGTCCTCCAGACCAAATTCCAACGTATCTTCGGCCACCAGTCCTCCCTCTATCACAGCGGAAATGATTTCCTGCAGCGGTTTCCCAGCTTTCATGAACCGCAGCATGTACTCGCTTTGTTTTCCCTTTCCCTCCATCGGACAATTGAACGCCGGATGGCCTCCGATGGAAAAATACAAGGGCTTGTCGTCCGTATTTTCCACACGCCATCCAAGCACCAGCTTGTCCTCTTTCAGTTCATAAGACAGTTCCAACAGAAAACGGAAGGGATAATTTTTCAACGTCTCCTGCGTCTCGGTGATACTCATCACAAGCTTCGTATCCGTCTGTGAAACAGGCGTAAACTCCATATCTCTTGCAAACCCATGCTGCCCCATCTCAAAGGTCTTCCCCTGATAACGGTACTGCTTTTTCTTCAAACCGCCCACAAAGGGAAACAGGATCGGCGCATGCCTGTTCCAGTAAGCAGGATCCCCGTTCCACATATATTCCTTTCCATCTTTTTTAAGTGAGATCAGTTCCGCGCCTTTCGAACGGATTACCGCTTCCGTACTTCCATTTTTTAAGCAAAATTCCATATCTTTACTCCTCTCCGATGTAATTATTTTCAGTATAGCATAAAACTTTTCCATATACTATTGCAAGATCGGATTTCTTATGTTATTATCATGTAGTAATAAAAACCAGATAATAAGGTCTTTTAGAAAAGACCTTGTCATATAAAAAATCCGGTTTTTAAAAAACATACTTTTATAAATGGAGAAAAAATATGTCTTACAAAATTATTGTTGACAGTTGCTGTGAACTGCCCGATGAATATAAAAACGATCCGCGCTTCGAGCGCATTCCTCTGACACTGGAGCTCGGAGATTATCAGATTCTGGATGACGAGCACTTCAACCAGAAAGATTTTTTGGATAGGGTTGCCGCCTATCCCCAATGCCCGAAATCAGCCTGTCCTTCGCCGGAGCGCTACAGGGAGGCCTATCACAACGATGCGGAGCATATTTACTGCATCACCCTGTCCTCCCACTTGAGCGGCAGTTACAACAGCGCCGTTCTCGGAAAAAATCTTTATGAGGAAAAGTACGGAGCAAAGGACATATACATCTGTGATTCCGAATCCGCCAGCATCGGCGAGACCCAGCTTGCCATGAAATTCATGGAATGGGAAGAAGAAGGTTCCATGACCTTCGCTCAGATCGTGGAAAAAGCGGAAGCTTTCAGGGATGCCATGAGCACCTATTTTGTTCTGGATAATTTAGAGACCTTACGCAAAAACGGCCGTCTTTCCGGTGTGAAAGCGCTGATCGCTTCCACCTTGAGCATCAAGCCCGTGATGGGCGCTATCAAAGGCGTGATCATCCAGAAAGGTCAATCCGTGGGCATCAAAAAAGCCCTTACCAAAATGGCGGACATCATTGTGAGCGAAGGAAAAAATCTGGATGCCAAAGTGCTTTACATCTCTCACTGCAACTGCCCCGGCAGAGCAAAACTGGTGAAAGACCTGTTGCTTGCACGCACAAAATTTAAAGATGTGAAAATACTGGATACCGCCGGTGTCAGTTCCATGTACGCCAACGACGGCGGCGTGATCGTAGCTATTTAAATATTATAGCTCACCTTATTATAGAAACGTAAACTGCACCGGTCCTTTCCAGATAAGAATAATCAGCAGAATATGTACGACAAGCATAGCGGGAATGCCATAAAGAAAATACCAATGTCTTGTCTTATGATGAAATAAGTGCATACCTATCATAGAACCTGCGGCTCCTCCGAGAGCCGCTATCAATAAAAGCGTTGCCTCTGAAATCCGCCATGCACGCTTTTTTGCTTTCCATTTATCGATTCCCATAAACAGAAACCCAGCCACATTCATAGCGATAATATAATATAAGATAATCATTAGTCCCTTCATATTTTTCTTCCCTTACTGCTGCCCGGTGTAATCCTTAAAGCAAATGTTCACATCCACCTGCCCGTTTATGCCGGCCACCTGCCCCTTTTCGGAATACTGCAGCATCTTGTACTCGTACGGATAATAAATGGGCAGCGTGTAGCCTGCAAACCATTTATCATATTGTTCTAACGCAGACAAATCGAGCATCAGCAAGAATGTTTTCATATTTCCATATATTGCCGGCTGATAACCTGCCTCTTTTACTGCTTCCAAAAATACTTTCGCATTGTTCGTGCGTTCTGTAACTGTCAGTACGTTTGTTCTGCAGCTTTCCTTTTTTACATCCTCAATATCCAGATAGACCGGATAAGTCAATTCATAGCCCTGCAGCATTTCTATCACAAAATTAGCCTCTTCCAGTGCTTCTTCCTCATTCAGCGCCTGTGTAAAGAAATATACCCCGACAGGAATCCCGTTGGCGGTCGCACCCTCTATATTCTGCCTGAAAAACTCGTCTTCCAGAATGCCTCCCTCGCTGTAACCGCGGATGCCCACACGGATGATCGCATAGTCAACGCCGTCATTTTTCACAGCAGCCCAGTCTATTTCCCCCTGATACTTTGATACGTCAATGCCCTTTTTGGTAAGCGTTTCTCCCTCCGCCTGATAGGTGACAAAGCCGCTGTCCTCCATGATAAAATTGCTGTCCACATAGGTATTCAGCGCCAGATCTTCCTGTATTGGCAGAAAATAATACTGGCCGGAGTCCAACATCACCACATGCTCCGGATATAAATCCCGCAGAATCGCCATGGTGCCTTCCCCGTTTTCCAACCTCCCCCGCAAAATCTGCAGGACCTCCGAGTCCATATCATCCACAGCTCCGGTGACCGCAGCAGTCACCATACTGTCCACCTGTTCCTGTGTATAAACTATCTCGTCGGAGACGGCTTCCACCGCCTGCCCGTCCTTCTCTTCCTTCTCCCCCGGTTCCTGCTCGGCAAAAACATACGCATCCCCGGCCTGATTCTTAAAATGCAGGCATAATCCGATGCTGACAAGGATCGTAATAAAAGTAACGACGACGGAAAAACTTGCAACGACCGCTAATATACGCACCTGTCGTCTCAACCTGCTTTTGCTGTTTCTCTCTGCTTCTCTTGCTCTCTTCTCCATAGGTATCCTTACCGCTTTTTTTCTATAAATATACGTCTTTGTCTACGATACCATTCCTTTTCTTTTCCTGCAATAGATTTTACAAAAACTTCATCATTGTATCACTGGAAATTACTGCCGCGGCTAAGTTATGACAAATGCGTCATTTTTTCATTTTAGGCTGAAAAATCAAGCTTGCAAGGTATCCGAAAATCAGCGCTGCGCCGGTACCCACGGCTGCCGCCTTAAAACCGCCCATAAACAAGCCTATAAAACCGTTCTCATCCACAGCTTCCCTGACCCCTTTCATCAGGTTGTGTCCAAACCCCATGAGCGGTACGGTGACACCGGCTCCCGCAAACTCCGCAAGGGGCTCATAAACTCCGACAAAGCTCAGAACCGCACCGAGACACACGAGAAGTACCATGATCCTGCCCGGCAGCATCTTCGTCCTTTCCAACAATATCTGTGCCAGCGCACAAATCAGTCCTCCTACCCAAAACGCATGAAAATAATCCATAAAAACCTCCCCATACTCTTTTGGGTTTAGTATGCGGAGGTTTCTGTTTTTCATACCGGCAAAACTCATAGTTGAAAATTTTATGTAAGATTACACTATAATCTGTATAGTTCCGAGACGATCTCCCGTATGCTTTTTTTCTCGCAGTCTACCGTCACGTCCGCATATTTTTCATACAGAGGGATTCTCTCTGCATAAAGATCCTCAAGGGTCTGCCCCTTTTGCAGAGCAACGCCGCGCTCGTTTAAATCCCCTAACCTTTCCCTGATCGTCTCGCAGGACAGCTTTAAATAGACTACCTTTCCGATCCTTTTAAGATGCTGCATAGCCGCCGCCCCATAGACTACGCTGCCTCCGGTAGCTACCACGGTGCGTTTCGTCTCAATGGACGCGTTCACTTCCTCCTCGATCTTTAAAAAACCTTCCAGACCATATTCCGTGATCAGTTCATGAAGCAGGGCGTCATATTTTTCCTGAATCAAGAGATCGCTGTCCAGAAAACGGCAGCCTCTGCTTTTTGCAAGCACGACTCCCACCGTGCTTTTCCCTGCTCCCGGCATCCCGATCAAAATAATATTACTTTTTCCTGTCATCTAATCCACCCTGCGTCTCTGATCATACGGCTGCTATCACTTCCACTTCGCACAGCACATCTTTCGGAAGCTTCTTTACCGCAACACAGCTTCTCGCCGGTTTTCCCGTGAAATATTTCTCGTAGACCGCATTAAACGCAGCAAAATCAGCCATATCTGCCAAAAAGCAAGTGGTCTTCACTACGTTTTCATAGGCTGTATCCGCCGCCTTCAATATTTCACCGACATTCTTCATGACCAGTTCCGCCTGTGTTGTGATATCCGCCCCTTCAATTTCCCCTGTGGCCGGATTGATCGGGATCTGCCCCGAAGCAAACAAAAATCCATTCGCAACGATTCCCTGCGAATAAGGACCGATCGCCGCAGGCGCCTTATCTGTCGAAATCTTTTTCATACCGTTACCATACCCTTTCCGTAAATCTATAACTATCTTCATTGTCAATCTGTTCTGCCCGTCACGGAATCCTCGAGCGCCGTGCAGATCTACTCCTCAAACTCTGCCGTCACATAGTAACCCGCAGAGCGCTCTTCCACCTTTACCACAACTCCCTCTCTGGCGGACATCCGCTCCGAAAAAGGAAAATTACCGGACATCGCCAAAGCCGGATCTATCGTATAATAGTAATTGCTGGGAAGAACCCCCTCCGTGACAGTCACGCGGTCGCCCGCCTGCAGCAGTCCTGCACGTTCCATTTTAAATTCCATTTCTCTCATATCGCCGCCTCTGAAAACCGAGCAATCTTGTCTATAACGATACTATCATACTCGCGATAAAGAAGCTGTGTCAACTGTTTTTTGCAGAAAACAAAAGGGCGGGTCACTCCCCGCCCGCACATCTATGCAGCCCTTTCTATCACGACTCCGTGGGCTATGCCCGGTACTGTCATTCCCTCGTTAAAACTGGTCTTTGACAAAAGCGCACCGGTGGGCACAAAGAGCACTCTTTTCCAGACGCCTTCCTCCAACATTTTGAGAATATACGCCGACAGCGTCACCGCGCTGCAGCCGCATCCGGAACCGCCGCTCCCCACATCCTGAGTTCCACAGTCATAGATTTCAATGCCGCAGTCCATGTGCCTGCTCTCGATGTCTATATTTTTCTCTTTTAACAGATCAAGCAACGCCCTCTGCCCAACAAGTCCCAGATCACCGGTGACGATCCTGTCATAGTCCTCGGGTTTTCTGCCGAAGTCCTTCAGATTTGCGGCAATCAGTTCACAGGCCGCCGGAGCCATGCAGGCACCCATATTTAAGGAATCCTTGATGCCGTAGTCCACAATCTTTCCGCTTGTCACCCCGGTTATCTTCGCCCGGTTTTTTTGATTAACCTCAGAAGTCAATACAAATGCCGCGCTTCCGGTCACCGTCCATGTCGCTGACGGCGGCCGTTGATTTCCGTAGGACAACGGATAACGGAACTCCTTCTCCGCACTGGCAAAATGACTGGATGTGACGCAGATGACATGTTCCGCCATACCGCCTGAAACAGCCATCGTTCCCAATCCCAGCGTCTCCCCGCAGGTGGAGCAGGCCCCATAGACGCCCATATGCGGGATCCCGAAAGACGCTACTCCGAAGGAGGAAGCCGTGGATTGACCAAGCAAGTCACCCGCAAACAGATACCGCATCTGTTCCGCCTGCATCCCCGCCTTCCCGAGGGCTAACGTCACAGCCTCCTTCTGCAGGGTGCTCTCCGCCTCCTCCCATGTCTTACAGCCGAAAAGATCGTCTTTTCCTGTCATGTCGATCAATTCCCTAAAAGGTCCTTCGCCTTCCTTTGTTCCCGCCACACAGGCGCTGGCCCTGATATATACCGGACGCCCCGGCACAAAGCTCTGACTGCCGGCCATCCTGCCGCCCGCATCTGTTCTTCCTGTCTGCTGCCCCATAAAAAAACCTCCCTGCACTCTTTACTTTTTTAGGCGATTGCGAAACTCATTGATTCTACCGCTTTGCCGTGCAAAATTTACGCATCAATAAGCAGGCGCTGTGAGACCGCCGGCACTTAGGCGCCGTATTTTGGTGCCTTATGTGTCCGCTGCGGTCGAGCCGCAGTGAAAACGTGCCTGCGCCTTGATCGTAAATTTTGCACAAGCAATACTTGCAGAAAGATGAGTTTCGCAAATACCTCTTTACCTTTTTAATAAAGTGTGCAGAAAGGTTTTCTTTTATACTTCTTTTTCAAGCTCCAAGGGGATCGGCATTTATATTTTACTTTTCGCTCCCCCTGTCCCACGCTTCTTTTATCTCATCTACAATATAGGGCGGGCGTGTCCTCGCCGCGTCCAATGTACGCCAGATGTATTCGCCGAGTATCCCCAGCATCAGCATTAACACTCCGGAAGCGCAGAGCACCACGCACATCAGAGACGCCCACCCCGCGATCGGAGTGCCTTTTGTAAACTTCTCCACAAATATGCTGATAAGCAGCGCCACCGCAATCAGATTAAACACGATGCCAAGCCCCGACATAAAACGCAGGGGAAAATAAGAAAAACTCATGACCGAGTCAAACACCAGCTTTACCTTTTTTGCTAACGTCCAGCGGGATTTCCCCACTTCCCTGTCCTGTCTCACAAAGTAAACCATGTCTGTCTGAAATCCCACCCACATCACCTGCAGCGTCAGTGAAGAATTCTTTTCATCCAGCCTCTCTAACACCTCGATGACCTTTCTGTCCACCAGATAGCAGTCGCAGCCGCCCGCCGGCATGTTTTTATTGACCATTCCCCGGATGATCCGATAATAAAGGTTTGCAAAGAATACTTTTACGGGATTTTCTTTTCTCTCTTTTCTGACGGCCAATACCACCTTATTGCCCCGCTTCCAACTATCATACATCTCGAGGATCAATGCAGAATCTTCCTGCAGATCTGCCTGCTTCGTCACCGCACAGTCCCCGGTACTGGCGGAAAGCCCGGCTAACAGCGCCGCATGTTCTCCAAAATTGCGGGAAAGCTTCACACACTTGATATGCGGATCCCCATCCCGCAGTCCGTTCATGATCTTCCAGGAATCATCCCCTGAGCCATCGTCCACGAAGACGATCTCATACTCCTCCAGTTTGTGGAGCACCTTTTTCTGCAGATCCTCATATAACATTTCCAGTGTATCCGCATTATAATAAACCGGTATCACAATCGATAATTTACTCACTTTAGCATCCCTTCTCTATGAGCAGCATGAAAACTCCTACCGCTCCGTCTTCCCGATATATTTCAAATATTCCTGATAATCCCTGATGTATTCCGCGTCGTCATAGTGTTCGCTGGAAAGCACAAGAAGAATAGAATCCGGCGAAAAATCATACATATCTTTCCAAACATTATTTTTCAAATAAAGGCCCATGCGAGGTCTGTTCAGCTCAATAACACGGCTCTCCTCACCGTTATCCACCCGCACCTTGCTTGTCCCGCAGACATTGATCAGCACAAATTCCGACCGTATATTGGCATGCTGCCCTCTGACCACCGTGCTGTCGGAACCATAGATATAAAATATCCTCCTGATTTCGAAGGGAACATCCGTATTTCCTTCCACCACCACGAGATTTCCCCGCTCATCTCCTAAATCTTTCCACTCAAGCAGCTTTATCTGCTCATCCATTTTACTCATATTTTTCCTTGCTCCCGCAGTCCTCTCTCCTGAAATCGATTGACCGCATCAGTCACCCACTCCTGTTCTTCCTCCGTCATGCCGCAGTACATGGGAATAGACAGCACGCTGTCCGCATAACCTTCCGCAATCGGAAAATCGCCTTTGCGGTGCCCCAGATAAGCGTAGGCCTCCGACAAATGAGGCGGGATCGGATAATGTATGATCGTTCCAATCTCTCTTTGATCCAGATAGTCAATCAGTTCCTGTCTTTTGTCACAGCGAATCACATACTGATGCCAGACCGTCTCCGTTCCCTCTCTGGGCATCGGCAGCGTTATCTGATCATTATTAAGTCTTTCCTGATAGCGTTCTGCAATCTCCTGCCGCTCCCTTGTGATCTCCTCCATATGCGCCAGCCGAACGTTCAAAAGCCCGGCCTGAAGCTCATCTAACCGGGAGTTCATGCCGACAACCTTATTATAATAACGCTTTTCACTGCCGTAATTCCTAAAAATCTTTACCTCTTTTGCCAACGCCTCATCATCTGTCACAATGGCGCCGCCATCCCCGAAAGCCCCCAGATTTTTGGAAGGATAAAAAGAAAAACAGCCTACATCGCCGAAAGTTCCTGTCATTTTTCCATGATATCCCGCGCCATGAGACTGAGCGCAGTCCTCGATGAGCTTCAGACCATGCTTTTTGCAGATCGCTCCGATCCTTTCCATATCCGCCACAAGCCCGTAGAGATGCACTACCATGACCGCTTTCGTCTTTTCCGTGATACAGGATTCTATCATGTCCGCATCGATCTGATAATATCCGTCAGGTTCCACAAACACAGGTGTCGCACCGTTCATCGTAATGCCCATCACGCTGGCGATATAAGTGTTAGCCTGCACGATCACCTCATCTCCCGGGCCGATGCCCAAAAGTCTCACTGCAATCTGCAGCGCTTCCAGACCGTTCGCCAGAGACACGCAATATTTCGCTCCGGTATAAGCGGCGAAATTCTCCTCAAAGGCGCTTACCTCTTTTCCCAGCACATACCAGCCGGAGCGCAGCACTTCCAACGCTTTGTCCTCAAATTCCCGTTGATATTTCAAAAAACCGTAATCCATCCGATTCGGCAAAATTTTCATACGATACCTCTTTTACTGCTTTTACATCTCGCTTAGACCCTTTTGTCATTATACTTGATAAAAAGGAGAAACGCAATTTATATTTTGTTTCCTGCAGGAGGGATAAGACCCCTGAAAGCCACTCAAAATCCCCCTTCATGGTAAGCCTTTGCAATTATATAAGAAGGTTCATAATATGCACTGCAATTATAATTATCTATTACGTCACATATTTCATGATTGTAAACTCTAAAAATCCCCTCTACATAATCCTCATTCGGCAGCATCGTGTCGCAAATCAGTCTTTGATAAACTTTTCCCATTTGTATAGCAGTCGGAATCCGCATAACCAGCTCTCTGTTTACATTTTCGATTTCAAAATTTCCACTTTCAAGACGGAACTCCTTAATCCATTCCTCCTCCACATCCAACGGATTTTGTGCATGAAGTACATTTGCAACACTGATCAAGTGATATGCTTTTTCTTTGCCGATAGTGTTTACAATATACCGGTTTCTCTGATGCAGTCTCCTCGCGATGCGTTCTACCATATAACACACAAAAAACAAATCGTTTACTTTAACGTCTTCCTCTTCAAAATAGAGATTTTTCATACTTTTTCACTTCCTTCATAGCACAATGTTTTCAATGCAGATTCCGTACAAAAAACAATTTGATGTGTTGGATATTTAAATTTCACCAATTCCCAAAATGCTGCTTTGGAAATATTGCCGCCCATAAAATCTTCCACATAATCCCATATCTGATCATCAGCCATAGGACCTTCCACAATATCATAGGAATGTTCTACCCCTCTTCTGCAGTCAACAACAAACTGCAGCCACTCTTCCGTCATCTGCTCAAATCTGCACAAATTAACTGCATCATCGGCAACATAGCGATAAATATTGACAATAGATTCCCCTCTTTTTGTCAGCGCCCACCTTTTCGCCTGTCTCTCCATATTTGTACAATAAAATCCATAGCCAAAATCCTTATAGTGGCCGTTTATTATAATTCTTGGCTTTTCCACAACCACATTACTTCCATGATAAATTAGATTTTCTCCCATACTTCTTTTTCCTTTTATTTCATACAGTACTTGTTTGCAACGTCGCTCTACTGTTACAAATCTTTGTTCATCCTAACTACTACTTTCTGAATATCATCTATACAATTTTGTCTATAATCTTCTTTCACCGCAACCCGTTTTCCCATTAAATCCAATCTCCCGGCTTTCAATATCTGAAATGGACATCCACGCGCCACTGAAACTACCCCGGTCGTTTGAAAATCTCTTATATCTATAATCCCTTCTTTTAATGACGAAAATGAAAAAATAGAAGAATGTGTATCCATTAGTGACAAGATATCTTTATCAATTGCACTCAAAACAACTGCATAGGCTGAAGCCGCCCCCATATATTGAGTCAATCGATTTTTTAATACCATATAAATCTTCGGTAACGGCGCATTCACTTCTTTTAATTTTTCAGCAAACGCATATTTACTATATATTTCAGACGGCAACTTTAACCCATAAATCAACGAGAACGCATTTTGAATGGCTCTTCTTGATGAATCATCTGCCATAACTGGCAATACCACTTTTGTTGAAGAAGCAATTGCAATCTGAGTATAAATTGAAAAGCTCGGATTTGCATCTAAAAACACCACATCATACTCTTTTTCAAGCGGTTTTATGAAATCATTTAACCAGTTTATAACCGCTGCCCAAGAATTCGTTCCCGGAATTTGATTGTTTGCCAATGTTGACATTGCGTTTGACTGCAACTCCAACATAGCATCACCACAAAGCAAATCTATATTATCCTCTATGTACGAGTTATATTGTTTTGGTTTTGTCAAATAATCTTTGGGATTAAAAATCGGAACACTGTACGGCGATGGCAACCTCATCTGAAAATATCCGCCTATTGTTGCTCTCGGATTTTCCCCCTGACGCATGAGCAGAATTTTACTCCCGCTCTGATTTAAGCCGCCCAATAAAAGTTCTGACAAATTTGCCTGTGGACAAACATCGATAACCAATATATTTTTATTTTTGTTCTGTCTTGCATACGCGCTAATCACTTGAAACGCTAAAGTCGTCTTTCCCGTCCCACCTTTATTATTCCAAAATATAATCCTCTCCATTTTTGTAAATCTCCCTTATTTTTTCTTTATTATATTGACATTTTTATACCTAGTCAAGTACATTTTGTACATCCATTCGTACTCTTTGTCCTAAATCACACAATGTAATAAGCAGGGTGATGAATACGTCTATCCATCACCCTGCTTACAAAACCAACAACCATTACAGCTTACACTATCTCCCCACTCTCTAACATATCCCCAGCATCTTTCCGATCCAGTACAATACCCCGAGCACCCAGCTTGTAAAAATTCCGTACAGGATCACAGGCCCTGCAATCGTAAATATCTTGCACCCGATTCCGTAGACCTGTCCCTCCTTCTGATACTCGATGGCCGCCGAGGAAACGGAGTTTGCAAATCCTGTGATTGGCACGAGGGCGCCCGCACCGCCGAATTTCACCAGCTTCTGGTACAGATTAAATCCCGTCAGAAGCGCGCTTGCAAGCACTAACAGCATGGCGCACCAGCTTCCCGCCGTATCTTTGTCCAGACCAAACTCCTGTTTTGCCACATTCAAAATAATCTGTCCGACCACGCAGATGATCCCCCCCACAAGGAATGCTTTCGCCATCTGCAACGCCAAATTGTTTTTCGGAGTAACTTTTTTCACATACTCCGCATATTCCTGCTTTTTTTGATCTTTTATCTCTCTCTCCTGTTTTTTCTGCTCGTCCATCTCTCTTTACCCCTTTTCTCTTATTTGCCTGCATCTTACCTCTATCCCGGAAATATCTCCCCCTGCCAAAAGTAAAACAAACTCCCCACCATCTTCCCAAGGGCAACCGCCAGCACCGCGATCCCTAAGCCATGTCGGTAGGATATCCTTCTGGCAAAGATCGGGATGCTGTCCAACATCTCGGCGATGGCTAACGCAAGACACCCCACAAACATACCCATAAACAATCCTGCGGCTCCGAGAAATATCTCTCCGAAAACATCGACGGCGGACAAGATCCGGCTCCCCGCACCCTCTGAAAAAATCTGTATCTGCCGCCTTATCCACTCTCCCGTACGAAAGAGATCCGATATCACGCTGAAAAATGTTCCAAGCACAGCCCCCGCCATGATGCACTCCTCATACAGGAACGTCTTTCTGGCTGTGTGAGTCGTTCCCACAAAACGCGGTGCAAGCCCCACCGCAAGCAGCACCGTGAAGATGCCTGCGGACACGAGCAGACCTGCAGATAGACCATATATCGCCATAAACACCTGTCCGCCGCTATTTTGCATCTTTTTCCATCCCCTCTCTGCCCGCTGTTTTGATGAGCGCCTTCTCCACATCCTCCTCGTAGATGGACATCTCCACCTCGATAGGCGTCGGATCCTTCGTGATCCTTCTGCCCCCGATATGGTTGAAAAAGACGATGATACCTGCGGACAACCCGATGCTGTAGCTGACTTCCAACACCGTAAAACCGCCCGAAGGCTCACCCATCACCAGCTCGTAATACTTTGCAAACACCTCCACAATACCGATGTCGTTGTGAAACGCCATGATCGTAAAGGAGGCCCCAAAGAAACACACCAGACTGACAAGGATGATCTTAAAAACCTCCACAAATCCTTTCTTTTTCTCCAAATAGACCCGCTCGGCAATCATATCCGGTTCCCCGATGCTCTCCACCTCCACATTGGGAACCGCCTCTTTGATCAGCTTGATCACCTCCGTCATGCTGATATAAAAACGTTTCTCTCCTCCCTCGTGAAAGGTATGCAGCTTGATTGCCTTCACTTTGGCTAAAACCGTCTTATCATCACAGTACAGGCTGGCGATATCCTTCAAAAACAGATCGTCCGTCTGCAGTTGTGTATTCCGTTCCGCTTTCACATAAACCGTTGCCTGCGCCATACTCTGCTCCTCTTTTCGTACTCTCCCTTTTTCGTACTCTCCCCGCTAGTATGCGCAGATTGCCGCATTCTATTCTCACTATATATTTTAAAGAAATGCAGCCCATAAGACAGGCAGATATCCCTGCAGGCAGCCCTGTAAAACGCCGGCACTTAGGCGCTGTCCTTTGGCGCCTTATGTGTCCGCTGCGTTTTACCGGAGCGGGAGCGCGCTGCAAAAGGGATATCTGCCTGTCTTATGGGCGTCCTCTTTCATAAAATTACAAAACCGCCCGCTCGCGCATCCTCCTCAGTATCCTCTTCTCCAGCCTGCTCACCTGCACTTGACTGATGCCAAATCTGGCCGCCACATCCGTCTGGGTCTTCCCCTGAAAATAGCGCAGAAAAATCAGCTCTCTCTCCTCCCCTTCAAGCTCTGACAGAAGTTGAGAAAGAAGCATATGATTGAGCAGTTTTTCCTTCTCGTTGCTCTTGCCGGCAAGCTGGTCGACCAGATAAATTTCATTGCCGTCGCTCTGATAGACCAACCGATAGATTGATTCCACTTCCGCACCGGCATCCATTGCCATCACCGTCTCTTCAACTGACAGCCCTGTCATCTCTGCGATTTCCTGCAGCGTAGGTTCCCGCACCATTTCCTGTTCAAACTGCTCCCTCGCTTTTTTGATCTTCCAGCCGTTTTCCTTGATCGTTCTGCTCACCTTCACCATGCCGTCGTCCCGCAGGTAACGCTTGATCTCACCGGAGATCATAGGCACCGCATAAGTGGAAAACTTCACATCGTAGCGCAGGTCAAACTTATCAATAGCTTTCATCAGTCCGATACAGCCGATCTGGAACAGATCTTCCGCGTCCACTCCCCTGTTTAAAAAGCGCTTCACAATATGATGCACCAGCCCCAGATTTTTCTCGATCAGTACCTCTCTCGCTTCCTTATCGCCTGTATGGGATCTCTCGATCAGCACTGACATATCTTCCATAGCTACTCTTCTTCCTCCAGCCACGGCGCGCTGCCTAACTTCTTTTCCATCAATACTTTACACCCCCTGCCCGGCGCTGAAAGCACCTGCATGTCATCCATAAACGCCTCCATAAACGCAAATCCCATACCGGAGCGTTCCAGTTCCGGTCTTGTCGTAAAAAGCGGCTCTAAGGCCTGATCCACGTTGTCTATCCCTCTGCCGTCGTCCTCGATCTCCAGAAACAGCACATCGCCCACGATCCTGCAGTACATGCGCACCTTGCCGCTTCTTTCTTCTCTCGGGCATCCCATGTGTCCCGGCATATACCCCTGCACATTGCCGTAACCGTGGATGATGGCATTGGTCACCGCCTCCGACACGGCGGTCTTTACATCTGCCATCTCCTCCACTGTTGGGTTTAAAGGAGCGATAAAAGCGGACACTGCCATCCGTGCAAACCCCTCATTGTAGGAGATCGCGTCAAACTCCACCTGCATCTCGTTATCATATCCTCTGCTGATCCGTTTTTCTTCCTGTTTCATCGTAAATACCTATATCCTTTCCACAATCTGTGTATTTTTCTCACTCCATAATTTCCATCACTCGCGACAATCCTGATATGTAGAGGATCCGTCTGATCTGTTTGTCCGCATGGATCGCAAATACCCGTCCTCCCAGACAGGCTATTTTTTTGTACCTGCCCATGATCACTCCCACGCCGGAACTGTCCATAAACTTCGTATCCTCAAAATCAAAAACGATCCCTTGAATATTATTTTTCACCAGAAAGGAATCCGCCTTTCTGCTGATCGCCCACGACTGATGATGATCGATCTCCTCCGGCATTTTTACCATTAAATAATTGTCGATTACCTGAAAATCCGCCTCCATATAAAATTCCCCTTTCTTTTTCGAATTCGCCTCTCTGCGCATCCGCATCTATAAAAAAAGAGAATACTCCCTTTGGAATATCCTCTTTTGTATACTGTGTGCCATATTTATTTTTATGCGCCTACTGCATGCTCTCTATCTCTTCCATATAGTCTGCGCTGCGGTTCGCCCGCTCCGTGCCCGGGAATTTGTCCATCACAAGCTGATAGTAGACTGCCGCTCCTTCATAATCCTCGTTCTTATAGTAAGCATTGGCAAGATTATATATCACATCCACATTTTCCGAGTCATACATATACGCTTTCTCCAGATTCCGGATCGCGTCCCCGTAAACTTCCTGTCTGTAAGCCGCCATGCCGTCGTCATAATAGGCCTTCATCACGCTGGGCCCTACCGCCGCAAGAAGACTATTGTAAATTGCCTGAAAAGCTTCCGAGGTCTCCTCGATGTTCACCTCTGTGCTGATTCTCTCCAGATACGCCGCCGTCTCCTCCACGTTATCCGGATTCTGGAGATAGCCGCCCACTGCCACCAGCATGCTGTCCATCGTCTGGATCGTTCCGTCCGTCCCCACATAGTTTTCCAGTTCCGTATACAGATCGTTGTTCTCCCGCTGCAATGTCTCCAACTTCTGCTGTAAGTCATTTGTGGTGGCCGATTCCGCAGCCAACTGCTCCCCGACTGTCTTTAACTGTTCGCTGACACTGTCCCTGACCGCCTGTATTCTGGCCGGCAAGATCAGAAACACCGTCATCGCCACTCCGATACCCAGTCCGATCAGCAGATACAAAACCGCAGAAAAGCTGACGCCCTTCGGTTCCTTTATGTCTAAGGGCTGAATGATCGTCTCATTTCCGCTCTGATAGCGGAACACCTCCTCCGAAGATTGCTTTCTCCTCTTTTTCGGCGCCCGCTCCTCCTGCGCCTCCTCCGGATGCAGCATCAGCGCCACTTCCTTTAAGTACCGCTTCGTCGTTGTGTTTCCCGTATCGATCTGTTCACAGCGAAGCAGTTCCCGCTCCGCTCTTATCCAGTCTTCCGCATCGATATACAACAAGGCTAAAAGCTGATGGGCTCTTATATACTTCGGATTTAAGGAAAGCACTTTCTTTAGCTGTATGATCGCCAGATCTTTTGAGTCCTGATGGCAGTATAAAAGCGCCTGATTATACTTTTTGATGGTTTTGTTGATCGTGTCAAGCCTCGTGGGATTGCTCTGTACCACATCAATGTAATCATCCGCAATGTTCTTTTTGGGGCGCAGATTCTTACTGATGACCCACTCGCTGAGTGCAGCCACCACTTCTCCCATCTCAAAATAGACAAGCCCCAACAGGTTTCTGGCCTCCACGTTGTTCTTGTTGAACTTAAGGCTCTGGCGCAGACTCTGAACCGCACCGCTCAAGTCTCTGACACCGGCTTTCTCCAGTCCCTCATTGTAGAAATTGTTGGACAGCTTTAAAACTTTCTTATATACAGAAACGTCCACACCGCAGTTTGTACAGAAATCATGTTCCGACAAAGCGCAGCCGCAATTATAACATACCATGCAACATGCTCCCGTTTATCCTTATTCTTCTGTTTCTTCTAATTCTTTGGATTCTTTTATTACTTTCACCACCAGATCCGCCATATCCGTCATATCCTGATTATAGATCGCGGCCTCCGCGTCCTCAACCTCAAGACTGGGATGGAATTTTTTTAATTCTTCCTCAAAATTGATCATGCTCTCTCTCCGCTTTTATCTGCCCCACTAAATATAAAGAACCCGTTATATAGATTTTCCTGCCTTCCGCTCTTTTCCAGATGCAGTATGCGAAAGCCTCTTCCGTGTCCTCGATCACCGTCGTTTTTTCCTCGCCGAACAGTTCTGCAAGCTCCTGCGGCTCTTTTACCCGATCGTTCTTGATCCTTGTCACAACAATTTCTTCAAACAGCCCGGCATCTTTTATTTCTCTTACCATCTCCCCGCATTCTTTTTCCGCCAGCGAGGAATATAACAGTACCCGCTTTTCTCTGCCTCCATCCGCACCCACACTTTCCAGAAAGGCAGCAATACCATCCGCGTTATGGGCGCCGTCCACCCATACCTGCGGCAAAATCTCCTCCATCCTTCCTTCCCAACGCGCTTTCCGAAGGCCGCTTCGCAGGGCTTTTTCCGAAATATCCGCCGTGCCGGCCTGACAAAGCACCGTCAGCGCCCTGATGCAAAGTGCGGCATTTTCCTGCTGATAGAGAGCTCTGCCGGAGAGGTGAAAGGTACTATCTTTATAATACCCACAGTGATAGGAAAAATCAATGCCTTTCTCATCATATTTTTCCAGACATATTTCCCTCTGTTTTACCGAAAAAGCCTTTGTTTCCGCCTTTTTCGCACTTTTTTCGAGGACGTCCGATACTGTTTTATTCTTCGCAAAATAAACAAGAGGTATACCTTTTTTGACAATACCCGCTTTTTCCTTCGCTATTTCCTCCAAAGTCTCCCCCAAATGATCCGTGTGATCAAGCCCGATCTCCGTAATAATACAGATACACGGAGAGGGAAAAGAGTTCGTGGCATCAAGCCTTCCGCCCATGCCTGTCTCAAGAATAATAAAGTCCGGCTGTTCTTTTGCAAAATACAGCATGGCCATAAAATACAAATATTCAAAATAGCTCGGGTGGTAATCCGCTCGAAAAGCGCTGCGGGCCTGCCGGACCTGCTTAAAAACCTCAAAGAAATCCTCCTCGGATATCAGTTCATGATCCACCCTGATCCTCTCCCTGATATCCACAAGATGAGGCGAGATAAACATCCCGGTCCTGTAGCCCGCTTCCATCAGCACAGACTGCAGATAGGCACAGACGGAACCTTTTCCGTTTGTGCCGGCCACATGGATGACCTTTGCGTCCAAACAGGGACACGAAAGCTTCCCGTAAAAAGCCTTCGTGTCTGCCATAGTATTTTTTTTCACAAATTTGGGAATCGTGCCGATATATTCCGCCGCTTCCGCAAATTCCCGCATCACAACTGCGAGAGGCGTTCCTGCACCTGCTGCATCATCTGCGAATATTTTTCCAGCTTCGCCTTCTCCTCCGCTATTTTTGCCTCCGGCGCCTTCGCCAGAAACTTCTCGTTCTTTAACATCCCGTTTACTCTGGCAAGTTCGCCCTGAAGGCGCTTCTCTTCTTTTTCGAGACGCTCCCTCTCCTGTTTTAAATCCACCAGTTCCGCAAACGGAATATACAGCACCGCACCCGGTATCACCACGGACACCGCATCGTCAGCGATGCCGCTTCTGTCTTTTTGCACCGTCACCTCGGAAGCTCCCGCGAGAGAGGCAAAGAATAATTTTCCCTCCTCAAAGGCCCTGATCACTTCCTCTTTTTCGCTGACCACATAGACTGCCGCTTTTCTGGCAGGGGCCACATTCATGGACGTGCGCACGTTACGAATCCCGCGCACCGCCTCTTTGAGCGTCTCGATATCCCGCTCTTTGTCCGGGAAATTCCTGTCTTCCCGGTACAGAGGCCAGTCGGAGATCATGATGGATTCCTCCTCGGACTGCAGAGAACAGAATATCTCCTCGGTGATAAAAGGCATATAAGGGTGCAGCAGTTTTAAGGCGTCTATCAGCACACTCCGCAGCGTCCACAGCGCCGCGTTCTGGCTCTCCTCATCATCGGTATTATGGAGCCTCGGTTTCACCATCTCGATATACCAATCACAGAATTCATCCCAGATAAAATCGTAAACTTTCTGTACCGCGATGCCCAGCTCAAAGTTGTCCATATTGTCGGTCACTTCCCGCACCAGATGATTGAGCCTTGAAGTGATCCACTGATCGGCAGGTTCTAATTTCTCCGGTCTCGTGACGTTTTTCCCCTTCGCCTGATAACCGGACAGGTTCATCATAATGAACCTGGATGCATTCCAGACCTTATTGGCAAAGTTCCTCGCCGCCTCCACTCTCTCGTAATAGAAGCGCATATCATTGCCCGGAGCATTGCCGGTGATCAATGTCAAACGCAGGGCATCCGCGCCGTACTGATCGATGATCTCCAGCGGATCAATGCCGTTTCCTAAAGATTTCGACATCTTCCGGCCCTGAGAATCCCTGATCAGCCCGTGAAACAGCACCGTCTTAAAAGGTTTCTCCCCCATATGCTCATAGCCCGAGAAGATCATACGGATCACCCAGAAAAAGATAATATCATATCCCGTCACCAGCACGTCCGTGGGATAGAAGTATTTCAGCTCCTCCGTCATCTCCGGCCAGCCCAGCGTGGAAAACGGCCATAACGCAGAGGAAAACCAGGTATCCAACACATCGGGATCCTGCGTAAAATGAGTTTTACCGCACTTAGGACATACCTGCGGCATCTCTTTCGCCACCACCACTTCACCGCACTCATCGCAGTAGTAGGCCGGAATCCTGTGCCCCCACCAGAGCTGACGGCTGATGCACCAGTCGCGGATATTGTCAGTCCAGTTGAAGTAGATTTTTTCCAGCCTCTCCGGAATCAGTCTGATCTCGCCGGTTTTTACAGCTTCCACCGCCGGTTTGATCAGTTCGTCCATCTTCACAAACCACTGCTCTTTTACAAGGGGTTCGATGGTCGCGCTGCAGCGGTCATGGGTTCCGACGTTGTGAACATGTTCTTCGATCTTTCCGAGAAGTCCTTCCCTTTTCAGTTCTTCCAAGATCTGTTTTCTCGCCTCATAGCGGTCAAGACCGGCGTACTTCCCGCCGTTTTCATTGATCGTGGCATCGTCGTTCATAATATTGACGATGGGCAGGCCGTGGCGCACTCCCACCTCGAAGTCGTTGGGGTCGTGGCCCGGTGTGATTTTTACGACGCCCGTGCCGAACTCCATATCCACATAGTCATCCTCCACAATGGGAATGACCTTATTGACGATGGGCAGGAGAACTTTTCTGCCTCTCAGATGAGCATAGCGTTCATCCTTCGGGTTGATGGCAACCGCCGTATCCCCAAGCATTGTCTCCGGTCTGGTTGTCGCAAACTCCAAAAATTCCGTATCGCTCGGATTTCCGTTCTCGTCGATCAGCGGATACTTGATATGCCAAAAATGTCCTGCCTGCTCCTCATACTCCACTTCCGCGTCAGAAATGGACGTATTGCAGACCGGACACCAGTTGATGATCTTGGCGCCTTTATAAATATAGCCCTTTTCGTGCATTTTGCAGAACACTTCCGTCACGGCCTTATTGCAGCCTTCATCCATCGTAAAGCGCTCTCTGTCCCAATCGCAGGAGGAACCCATCTTTTTAAGCTGCGAGACGATCCGGCCGCCGTACTCTCTTCTCCAGTCCCAAGCTCTTTCCAGAAACTTCTCCCTGCCCAGATCATGCTTGTCGATGCCCTCTTTCTTCAAGGCCTCGATGATCTTCACTTCGGTGGAGATGCTGGCGTGATCCGTGCCCGGCTGCCAGAGGGCGTTATAGCCCTGCATCCTCTTATAGCGGATCAGGATATCCTGCATCGTATTGTCCAGCGCATGTCCCATGTGCAGCTGTCCAGTGATATTCGGGGGCGGGATCACGATCGTAAAAGGTTTCTTTGTAGGATCCGGTTCCGCGTGGAAATACTTTTTGTCTAACCACTTCTGATAGATCCTGTCTTCGATGCCATTCGGGTCGTAAGTCTTTGCCAGTTCCTTTCCTGCCTCGTTGTTCATAAACTTCTTCCTCCTCAACTCCAGACAATTATCTCTACAATAAAAGCCCCATGCCGTGCGTCGGCAAAGGGCTTAAACTGCATTATCACCTTTGTCCTCTTTTTCCTAAAGAGAATCATAGTGGATATTGACCCGATTTGTCAAGTAAATGTTACCACCCGAAGAACGGGAAGAAGCCTCCGAAAGGATTTTCTTCATTCGGCGCATATTGCCCATAGTTCTCCGATGTTTCGCCGGAAGGCTCACTGCTTTGTCCCTCCTGTGTGACAACGCCGGCCTCCTCCGCGGAATAGAGCGTGACGGATATCTGTCTTGCCTCATAGCCTGATTCCGTTCTGACTTCCACCGTCAAATTCACAATCTCGCCGGCTCTGTAATACCCCAGATACTCCACCAGTTCCTCTCTGGTGCGCACCGTTCTTTTGTCGATCTCGGTGATCACCATACCTCTCTGCAGTCCCGCCTTTTCCGCGGGAGAATTTTCCGTCACGCTGCTGATATAGGCGCCGATCGGAATGTCGTAGGCCTGATTGATCTCGCTTGTCACATTGGAGACGCTGACACCCAGATAACCTCTCTCGGCTTCCTCCACAAGCGTTCTCGTCTCCTGCTCCATCATATGCTCCATATCCTCCCTGATGTCGGAGATCGGGATGGCATAACCGATGCCCTCCACTTTTGTGTCCGCCACTTTAGCGGAATTGATGCCCACCAGTTCCCCTTTCATATTAAACAGGGCGCCGCCGCTGTTGCCGGGATTGATGGCCGCATCGGTCTGGATGTATTTATTCTCGCTGCCCGTGCTGTCCTGCGTCGTCATGCTGCGTCCCACAGCGCTGACGATACCCGTCGTCACAGACTGTCCGTAGCCCAGAGCGTTGCCGATGGCCACCACCTGCTCTCCCAGAGAAAGCTCGTCGGAATCCCCCAGTGCGGCCACTTTGATATTCTCCATCGTCTCTTTGGAGAGACTGTTTAAATCCACAGCGATCACCGCCAGATCTTTCGCCGCGTCATAGTCCTTGATCTCTCCTCTGACGATCTCCGCATCGGAACTGTCCTCCATCTGCTCCTGATAGCTGAACAGCACGCTCAGTTCCTTACTGCCGGACACCACATGGTAGTTGGTTACGATCAAAAGCTCGCTGTCCGTCTTTCCGATGATGACGCCGGAGCCGGATCCTTCCGTCTCCTGAATGAATGTTCCCCAGAAACTCCTGATCTCCGCCTCTCCTTTATTTGTGATGGCAACCACGGAAGGCATGCACATCTCCGAAATCTGCTTCACGGAAAGGCCTGCCTGCGTCTCCGTAGACATCTGAACCGCCGACGGCTGGCCGGTCTGCGGAAGTACGGTTTCCGTTTCCTTTTCTTCAAAAATCTCTTTCTCCTGCGCCGCTTCCTTATTATTATATTGCCGCAGCATCAGGCTGCTCCCCAGCGCTCCCCCCGCGGTTCCTGTCAAAAGGGACAAGACCACCGCAAGCACGATCACGCCGCCGCCTTTTTTCTCCTTTTTTTTCTTCGGAGGTTCCTGTCCTCCTGTCTGGTATGAATTCGGATTATTCTGATAATAAGTATAGTTGTTGCTTCCCTGATAATTGTTCTCGTTATTTTGTCCGTACTGATATTCCATATTTGTCACTCCTTATCCAACTTTATTAAAAAGCATCTGATCAGAACTTCTCTCATCAGATGTTTTTATCTTATTCTTGAATTTTGTTAAAATTGTGATGCAAATGTGTTTATTTTGTGAATAATATGCAGATTTGATCATTGTGGCAATATAACAAAAAACTGCCGGTGATACCATAAATTGCATTGTCCTTTTTTCATATTATGATATATGATATAAGTGCGAAGCAAAATAAAGCAGAAATCATGAACAATACTCATAAAACGAAAGGACTTCATATGACCGCCATCAGAAAGGCAACTATTCAGGACATATCCCGCATAGCCGAAATACTGATCTTCACAAAAAGAATGAATTACAGATTCATTTTTCAAAATGACAAAGTATCCTTTGGCGAATTACAGGTGCTTCCTTTAGCACAGGAATATCTGTCAAATCCGGAAAAACTTAAAAATATATGGGTTTACGACGATGAATTTGTGAAAGCCATGATCCATGTGGAAGACAATCGTATCCTCGAGCTTTACGTAGACTGTTTCTTTCAGAGCGAAGGCATCGGCGGAAAACTGGTGGATTTTGCCGTGGAAGAATTGGATGCGGAATATTTATTTGTGCTGGAAAAAAATCACAGGGCCATCCGGTTTTACGAGAGCCACGGCTTTATATTGACCGCAGAGAGAGAACAAGAACCGGGCACCGACGAATTTATCGTGAAAATGGGACGAATATAAAGAGGATTCCCATTTTGGGGCTCCTCTTTATATTACTTTACAACACTTCTCCATTCGTCTCAATGCAGCGTTTGTACCATGCAAAACTATCTTTTTTAATTCTTGCAAAGCTTCCCGCCCCATTGTCATTCCGATCTACATAAACAAATCCATAGCGCTTACACATCTCACCGGTTCCGGCACTCACCGAATCAACAGGAGACCATGCAGTATAGCCCATTACATTCACTCCATCTAAGACCGCTCTCTTGATTTCCTTTATATGTTTTCTGAAATAATCGATCCGATAACTATCATGGATCTCCCCATCCTCCACCTCATCTATCGCTCCCAGACCATTCTCCACCACCATAAGCGGTATTTCATAGCGGTCCCAAAGCTGGTTCAACGTATACCGCAATCCCTTCGGATCGATCTGCCATCCCCATTCCGAAGTCTGCAGATAAGGATTTTTCGCCCCACCCATCAGATTACCGTTGACCTGCTCCACATCATTCCGCACTGTGGAGCAATTTGTCATGTAATAACTGAACGCGTAAAAATCAACCGTCCCCTGACTCAGTATATCAGCATCCTCCGGCTGCGTTTCCAGACAAAGGTTCTCCTCCTCAAACCAGCTCCGAATATATGTCGGATATACTCCACGTACCATTACATCCCCCGCAAATTTGTTCAATATCCTGTCCTTTTTCTGGGTTTCAAGCATATCCTCCGGATCACATGTCAGAGGATACTGGGTAATATGACTGATCATACACCCTATTTTAAGATCGGGATCTATCTCATGTGCTTTCTGCACTACCAAAGCACTTGCCAGAAACTGATGATGCAATGCCTGAATCCTTTTCGCCAAAGAAACTTCCAGTTTTGTTTTCGGCACAGGAGAAGAACCTTTTAAAAACTTTTCCTCTATCAGTCCCAAAGAATTATATGCCCCCATCTGCAGCACTCCGAAATTTATCTCGTTAAACGTAAGCCAATAGCGGACTTTATCTCGGAAACATCGGATAACTGTCTCAGCATACCGAACAAAGAGATCGATGGTTTTTCTTTCCAAAAAGCCATTATATTTTGTAACAATCCCCCAGGGCAGATCAAAATGACTCAGTGTAACGAGTGGCTCAATTTTATATTTAAGACACTCCTCAAAAAGCCGCCCATAGAAATCCAGCCCTTCCTGATTAGGCGTCTCGTCATCCCCGTTTGGAAATATTCTCGCCCAGCTGATGCTCATCCGCAGACACCTGAATCCCATCTCGGCACACAGTGCAATATCTTCCTGATATCTATGGTAGAAATCTACCGCCTCATGGCTCGGATAATACAACGTCTCATCTATGACAGGGGTAAACATTCTCGGTTCAGCGGCACTGCCGCCCCTCACAAAATCCTGTATAGTCAGTCCCTTTCCCCCTTCTTTCCACGCTCCCTCGCACTGATTTGCAGCCATTGCGCCGCCCCACAAAAAAAATTCTGATAATCTGTTCATATGTCAGTCTCCAGTTCCTTGTTCAATCTGTCCATGGAATATATCATATTCACCGTCTTATAAGAATGCTGGAACCCATCCCCCATAAAAGAATGAAAGGGGCAATCTTTCTCATAATTTTCCTTAATCTCATACTGCAGGCATTCCAGCTGGTCATAAATATATTCGATTGAGATCGGATACTTATCGTGACCTGCATAAATCTCCCTGATATCCTCCTTCTCTTTAAGCAGTTTCTTCATACTCCTTTGTGCCATAATAAATGGCGCCTGTTGATCCTCTGAAAAGAAATACCATACATTGTGAGCCGTCACCTGATCTCCGCTGAACAAAAGCCTGTTTTTTCGGTCTAAAAGCATTATATGCCCATAACTATGCCCCGGCGTGTGAATTACCTCAAGTCTCCGGCTGCCAAGTTCCAAATTATCCCCCTCCTCCAGAAAATGAAAGCGAGTTTGTTGAAGTGTCTGGCTTAAATACCGTTCTTCCTCAATTTTTCCTTTTAATTGAGGCATTTTATTCAGGCGGTACTCAAGAGCCTTCTTTCTCATCTGCCTTGTATCGTTCCGAATCAGTTTCCCACAGTCCAACTCATGAAGATAGACTTCGGGAAACCAACTACTGCCCAATCCGTGATCCGGATCTCCATGGCTTAATACAACCAACAGGGGCAGATCTGTAATCTCTCTGACATAAGGTTCCAAACTTTCATATCCGTATCCCGTGTCAAACAAAACTGCCGCCTCTGTGCCAAGTATCAGATAGCAGTTGACACTTTCCGTCTCCGTAATCACGTACAGATCCTTACTGATTTGTTCTGTCCGATATACCTGACCGCACATTTTCTGCCCCTCCTCTTTCTGACATGCACCATCAAATCCTCTCATCCGCCTCTCAAGACAGCTGTCATCAAATTTATTTTACTCTTCATAGTAACTGTCATCAAATCCAAGAATGCATGTACCTGCAAAGCTTATTACGATGGTGAGAACCGCCGCTGCAATGGCAAAGTAAAAATTTCTCATCGTCCCGTCCGGGTTTAAGAAAATCGGCATAGTAAAGAAAGACGGTGCCCCAAAACTATACACTCTGACTTTGAAAATCGCACAAAAAACAGCATTTACAATGCAGGCGATCCATGTAGCGATCAATGGTTTTTTCATCCGGACACAGATACCATAAAGTGTCGGCTCAGTCACGCCGGCTAAAAACGATGTCAGTGCACAGGAGAGGGAAAGCGTTCTTAAACCATTCTTTTTTGTTTTTACAAAACATGCCATCGCTACTCCGAACTGTGAGAAGTTCATTGCAATAAAAGCCGGAAACAACATATTGTCATAGCCAACCGTCTCAAACAGCATCATAACAAGAGGAATTAGCGCCAGATGCATTCCTGTCAGCACAAGTAACGGCGCGAGACAGCCCACCACCAGTACAGTCGACCAGGGTGCCACATTATTGATCTGTATCAAAAGATTACACAGCAGATCGCCACAGTAACTGCCGACAGGTCCTGTAACACAAAACATGATCGGAATCATAAGAATAATATTCACAAACGGACGGAATACAAACTTGACTGCATCCGGAATAATTTTTTCCACCAGTCTCTCCACATAGGAAAATACCCAGATTGTCAGTACAATAGGAATCAGTGTAGAACTGTAGTCCACCGCCTTTACAGGGATACCGAATAGCGTAATTGCCCCGTTTCCCTGCACCAGTCCCAAAAAAGCGGGCGAAAGCATAAGGCCTCCCAAAAACAGACTGATCATGATATTGCATCCAAACTTTTTAGCACTGCTGTATGCCAACAGGATTGGCAAAAGATACAAGGCGCCATTTCCCACCATCTGAATCAGCTGATATGTCGTGGACTCCGTGCTTAATCCAACATTTGCCAAAATGATCAACAGCGCGGATACGAGACCGCTACACATGATCAATGGGATTGCCGGGCCGATAATGGCTGACAGTACATTCAACAGTCTGGCTCCCGGATTCTGTTCATCTGTATGCTTTTGATCTTCCTTATCTGTGTTTTCCGTTCCTTTTCCGATGCTGAAACTGGACATGATCGCCCCATAAGCTTTCGGTACATCGTTTCCGATAATCACCTGAACGCCGCCGGCGCTCTCCACAACTCCCATCACTCCCGGGATACTCTTTACGGCTTCGAGGTCAGCCGCCGCCTTATCATTTACCTCAAAACGGAGCCTTGTCGCACAGTGGAAAAGTTTTGTAATATTTACCTCTCCACCCAATTTTGCAACGATCTCCTCTCCCATTTTCCCATAATCTTTTGCCATATTTTTGCTCCTTTACCGTTTCCGTAGAAAATCATTGATTCCTGTCTTCTTTGTTTCACCCCGGGATTATTTTGATACTTCTACTATAAACAAGAACGCAAAAAAAATCCATTTACAAAATTGCACGCAAAACCGCGCAATTTTGTAAACGGATCCTGTCTGTCATATCAGATATTCCTTTTCCAAGCGGCACATATGATCTGGATTCAAAATCATCCTCACGCAGTCATAGAAACTTTTCATTTCCATCGACTTCGCGTAATAATCGCTGAACACCACCATATGTACCGAAGTCCCCCGGTGCATAAAAGGGTGTTCTAAAAGATAGAGACGGATGCTGTTTTCTGTGCCGTCATAATGAATTTTGGGAAACAGTACCGCATTTACATCCAGCACAAATTCATAACTGTTCTCAGGTGGTTCTTCCCCAATGATTTGCAGAAATTCTTTCATATCCTTCAAGTGTTCATGGCAGATATGCGGTCTATCCGCTCCGTATCGCCGCAGAAGAGCTTTAAAACAGCGCTCCCGTCCTTCCTTCGTTTTTACTTCCAGTTTTCTGGCAATATCACAGAGATTCTTTTCTGACAAGAAGGGCTTTATCAAAACTGCCCCAGTTAACTGCAGCACGACTGCTTCGTCTGTCGTTAACACAAGCCTGTCCTCAAAGTTCTCCGATTCTTTCGAATAACAATAATCCTGTACTATGGTAATCCCTTCCAGATGGTGCCCATACCTTTCCTGTATCTGTTCCTTTATATGGTAAAGGATACTCGGATTTCTGCCGCTGATGATCACGCATTCTGGCAGATAAAATCCTCTTTCCATCTTGCCTGCAAGATAAAGCGCAAGATTGGATATTTCCGGTTCCGGTATCTCCCTCGAAAAGCAACGGGTAATGCACTCCATAACCAGATGCACCGACATAGGATAACGTCTGTGTATCTCTCGCTTTAAAAAATTACTGTTCACATGCCCGCCCCTGCTGCGCTCGACCACTTTCAAAATATATAGAAGAAAACTCTGCCGCTCCTCCCTGTCAAAAATAGGCTCTAAGCCAAATATATCTTTCAACTCCCTCTGAAACCGGTCAAACTTCCGCTCATACTCCTGCATGGTACATTCTCGCCAGTCAGCCACACGTCTCGCCAGCGTGTTCAGTCCATTCAGCTTCTTTTGACAGTCTGCCATGTCATCCGGCGTAAACTCAACTCCAGCCAGCACAGAAATTCTCTCCGCAATCTCCAGCAGCATCGCAGAATATTTTTCCGGCTGCTCCATTTTTTCCAGTTCAAAACCTCTTTCCCCGCGCAACACCATAATAATCAGATGCCGCCGAAAAGAGCGCATCGCTTCGCCGGAAACAGGATAATCATGATTCAAAAAAATTTCCGGCAGCTCTTCCTTAAATACCATATCAAGCTGTTCGTATCTCTCTTTCAGCTGCGGCGCATAGAACTGTGCCATATCTTTGTCAAAGCACTTTACTAGCACATTTCTCTTTTCTGATTCCGGTATGGAGATGATCAGACCGCGTTTTCGAGATACCGTCACATATTTCTTCAATATATTTACATTCTCAAACTCCTTAAATACAGCCGATTTTGACACATAGATCCGTTCCGCCAGTTTTTCCATGCTCATATAGTCCCGTTCAAACAAAAGAACACACAAAATAGTATTAGAACGGTTCATGGGCATGATTCTTGTATGCTTATTCTCCATCAGGCCGGATATTTCCTCCAGCGCTTTCTCGGAAAATCCCCGCGCAATATAACCTGCTCTGGCATGATCTACAGACTGCCGTCCGGGCTCCAGATACAGATTGATCACGGCAATCTCCTTCTGGACTGTTCGCAGGGAAATTCCCATCTGTTTTGCCAGCTGCCTCCCCGTGATCCCTTCCGGATAAGAAATAATATATGAAAGAATAGACAACTGCCGATCAGTCAATTCCATAATTCTTTTCCTTCGCAATCTGTACCCAGTTTCTTCTACCGCTCCATCTTCCAGAATGCCGCGCTGTAGGGTGGCAGTTCGCTCCCGCCGCCGAAATCATGCATCTGTCCCGTCAGCAGATCCTCCGCCTGCCCGCAGCCCGCGTCAAAGTGAGCCGTATAAGGCTCCCCGTCCGCGTTGATCGCCACAAGCACCCGCTCACCATCCGACTTTCTCTCAAAAATACACTGTTTATTTGTCAACACTACCGATCTGAAAGCCCCGTAATTTAAAGCTTCCGAATTCTTTTTCGCCTCCGTCATCTTCCTGATCTGATCCGTCAGATCATTCCATTCCGGTTTTTCAAAGCAGGCCCGCAGAGCCGGATCACCCTCGCTCTTATTTGCCTTCGCCCCCCACTCGCTGCCGTAATAGACACAGGGAATGCCCGGCATCCCGAACATCAGCGCATAGATCAGAGGAAGATGCTTTTCGTTTGTCAAAATGCTGGCCACTCTGGTCACATCGTGGTTATCCACAAAGGAGAGCATATGTTTTCCTTTATACAACGTCCAGTTCTCCGGCCCGAACTGCCGCAGCAGAGAATGATTGATCTCAAACATGTTCATGCTGTTGAAACTGGAGTGAAGTCCCTTATAGCACTCGTAGTTTGTGGCCGAGTGTAGCATGCCGTCGTTTACCATCTGGTTATAGTCCCCGTGCAGCATTTCTCCCAACAGATAGAAATCCTGTTTCTTACTGTCGCAAAACTGCCTAAGCCGTCTCACAAAATTGTGGTCGAGGCAATAAGCCACATCCAGACGCAGTCCGTCGATATCAAAAGCGTCGATCCAGTAATTCACCGCGTCAAAAATATGATTTATCACTTCCTCATTCTGCAAATTCAATTTCACCAGATCATAGTTGCCTTCCCAGCCCTCATACCAGAGTCCGTCATTATAGTTCGAGTTCCCCCCGAGATTGATATGGAACCAGTGCAGATAAGGGGAATGTTCCCTATTTTTAAGCACGTCCTGAAACGCCCAGAAGCCTCTTCCCACATGATTGAATACACCGTCCAACACCACTTTGATACCGGCATCATGAAGTTTCCCGCAGACTTCCTTAAAATCCTCGTTGGTGCCGAGGCGCTTATCGATCAGCTTGTAGTCTCTGGTGTTGTAGCCGTGGGTATCCGATTCAAAGACCGGCGAAAAGTAAATCGCGTTCACACCCAGTTTTTCCATATGCGGAATCCATTCCTCCACCTTTTTGATCCTGTCCGTCAAAACGCCGTCGTTCTCAAAAGGAGCCCCGGCAAAGCCCAGCGGGTAAATCTGATAAAATACACTTTCGTAATACCATTTTCTATTTTCCATAACAGTCCTCTTTTCCATCAATTTTGCTTTTCTACACATTGTATCACATTTTTTGTTTTTTCTCCATGTTATCTTTTCCATAATTTATAATTTCGCAATGACTTGTTTTACACAATAAAAAACAGGTGTTTTTTATTCCTGCAAACAATTCGGCTCTCTTCTTCCTTCTTGTGTTTACATAATTCTGATTATGACAATATTGACCAATTCGGTTTCTATTTTTCCTGTTTTTTAAAGTAATCCACATTTTTCAGTCCCATTTTATGGATATCGTGTCATTTTCGACGCAAAATGCCGGCTTTTCCACATATTTATCCACATATACACATCTGTCATTTTACATATTTAAAAAAATCATCCATGTCTTTTTCAAAAAAGCAAGCACTTTTTGCCAATCAATATCACGACTTTTCTTTTTTGCACACTGAATCGTCACACAAATCCATGACAATTTCCCAAGTTTTTTTCAAGTATCTCTGGTGCATTTTTGCCGGATATGCTACAATATGTTGTGGTCCGGAATTATTGACCACTTGAGTATCACCATTTTGTTTTATAGTATTTTGTTTATTTTATTTATTGTTTATACGCCATCATATTTTGAGGCGAAGAAAGGATGATCACATATGTTTTTAATCGGCTCCCATGTGGGAATGAGCGGCAAAGATATGTTTTTGGGTTCCGTAAAGGAAGCCCTCTCTTACGGCGCCAATACCTTTATGGTTTACACCGGCGCCCCACAGAACACCAGAAGAAAAGAGCTTGAGGATTTAAAAATCCCGGAAGCCAAAGCCTTGATGGCAGAGCACGGTATCGATCAGTTTATCGTGCATGCACCCTATATCATCAACCTCGGCAACGCTGTCAATCCTTCCACCTACGAGCTGGCAGTATCCTTTTTAGATAAGGAGATCTCGCGGAGCGCAGGTATGGGCAGTCAGGTGTTGGTGCTGCATCCCGGATCCCATGTCGGAGAGGGCGCCAAGACCGGCATCAAAAAGATCGTGGAAGGATTAAACCAGATCCTGCGGGCGGACACCCCTGTTTATATTGCGCTGGAGACTATGGCCGGAAAAGGCTCGGAAATCGGAAGCAGATTTGAAGAACTGGCGGAGATCTACGAAAAGACCGTCCACTCGGAAAAATTGAGAGTATGCATAGATACCTGCCATATGCACGATGCAGGGTATGATGTCATTCACGACTTCGACGGTATTTTAACCTCCTTTGACAAGCTTCTGGGCATTTCCCAGATCGCCGCGGTGCACCTCAACGACAGCAAGAACCCACAGGGCGCGCACAAAGACAGGCACGCCAATCTGGGGGACGGATATATCGGCTTTGAAGCGCTGTACAATGTGGCGCATCATCCTGCTTTGGAGGCAGTTCCCAAAATTTTGGAGACTCCTTATATTCCTTCACCGGAAAATCCGGAGAAAAAGGTCGCTCCCTATAAGGAGGAGATTGCAAAGCTGTCATAACTCCCACTTTTTCCAAAATTCTCCTACATGGAAAGCCGCATGACTGCAGGTGGTCACCTGATAGTTCTCCCACTCTCTGGGGAACATACGCTGATAGGAGCGCTGTAAAAACCGTTCGTCCAAAAGTGCCACGATGCCGATGTCGTCCACAGTACGGATCACGCGCCCTGCCGCCTGCAGCACCTTGTTCATGCCGGGATACTGGTAGGCATAGTCAAAACCGTTTCCCGAACATTCCTCAAAATATTGTCTGATGATCTCACGCTCGCTGCAGACTTGGGGCAGGCCTGTCCCCACGATGACCGCTCCGATCAATCTGTCATTTCTCAGGTCGATCCCCTCGCTGAAAATACCGCCCAGCACACAGAATCCCAGAAGGGAGCGCCCGCCCTCGGTCGTCAGGGAAAACTGCTTCAAAAACTCCTCCCGCTCCTTTTCCCCCATGTACTCTTCCTGTACAATGCAGGTTTCGCTCTCCTCATCATAAAAAGTTTCCTGATATCTTTCATAAACCTGCTTTAAAAAGGCGTGAGAAGGGAAAAAGATCAGATAATTTCCCTTTTTGGCCGCTGTGATCTCCTTGATATAGGAAGCCGCCCGATAATATTCTCCGGGCCCTCTTCTTGTATATTTGCTGGTGATATCGGAACCGATAAACATCCCCCTTTTCTCAGGAGAAAAGACGGAGGACGCGTACACTTCATAATCTTCTTCTCCGCCCCCCAAAAGTCCCTTGTAATACTGGATAGGAAGCAGGGTTGCCGAAAACAGGATGCTGCTTCTGCCCCGCATCATACACTCCTCCAGATTACCGGACGGGTCAACGCAAAACAGTTTCAGCATAAAACTGCCGTCTTTTTGCATCTCACTATATATGACATATTTGTCATTCAGTTTATCATAAATCAAAAGAAAGTGCGATATTTCAAAATAAAACTCTAACACAGCCTTTCTGACGGGACTGTCATCATGTTCTTCCAAAAATTTTTCCATTTGGGATGCCAGCTTATTTAACGCCAAGATAAAAGATTCTATACTGTCCATGATGAGACAGCTCCCGCACTCTTTCTTATAGAGCAAAAGCTGCCTGTTGCAGCGTTCAAGCAGGGACGCCATCTTTTTATCGTAGGTCTTTACCGCCTTCTTGCATTCCAGAAAATCCTCCTTCACCAGCACGGCGCTGTACATCTCCCGCCCTCTGTCCACCAGATTGTGCGCCTCATCCACCAGAAAAATGTAGTCCCGTCGTACCCCCTCTGCAAAGAATCGTCTCAAATACACGTGAGGATCAAAAACGTAATTGTAATCGCATATCACCCCGTCCGCAAACAGACTGATGTCCAAACACATCTCAAAGGGACAGACCTGATGCTTTTTCGCATAGGTCTCAACCAGTTCTCTGGCAAAGCTGACTTCATGGGTCAACATATCGTAAACTGCGTCGTTTACCCTGTCATAGTGTCCTTTTGCATAGGGGCAGGCCACCGGATTGCACTCAGTTTCCTCCAGAAAACATATTTTGTCCCGTGCGGTCAATATCACCGTCTTAAACAACAGGCCGTTGTCCCGCAATATAGAAAACGCCTCCTCCGCCACAGTGCGGGTGATCGTCTTCGCCGTCAGATAAAATATTTTTTCCGCCATCTGCTCCCCTACCGCTTTCACGGAAGGGTACACACTGGACAAAGTTTTCCCGGCCCCGGTCGGCGCTTCGATAAACAGCTTCTTTTTATGGTAAAGCGTCCGGTAGACATAGGTGATCAGTTCCTTTTGTCCCTCCCTGTAAGCAAACGGGAAAGCAAGTTCCCTGATAGACCGCTGTCTCTGCTCCTTCCACTCAACCTCATAATCCGCCCACTTTCTGTAGGATCTCATCAGATCCTCAAACCACTCCTCCAGTTCTTCGATCCTGTAGTCGCGAAAGAAATACTGCAGTTCTTCCGTCTCCAGATGGCAGTAGGTCATGCGCACCCTGATAAAGGGCAGGTTATTGTGCTTCGCATAAATATAGGCGTAACACTTTGCCTGAGCCAAATGCACAAGATCCGGCTCTTTCATCTTACCGACATCCTTGTAAGTTCCCTTGATCTCATCTATGACAACTGTGTCACCTAAAATGTCAGGATACTGATTCTGCGGGATTTCTTCAGGCAGCAGCGCCGCCTGCTCTTTCCTCTCAAAGCGCGGCGGCACCGTCTGCAGGATCCGCTTTGCCAGCTGTCCGTCAATGATACCGTCCGCCCTGCCCTCCACGATGATATCATAGCGCGGTGTAGCATATACATATTTAAGCGATACTTCGGCATGGTAATCCGCCCCCATGCGCTTTTGCAGCATGCGGTGGATCCTGCTTCCCTCCAGCATCGCACCTTCGGGCGATGCCGCTTTTCTGTTGTCAATATCGCCGTTTCGCAGAATAAACTCCACGAGACCGCGGACGGATATCATGACTTCCATAGGGTTCTTACTCCTGCTCTTGATACTATAGGATTATATCACACAGAAAAATCCTACACAATAAACTACCGCGCTCCATACAAAAAAAACTGTCGGATACTTACTCGTTATATCCGACAGTTTTTTGATGTCATATGATTATTATACAAGTGTCGTCTGCCAGTAACACAAACAACCCCTATTCCGCTTCCTTTTCCATCGCTTTCGCCACGGCTTCCTCGCAGCTTCTCATCGCCAGAATCGTCTTCTCAAAAAGTTCATCCAACTCCCAGCCAAGCCTCTCGGCGCCTTTCGCGATGACCTCTCTGGAACAGCCCGCCGCAAATCTCTTATCCTTAAACTTTTTCTTTAAACTCTTCGTCTCCAGATCCATCGTACTCTTAGAAGGACGCATCAGCGCGCAGGACCAGATCAATCCGGTCAGCTCGTCCGCCGCATAGAGCACTTTCTCCATCTCAAGCGTCGGCTCCTCCTCGCTGCAAAGTCCGTAGCCGTGGGAGCAGACAGCGTAGATCATATCCTCGCTCACTCCTGCTTCCCTCAAAAGTTCCGGCGCCTTCTTGCAATGCTCCTCCGGATAAAGTTCAAAATCAATATCGTGAAGAAGCCCGGTGATACCCCAGAACTCTTCCTCCGAGACATAGCCCAATTCCTTGGCAAACCACCGCATCACGCCCTCCACTGTCAGCGCATGCTGGATATGAAACGGTTCTTTATTGTATTTTTTCAACAGTTCAAATGCCTGTTCTCTGGTAATACTGCTTTTCTTCGCCACAGCGCCGTTATCTTCTCCGTCCTTTTTCACGCTCTTTGCACTGCCGGCCGATTTCTTCTTGAGACTCTTCATTGTCGGGAACAGCAGTACATCCCTGATCGCAGGCTGATTTGTCAAAAGCATCACCAGTCTGTCAATGCCGTACCCGATACCACCCGTGGGAGGCATTCCGATCTCCAGCGCGTTCATAAAGTCCTCATCTGTGGTGTTGGCTTCCTCATCGCCTGCTGCCAGAGCCGCTTCCTGCGCTTTAAAACGCTCCCTCTGATCAATGGGATCGTTTAATTCCGAGTAAGCATTACACATCTCTCTGCCGTAGATAAACAGCTCAAAACGCTCCACATAATCCGGCTTATCCGGTTTTCTCTTGGTGAGCGGAGAAACCTCCACCGGATGATCCATCACAAAGGTGGGCTGAATCAGATGTTCTTCCACAAATTCCTCGAAGAATAGGTTCAGAATATCCCCCTTCACATGACGCTCCTCGTAATGCACCTCTTTCTCATCCGCCAGCTTCTTTGCCGCCTCCGTATCAGGCACTTCGTCAAAATCAATGCCTGTGTACTTCTTCACCGCGTCCACCATAGTGATACGCTCGAAAGGTTTTCCGAGATCTATCATTTCCTCCGCGTAGGGCACAGTTGTCGTGCCGCACACTTCCTTCGCCACATGACGGAACATATTCTCGGTCAGATCCATCATGCCGTTGTAATCGGTGTATGCCTGATAGAGTTCCATCAGCGTAAACTCAGGGTTATGCCTTGTGTCAAGCCCCTCGTTTCGGAACACCCGCCCGATCTCATAGACGCGTTCCATACCGCCGACGATCAGTCTCTTCAAATATAATTCCAGTGAGATGCGCAGTTTTACATCCTCATTCAGCGCATTGTAATGCGTCTCAAAAGGTCTTGCCGCGGCGCCGCCGGCATTGCTCACAAGCATCGGCGTCTCCACCTCTAAGAACCCCTGATCATCCAGATAGCGGCGGATGCAGCTGATAATACGGGAACGCGCCACAAAAATCTTTCTCACATCCTCGTTCATGATCAGATCCGTGTATCTCTGGCGGTATCTGATATCCGTATTGGTCAATCCATGCCACTTCTCCGGCAGAACCTGCAAAGATTTTGACAGCAGTGTCACTTTCTCGGCATGGACGGATATCTCGCCGGTCTTTGTCTTAAACACAAATCCCTCAATACCCACCAGATCGCCGATGTCATACTTCTTAAAGTCGGCGTATGCCTCCTCTCGGATACTGTCTCTGGCCACATAGCACTGTACCATGCCCTCCAGATCCTGCACATGACAAAACGACGCCTTTCCCATGATGCGTTTGCTCATCAGACGTCCGGCCACGGACACCTGCTTATTCTCCAGCGATTCAAACTGCTCCCTGATCTCGCTGCTGTGATTTGTCACATTGTATTTTGTAATCTGAAAGGGATCTCTGCCAGCCTGCTGCAGTGCAGACAATTTCTCCCGTCTCACTTTCAATAACTGACCGATATCCTGCTGTTTTTCCTGATTCTGTATCTCAGCCACTTTACTCTTTCTCCCTCTTACCGATCTCCAAAACCTGATAGCGAATCTCGCCTATCGGCGCCTGCACGGCTACAATATCCCCCTCCACTGCACCGATCAGCGCCTGTCCCAGCGGACTCTCATTGGAAATCATATTTTTCTCTGTATTTGCCTCGCTTGGTCCCACGATCTGGTAATTTAACTCCTCGTCAAGTTCCAGATCCTTGATCAGGACCGTGCTGCCGATGCGAACCACGGAATTATCTTCACTCACATCCACAACTTCCACGTTCGTCAGCATCTCTTCCAGTTCTTCGATACGTCCGTCAACCTGCCGCTGCTCTTCCTTCGCCGCCTGATACTCAGCGTTCTCCGACAAGTCGCCCTGAGCGCGCGCCTCTTTGATTGCCTGCGTGATCTCCTTGTATCTCTCGTTTTTCAGATAGTACAGTTCGTCCTCGTATCTCTTTAAACCTTCCGCAGTAAGAATGTATTTCTTCTCTTCCATCATCCACATATTCCTTTCTTTATTCGCAGCCCTTTCGCAACGCATCTTATACTATACCTATTTTCCCCTGCGATGTCAAGATTCCCGTGGAGTTTCTGCACTTTCCGCCCCTATCCTGACAATGTTCCTTCTCTTAAAAAGCAGAATCAAAAACCAGCCGGCAAGGACACAGAGAGTGACGGCGTCACACACTCTGAAGAAAGCGGGCGTCTCCCAGCTCACCTCGATATGGTGGGTTCCCTTTTTCAGATCGCAGGTCACAAGAGAATATAACGGGTAGGCTTCCGTTTCCACGCCGTCCACCAAAACACGGTATCCGGGAAAATAATGAAGCGGGAAAGCCGCATAAAAATCATAATCCGAAGCCACGTCCGCAATAATATGCAGCCCCTCTTTCCTGTAATTCGTCCATCTAACGCTTTCCGGCTCTCCGCACACCACGCCCGGCCCCGTATTTAATGCATTTAACCATGAAAAATGTTCCTCTATATCGCTGCTGATATGAGTGAAATCAGTCGTATAATAATAGAGAGGAAGGGAGTCCTCATGCAGATAGAGTTCATCCGTATAATTGGAGGCCTCCGCCTCCGGCTTTGCGAGCAGTTTTGCCGAATGTGCGATATCACCGAAATATGCGCCGCATTCCAACAAGAGCACACATAACAGAATAAACTGCAGGAACCTGTTCACAGCCTGCCCGCCCGTCTCTTCCCACAATGTCACCGCCACAGCGCAGACAACGCTGAACAGCATAGCCGACACGCCAAAGGTTCTCCAGGGGAATTGAAGAGCCCCCAACGTATGATACACCCACTTGCTTTGCAGCATTTGCTGCCACGGAATAGTCCAGAGCGACAAGATAAAAAACAAGCTTCCGAGAACCAGCCAGCGCTTTCCTATCTTCACCGCTTCCTCCTGCCTATGATCCCCGCCTTTCAATAAAAGAATCAAAAACAGGCAGATACCGGCAAGCATCGCTCCCCCCAAGGTCACGGACATAAACGCCGCCTTCCCCACCGACTCATAGGAGTCCCCCCACTTCGCAAAGGGTTCAAAAGCCCTGAGCAGATCGAGCGTATACAGATCCTCGCGGCTGATAAGGGAAAAGCACCGCGGATCAAGCCGTGAAAAGGCAAGAAACGGACCGAGAAAATACAGGTTCAACAGTATTGTGCCAACGGCCGCCTTTCCCATTGCCGCCACTCTCTTCAAGGTATCCTTTCTTCCCTTAGAAAAGACCCACAACACCATCTCGCCAAAAATAAACACGGCATATAATTCCATGGACAACAGGTGGGAACTCAGTACGCCGCTCATGCCGAGCGTCAGTATCCACCACTTTTGTCTCCTGTTCCAAAGGATCTCATAGCTCCCCCACACGACCAACGGCAAAAATACCATCGCGATCCCCTCGCCCACAGCGCCGCGGCTGTAAAAATTGATCAGGCGGTAAGGATTTAGCGTATAAAACACTGCTGCCAGAAAAGCGGTTCCGTTATTTCCGCAAATCCCCCGAACCGCCGCATAGGAAAAAACAGGCACCGCCAGATTCGCACTGAAAAGAAGCAGCTTCATGCCAAGCATGGATGAAATATGGAAAAATTTAAGGATTGCCGGAAGATAGAGAAACAACTGCGGATACATGGTTCCCGACATATATCCGTAATCGGCAAGCTGCGTCGGATTGATGCGCACAGGAAACTGCCCCGTCCGCAATCCCTCATATATCCCGTTTACCCGCGCAAAATGAAACAGCATGTCCTCGCTGTAGGGAAGAGAATGTCCGAAAAGCGGAAGAGAAACCAACACGCCTATGCCAAGAAGGCCTAACACAACATTGTGCTCCTTCCTGTAAAACCGCCCCCCGTAAACCAAGAAAACGGCCGCCAAAAGAAAGCATAATAAGGCCAGCAGATAGTTGTCATAGTTTAACAATTTTACACTCTGCAAACTCCACGCCGTCACATATTCGGAAATGAGAAAAACATTCCTTGTCTCCGACGGGACAGTGATCATAAACCGCAGTTCGCCGCTTCCCGCAGGCAGCTTCTCCGCCACCAGATCCATACCCTGCCTGTTTTGAGGCGTCACCAACGAATTTGCCCGAAAGACAAGATCGCTGTTTTCCGGTGCGCCCTCATACTCCACGGACAGCATGTATTCGCCCGCCGGCAGATAATCACACAGTTCCCCCGGCGCATATGTCTCCTGATAGATCTCTTTCTGAAAAAATATCGAAACAGCCGTCAGCAATAAAATACCGGCCAGATACTTCCAGACAAAATTGATATTATGGCGCAAAAAAAACTTCATTTTTGATTCCAAACCTTTCTTTTCCCGTATTCTCATTTCATTTGATCCCCTCAAAATGCCTGCTCAGATAAACATACTCCGATATATATTTTATACCCTTTCTGTCCTTTTCCATCTGTGCCCGCCTCTCTGCGTCCGACCACAAATCCAGATATACGCATCTCTCCGGCAGCATCTTTCGATCCGCCTTTCCCTCGCGCCTGTCGTCCAGCACAAGGAGACGCCTGATTCGGCAGGCCGCAAGATCATGCGCCCCTTTGGCAGACAATAATGGCATGCCATACTCCTGCCACAGATTTTCCTCCAGTACCTCATACTGTTCAGACTTCTCACCCAAATAAAAAAAGCAGCGCAGTTTCCTGAGCATCCCATCCGGAAGAGGCAATTCCATTCTTTTTCCAAATCCTCCTTCCAGATACAGAATGCCGTCGATCCCCTGAAGCTGTGCGGCCGTCTTCCTAATCAGTCCGCCGCACATTCTCTGTCCGCCGGAGGTAAGCCGGATCCCTGCCTCCGCCAGTTCCTTCTCAAAACCTTCTTCCAGATAACATGAATCCGCAGAAACATACTCACAACAGCTTTGCATCAATCCAAAGAGCTTCTCCACGCTCCATTTTGACCGCCTTTTATAATATTCCGGCAGTCCGCAGTAAAACAGTTTGAGCGAATCACCGGCATCTTTTTCTTCCATCAAAAGATTCGTCCTCTTTTTATCTCTGTAAAAAGCGTTTTCCCTCTTATAAAAATATAGTATCCGGTCTCCCACAGATATCCTCCGGTATCATTTGCCGTCAACACAATATATGCCGTCATACCGGATAATTTTCCCGCTTTCTTCCTGCCTATGCCCCGAATATCTCCCGCACGCACCGCTCCAGTTCTTCCATGTTTTCTATCGTATTGATCTTTCCCCGAAGCCTTGCCGAATTGGGATAACCAAAAGTATACCATGAAACATGCTTTCGCATCTCTCTGACCGCCGTGTACTCCCCCTTACATTCGCGCATCAGCCCGGCGTGCCTCAAAATACAGGCGCACTTCTCCTCGTCCGTGGGCGGCTTCGCTTTCTCGCCGCTCTCCAGATAAGCGGCGATCTCCCGGAATATCCAAGGGTTTCCTCTTGCCGCCCTGCCAACCATCACGCCGTCGCAGCCTGTTTCCTCAAGCATTCTCGCCGCGCTCTCCGCACACTCTACATCCCCGTTGCCGATAACCGGTATATGAACCGCCTCTTTCACCCTTGCAATGATCTCCCAATCCGCTTTTCCGGAATAAAACTGCTCCCTTGTTCTGCCGTGGACAGCGACAGCCAAAGCCCCCGCCTCCTCCGCCCGCTTAGCCAGTTCCACCGCATTGACATGATCTTTGTCAAAACCTTTGCGGATCTTCACCGTGACAGGCTTTCCGGCTCTCCTAACGACGCTTCGGATCACCGCCTCCGCCAATGCCGGATCCTTCATTAACGCCGATCCCTCGCCGTTGTTTACCACCTTCGGCACAGGGCACCCCATATTGATGTCCAAAATGTCAAAGGGGCGCTCCTTGATCTCCTCCGCGATCTTTCCCATGATCTCCGGATCCGATCCGAACAACTGCAGACTGACCGGACGCTCCTGCGGTAAAATACGCATCAGTTCCTCGGTATTTCTGTTGCGGTACAAAATCGCCTTGGCGCTGACCATTTCCATGCACACGAGCCCTGCTCCCTGCTCTTTGCACAACAAGCGAAAAGGCAGGTCCGTCACGCCTGCCATAGGAGCCAGAATAACATTGTTTTCCAAAGTCACGTTCCCTATTGTAAGACTGCCCATACATCTATTCCTCTTCCGTCAGCAGCGCTGATATATCCTCATGCTTCACAAACACGCGGTAGTACAGATCCAACGATTCAAGCAGCTCCTGTCTCGTATTTCGGATCTTGTTTACAAGCAGTCCGCTGGATATCTCATCGTACAAAAAATCGTCCGCCGCCGACTCCGTCTCAATCGAAAGGCTGCCGTCCTCCTCAAACACAAAGGTGATTACTCCGCCGGCCTCCTCTGTGAACAGCACACACATGATATGCAGTTCGTCCTGAATAGACTGCGGAATCTTCTCAAACAACTTATTAAAGTAATATTTCTGTTCGTAACTGCTGGCGCCGCACAGCACAATGCGCCCTTCCTGATGTTCCATCATTCCGCTCTCCCCTGTCCTCTTTACAGCGCATACCCGTAGATTCCTCTCACAGAAACCTCTCCCGAGTATACTTTCTTTACTTCTCCGTCCTTAGTCTCCACCAACAGATCGCCCTGATCGTCTATCTCTCTGGCGATCCCTGCATACTCTCCGCCCGGATCCAACACCTTCACTGCGGCATTCCGGTTGACCAAATAGCCGTTGTAGCTTTCTCTAAGCAAAGACAGATCTAACGTCTGCAAAAACTGTACATAATTTTTCTCAAAGGCTTCCATCACATACCGGACAAGAGGCGCTCTGAGAATCTTTGTGTCCTCCTTTTCCGCCTCCAGATACAGACTGGTCGCCTTGTCTGACAATTCCCCCGGAAATGCCATCTCACGGGCTGCTTTCCAATCCCCTGTCTCCTGCATCCCGGCAAACCCGTTGTTGACATTGATGCCCACGCCGACCACCAGATACTGTATCTCCTTTGTCTCCAGTCCCATCTCCATCTCGGTCAAAATACCGCAAATCTTTCTGCCGTTCACCACAATATCGTTGGGCCATTTGATCTTCGCCGCAAGTCCGGTGTATCTCTCCACCGCCTCCGCCACGGAGACGCCCATCACAAGGGTCAGCATCGGCGCCTTGTCCGGCAAAAAATCAGGTCTGCACAGAAGGGACATATAGATGGATTCCCCCGCCGGAGACTCCCAGCCTCTGCCGCGCCTGCCTTTGCCCTTTACCTGTCTGTCCGCCACTGCCAAGGTACCGTGGGGCTGCCCGCCCTGCGCTAGCTGTTTACAGTCTGTATTGGTGGATCCGGTCTCTTTTTTGTAAAAAACTTTTCGCCCCGCCCACTTAGTGATCATGCGGCTTTCCACCTCAAAAGCCTCCATAGTATCAGGGCTCTCAAGAAGCCTGTATCCCTTATTCTGCTTGGCCTCGATCACATACCCCTCTTCCTTCAGTTGGTTGATGACCTTCCAGACAGCAGTGCGGGATACCTGAAAACGGTCGCACAGTTCCTGCCCCGATTTATATTCTCCGCTCTCCCGCAGAAGTCTTATCATTTCTGATTTCATATATCCTCAATCCCCAGCGTTGCCGCCATCACAGCCTTGATCGTATGCATCCGGTTCTCCGCCTCATCAAATACAATGGACACAGGAGACTCAAACACTTCGTTTGTCACTTCCAACTCCGTAAAGCCGAATTTCTCTCCCTGTTCTTTTCCGACTTTCGTATTCAAATCATGAAAAGCGGGCAGGCAATGCATAAATACTGCTTTCTCCCCTGCATTTTCCATGATGGCACGGTTTACTTGATAGGGAGCAAGAGCTTTTATTCTGGCGCTCCATGCCTCGTCCGGCTCACCCATAGAAACCCAGACATCAGTGTAAACCACATCCGCTCCCTTTGTGCCCTTCATCGGATCTTCCTCAAGCGTTACACTGCCTCCGGTCTCTTCTGCGATTTTTCTGCACTCCTCCACCAGTTCTTTTGCCGGGAAAAATTCCGGTGTCGTACAGGCGGTAAAATGCATCCCCATCTTCGCACAGGCTGCCATCAGGGAATTGCCCATATTGAAGCGGGCATCTCCCATGTAAGTCAGTCTGATGCCTTTCAGATATCCGAAATGCTCTCTGATCGTCAAAAGATCCGCCAGCATCTGGGTGGGGTGAAACTCGTTTGTAAGCCCGTTCCACACAGGTACTCCCGCATATTCCGCCAATTCCTCCACGATTTCCTGACCGAACCCCCGGTACTCAATTCCCTCGTACATCCTGCCAAGCACCCTCGCCGTATCCGCGATGCTCTCCTTTTTTCCGATCTGGGATCCTGCAGGGTCAAGATAAGTCGTACCCATACCGAGATCGCGAGCCGCCACTTCAAAAGCGCATCTTGTCCGCGTGGAAGTCTTTTCAAAGATCAGCGCCACATTTTTTCCCCGGAAATATTCCGTCAGCTCGCCCTTTTTCTTTTTTGCCTTGAAATCCGCTGCCAGATCGAGCAGATATACGATCTCCTCCGGCGTGTAATCCAACAATTTCAAAAAATTTCTTCCCCTCAGATTCATTTTTCGTTCTCCCTCTGTCTTTTTGCTGTATGACGCAAATTCCCCCGCAAGATCATAATTCATCCTGCGGGGGGCATCATAAACTTCACTCTTTATTTTGCCACAAACTCCTTTACGGAACTTGCCAGACCTGCTATCCCCTGAATCTCGGAAGGAATGATAATCTTTGTCGCCTGACCGTCTGCAGCTTTCGCAAATGCTTCCAGACTCTTTAATTTCAGCACCGCTTCATCCGCGCCCGCTTCTCTGAGCATTCTGATACCGTCCGCTGTTGCCTGCTGCACTTTCATGATTGCCTCCGCCTGACCTTCCGCCTCGCGGATCATCTTTTCTTTCTGCGCTTCTGCACGCAGGATTGCGGACTGTTTCTCCGCCTCTGCCTCAAGAATCGCCGCCGCTTTCTTACCTTCCGCAACGGTTACGCTTGCTTTCTTCTCACCTTCTGCCCTTGTGACAGCTTCACGGCGCTCACGTTCCGCCTTCATCTGACGCTCCATGGAATTCTGGATCTCAGCGGGCGGAATGATATTCTTTAATTCCACACGGTTTACTTTGATACCCCAGGGATCCGTCGCCTCATCCAAAGACGCCCTCATCTTTGTGTTGATCGTCTCTCTGGAAGTCAGAGTCTGATCCAGTTCCAGTTCACCGATAATATTACGCAGTGTGGTAGCTGTCAGGTTTTCAATGGCCATAATCGGATTTTCCACACCGTAGGTGAACAGCTTCGGATCTGTGATCTGGAAGAATACCACCGTATCGATCCGCATCGTTACGTTATCTTTTGTGATAACCGGCTGGGGCGCGAAATCCACAACCTGCTCCTTCAAAACAACACGTCTTGCCACCTTATCAAAGATCGGCATTTTGATATGCATACCTACGGACCAAGTGCCCTGATATGCTCCAAGTCTCTCTACAACATACGCATGGGCCTGAGGCACGATCTTCACGCAGGAAGCAAACAAAGCTACCAGAAGTACCACAAGTATCACAAATATCATAAATCCTAACATTTTTTCTCTCCTTTTCCTTTTAATTTACATGGCTCTGCGCCAAATCCTCTTCGCTGCCTGCAAGGTTTTTTTCTCTCTCAACCAGCAGTTTCACACCGTTTATTCCCCGGATGATCACAATCTCTCCGGTTCCTATCGTCTGGCCATCCATAATACTCCTCGCAGTCCACTCCATGCCGTTTATCGTCACTTGACCGATTCCCTGCAGATTATTGATCTCGCTGATCACGATCGCCTGCCTTCCAACCAGAGATTCTGCGTTGGTCCTCTCGCGGTCACGGTTGAAATATTTCATTGCAACCGGTCTTGTGAAAAACAGCAGCACTCCTGAAACGACAGCGGCAACCAAGATCTGCAGCCAGACCGGTCCTCCCAGTGCAGCTACAACGATCGCCAGCAGAGCGCCGCCTGCGAACCAGATCGTCGTAAGTCCCAGCGTGAAGATCTCAATCACAACAAGTATGATTAAAACAGCCAGCCATACAATTACAGGATTTGTTATCCACTCCATTTAAGCTTCTCCTTTCTGCCGGCAACACATCCGGCAAAATATAGCTGTATTGTATAATTGTTATTTTACATCTTTTTTTTAATTTATACAACAAAAAGCTCAAAAAAAAGATACCCCGGAACCGTCTCCGGGATATCCTGCATCTTCAACTCTTTTTAATAAAATACATGGTCACCGATCACCAGACCTTCTCCGTAACCCACTCTTTGGAAGTGCAGCGCGCCGCCCACGTTATCCACACCCATATAGGCCTGCATCGCAGCTTCCCTGCAGCTTTCTTTGATCGTATCGTTTGCAAGCAGATTAGCAAACATCTGGCTGTCCGCCGGCCCGAACTGATGGGGCTGATAGAGCACTTCCTGAATCGTATTCGGGTAATTCGGAGCTTTCACGCGATTCATGATAACCGCTCCTACGGCTATCTGTCCCTCCATGGGCTGGTTGCCGGCCTCACACTGGATCATAGCCGCCACCATACGGACTTCCTCGCTCCTCGCGATAAGTTCCTGCTCTTCCGCCAGCCTCTGTGCCTCGAGCTCTTCCGCTATTTTCTGAGCCTCCCGCTCAAGTTCTTCTTCATGCGCTGCGATCAGTTCCTCATTATAGCCGATAAATCTGGTATCTATATACCCTTCGATTTCGTTGTATGACGCCTTTGTATAAAATCCCTCTTCGCTGATCCATTTCAGCACGCTGTCCTTCGGCACCGACACCGCTATCTCTCCGGTCCAATCGGGCTCCACATACAACTTTGTATCTTCCGTAGAGACAAAATAAGCATTCCACGTTGTTTCTTCTTCCGCGCTCACACTCTGTTTTACCGTAACTGTCAATGTCAGGCAAAGTATCGCGCCCAAAAGACTTGTCAGCCATTTTTTATTGCTACGCATATTCTTAAACCTTCCTTTAAATTTTAATTTTTTATAAACTTGTTACAAATATGTTACATTTGTCACAGCCTTATATTAACAAATTCGAAACAAATTGTCAAACTTTTTTAAAGGAAATTTTTTAAGTCGTAACAACCTTCTGTTTTTTTACAGCTTTTTTGATTTTTCCACACAAGCTATGACCGCATCCATCACCACGCTGCGCATCCCGCCTTTCTCTAAGGTTCTAACCCCCTGTATTGTAGTTCCTCCCGGTGAACATACCATATCTTTCAGCTCGCCCGGATGCATTCCGCTCTCCAACACAAGCTTCGCGCTGCCGTAAACAGCCTGCGCTGCAAATTCCAGCGCCTGCGCTCTGGACATCCCCTCCGCCACCGCGCCGTCAGACAGCGCCTCGATAAACATAAATACAAAAGCCGGCGAAGAACCGCTGACGCTGCCCACCGTATCCATCAGGCGCTCCGGCACCTCGATCGCCTTTCCGAAACTGGAAAAAAGTTTCTCCGCCAGCCGTTTCTCTTCCCCGTTCACATTTTCGTTGACACAAAAACCGGTACAGCCCGCCGCTACCAGCGCCGGCGTATTTGGCATACTGCGCACCAGTTTTATCATCTTCGCTTTTTCTTTACATCCGAACTGTTCTTCCATATACGGTATGGTCTTTCCGGCCGCCACACTGATCACCAGCGTATCTTCATTCAATACATCCCGGATCTCCGCGATCACCTCCGGAAAAAACTGGGGCTTTACCGCAAGCACCAGCACATCTGCCTCCTTTGCGATCCTCCTATTGTCCGTGCAGGTTTCTATTCCAAACTGTACGCCTCTCTCTCTCACCGTCTTTTCCGTCTTCGCTGAGCCGATGATCTCTTCCGGTTTCGCGATACCCTCCCTTAAAATGCCGCCTATTATGGCGCAGGCCATATTGCCGAGGCCGATAAATCCAAGTTTCATATTCTTTTACTCCTATTCCGTCATTATATCGATCCTAAAATTCCCCTCTCAATTTTGCATTTCAAAATACGAAGAACCGACTCGTCGATTCTCTCCTCCGATATCTCACCCCTTTGCACCGCTGCCAGCACAGCCGGCATCTGCACCTCAAAGTCCGTACAGCACACGATATCATTCCCGGCCTGCACAGCCAAAACAGCTGCCTGAGTGTCCGGCACGAAGTCCCCCACTGCCTCCATGGCCAGATCATCCGTCAAGATGATACCGGAAAAACGGAGCTCCTTTCGCAGAATTTCATGAACCTTCAAAGACAAAGACGCCGGATACTGCTCATCCATACACTTCACAATATTGTGGGACACTAACACCATATCTGCGCCGCTGTCGATTCCGCTTTGAAAGGGAAGAAAATCGGCGGTCAGAAAGGTCTCGTAGGATCGCTCGTCATATGCTATGCCTATGTGAGTATCCACATTATTCCCATACCCCGGAAAATGTTTGAGGACGCTTCCCATGTTTTCCTCATCCATCACTTCCACCACAGCCTGTACATAGTCAGCTGTATGTCCGGCATTCTGTCCGAAACTCCTTCTATAAATAAAATCCTTAGGATTCTCGGAAACGTCACACACCGGAGCCATATTCAGATTGATTCCCACACTGCGCAGGAGATCGCATTTTTCTTTGGTGTCACTGCGGACAAGTTCAAAGCCGCCCTCCCTGTAAAGCTTCTGGGGCGACCAGAAAGGAGCCGCCCTCAATTGGGGGTTTTTGCTGACGCGGTTTACCGTTCCCCCCTCCTCATCCACTCCGATAAACAACGGAATCTCCGCCGCCTCCTGATAACTTCTGATATCCTGAACCACTTCTTCTCTGGTTTTTCCGGAGATATCCCTCCCGAAAAGGATGTAACCTCCCAAATGATACTCCGCCGCTTTTACTGCTGCATTTTCCTTCGGACAACGGGCCACAAACATCTGTCCCACTTTTTCTTCCAGCGTCATCCCCTCCAAAATCTCCTGCGCCATTGTGACAATAATGTCATCTTTGGTGTCATATTCTGTGTCATTTTCTGTATTCCCGCTATTTTCCTGAGCTTTTACCACATTCCCAGTCAATTTGCCTGCTCTTTCGCTTCCCCTGCTTTCACAGCCCATAAAACTTCCTGCCAAAACCCCTGCCGAAAGGATCAGTATGCTTTTTAAAAGGAGAATTTTTCCTGATTTCTGCTTTTTCATTTCGCTTGACTCCTCTGTCTTCTTCTTTGTCTAGCCGCTTCATACACCAGCAGCGCCGCCGATACTCCCGCATTCAGACTTTCCAGTTTCCCTTCCATCGGGATACGGATGCGGGCATCTGCTGCCATCGCCGTATCTCTCGTCAGCCCGCTGCCCTCATTTCCAATCAAAAAGGCGCACTCTTCCAGATAGGATACCGCATCATAACACTCCGAACCTTCCAGATAAGCCGCATATATCTTTACTTTTCTATTCTTTAAAAATATTATCTCCTCCCCCAGATCCCTGCTCCGGTAAAACGGAACCCGAAAAAAGCTTCCCATAGTAGAACGCACTACTTTGGGCTGATAAATGTCAGCACACCCCGGACTCAAAACTACTCCCGTTACTCCCGCCCCTTCCGCCGTGCGAAAGATCGTCCCAAGATTACCCGGATCCTGAATGTTTTCCAACAACAGCAACAGCGGCTTATCTGCAAATAGTTCCTCCCGTCCGTAATCCCGCCAGGAAAGAACCGCCAGTATTCCCTGAGGGGATTTCGTGTCCGACATTTTGGCGAAGGCCTGCTCAGATACCGTCTCGTACCCGGTCTTTGCAAGTTTTTCTCTCATTTTTCCCTCTGCATTTTTTAGGAAATCTTCCGTCACATATACTTCCTCAATCAGAGATTCCGGCGCTTCCAGAAAAAGTCTGCTGCCTTCTGCTGCAAACAGCCTCTCCTCCTGCCGCAGCCTCGTCTTCTGCTGTAGGGCCGCCACATGTTTGATTCTTTCATTCGAAGTGCTTGTAATCATAAATTTTCTCCGCTGTATGCCTTTCTCTTTCCCTAGCCTGCGCAGTGCTCATCCGGAGAGCAGGAGCCCTCCGGATGTACGGGCTGCGCCCTTTTTTTTGCTTTCTCTTTCCCTAGCCTGCGCAGTGCTCATCCGGAGAGCAGGAGCCCTCCGGATGTACGGGCTGCGCCCTATCAAAGAATGCGGAAGCGGATTTTCTTACATGCAAGCATGACGAAAATCTGCTTCCGCATTCTTTGGCACTGCTTATAGCCTTCCGCTCACGTCGTAGATGTACTCCGGTATTTCTTTCTCCATTCGCAGCGCTTCTTCAATATCAAAGTCCACATATTCTCCTTTGCAGTAAGCTACCACTCTGTTAGATTTCCCGGTGCAAAGAAGGTCTGCTGCATAGGCTCCCATTACAGAAGCATACACCCTGTCTTTACAGGTAGGAGAACCGCCTCTCTGCATATAACCCAGAATTGTCGCTCTTGTCTCCATACCTGTAGCCGCCTCAATTCGCCTTGCCATAGATGTGGAGTGGCCAATTCCCTCCGCATTGATGATAATATGATGTCTCTTGCCACGCTTCCTGTTTCCAATAATATTATTGATGATGCGCTGCTCATTGTAATCGTATTTCTCTGGAATCAAAATATCCTCAGCACCGTTGGCAATACCACACCAGAGTGCAATATAGCCGGCATTTCTGCCCATCACCTCAATGATGCTGCACCGCTCATGGGAAGAAGAGGTATCTCTCACCTTGTCAATAGCCTGCATGGCCGTATTGATAGCAGTGTCAAACCCAATCGTGTAATCTGTACAGGCAATATCCAAATCAATCGTACCCGGTATACCGACTGTGTTAATACCATTGGACGCCAGTGCCTGCGCTCCTCTGTAAGAACCGTCCCCGCCAATCACTATCACGCCGTCGATCCCATGCTTTCTGCAGATATCTGCACCCTTTTTCTGACCTTCTTCGGTTCTGAACTCCGAACAGCGGGCTGTGCCCAGAATCGTACCGCCGCGCTGGATCGTATCCGACACACTGGTTCTGTCCAAATCTACAATCTCTTCGTTTAAAAGCCCCTGATAACCTTTTTTGATTCCCTTTACCTGCACTCCATTGCTGAGGGCTTTTCTGACCACCGCCCGGATCGCCGCATTCATGCCCGGCGCATCTCCGCCGCTGGTCAATACGCCTATTGTCTTGATTTCTTTTGACATACGAGTATCCTCCCGTCTCCTGACCGCTTTCCGCTTCTTTTTATCATTCAAACTTCTTTATCTGACTTCCTCATCATACTCCATTTATGCAGGTTTTTCAAGTAAATAGGCCTCTAAAATAAACTTTCTGGGACATATACGTCCCACTCTCCTACATTCTCGTCCGGAATTCTTCTATGCTTTCTGCACTGCCGGCAAGCTTCAGCCACTTTCTCGGAATATTTTCATCGGTTTCTCTTTTGATCCTTTTCTCCAGTTCTTCGGGAACTGCTCCCTTTTCATTCAAAAAATACAGGATATCTTAAATTTTCCCTTCAATTTTTCCTACTTTTTCTCCCTCTATCCTCCCTGCTTTTTCCCCATCGACTTTTCCTTCCTCACAGCCTTCTCCATATCCTTCCTCATAACCTTCCTCGATAGCCTCTTCCCGAAGCGCCCGCCGCACATCCTCTTCATTATACTCAAAAATACTCATGCGTCTCACCTCCGCTTTGTTCTGCAGCAGGAATTCTCTCAAGATCCCCTGCTCGATACATTCGTTCACAGCTCTGTTCACAGCCTCATCTACAGTCATGTCTTTCTTATAGACCCTGACTTTATCCACATACTGCATATATTCCCTAAGCGTCAGGCACGCCTCTTTCAGTCCCTCGCTAAAGCCCTCATTGATATTTAGCACCTGTACCCGCAGCTCCAATTCCGGATCTTCTTCCTTCACCTCATACGCCGCCGACAACCGCAATTCCTGCCGTTCCGGACACTTTTCCGTCCCATTGTAAAAAACTATAAAGTGAGGTGCCGGAATTTTCACCATAGTCTGTTTATGCAGATTTTCAGATATGAGCAGCTTCTCATACTCCGCTGACACATACTGCAAAAACCGGAGGGGCATATTCTCATTCACCGTTGACTGGTGCTCAAACAGATGGAGCCTCATATCGATGATGAAAGCCAGATCATTCCTCATGTCCAGATATACCGCGCTTTCTAACATCACGATATCCAGCTCTTCCGGGTCCTCATAGTTTCGGCCGCTGACAGCATTATAAAGACCGAGCAGTCGCTTTTTCTCCCGAAATAGCATACGAAATACCGTATCCTTATAATGGAGAAATCCCATGCAATTTAAATGATGTTGAAGTAAAAAGCACAGATTTCAATCGAAATAAGACGGGAATGTTCTCAAAGAATACAGGCTATGCTGCAGAAATTCCAATAGAATATATGCTTTTAAAAATAGTATAACAGAGTGGTATTGTTATGACAAGAGAAATATTTATAAATGCCTTGCACCCGTGTAGAATTTAGTATTATTTTAACAATTGCCGCGTATCATCTTGAAAACTGCGGTAATATTTTGTATGATAAAAGAAAATATATACTATAATAATAAAATACTCTAATTTATTGACCAACGATGAGGCCAGAGAATGGAATATAATTACAGCATCAAAGAGGGAGAGCTTCTCTTAAATAACAGTAAAAGAGTCAAAATAATTGTCTGGTTTACATTTTTGTTCCGTATTGTAAAATTAATCTTCCTGTTGCTTTCATTTTGCATTACAGCATATCTGACATATCTTATTTTTGAACAATGTATTACAGATGCCAAATTGATGAACTGTATTCCGCTAGGATCCATTTTTGCAACTTTCGGTTCAGCAGTGATATCGGTTATTTCGCTCTATTGTAATAAACAAATTAGCTTTTTTCAAGAAAATCTTCTCGCACTGCATGAACAGATACCGGAATTATCCTCATGGAAGAGATGGCCATTCCTCAAAAGATACAGCAGAGAGAGAGCAAGAATGTTTTGGCATAATTATCACGCACTCAGAAACCCCCAGATAACTTTTAACGGCCAGAACCATTGTCTTACTATTCCGCTTCCGACATGTACTGCTGATTTTTATGATCTTCCTATCGCAATCAATATTATAAAAATGAAATGCTTCCACAAACCCTTTACGCAGTCGGTGGCACAGCATCAAAATATACAGGAACAAAAAGATATATTTATTTTTTATTGTACTCTAATGATATACAAAAATATTATTAAATATAAATTCGGCACATTTTTAATGCTAATTGGCTCGGAATTCGTTTTGACCAGCATTATTTTTTCTTTTTTATATCAACAAATCCATGAGGTCCTGCTGCCGGTTACAGCTTATTTTTAAAGAACTCAAAAACACCCTGAAAGATACTCTCCTTCAGGGTGTTTTTTCAAGAACAACATTCAGTTTCTATTTTCTCACCAGATGTCTCGGTGTGCCGTTTACGTAAAGGGGCATCAGTTCACCCATGATAAGCGGTCTTGCGTAATTCACATAATCCTCTGTCAGATCCGTACCGTCCGCTGTAATCCACTCGTCTGGAACTTTTCTCTCCACATTTGCGATAGCGTGGATATCGTAAGCGCTGGTACCGCACTGGTAGGGATCGTCCCCGTTTCTGTCCAGAGTGATCATCATGCCGGTCTTGCCTTCGTTTGCCGCAACCACCGCGTCGTGTCCCACCTGAAACGCTTCATTGATATCTGTCAGGGAAGCAAGATGCGTAGCCGCTCTCTGCAGTGTGGAGAACTCAATCGCCCTTGTCTTAAGACCTGTCTCAGCCGCGATCTTATCAGCTAACATCACTGCCGTTCCGGACATCTGCTTGTGACCGAAAGCATCGACAGCCACTTCTTTGCCCAGCTCACAGACATATCTGCCGTCTGCAATATGAACGCCCTCGGACACCGCGATAACAACGGAGGACTTTGTTGCTGCCAGTTCTTTTACCTTCGCCATGAATGCGTCCATATCGAACACCTTCTCAGGCAGATAGATCGCATCCGGGCCTTCACAATCACTTCCTCTGGACAAAGCTGCCGCTGCTGTCAGCCATCCGGCGTTGCGGCCCATGATCTCCACGATGCATATGGTGGGCTTCTGAGCGCCGAAAGAAGCGTTATCGCGAATGATCTCTTTCATGGATGTTGCAATATATTTTGCCGCGGAACCGTAACCGGGACAATGGTCTGTGATCGGAAGATCGTTGTCGATGGTCTTCGGTACGCCCACAAATCTCTGATTCTTACCGTGCGCCGCCGCATAGTCGGAAAGCATCTTTACGGTATCCATGGAATCGTTGCCGCCGCAGTAGAAGAGACATTCGATATCATGCTTCTCCATAATCTCAAAAACTTTCTCATAAACATCTTCGTGACCTTCGATCTTCGGCATTTTAAACCGGCAGGAACCGAGGAACGCAGACGGTGTTCTCTTTAACAGCTCGATACCGGCTTCATCTGCAAGATACTCGTCCAGATCGCAGATCCGATCCTGCAAAAAGCCTTCTATACCGTGAACCATTCCGAAAACTTTGTTCACGCCAAGCTTCTTCGCTGCTGCGTATACACCGGCAACAGAAGAATTGATTACAGCGGTAGGACCGCCAGACTGTCCAACTACAACATTTCCCTTCATAACTGTTCTCCTTTTCATGATAAAATAAATATACAACTAACAGAAGTCCTCATCCTGTAAGCATACAGAATCAGGACTTCCCTCCTTCACAGGTTATACAAGTTCCAGAACCACCTGCATTGCCGCATCACCTTTACGAGGGCCGATCTTTATGATCCTTGTGTAGCCGCCCTTACGGTTTGCATACTTCGGCGCAACTTCTTCAAACATGAAATTACCCATGTTAATCTCTTTTGTATTTTTCTTTTTCCCTGCGGGAGCTGTAGGCACTTCTGTCACAGGGTACAAAACTTTCATCATCTGACGTCTTGCATGCTGTCTGGACGGCAGATCTTTCTTGATCTCTTTTTCCACTTCGTCAAATACTGTTACTTTCTTGCCGTCAACGACCTCTTTCACTCTCTTGCCGTCTTTATCCTTGCGTGCAACTTTCGCTTTTACCTTCACTGTTTCAAAATTATCTTTTTCTTTTACAGCCAAAGTAATGACATGTTCTGCAATTTTGCGTACTTCTTTCGCTCTCGCCTCAGTTGTAACGATCTTGCCGTGATAGAGCAGATTAGTTACCTGATTTCTGAGCAGTGCTTTTCTCTGGCTGCTTGTTCTGCCGAGTTTTCTGTATTTTGCCATGATAGGCTCCTTTCATATTGAATGGATGATTCCGGCCATGCGCATCGGTCTTACTGGCCGAAATATAATCTGTTACCATTTATGAAAACACTTCCGTGCGCTTTGGTCTTACCGGAGATGTTTATTCCTCGCTGGGATTTAACTGAAGCCCTAATTCTTTCAGTTTTGCCAGCACTTCATCTAAAGATTTTCTTCCGAGGTTGCGGACTTTCATCATATCGTCCGGAGTCTTGTTGGTGAGCTCCTCCACCGTGTTGATACCCGCGCGCTTTAAGCAGTTGTAAGAACGAACGGACAGTTCCAGTTCGTCGATACTCATCTCTAAAACCTTACCTTTTTCGTCGTCCTCTTTCTCCACCATAACTTCTGCGGATTTTGCATTCTCGGAAAGATCGATAAAGGAACTCAGATGCTCGCTGAGCACCTTTGCCGCAAGGCTTACCGCCTCGTCCGGTGCAAGGGTTCCGTCCGTATAAACATCCATCGTCAGCTTATCATAATCTGTCATCTGGCCGACACGGGTGTTCTCCACCGTCACGTTAACGCGCTCAACAGGTGTGTAGATGGAATCGATAGCGATCACACCGATGGACATATCACTGCTCTTATTCTTTTCAGCGCCCACATATCCTCTGCCTCTTGTAATCGTCAGTTCCACATACAGCTTAGCGTCTTTTCCGCCGCTGAGCGTAGCGATCACCTGATCCGGATTCATGATCTCAATATCCTGATCCACCTCAATATCGGAAGCGTGAATGACGCCCTCACCCTGAAAATCGATGATTGCGGTCTTAGGCTCATTGCCCTCACTGTTGTTTTTAATAGCAAGGCTCTTAATGTTCATGATGATCTCTGTCACGTCTTCCTTCACGCCCTCGATCGTCGTAAATTCGTGCAGCACACCATCAAACTTCACCTGACTCACGGCCGTGCCGGGCAGGGAAGAAAGCATAATTCGTCTGAGAGAGTTACCAAGTGTAATGCCATAACCTCTTTCCAAAGGCTCTACAACTAATTTGCCATACTTTTTATCATCAGAGATTTCCACAATCTCAATGTTAGGTCTTTCAAAATCGAACACTGTAAACGCCCTCCTTTTATTTACAAGAATCTGCGCAAGAAAAACAAATGCCTGCTTACGCGAGTGGCAAAATACCACTTTAGGCTTCTGTTTTTCTATTGCGCCGCATTATTTAGAATACAACTCGACGATAGCCATTTCATCAACAGGTACGTCAATCATTTCTCTTGTAGGAAGCTGTTTCACAGTGCCTTTCAAAGCGTCCAGATCTACTTCTATCCATTCCGGAGTAAGTCTTCCGCCTGTAACCTCTACGATGTCTTTATATCTCTGCAATTCTCTGGATTTCTCTCTGATCTCCACCGTATCGCCGGCGCTTATCAGATAAGAAGGAATCTGCACAGGTTTGCCGTTTACAAGAACATGCTGATGGCCGACGATCTGTCTGGCCTCTCTTCTGGTTCTCGCAAAACCCATTCTGAAGATTACGCTGTCTAATCTTCTCTCCAGCAGAACCATCAGGTTCTCACCTGTACGTCCTTTCATTCTCTCGGCTTTATTATAATAATTTCTGAAAGGTTTCTCCAGAACACCGTAGATAAACTTAGCCTGCTGTTTCGCACGAAGCTGCAGCGCATATTCGCTCATCTTTTTGCCCGCTCTTGGGGATTTCCTCTTGGATTTCTTGTCATATCCTAAAAAAGTCGGATCAAGTTCCAAAGAACGACATCTTTTCAGTACCGGTACTCTATTTACTGCCATTTACTCATTTTCCTCTCTTTCTATACATTGTTTACAATACTTTCGTACATTCGTCCAACGCTTCTGTTCACACTCGCAACAAAAACAAATATCCGCTGCCCAGCCGATCATTTTTCTTTTGCTGCTATTCTATACGCGACGGCGTTTAGGCGGGCGGCATCCGTTATGAGGAACCGGAGTCACGTCACGAATGCTCAACACTTCCAGTCCACATGCCTGAAGCGCACGGATTGCCGCTTCACGCCCTGAACCCGGGCCCTTTACAAAAACATCAACTTTCTTCAGTCCGTGAATCAGAGCTGCCTTTGTCGCTGTTTCTGAAGCCATCTGTGCTGCATACGGAGTAGATTTCCTTGAACCTCTAAAACCAAGACCACCGGCACTTGCCCAGCTGAGCGCATTGCCTTCCGTATCCGTCAATGTGACGATCGTATTGTTAAAGGAAGACTGAATGTGTGCCTGTCCGTGTTCAACGTTTTTCTTGACACGTCTTTTTGTCACTTTCTTTGCTGTAACTTTTTTTGCCATTTTAAACTAACCTACTTTCTTTTAAATATGCATTATAAATTGTTTACCGTTACCTTATTTCTTCTTATTTGCTACGGTTCTCTTCGGGCCTTTTCTTGTTCTTGCATTGTTCTTTGTATTCTGACCGCGAACAGGAAGTCCTTTCCTGTGACGAATACCGCGATAGCATCCGATCTCCTGCAGTCTCTTGATGTTCAGAGCGATTTCTCTTCTCAAGTCACCCTCTACCATGTAGTCTGCGTCGATCACTTCGCTGATCTTCTTTACTTCTTCATCTGTCAAATCGCGACAACGGGTATCAGGGTTCACCTTTGCCGCCGCACAGATCTTTGTTGCACTGACACGTCCAATACCATAAATATAGGTAAGTCCGATCTCGACACGTTTGTCTCTGGGTAAATCTACACCTGAAATACGAGCCATTCCATTTTTCCTCCATTTTCTCTGTTTCTTTGGATTTGCCGGGAATTGCAAAAGCACTTCCTTATGCAATTAAGTTACTAATTGACTGGGTCAGCTTGCACTGACCAGCCGGAATAAATCCAGCCTTTCCGAATACCTCTCGGTATCAAAAAGTAAAATGCTGAACATGCCAGCATTGGAACAGGCTCTTAACCCTGTACCTGTTTATGCTTTGGATTCTCACAGATTACTCTGATTTTCCCTTTTCTCTTAATAACTTTGCACTTTTCGCAAATCGGTTTTACTGATGATCTAACCTTCATCGTGTTCCCTCCTTTCAAAAAGACCGTTTCTCATTGTATCATATCCACGCCGCCATTGCAAGCGTAATATCGGGAAACTTCTTACTTATCTCTCCAGATGATTCTTCCTTTGGACAAATCATAAGGAGAAAGCTCCAATGTCACCCTGTCGCCGGGTAAAATACGGATAAAATTCTGCCGCAGCTTGCCGCTGATATGCGCCAGCACCTTATGTCCGTTTTCCAGTTCCACCTGAAACATGGTATTCGGCAGTTTTTCAACCACAGTTCCCTCAATCTCAATTACATCCGCTTTTGACATGCTTTAACCTCCTGAATAATGATGCCCGCATCAACGTTCTCTCCCTGAAGCAGCTTTTTAGTCACCTCCGGGTTTTCATACTTTTTTATGATCTGAATGTGTTTCCTGTTTTTCTTTTTCGGATCTTTGCAAGTTCTTATCTTCCCATCCGCAAGATACACATAGTCTTTTTCTTCGCCGACAATAAGATATATTTTGTCTTTGTCATGCCCCGCTAGGGATATTGCCATACAGCCTGTCATCTCACTTCCCATCCTTTCAGGGAAGATGGCTTAACGTCAAAATCTCCGGCTCGCCATCTGTGATCAAAATAGTATTCTCATAATGTGCGGAAATACTTCCGTCTTCCGTCACTACAGTCCAGTCGTCTTCCAGCCATTCCACATCGGCCCGCCCCAGATTGATCATCGGCTCCACGGCCAATGTCATGCCGGGCACTAACTTCACGCCCTTTTTTCTCTGTCTGAAATTCGGAACTTGAGGATCCTCATGCAGGGAAGTCCCAATCCCGTGCCCCACCAGATCCCTGACAATGCCATAGCCAAACTGGCTGATATAGCTGTCTATGGCATTGGAGATATCGTGGAGATGATTACCCGCCCGCGCCATTTTGATTCCCTCAAAAAAGCTCTGTCTGGTTCTCTCTATTAAAAGACGGGCTTCCTCGCTGATCTCCCCCACCGCGTAAGTCCTTGCCGCATCGGAGTGGTATCCTTTATAAATCAACCCTGCATCCAGACTCACGATATCGCCGGACATCAGGATCCGTTCTTTATCAGGGATTCCGTGCACCACCTCATCGTTGACTGAAACGCAGACGGAGGCCGGATAGCCGTTATAATTTTTAAAATTCGGGATACAGCCCATATCCCGGATCATCTTTTCGCCCATCCGGTCAATATCCAGTGTGGAAATGCCGGGTCTTACCGCCTTTCCAAGCGCATCATGTACGATCTCTAAAAGTCTGCAGGACTCCCGCATCAGTTCAATTTCTCTTGCCGATTTAATACTGACTGCCATCACTCATGCCTTCTTTATTCTATGCCAGAATTTCTGTGATTTCTTTGAAAACATCCATCATATCTTTTGTTCCGTCAAACGTCTTTAAGACGCCTTTTTTCTGATAAAACTCAATCAGGGGCTGTGTTTGCTCATGGTAAACATTCAGCCGGTTGCGCACCGTTTCCTCCCTGTCATCGTCGCGTAAGATAAGCGCATCGCCGCACTTGTCGCATGTTCCTTCTTTTTTAGGCGGTACGTTTACAATATGGTAAGTCGCCCCGCAGGATGTGCAGGCCCGTCTGCCCATCATTCTCTCAATAATATTCTCGTCCGGTACCTCGATATCTATAGCAGCATCGATCTTGTCCCCGAGCTTTCCCAGTTCTGCATCAAGCACTTCCGCCTGCGGAATATTTCTCGGAAAACCATCCAGAATATATCCTTCTTTACAATCTTCTTCCGCCACGCGGTCTAACAGGATCCGCACCGTCAATTCATCGGGAACGAGAAGCCCCTTGTCCATGTAGCTCTTGGCTTCTTTTCCAAGTTCCGTACCGTTCTTAATATTTGCCCGGAAAATATCGCCGGTGGAAATGTGGGGCAGATGATACTTCTCCGATATCATCTCCGCCTGTGTTCCCTTGCCCGCGCCGGGCGCCCCTAACATGATAATCTTCATTCTAATACCCCCATGTCGATTATGGGATGGAGCACTCCCCATCCCATACCAGTTTAAGATTTATGGTCATTACATGATCAATCGTTTAAAAAACCTTTATAGTTGCGGACTAACATCAGCGATTCCACCTGCTTTAATGTTTCTACGATAACACTGACGATAATGATCAGGCTCGTACCGCCGAAAGACACGCTTGCGCCGAATACACCGTTAAAGAAGAACGGCAGCACACATACTATCGTCAGGCCGCAGGCGCCGATAAAGATAATATAATTCAAAATCTTTGAAAGATATTCGCTGGTAGGCCTGCCCGGTCTGATACCCGGAATAAAACCGCCCTGCTTCTTCATATTCTCTGCAATCTCGATCGGATTGAACGTGATGGAGGTATAGAAGTAAGCAAAAAAGATTACCAGCACAATATATACTACAAGGCCGATGCTGTATATCGGCTCACTGGGTCTGCACCAATTGCTGGAACTGAGTCCCTTGAGCACTTTACCCCAGAATCCTGTCCCGCCGCTTATTCCTGCAAAAGAACAGATAATCACCGGAAGCTGCATCAGGGATGATGCAAAAATCACGGGGATAACGCCGGATGTGTTGATCTTTAACGGAATATTACTGGAATTTCCGCCATACATCTTCCTGCCCTGCATCTTTTTCGCGTACTGCACCGGTATCTTACGTGTACCGGAGTTTAATACGATAACAAGCACCACCATAAGGATGATCACTGCCACAATGATCACTGCCGCCACAACCGCCGGCGCAATCTCTCTGCTTAACACGAACTGTTTGAACAGTCCTGCCAGCTCCTGCGGCATTCTGGAAACAATATTGATTGTCAGCACAACCGAAATACCGTTGCCGATCCCCTTTTCCGTGATCTGCTCGCCAATCCACATAAGGAAAGCACTGCCCGCCGTCAACGCAACGATTACTGTGATAACGTTCCATGCATTGTAATTCTGCAAAAGCCCCTGACGTCCGAAACCGATCGCCATAAAGCCCGACTCAATGAGTGCAAGCGCCACCGTCACATAACGGGTGATCGCCGTGATCTTCTTTCTGCCCTCCTCACCGTCTTTTTGCATCTCTTCTAACTTCGGGATTGCAATCGTCAAAAGCTGAATAATGATGGACGATGTGATGTAGGGTGTAATATTGAGTGCTATGACTGACATGCTGAGAAACGAGCCGCCCGTGAATGCGTCGAAGAGATTAAAAGCATCTCCCGTCTGCTGTGCAAACCAGTTCGCAAAGTATTCCCTGTTGACCCCCGGTACAGGGAGCTGGGAGGCAAGTCTGATGACCACCAACATTCCCAGCGTAAACAGGACTCTTTTCCTGATTTCCTTTACCTTAAATGCATTTTTTAATGTTGTAAGCATTACATTACCTCTGTTGTTCCACCGAGTGCCTGAATCTTTTCCATTGCAGATGCACTGAAAGCATCTGCCTTAACGTTCAGCTTCTTGGTAAATTCTCCGTTTCCAAGGATTTTGACGCCGTCTCTGGGGTTCTTAACGATACCTCTCTCAATGAGCGCCTGTACATCTACGGTACTGTCATTATCAAATACTTCAAGAGCACTTAAATTAATGCCTACGATCTCTTTTCTGTTTCTGTTCTTAAAGCCTCTCTTAGGAAGCCGTCTGTACAAAGGCATCTGACCGCCTTCAAAACCGATTCTCGGAGCGCCGGAACGAGCTTTCTGTCCTTTATGGCCTTTACCGGCAGTCTTGCCGTTACCTGAACCGTGTCCACGACCTCTTCTGAAATTATTGCTGTGTTTGGAACCTTCTGCGGGTCTCAAGTTCGATAAATCCATTTTGATGACACCTCCTTTTCTCTCTAAGCTTCCTCTACTTTTACTAAGTGTCTTACTTTTTGAATCATGCCTCTGGTAGCTTTGTTATCAGGATGCTCTACCGTCTGATGCATTTTCCGAAGTCCCAATGCAACGACCGTAGCGCGCTGCTTAGGGATTGCGCCGATCGGAGATTTCACCAGAGTGATCTTCAATGTTTTCTTGTCTTCCATGGGTTTTCTCTCCTTTCTAGCTTACAACTTCTTCTACGGACTTACCGCGGTTCTTTGCAACCTCTTCCGGAGTCTTTAACTGACTCAAACCGGAAACTGCAGCAAGAACTACGTTCTGCTTGTTGTTGGAACCCAGCGATTTTGTACGAATATTCCGGATTCCCGCAAGTTCGCAGACGATACGCGCAGGGCCGCCCGCGATAATACCGGTACCTTCCGGAGCTTTCTTTAACAGAACCTCTGAAGAACCGTATCTTCCGATAAAATCATGGGTCACGCTGCCGTTCTCATCGATAGCAACGCTAACAAGATTCTTAATAGCATCTTCTTTGCCTTTTCTGATTGCCTCAGGGATTTCAGTAGCTTTCCCCAGGCCGGCACCTACATGACCATTGCCGTCACCAACAACCACAAGAGCTGTAAAACGCATATTACGTCCGCCCTTTACAACCTTAGTAACACGTTTGATGGTAACAACTTTTTCCGTTAATTCCATGTTGCTTATGTCTATGATTGTACGCTTCATGTACGTTTCTCCCTTCCTAGAATACAAGGCCAGCTTCTCTGGCCGCATCAGCTAACGCTGCTACTTTACCCTGATATATATAACCGCCTCTGTCAAAAACCACCGTATTGATGCCTTTTTCCAGCGCTCTCTTACCGATCACCGTGCCAAGATATGCCGCTGCTTCAACGTTATTCGTCTTCTCCAACTCCGCTTTTACCTCTTTCTCAAGAGTGCAGGCGGAAGCAAGAGTCACACCGGCTACATCGTCGATAATTTGAGCATACATATGATTATTGCTGCGGAATACTGCCAGACGAGGTCTCTCAGGGGTTCCGGACAAACGGTTACGCATTCTTCTGTGCTTTTTTGCACGCACTTCCTGTCTTGATTTTTTACTAACCATTTTCACACTCTCCTTATCTGTTATTTCTTACCGGTCTTGCCGACTTTACGTCTGATCACTTCATCAGCATACTTGATACCCTTGCCCTTATAAGGCTCCGGTCTCCTCTTATCTCTGATCTCAGCCGCGAACTGGCCGACTTTCTCTTTATCGATGCCCTTTACGATGATCACGTTCTGGCCTTCCAAAACAGTCTCGATACCTTCGGGATCTGTCATCTCAACCGGATGGGAATAACCGAGAGACAAAGTGAGTACCTTGCCCGCCTTCGCCGCTCTGTAACCTACGCCGTTTACCTCCAGCTTTTTCTGGAAACCATCCGTCACGCCGACTACCATATTGTTGAGCAGCGTTCTGGTGAGGCCGTGTAAAGACTTCATTTTCTTCAAATCGTTGGGTCTGGATACGGTGATCTCAGCACCTTCCAGTTTGATCTCCATCTCGGATGGAAGCACTCTCTCCAGAGTACCCTTGGGACCTTTTACGGTCACTTTATTATTTTCTGCAATTTCCACAGTAACTCCTGCAGGAACCGCGATTGGCATTCTCCCTATACGTGACATGCCCGTACCTCCTATATTCTTTATTTTGCTGCAGCGTATGGTTATCTCGAAAATCAGCCGCTTCGCGTCTGTTGCAGCTTCGCTGCTCTCCATTTTCTCGATGTCGGTCGCAAAAAACAAATACTCGCTTCGCTCGTGCTTGTTTTTATGCTTCCTACCATACAAATGCTAATACTTCGCCGCCTACGCCTAACTCTCTTGCCTTCTTATCAGTGACAACGCCCTGATTTGTAGAAACGATTGCGATTCCAAGGCCGCCCAGAACTTTCGGCATATCTTCCTTACCTGCATATACCCGAAGACCCGGTTTGGAAATTCTCTTGAGGCCGGAAATGATCTTCTCATTTTTGTCTGCGCCGTACTTCAGAGTAATGCGGATCGTATCGAATGAACCGTCTTCTATTACTTCAAATTTTTTGATATAACCTTCATCTGACAGAATCTGCGCGATAGCAAGTTTCATTCTGGATGAGGGTACGTCTACTGTATCATGTTTTGCAGTATTTGCGTTACGGATTCTCGTAAGCATATCTGCAATAGGGTCACTCATTGTCATGGTCAGTTTCCTCCTTCTTCATTTAGACTCATCACGCTTTTCTACCAGCTTGATTTCTTCACGCCGGGAATCTCGCCCTTATATGCCAACTCACGGAAGCAAATTCTGCAGATTCCGTATTTTCTTAAATATGCGTGGGGACGACCACAAATTTTACAGCGGCTGTATGCTCTTGTTGAAAATTTCGGTTTGCGCTGCTGTTTGATCTTCATCGCTGTTTTAGCCATGGAATTTACCTCCTGTTATTTTTGGTAAGGCATATTGAATAATCTGAGTAACTCGCGTGCTTCCTCGTCCGTCTTTGCGGTAGTTACAATGATTATATCCATGCCTCTTACTTTGTCGATCTTATCATATTCAATTTCCGGGAAGATGATCTGTTCTTTAATGCCTAATGTGTAGTTGCCTCTTCCGTCAAACGCGTTTGCGCTGACACCTCTGAAGTCACGCACACGGGGCAGTGCCAGATTCACAAGGCGGTCTAAAAACTCATACATTTTCTCGCCGCGCAGTGTAGTCTTGCAGCCGATGGACTGTCCTTCCCTGATCTTAAAGTTAGCGATAGATTTTTTTGCCTTTGTTACAACAGCATGCTGACCTGAAATCTTCTCCATATCAGCCACAGCAGCTTCGAGTACCTTCGGATTTTCCTTTGCCTCACCAACACCCATATTGATAACGATCTTGTCGATTTTCGGAACTTCCATGATATTCTTATAGCCAAACTTTTTGATCATAGCGTCTACGATCTCGTTTTTGTACATATCTTTTAATCTGCTCATGTTTACCCTCCTTCCTTAACCGATAATATCGCCTGTGGATTTGGCAAAACGGACTTTTTTATCTCCATCCATCTTGAATCCTATTCTGGTAGTTTTTCCTTTGTGCACATACATCACGTTGGAAATATCGAGCATCGCTTCTCTCTGCACAATACCGCCGTTTGCGTTTGCTGCTGAAGGTTTCATATGCTTTGTGATCATATTTGCGCCTTCCACAAGCACTCTGCCGTTCTTGCGGTCAATGTCGAGCACCTTGCCTTCTTTGCCTTTATCTTTGCCGGCGATCACTCTCACGGTGTCGCCCTTTTTGATTTTTAACATCGCCATAACCGGTACCCTCCTATAATACTTCCGGAGCCAAAGAAACAATCTTCATAAACTGTTTCTCACGAAGCTCTCTTGCTACCGGTCCAAAGATACGGGTTCCTCTCGGAGTTTTGTCATCTTTGATAATAACAGCAGCATTTTCATCGAATCTGATGTATGAACCATCTTTGCGGCGGGCGCCTTTTACAGTACGCACAACTACAGCTTTTACCACATCGCCCTTTTTCACAACGCCGCCTGGTGTTGCATCTTTGACAGTAGCAACAATTATATCACCAATCCCTGCATATCTTCTTACAGAGCCGCCCATCACTCTGATGCAAAGCAGCTCTTTTGCACCTGTGTTATCGGCAACTTTCAGTCTGGTTTCCTGCTGAACCATGTTGATTCTCCTTTCAATTATTTCGCTCTTTCAACGATCTCCACAAGTCTCCATCTCTTGTCTTTGGACAAAGGCCTTGTCTCCATAACTCTCACTGTGTCACCGATATGACAGTCATTGTTCTCGTCATGAGCTTTCAATTTGTAAGTTCTCTTCACGATCTTGTTGTAGAGCGGATGTCTCTCATTGTTCTGAATCGCCACAACGATCGTCTTATCCATTTTATCGCTGACAACCTTACCGGTACGCGTTTTTCTTAAATTTCTTTCCACGGTTTGCTCTCCTTTCCAGTTAATACAATACGTTAGTTAGTTTTCCTGTGCTGTGATCACGGTCTGAATGCGGGCGATATTTCTTCTCACCTCTTTGATCCGTGCCGTATTGTCCAACTGATTTGTTGCATTCTGGAACCTCAAATTGAAAAGTTCTTTCTTGGCAGCCACCAACTCTTCCGTTAATTCCGCAGGAGTTTTTGCCCTTAAATCTTCTACATATTTATTAGTTTTCATTTGCTGCACCGCCTTCCAAGTCTGCTTTAGAAACGACTTTACATTTACATGGAAGCTTATGTGTTGCAAGACGCAGCGCTTCTCTCGCGACCTCCTCAGGTACCCCTGCGATCTCGAAAAGCACACGTCCCGGCTTAACAACTGCTACCCAGTACTCCAGAGTACCTTTACCGGAACCCATACGGGTCTCTGCCGGTTTTGTTGTTACCGGTTTATCCGGGAAGATCTTGATCCAGACTTTACCGCCACGTTTCACGTAACGGGTCATAGCCACACGGGCTGCTTCGATCTGGTTTGATTTGATCCATGCGGGTTCCATTGCGATAATACCATATTCGCCATAGGTAATCGTTGTACCTCTGGTAGGTTTTCCTGCCATAGAACCACGGAACTGTTTACGACGTTTTACTCTTTTTGGCATTAACATAATTATTTCTCGCTCCCTTCCTTATTTCCTTTGGCGGGAAGTACTTCGCCCTTGTAGATCCAAACCTTCACACCGACTTTGCCGTATGTGGTATCTGCCTCTGCAAAACCATAATCAATATCGGCTCTCAATGTCTGAAGCGGAATAGTACCTTCGCTGTAGAACTCCGTACGGGCAATATCCGCGCCGCCCAGACGTCCGGAAACAGCCGCTTTGATGCCAAGCGCTCTCGCTTTCATCGTTCTGCCCATGCAGGATTTCATTGCTCTTCTGAAAGATACACGATTTTCAAGCTGCTGTGCGATATTTTCCGCAACGAGCTGTGCATCCCTGTCCGGCACTTTGATCTCTTTAATGTCGATCAGCACTTTCTTGTCAGTCAGTTTGGAGAGTTCCGCTTTTGTCTTCTCGATCTCCGCGCCGCTCTTACCGATCACCACACCGGGTTTCGCTGTATAAATGATCACTTTCACTCTGTCGGAAGCTCTTTCAATTTCAATTTTAGAGATACCGGCAGCGTATAATTTTTTCTTCAGATATTTTCTGATATTGTAGTCTTCCACCAGATAATCTGCGAAATCGCCTTCAGCATACCATCTGGAATCCCAATCCTTAATGATGCCTACTCTGAGGCCGTGGGGATTAACTTTCTGTCCCATATATTCGCTCCTTCCTGCTCACGTGGTGAGCATACTCATATAATGAGCATTCTCTCTCTCTTATTTCTCGTTCAGCACAATCGTGATATGGCTCATCCTCTTTTCAATTCTGTAAGCCCTGCCCTGTGCTCTGGGTCTCACACGTTTCATAATAGGACCGTCGTTTGCATAGCACTCCTCGATGTAGAGGTTCGATGCATTCATGCTGCCGCCGCTTGTATACTCAGCGTTAGCCACTGCTGATTCCAGTAATTTCTTGATCACACCGGAAGCGTATCTCGGATTGTACTCCAGAATAGCAAGAGCGCTTGTCACGTCTTTGCCTCTGATGGCGTCTAATACAAAGCATGCTTTCTGTACAGGAATCCTTGCGTAAGATAACTTAGCGGAAGGTCTTGTATCTTTCTGAGCATTTCTTTCTCTTTTAATCTGACTTCTATGTCCTTTAGCCATAGTTTAAACCTCCTTTCATATGAAAATCCTCGATTTTCATATTAACCTTTCATCTCACTTTGGATTTCTTATCTTCTTTTGCATGTCCTCTGTAAGTTCTTGTCGCAACGAACTCACCCAATTTATGCCCAACCATATCTTCTGTCACATAGACAGGCACATGTTTTCTGCCGTCATGAACCGCAAACGTATGTCCTACGAATGACGGGAAAATTGTGGAACGGCGGGACCAGGTCTTTACGACCTGTTTCTGGCCGGACGCATTTAAAGCATCTACTTTTTTCAGTAAGCTTTCATCTGCGAATGGTCCTTTTTTCAATGATCTCGACATGATTCTTCCTCCTCAATATTCTCTACTTGATCGCTCTGCCGTCTCTTCTTCTCACAATAAGCTTGTTGGAAGCTTTTTTCTTCTTACGGGTCTTTAAGCCGAGCGCAGGTTTGCCCCAAGGTGTACTCGGGCCCGGACGTCCGATCGGTGCACGTCCCTCACCACCACCGTGAGGATGGTCATTCGGGTTCATAACAGAACCGCGGACTGTAGGTCTGATACCCATGTGACGTTTCCGTCCTGCTTTACCAATATTGATAAGGTTGTGATCAACGTTGCCCACCACACCGATTGTGGCACGGCATACGCCGAGAACCATTCTCATCTCGCCGGAAGGAAGACGAAGTGTTACATACTTGCCTTCTTTCGCCATAAGCTGCGCGCTGTTGCCGGCGCTGCGGACCATCTGGCCGCCCTTGCCCGGGTGCAGCTCAATGTTGTGTACCTGCGTACCAACCGGAATATTTTCGAGAGGCAGACAGTTGCCGACTCTGATCTCCGCTTCGGGGCCGTTCATGACTTTCATGCCGTCAGTCAGTCCCTCGGGAGCAATGATATATGCCTTTTCACCGTCTGCATAACAGATCAGTGCGATATTTGCGGTTCTGTTCGGATCGTACTCGATGCCGACCACCTTCGCCGGAATACCGTCTTTCGTTCTCTTGAAATCAATGATCCTGTATTTCCGTCTGCTGCCGCCTCCGCGGTGACGAACAGTGATCTTACCCTGATTGTTGCGGCCCGCATTCTTTTTCTTGCTTGCAAGCAGAGACTTTTCAGGGGTCTTCTTCGTGATCTCAGAGAAATCAGAACCAGTCATGTGTCTTCTGGAAGGTGTATATGGGTTATAGGTTTTAATTCCCATGTCTTTTTTCTCCTTTACTTTTCAGATTTTAGAGTCCTGTAAAGATTTCAATCTCTTTACTGTCAGCGGTAAGCTGAACGATGGCTTTTTTCCTCTTAGCCGTTCTGCCGACTGTCATGCCTCTTCTTTTCTTCTTGCCGTCAAGGTTCATCGTGTTGACACGCTCCACCTTGGTTCCCTCAAACATCTTTTCCACTGCCTCTTTCACCTGCGTTTTTGTCGCATCGGGATGCACCAGAAATGTGTATTTCTTATCGGCCATACCGGACATGCTCTTCTCTGTGATGACCGGTTTCAGGATGATATCATAATATTTCAAATCAGCCATTATGCATACACCTCCTCAATTTTCGTTACGGCATCCTTTGTCAGGATCAGTGTTCCCGCATTCAGGATATCGTAAACGTTGATCGTTTCCGGCAGAGCTGTCTTTACAAAAGGCAGATTGTTTGCGGATTTAACCACCACATCATCCTTCTCGCCCAGCACAACCAGTGATTTGCCCTCTACTTTCAGGTTATCCATCACCGTTTTAAACTTCTTTGTCTTGATCTCATCAAATTTCAGTTCGTCCAAAACGATGAGTTTGCTTGTCGCTACTTTGTCAGATAATACCGACTTAAGAGCCGCTCTCTTCTCTTTTTTATTCATCTTAAAGGAATAGTCTCTCGGTACGGGTGCGAACACTACGCCGCCGCCCTTCCACTGAGGAGATCTTGTGGATCCCTGTCTCGCATGACCGGTTCCTTTCTGTCTCCACGGTTTTCTGCCGCCGCCGGAAACTTCGCCGCGGGTCTTCGCTTTCTGCGTTCCCTGACGTTTATTGGCAAGCTGCTGCACTACTGCCATATGCACAAGATGTTCGTTTACTTCCACGCCGAACACCGCATCGTTTAACTCGACAGTGCCAACTTCCTTGCCTTCCATATTATAAACAGATACGTTAGCCATCTCTTTGTCCTCCTTTCGCCCCGAATTATGCTTCTGCTCTGGTTGTCTCTTTGATCGTAACCAGTGCTTTTTTAGGTCCCGGAACGGAGCCTTTTATCAACAGCAGATTTTTCTCTGCATCCACTCTCACAATTTCCAGATTCTGAACTGTCACTCTTTCGCAGCCCATATGACCCGGCATGCCTTTTCCTTTGAACACTCTGCTCGGTGAAGAACATGCGCCGTTACTTCCCTGATGACGGTGGAACTTGGAACCGTGTTTCATAGGTCCTCTGTGCTGTCCGAGTCTCTTGATCGCACCCTGGAATCCTTTACCTTTGGAAATACCGGAAGCGTCAACTCTCTCGCCCACCTCAAAAATGTCCGCTTTGATCTCGCTGCCGAGTTCGTATTCTTCCGCATTTTCAAAGCGGAACTCTCTGACATATCTCTTGCCGGAAACACCAGCCTTCTTGAAATGTCCCATCTCGGCTTTGTTTACGCCGTGGCGGTGCGCCGCTTCTCTCTTGCCGCCTTTGTCTTTGCTGACCACTTTTTCCTTCTTGTCAACAAAACCTACCTGCACTGCTTTGTAGCCGTCGTTTTCCTCTGTCTTGACCTGAGTCACCACGCAGGGACCCGCCTGAAGAACGGTCACCGGAATCAGTGTGCCATCTTCCTGAAAGACCTGAGTCATGCCGACTTTTGTAGCTAAAATCGCTTTCTTCATGTTACCCTCCTTTTGTTCTACATCGGACCAGACATTTCGCTTCCGCTTGCCTGTTCATTCTAGTAGAAGGTTATTTTTGTTTCATTTTGATATCAATATACACGCCGGCCGGCATTTCCAATCTCTGCAGCGCATCGATTGTCTTGGGCGTCGGTGCAATGATGTCGATCAGTCTCTTATGAGTTCTCTGCTCAAACTGTTCTCTGGAATCTTTGTATTTGTGAACCGCTCTTAAAATAGTAACAACCTCTTTCTTTGTAGGAAGGGGTACCGGTCCGCTCACCTGAGAACCATTCTTCTTGACTGTTTCGATGATTTTTTTGGCAGACGCATCCACTAACTGATGGTCATAAGCTTTTAATGTAATTCTCATTACCTGACTTGCCATAAAAAAAGTCGCCTCCTTTTCGCACTTTTGTGAAATGAAAAATAACTTTCCATTTTAGTACGACAAGCGGTGACTGTACACTCTTCCGTGTGTGTCCGATACCGAAACGACTTGAATCTCAATCCGATATGCCTTTTCATACATTCCGTATGAAGTACTTTGGTTCCACACGTTTCTGCCTTTTGCTGTAAAAAGTTCTTGCAGAATCCTTTAAATCTGTACAGTGACTTGTCGCCAGTTTCCTCACCGAAAATCTTTGATCTTCGGTTTTGACATTCGCTCCACGGAAAACCTGTCAGTAGTTGCCCGCTGACAGCAACCTCACGCTTCATCGCTATCATGTCACAGCAAAAGCTATTGTACTATAGAAACAAAGAATATGCAAGAACTTTTTTTTATTTTTTTCCTATAATCTGTTCGGATCATTTATGTAATCTGCGAGAGCCCTGTCGGATTTCTCGATATGGTTGACCAGCCAGTCCACGACCTCCTTTTTCACCTGCTCTACAAAGGCTCCTGTAGGCCATTCGGTTTCCTCCAAAATTTGATGCAGATCCTCCACAGTCTTCTTGAACTCCTCGTGTTTTGCTCTGTGCTCTTCATATCCCGGATAGGAAACTTTTATCTGAAGTCTTTCCTCATCGGCGAAGTGAAACTTGGTATAACCCGCAAGGTAGTCTAACATATTAACTGCTTTCACCTTGCCTCCCCCCTCTTCACAAGCCTTCACAAGTGCCGCGATTCGTCCGATCAACTCCCTGTGCTGGGCATCGATCACGCTGTTGCCGGTCAGCAAATTGTCATTAAATTCGATGTTCATAAACTTTTTCCACCCTTACAAATATGTATCATTTTCCGGCCTTTATCATATCTCCCAAATGCCGCACCCTTGTGATACTTGTTGATATTATATCATCGAACAATGATTTTGTTAAGACCCTTTTGCCGCCTGAATAATTTACAGTCATTTTGTTGAAACCCTTTGGGCGGCGCCCGCGTCCCAACTTTTGCGAATTCGCCCCAAACACCTTGATTTTTACACACCTAAGTGATACTATTTTAATCAGAACTTTGTGCCGTGACAGGCATAAATACTTATAGAAAATAAAAACAAAGGAGCGAAGAACATGAGCAAGAATTTTTCTGATCTACTCTCCCGGGTTTCTGCCTGCAAAAAGAAAACTCTTTCTGTAGCGGTTGCTCAGGATAAGGCTGTACTGGAGGCTGTGAAAGCTGCAAAAGAGCGCGGCATCGCCGACGCGATCCTTGTGGGTGACGAGGCGAAGATCGGCGCTATCGCCGCAGAACTTGGTATGGATATGAGTGAATATACCGTGATCAATGAGACAGATACCGTTGCGGCATCCTTAAAGGCCGTGCAGCTCGTGCACGACGGCAAAGCCGACATGTACATGAAAGGTCTGTTAGATACAAAAACATTCTTAAAAAGCGTTTTAGATAAGGAAGTAGGTCTTCGCACCGGAAAACCGCTGTCCCACGTATGTGTTTTTGAGATTCCCGGCATCGATCGTCTCCTGTTCCTGACAGATGTAGCTTTCATGCCCTACCCCACTTTGGAGGATAAGGTCAACATCATCAATTACACTGTGGAAGTCGCTGCTGCCTGCGGCGTGGATATGCCGAAAGTAGCTCCTCTCGCCGCTGTGGAAGTTGTCAATCCCAAAATGCCGGTCACTGTAGATGCCGCAGAACTGACAAAGATGAACGAAGAAGGCAAGATCACCGGCTGCATCGTGGACGGTCCGTTATCTTTGGATATCGCTTTACATAAGGAAGCTGCAGAAGAAAAAGGCGCTCTTGACAGAAAGGTTGCAGGCGATGCGGATATCCTGTTGTTCCCCGACATCCATGCCGGAAACCTTGTCTACAAAGCTATCGTACATATGGTGGACGTAAAGAACGGCAATATTTTAACAGGAACCAAAGCTCCGGTCATCTTGACCTCCCGTTCCGACACTTGTGAAGTAAAAGTAAATTCTATCGCTCTCGCCGCTCTTGCCGCAGAGACTTTGAAAAAATAAAGGAGAATGCATATGTCTATCAAAACATTAGTAATAAACCCCGGTTCCACCTCCACCAAGATCGGTATTTTTGAGGATGAAACTTTATTGTTTGACGAAACTCTGCGCCATTCCACAGAGGAGATCGCCCGCTACGAATCCATCATCGACCAGAAGGATTTCCGCCGGGATATCATTCTGGATTTTCTCAAGTCCAAAGATTTCGATGTGAATACTCTCGATGTGGTTGTCGGCAGAGGCGGTATGTTGAAACCCATTCCCGGCGGCACCTACGCGGTAAACGACGCGTTGGTTCACGATCTTGAGATCGGTGTCTCCGGCCAGCACGCTTCCAATCTGGGCGGTATCCTCGCAAAGGAGATCGCAGATTCCGTCGGAAAACCCAGCTACATCGTGGATCCCGTCGTTGTGGATGAACTGTGTGACGAAGCCAGAATTTCCGGCGTTCCGGAGCTGCCTCGCATCAGCATCTTCCACGCCCTGAACCAGAAAGCGGTGGCAAAACGTTATGCGGCGGAGGCAGGCAAAGATTATAAAGATCTGAATCTGATCGTTGTGCACATGGGCGGCGGCGTTTCCGTCGGCGCACACAGTCAGGGCAGAGTCGTCGATGTATTCAATGCACTGGACGGCGACGGCGCTTTCTCTCCCGAGCGTGCAGGCGGCGTGCCTTCCGGCTCATTGATCAAAATGTGCTTCTCCGGCAAATACACTGAGAAGGAAGTGTATAAAAAGATCGTCGGCGGAGGCGGTTTCAACGCGCTGCTCGGCACAAACGACATGCGTGAAGTAGAAAAGATGGTGCAGGAAGGCAAAGAAAACGCCGACCTGTTCAGAAGAGCTTTCATCCTGCAGGTTTCCAAAGATATCGGTTCCATGGCCTGCGTTCTTGCCGGAAAGATCGATCAGATCATTATCACCGGCGGCATCGCCTATGACAGCGTTGTTGTCGACGGCTTAAAAGAGCACTGCAGCTTCCTCGCTCCGATCACCGTTTATCCCGGTGAGGACGAACTGCTCGCTCTGGTACAGGGCGGACTGCGCGTGTTGAACGGCACGGAAGAAGCGCTTCAGTACTAAGAAACATTAAGGTAAAAGGCGCCCGTGCAGCACATATCTGGCGCCTTCAAAATCATATTCGCAGGTGGAGAGCATGATGTAACGCCCGTCTTTCGGCGTCTCTGTCTCCGCCTGCACATCTGAGGCCGCAGCCGCTGCCTTCAAATACTCTTCCAGTTCTTCGCATGGTCCTGTAAAGATCGTATAGCTGTCAGAATCCGCTGAAGTCAGATAACTGCCAAACAGTTCCACCCGATAAGACTTCTCCGGCGTCAAAAGCCACATCATCGGATGCTCATCAAAGTATTCCTGTTCTCCAAAATCCGCTAAATGGGCCAACATACTGCCGTCTCTCATATGATGTCCGTATATGATCGTATTGCTGTCCGCGAAGTCCCTGCCGTTTTCCGCCTCCACAAAGAGCGCTCCCGCCCTGCTCTCCTTCCCATCGTAACCATGATTCAGGTAGTGATCGTTATCTTCCCCCTGCACCACCGGATAATTGATGTTTGTACCCTCACAGTACAGCCAGCCGACAATATCTTTATTTACTGCCAAAAGCGCGTCGAAGTCCACCTTTATCGGACAAAGGCTGCCTTCTTCGAGCTTCCCGTCATCGGGCTTCTCTTCCTTTTCCCCGAATAATTCGGGCGTCTGCACTTCCTGCGTATAATTTTTTACCGCCTCTTCCTGTGCTCTCTTTAGTTCCCGATATTCCAGACAATATCTGATAAGTCCGGAAAGAGAAAATATAAAAACAAAAGAAAGCAGGAGGAGGATCACTCTGCTCAAATTTCTTTTCTTCATGCCTCTCCCGCTCCTGCTCTCACATATTCTGCCAACATTCTTGTTTCTCAAAGTTTCATCGTCAGCGCGATCCGCTTCTTCGCCGCATCCACAGAAATCACTTTCACTTCCACAATGTCGCCGACACTGACAGCCTCAAGCGGATGTTTGATGAAGCGCTCCGTGATCTGGGAGATGTGCACCAGTCCGTCCTGATGGACGCCGATATCAACAAACGCGCCAAAATCCACGATATTGCGGACAGTCCCCTTTAAGATCATGCCGGGAGTCAGATCCTCCATTTCCATCACGTCGCTTCGCAGTATCGGAGCCGGCATATCCGCTCTTGGATCTCTGGCCGGTTTCTCCAATTCCTTTGCGATATCTTCTAAGGTGAGCTCACCGATCCCTAACTCCGCCGCCAATTTCTTTTTATCCTTTATCTTCCCTAAAAGGCCCGCTGCCTTTTTGCCGCTTCCTGCAGATCTCTGGAACTCCCTCACATCCTCCATGGAAAGTCCCAGCTTCTCCATCAATCTCTCTGCCGCTTCGTAGGATTCCGGATGTACGCTTGTGGCGTCCAAAGGATTTTTCCCATCTGTGATCCGCATGAATCCGGCACACTGCTCATAGGCTTTCGGCCCCAGCTTCGGCACCTTCAGAAGCTGCTTTCTGGACACAAACCTGCCGTTTTCCTCTCTGTAAGCCACAATGTTTTTCGCAAGCGTTTTTGAGATGCCGGAAATATAGCCGAGCAGCGGTGCGGAAGCCGTATTTAAATCGACGCCCACCCTGTTCACCGTGGATTCCACCACGCCGGTGAGAGCTTCGTCCAATTTCTTCTGATTCATATCATGCTGGTACTGACCGACGCCGATGGCCTTAGGCTCGATCTTCACAAGCTCCGCCAGCGGATCCTGCAGTCTTCTCGCGATGGACGCAGCGCTCCTTTGACCCACGTCAAACTCCGGAAACTCCTCGGTGGCAAGCTTGCTGGCGGAATAGACCGATGCCCCCGCCTCGTTGACGATCACATACTGCACCGGCGTATCCAATTCCTTCAACAGATCCACAATGATCTGCTCGGATTCTCTCGAGGCCGTGCCGTTTCCGAGAGAAATCAGAGAGACATGGTACTTCTTTATCAGCTTCTTGAGCTCTGCCTTGCTCTCCGCCACCTTATTCTGAGGAGCGGTGGGATAAATCACCTTTGTGTCAAGCACCTTGCCCGTTCCATCCACCACCGCCAGCTTACAGCCGGTGCGGAAAGCCGGATCCCAGCCAAGCACCACTTTTCCGGCAATCGGCGGCTGCATCAGGAGTTGCTCCAGATTTTTGCCGAATACGCTGATGGCTCCGCTCTCCGCCGTCTCTGTCAGTTCGTTCCTGATCTCCCTCTCAATGGCCGGTTCGATCAGGCGGCGGTAGCTGTCCTGCACCACCTCCTTTAAAACCGGCGTCGTATACTCGTTATTGACTATTATAGTCATTTTCTCCAGATAACGAAGGATCTCCTCCTCCGGCGCCTGTACTTTGACAGTCAGTATCTTCTCCTTTTCCCCTCTGTTTAGGGCTAACACTCTGTGCCCTGCCGTCTTTTTCAAAGACTCCTCATAGTTATAGTACATCTCGTACACACTCTGTACGTCCTTGTCTTTAGCCTCGCTTACAAGGCTGCCTTCCCGCATGGTCAGGCTGCGGATGAACGTCCGGTAGTCTGCCTCGTCGGAGACCGCTTCCGCCAGAATATCCTTCGCTCCCTGCAGAGCCTCCTGTGCTGTAGCCACGCCTTTTTCCGCGTCAATATATTTTTCCGCTTCCCGCTCTAAAGGTTCCTTCGCGTTCTGCAGCTTTATGTAAAGGGCAAGAGGTTCCAATCCCTTTTCTTTCGCCACACTGGCTCTGGTTTTCCGCTTAGGTCTGTAGGGACGGTACAGATCTTCCACCGCCACCTGCGTCTCAGCCGCCAGAATCTTCTCCCGAAGTTCCTCCGTCAAAAGCCCCTGTTCCTCGATGCTGCCTAACACCTGCTCCTTCTTCTCCTCCAGCGCCCGCAGATAATTCAGACGCTCATACAGATTTCGCAGCGCCTCATCGTTTAAAGAACCGGTGGCCTCCTTTCTGTAACGGGAGATAAAGGGGATCGTGTTTCCTTCGTCGATCAGATTGACCGCCGCCTCCACCTGCCATTTCTGAATCTGCAATTCCTTTGCAATCTTAACGTTAATGTCCATAAAGTTCTCCAATCTCTTACTATATTCAACGGATCCATCCCCAGCATAACGCCAGATATTCTCCGCAAAAATACATGCCCCGCAGCCAGATAACAATCGAGATGCCCCACAGCGGCACAAACAGATCCCCCCTCTTCCTGACGATCTTACCCGCCATGGAAAGAATGACACAGATCAAAAGCATCATTGTTCCGAAAGTCGCGCGATCCGGATAGTGTGGCGATAAAAACATCGCTCCCCAAGACAGCGCCGCGCACAACAGCAGCAGAAGATTCTTTTGACCGATCTCTATCTTCAAAACGCCCTTTCCCGCAAACAGCACAAACAAGAGCACAAGCAGCACCGGGAACAAATATTCAAGCGCCGCCCTGCTCTCAGCGTAACCGCGCAGAAAAAGCCGCCACAAAATCCCATAGTCCCGATCCGGCGTCTGGGCGCTCCGCACGGCGTTGCCAGGCGCGACGATCACCAGAATGCTCCCCACCAGACAGGAGAGATTGCCTAGAATCATCCAAAGCGGAACTTTCTCTTTCCTTCTTGCCATACACACGATCACCACAAGACTTAAAATCCATACCGCCGGACCCATATTCTCATTGCTCCACCCCGCGGCAAGCCCCACAGGCACGATCCAAAAGGAACACCCGGGCATCTTCTGCAGGTAGGCTAGGACAAACAATAAAATAACAACCGTAATGTATAAATAATTGGCTGCCCCGGCCTGCCAAAACATACTCATCTTCCAGTTGGCATTCAACCCGTACATCAATGCCGCCCCGGCAAAAAAAGCCGGAATATTTCTGTTTTCCGCCACCTGACAGACGACCCGGACAAGCAGAAAGGTCACAGCCACATTCAAAAGATCGGCCGCCCTCTCCCCCGCCAACAGCGTCAACTGCAAAATACCGTGGGTAATGCTTCTGCCCCCCCAGTTTTGGTAATGCCAGATCTGGCTTTGCACGATATCCCGAAACGAAGTGATCGGTACATCCTCGGACAAAATCGTGGAGTACCAGAGATCGTCCATCATAAAAGGCACATGGCGGTGAGTCATATAGATCACCAGCACGGATATCCCCAACATAACAATCGTTATGAAATTGATTCGTTTTTTTTGCCTCTCACTCATCCCTATCCCTCTGTCATCCCGCTCTTATGGCACTCTGCCGCATGCTTTTCCACATGTGCCTTTTTACGGGACAGTCTCATGTCTTCGATTATACTATCTGCCCTCCGGCAATGCAACCATGTTTCTGTGGCACTATTTTTTGCAGTATGGTATAATATCAAAAGAAAATTTGTTCACACAAGGAGTAAAAAACAATGCCCTATATGACATATACACAGCTGAAAAATTCCGCAAATATGCGTATAAAACCCGTTATGGGAACTCTGATCGGAGTGGCCGCCATACAGATCGGACTTACTTTCGTGATCACGCAGGTCACCTCCATCCCCAGCCTTTTTACCACTTCCCTCGGACTTATGATGGTTGTCTTTTTCCTGTCCACCACATTGAGCGGCACATTGACCGGTATGCTGGATGCCGGAATCCGCTATCCGTTCTTAAAACTCTACTGCGGACATCCCTTTTCGGCAGGAGATGTTTTCCATACCTTTACAGCCCGCACAAAGACCTGCGCCGGTCTCTCCTTTGTCATGTCCCTCATCAATACGGTCCCGCTCCTGCCCTTCTACTATTTCTTCACGAGATTTGGCCTGATCATGCAGGAGTTCAGTATGGCCATGTTTTCCTCTCCGGCCAAGATTGCAACGACTCCGCTGCCCACGGAAGCCTTAACCAGCCTGACGATCGCGCTGTTTTGCCTCACTCCTGCGTTGATCGTCACCACGATCCTCGGACTGGCCTACTCTCAGGTTTACTACCTGATGTTAGATTTTCCTGCTTATTCTGTCAGGCAGTTACTCAAAAACAGCAGACTTCTCATGCGCGGGCACAAAGGAAGGCTTTTCTACATTCACGTATGCTTCCTGCCCCTTCTTCTCCTCGGGGCGCTGTCCTGCGGCATCGGCATGTTATGGATTTCCCCTTTCATATATGCGGTGGAAACGGAATTTTATTTGGATCTGGTGACCAAGCGTTCTCTGCAGATCCACTCTGCAAGACGCCCATAAATTTTCTCAAGCCCCAGCGCCAGCAGATAGATGTATCCCACGGAAGTCAAAAAGAGTACCAACGTGTTGGAACCGCTCATATCTCTCCCCGCAAAGTGCGGTATATAACTCTGCAGAAATACATGATGGATCAGATAGAAAGCATAAGAGTGACGCCCCAGCACAACGATCAGCCTTTTCGCCCTCTCAGACCTGATCCATGTCGAAACCTCCATCATAACCATATAAAAGGAGAGCGCGAGAATAAATATTCTGTGGTAGCTATTGATACTGTGGTTTACTCTTTCTACCATATACACCACAATATACACCCCCACCCCTACTGCGGCGGCGATCCGTCTTCCAATGACGACAGCTTTTTGATTTTTGCCTTTTCTGAGCATCTCAAGCAGCATCCCGATCACAAAATACATACTGCACACGATAGGATTTTTATCAAAGTTCAGCGGAAACACATTGTTGTAGGAAAGAAAAAGCGTCGCCCCCAAAAGGATCACAGGCAGAATATATTTATTTTTTAACATGATGAAGCGGTACAGCGGAAAAAGAAGATAGAGGATGATGATCGCCCCCATAAACCATTCGCCCACCAACCCAAAGGTACACATAAATTCTTCCATGTACTTATCCATGCCGATGATCGTAAACAAAAACGTGATCTTAGGCGCTTCCGGCATCCCTTTCATACGGTAAAAATAAACCAGAAAAGCAAACAGATAGGCCAGCCAGAATAACGGAAATATACCCAGAAATCTTTTTTTGTAGAACTCTTTTATATCCAGTTTCTCCTCATAATTCATGATAAGCGCCGCTCCGGACACCATGAAGAAACAAGCTAACGCAATAGGCCCCCAGCGAAAACTGTTAAACCCGACATACAGATCGATATGAGCGGCTTCTATGCCGTTAGCGCCGACTGCCGAAGCAAAATGATAAGCCGTGATCACCAAAAATCCGATAACACGGATCAAATCAAGATAAAGTACCCGTTCTTTTTTCATTATCATATCCCTCCCTGTTTGCTACTCCCTCGTATCTTTTCCCTCTTTTGTTCCGATATAACTCCAATTTCGCCCCATATCTTCCGATTCATACAGCCCGTAGACCCAGACGCTGTCCTCATAGTAATCCCCATTCGGCCCCTGTCCCACTAACATCTTGAGCTTTCCCTCTTCCTCCCACACTCTGTCCGGCATGACAAAAGGATTGTACAGACTGCCGTCCGGCAGTTTTCTGTTGGCGGAGGGCCATGTGATCTCCTCAAAACTTTTTCCGCCGTCCTGCGTCCGATAAAGCGATCCCAGATTTCCTCCACTGTAGGAAAGACAAGAAAAACCTATCTTTTCATCTTCTAAAAAATCGATCCACATCGCGCCGCCGCCGTGACCGAGATAAGGATCCCGGTTTACCACCGAAACGCTCACACCGTTTTTTGCTTCCAACAACACATAAAAACTGCTGCCCGCCGCCCGGTCAACTCCCACCATGCGAAGCTGCGTCCCGTCCTTTTTGGTGTAAAAGCAGTCCGCATCGTAGTTTTTCCAGACTTCAGGCATCTCCTCCTCAGCCTCCGGCGCTTTCTCCGGCTCATTTTCGTTTTTCCAAACCTCCATCGAATCCTCCTCGATGGCCAGATACAGCGCATTGTACAATTCCATTCTGCCGCCCTCAAGATATGGGGCAAGATCAAAATAGCACCTTTCCTCACCCTCGAAATAGCCGATCCGGTCAAATCCGACAATTTCCTGCAATTCCTCCACCAGATCGCAGCAAGCATTGCTGAAGGCTTCCGCCTCCCCCGCCTGCCTGCCGTGAAACCCCACGACAGGAGTGTAGACGGCCTGTCCCTGTTCATTCAGTTCCTTCTCAAACTCTGTGATCCTGTTGTGATCATAGGAGAATTCTCTGGCCAAAAAACCGAAATACGCCTCCTCATAATCGTCCGACATGTAGAAATCATCGGCCGCCGAAAATTCAAACCCGTCCGCCTGAAAATAATATCTGCCGTTTTCTGTTCTCAAATAGGACGCCCGACCATCATAGCGGGCCGTGATCTCCGAGATGATCTCCTCCTCGCTGTAACCGCTAAACCCGGCATTATCGTAGCAGACGCGAATCCTTTCCGCTTCCTCCCGCACAACGCCGCTTTCCCTGTTTTCCGGATCCTCTTCTCCGGCCGTCTCGGACAACGGAATGTGATACAACGCGATCTCCACGCCCGCCGAATAAAATTCCACATCCCAGTTTTCTTCCCGCAGGGCCACCTCATTATTTAAGACCGAAAAATCCTCCGTCCTTATCTCTTCCCCATCTCTCTTTACAATAACTCTCCCCTTTGTGGGCTCTGTCTGACCCCCATCAGCAAAAAAGGATTTTCCCGGTTCTCCCCGCATCTGGAAGATGACCGCCGTCCGGCCGTCCTGTGATTCCACCCGCTCTATAAACATGATCTTGTAGTCCGTTTCATATCTGAACCAGATGTGAAAACTCAAAAAGACCATCAACGCAATGCCCGCCAGCATAATCATATTTTTAACGTTATCTTTCATTTTCTCTCCCGTCACTTCATCATGATCCACAGCCCCCGCTTCCCTGCGGCGGCCCCTCAAACTATATTTGATTATACCCGACAATCATTCCGTTGGCAATCTTATTGATAAAACTTCGCCGCCCTATAAAAAACCGCACTGCCCGGTCGATTTACAATCGAAGCAATGCGGTTTCCGCCGAGATCAGTCATACAAAGAAGCTTTGTACTTCACTTTTCTGTATATTTTCTGGCCTATCACAAAAAACAGTGATACAAACAGATACAGGCTGGACAGCGCCCCTGCCAACACTTCCAAAATAAAAAACAACATATATCCAATATTCATAGCATAACTCTCCTGTCATTTCGTCTTGATTTTTTTCTTAATCTGATCATCGCATACGAAAAACAACCCCTGAGTAAAACACTCGGAGCATCCTCATATCTCTGCTTATTCTGTTAACATGGAAATATAAAAGTTATGCTTTTTCTCCATCCTGTCCATGGATGTAACGTAAGATGACGGTGTTGCTGATTATCTCGCACAGACCGTCCGAGAAAAAAGTCCTCCGCCTGCAAAAATCCGTAGAAAAAAGGATTGCGCTTACAAGTATAAAAAATACACTGTACAGGGCGTTTCTGGCTCCTGCACGCTGCGTCGTTTTCCGAGGCATCAGTGCATATCCGCCCTGAACGGATCCCTCGGGAACATAAGCCTGCCCCGACGGTATCCCTCTCTCCGCGCCCAGAAGCGTCAAAGACACCGCCGCCTCATTATATGAATTGCATAAATTATCGGAATCTTCGGAAATAAGCGGCATTTCCCCTGCATTTTGATACGCCAAACAGGAATCCGCCCGCACATTGTCAAAGCAGATTCCCGCAAAAACGGAACATATGATACATAAGATCCACAGTCTCGCTGCAAATCCTCCTCTCTTTGAAAGGCTCATACACTCCCCTCCGTCCGGCTAAACCGGTCTGTGTATCCATTTCAGATAGGCGTTGATGAAAGGATCGAGAGCGCCGTCCATGACAGCGTCCACATTGCCGGTCTCCTCCTCGGTCCGCAAATCCTTCACCATCTTATAAGGCTGCATGACGTAGGAACGGATCTGGTTGCCCCAGCCGATCTCTTTGACATCCCCTCTGATATCCGATAGTTTATCCGCGTTCTCCTCCTGCTTGAGCATGTAAAGCTTCGCTTTCAGCATCTGCATCGCCTTATCCTTGTTCTGGAACTGACTCCGCTCATTCTGACAGGTCACTACGATTCCCGTAGGAAAATGGGTGATACGGATAGCCGAGGATGTCTTATTGATGTGCTGTCCGCCGGCGCCGCTGCTTCGGTAAGTATCTATCCGGATGTCCTCATCCCGCACTTCGATATCCAGATCTTCCTCGATATCCGGCATCACATCCAACGACACGAAGGAGGTCTGCCGTTTGCCCTGAGCGTTGAACGGGGAGATACGCACCAGACGGTGCACACCCTTTTCCGATTTCAGATAGCCGTAAGCATTCTCCCCGTTGATCTGAAAGGTCACCGATTTAATGCCCGCCTCGTCGCCGTCCAACATATCCAACGTTTCGACCTGATAGCCTTTTTTCTCCGCCCACCTTGTGTACATGCGGTAAAGCATACTGCACCAATCGCAGCTCTCCGTGCCGCCTGCGCCTGCGTTCAGCTTGAGAATGGCATTGTTCTTGTCGTACTCTCCGTCAAGCAGCGTGCCGATGCGCACGTTCTCAAAGGTACCGATAAAAGACCGCAGCTCTTCTTCGATCTCCGGTATCAGAGAGGCATCTTCCTCCTCGTAGCCCATCTCGATCAACGTCAAAATATCATCGAACTGCCCGGAAAGACCGTTCATCGTATCCACAACGTCCTTTAATCGTTTGGACTCTATCACTTTTTTGTTAGAGATCTCAGGATCGTCCCAGAAGCCGGGAGCCTGCATCTCCATATCCAGTTCTTCAATCCGCTTCTCCTTGTCAGCGAGGTTAAAGTGAATCCCTCACTTCTGCCAAGGGTGTCTCGTAAGCAAGGAGTTCCTGCTTCATATTATCCAGTTCTACCATTAACAAAATCACCACCTTATTATTTAAGTAATTGAGCAACAGCGAAATTACGCTACGGTGCAATTTGCGCAGCAAATCGCAGCGGTTCCCGTGTTACCTATCGCTTTCCACAACAGTTTTTATACTTCTTACCGCTTCCGCAGGGACACGGATCGTTTGGATATATCTTCGCGGCAGTTCTCTTCATCGGCGTTTTCGCAAGAGACTCGTCCTTGTTCGTGCCGGTCACTTTCGCCACCTGCTCCCGCTCCACCTTCTCTTCCACCTTGACATGCATCAGAAGTCTCACCGTATCTTCCCGGATATTCTGAGTCATCTCGTCAAACATGGAGTAACCTGCCATCTTGTATTCCACAAGCGGATCTCTCTGGCCGTAAGCCTGAAGTCCCGCGCCCTGTCTGAGCTGATCCATATCATCGATATGGCCCATCCACTTTCTGTCGATGACCTTTAACAGGATCACTCGTTCCAGTTCCCTGATCTGTTCCGGGTTGGGGAACTCCGCCTCCTTCGATTCGTAAAGCTTCACCGCCTCGCCTTTTAACTGCTGTTTCAGGCTGTCTCTGCCACGCCCGCTCAGCCGCTCTGCGTTCACAGGCTGTAACGGTATGATCGGCAGCAACAGGGAGTTGAGTTCGTTAAAATTCCAGTTCTCCACATTGTTGTCGTCGCCGATCGCCATATCCACGCAATTTTCTGCTATGTCGGTTATCATCTTGTAGATCACGTCGCGCATGCTCTCGCCGTTTAAGACGCGCAGCCTCTCCTCATAGATGATCTCACGCTGCTCGTTCATAACCTGATCGTATTCCAACAGGTTCTTTCTGATGCCGAAGTTGTTGCCCTCTATCTTCTTCTGGGCGGTCTCAATGGCTTTCGTCAGAGAGCTGTGTTCAATCTCCTGCCCCTCGGGAATCCCCAGCGCGTTAAACATCGTTATCATCCGTTCGGAACCGAACAGACGCATCAGATCGTCCTCCAGCGAGATATAAAATCTGGAAGCGCCCGGATCGCCCTGACGGCCGCTTCGTCCGCGAAGCTGGTTGTCGATACGTCTGGACTCATGCCGCTCTGTACCGATGATCATCAGGCCGCCTGCGGCCCTCGCCTCCTCGTCAAGTTTGATATCCGTACCGCGGCCCGCCATGTTGGTGGCGATAGTCACCGCGCCGTGGAGACCGGCATCCGCCACGATCTCCGCCTCCTGTTCATGGAACTTTGCGTTTAACACATTGTGGGGAATGCCCCGTTTGCGCAGCATACTGCTGAGTTCCTCGGAAGCCTCGATGGTGATCGTACCCACAAGCACCGGCTGGTTTCCCGCATGGCACTCTTCCACGGCGTCACAGATTGCTTTAAGTTTTTCTTTTTTCGTCTTATAAACGCTGTCCTGATGGTCCTTGCGGACTACAGGTTTATTGGTCGGGATCTCGATGACATCCATTCCGTAGATATCCCGGAACTCTTTCTCCTCAGTCAGCGCCGTACCGGTCATGCCGGACTTTTTCTCAAATTTATTAAAGAAGTTCTGGAATGTGATCGTCGCTAAAGTTTTGCTCTCCCGCTTTACCTTCACATGTTCCTTCGCCTCAATAGCCTGATGCAGACCGTCGGAATAACGTCTGCCCGGCATGATACGCCCTGTAAATTCGTCCACGATCAGCACCTGATCATCTTTTACCACATAGTCCTTATCGCGGAACATCAGATTGTTGGCCCGCAGCGCCAGATCCATATTGTGCTGGATCTCCAGATTTTCGGGATCCGCCAGATTCTCCAGATTAAAGAACTGCTCTACCCGCTTCACTCCGGCTTCGGTGAGCACCACTACCTTGTCCTTTTCGTTTACGATAAAGTCGCCGCTCTCCTCCCGCTGCACGCCCATGATGAAGTCCATTTTGGACATCTCCTCCATGTCGGCGCCCCGCTGCATCTGCCTCGCCAAAACATCGCAGACTTCGTAGAGTTTTGTGGACTTTCCGCTCTGGCCGGAAATGATAAGAGGGGTTCTGGCCTCGTCGATCAGCACCGAGTCCACTTCGTCGATGATCGCGTAGTGGAGGCTTCTCTGCACAAGCTGCTCCTTGTAGATGACCATATTGTCACGCAGATAATCAAAGCCCAGTTCATTGTTTGTCACATAAGTGATATCGCAGTTGTAAGCTTCCCGTCTCTCGTCGTTCTTCATCTGATTCAGAACAACGCCCACCGTGAGACCCAGAAATTCGTGCACCTGTCCCATCCACTCTTTATCGCGGTTCGCCAGATAATCGTTTACCGTCACGATATGCACGCCTTTTCCTTCCAGCGCATTTAAATAAGCCGGCAGTGTGGACACAAGAGTTTTTCCCTCGCCGGTACGCATCTCTGCGATACGCCCCTGATGCAGGATGATGCCGCCAATCAACTGGACTCTGTAGGGTTCCATTTTCAAAACCCGTCTGGCCGCTTCCCTGACGACGGCAAACGCCTCCGGCAGAATATCGTCCAGAGTCTCTCCCTCGGAAAGCCGCTTTTTAAACTCTTTCGTCTTCGCCTTCAGCTCTCCGTCCTCCATGTCCATCATATCATTCCGCATGGATTCAATCTTGTCTACTATGGGTATGATCCGCTTCAATTCTCTCTGGCTGTGCGTACCAAAGACTTTACCTATCAAATTCATGTTTGCCTCCGTCTATCAAGCAACGCCCCCAAAACATATGAGCGCATGTCAATTAAAACATTATAGCAGAAAACAGCAGGGTATTCAACTAAAAATCCGTAAGCTTTCTGTTAATACTTTATGACAGAAGCTTCAAATACCCGCTGTAATTTTCGTAGATATTCTTCATGCATTCCGCGAGAAACAGCGCTCCCTCCGGTTCCCTCATCTCCGTAAGCCTGTGCTCTTTTCCGGAGGGGGACTCCACTGCCTTTGCAAGAGGCGCAAACTCCGCCCTCCCTCTCACACGGCAAAGGGTCCGATCCTGCGATCGAAGCACCGCCCTAAAGCCTTCTAAAGAGAGTTTCGCTCCCCCCTCAAGCCGCTCCCCCCGCAGACTGCCTTCCAGCGAAAGTTCCCTGCCGTTTTCCCGCTCTGTCAGGGCGATATCCGTCTCCACCCGAAAGGAGCCTGCCGCCTCTTTGTCCTTCCCCATACTGATCCGGCATGTTATCTCAGGCTTTGCAAAAAAATCAGCCGCCCCGCCTGACAGCGCCCCACACACCTCAGAAATATCCGCCTGCCCTGTCAGCTCAAGCGTCACCCTGTCTGTGACAGCCTCCGTCCCCGTCAGGTCAACAGCCGCTTCTCCGCTCCAAAACTCCGTCTCAAGGACTTCCTCCGGCAGCGTACCTATCCTGACGATCCGTTTGTCAGCATCTAAATACACGCATAGCTTTATGTCTCCCCTTATGTCCCCAAATATCTCTTTCATCTCTTTTTCAGGCAAAATGACCAGATAGCAGGTCGTCCGGATCCGATTTCCCTCCTCGTCCTCCAACATATGATTTTTTAGGCTTTCCGCCTGTGCGGCAGAAAGAAGCCCTCTCTTCCGGGCCTTCTCAGCCTTCATCACTTCCATATTTTTATAGAGCGTTTTCAGTTTTTCTCCGTTTTTCCGAAAAAAATCCTCAAACCGGTACGGATCCTCATAAAACGACTCAAACAGATCGACGTCTATCTCACGGTCAATTTCCATGTCCCACCCCGTCAATCCTGCAAGCTGACCTCTTACGGCGGAAGTATTCCACTGTCCGTCTATATCATCCGCATCCAGAACAACGCTACCCTCCCAGACGGAAGGAACCTGCACATACAGCCTCTTCGCCGTTCCGAAAAATGACGGTTCAGCGAGTTCCACGTTTGCCACAGACAACACTGTTTCCGCACGAAAAAGCTCTTGTTCCATGTCTCGTTCCAATTCTCCGTCCAGTCCGACCGTGATATTTTTAAGGACTTCCATTCCGCCGATATTCAGGGAATATTCCGCCTGCACGCTTTCATTCCCAACCTGATTCAAAATATCCGCGAAAAAATGTTCCCCCAGTTCCCCCTGCAGTACCGTTATTTCCTCTGCCAGTCCCATGAGTCCCTTCGCAAGGGGATTTTGCCTCGATATCATGATTGCCGCGGTGGCCGCCGTCAGACAAAGGGCAGCAGCAGCGTATAGAATAATGCCTGTTTTCTTCTTTTTCATATCACTTCTCCCCAATACAAATTTTGCAGTGTTCAATGCGCCGCGATGACATTTGGAAATTTTATGAATGTCAGAAATCGTCCCTGTAATGATCTGCATCATTACAGAGCGGATCAGAAAGTGCCGGCAGGGAGGAGGCGCCTTCCCTACTCTCCCTTGCGGACACCCGTTCTTATGAACTGTATCATATGAAAAATTTTCAGGTTAAAACACCGGTTATTTTGAATATCCTTATTACAGATTATCAAATACCTTTGTCTCATTTTCAAGTTCTTTCACAACTTGCTGATTGACACCCATGCGCTGTGTGATATCCTCCATCTCGCTGACAAGGCTTCTGGTATTGTCGGCCACACCGATAATGCCGCCCGCGCCCTCATCAATTGCGTTTGTGATAGTCTCGATGGAATCCGCAATGCCGGACATGGAGCCTTTTAAGCTTTCCGTCTGTTCTTTAAATTCATCCATGGCACGGCGGATATAGGCAGCATCTTCTTTATAATGGCTGCCGGACTGTATAAACGCCTGAAACTCGGTAAGAACGGATTGATTCATATAATCGATCAAATACTGTGCATTTTCCGCAAGGTTATATACGGCGGATGTGACGCCGCTGTTGATCGCCTGTATCCGGCTGGCGGTTTCCTTGCTGGAGGCGGCAAGGGCGCTCACCTCCTCGGCTACAACCGAAAACCCTCTGCCGGCGTCCCCTGCATTGGCGGCTTCTATCGAGGCGTTCAGGGATATCAGTCTGGTCTGATTGGCGATGGAAAGTATTTCCCCCGTAAGAGTCTCAATCTGATCCACGCTCCTGCTTTTTTCGATGGCATCATTCAGGGTGCGCAGAATTTCTTCCGCTTTGGAACGGGCAGTATCCGCACTGTTTTGAGCGGACTGCTGCATAGCGTCCGCGCGGGCGTTCATCTGAATGGTATAGTCGGTAATTGAACCGCATTCTTCCGCAATGTTTTGAACATCCTGCGACACACATTTTGCGTTGTCATTGATGGTTGATACATTGCCTGCCACTTCCTGAATGGTTACGGAGAGCTGCTGGGCAAGGGCAGAGAGGCCTTCCGCGTTTTCTCCGGATGCCCGGGTGCTGTTTAAAACTTCTTCGGTCATGTTGTTGATGCGTCCGGAGCTGTCCTGAATCATATTCAGGATATTTTTGATCGGAACCACAACATTGTTGGTGATAAGCTTCAGATCCGTAAAAACCAGTGAGATACAGGCGATAACTGCGGCGGCAGCGACTACCAGAGATATAATATACACAACGGTCAGACGCGTTCTCGCCTTGGCTGTCTGCTCGCTGATGGAAGTATTCAGGGCGTCTATATCACGTTCCATCGCCTCGGCATAGGATGCGACATCTCCGTTGGCAAGTGCGTAAGCATCCTGAGTCTTATGACTTGCGCTGGCACAGACCAGACGGACCAGTGCATGTTTGAATGAGGCATAGTCGGATAACAGTGATTCATACTGCACCTGATCATTTGATATAATATGGTATTCATATTCCGCAAGCATATGATCCAGAAGGGCTTCTTCCTCTTTGATCTGTTTCACAAGCACGATCATCGTATCATAATCTGTCGCAACGATATGGCTCAAAGCCATTTTATGGATATTCATGGAAGACTGGCTGATCTCCGCCAGCCGACTTTTGCCGTCCATATAGTTATCGGCTATATTGGAGGCGCTGGAATTTACGTTGTGAATATTGATTAGGTAATTGCGAAACAAGTTCGCAATCTTAATTCCAACAGGGAAAAAATCCGGTCATGCCGGATTTTCAGGTGGCGGATGTGGGTAACCGGATTTTAAGACATGAAAATAAAGCAGATAGGGACATCTGCCTGCGAAATGGCAAGTGGTATGTGAGGTTATGCGATCAGAGGTTTTAGACTGCGGATATATTGATGCATGTGCAGTTTGTCAGCCACCATTACAGTGATAAGCTGGGTAATCCCGGCGAGAAGCAGGTCGGCAAGAAGCGTCTTCTCATTCTGGGTTTTACGACCGGCAACACAAAAACTGTCTTTGAAGTGGTTGATGGATTTTTCAACATTTACTCTGACTTTGTAGGTGGAATCCCATTCTCGGGTGCCACGGATTGTTCCGGGATAAGCGCGAAGGTTCTGTTCCGGATAAATGTAGA
>CAJTNC010000008.1 GCA_910577955.1 uncultured Lachnospiraceae bacterium
TGGATAATTCCTTACTGGCTGTAAGGGATATTAACCATAAATACATTGTAGTAGGAGGGAATATATTGATGGAAGAAAAAATTTTAGAGATGCTTGCGGAAATCTGTGAAGATGATGTAGTAAAGGAAAATACAGAGGTAGAATTATTTGAAACAGGGTTATTGGACTCCATTGCATTTGCAGAGTTGCTGTTTGGTATCGAGGATAAATTCGGTGTCGTCATTGCACCTTCTGAAGTATCCAGAGCCGATATAGATACACCTCAAAAGATTATTGATCTGATTAAGCTGAGGGTTTCATGATGAAAAAACCACTTTCCTGCATGATTGCATTCGTTTTATTTATTTGTGTATGTTTGGGTGTAATTTCGGGGTGTCAACGGATCATTTCCGATCGGGCTCAAATGCTGACATATTATAATACGGATACTCGCAATTCATGCCTATGGGCAATGAAAGAAATATTTGCGGAAGAATCAATTCCTGTGTTTGGCTCATCAGAGTTGTCGGCCAGAGATGAAATAGGATTTCCATCTTCTCTATTTCATAATGGAGCATCTGACTTTAACATGGTTTTGATCGGGCGGGGATCCATGGAAAGTTTGCATCATGCAATTAATTTAGGGGCTATGTCAGATGACATACCAAAACGAAAAGTTGTTTTAATTTTGTCTCCTCAGTGGTTTCGGAATGAAGATCTGGTATCAGAGGCATATGCCAGTAGATTTTCTGAAAGAGCATATGTCCGGTTTCTAAAAAATAACAGTATTACAAAGGAGACAAAGCAAAAAGTCACTGAGAGGGTAAAAACATTATTGGCTTCTGATCCTAAGCAATTAGAAAGGGTGGAAGAATATGAAACTGTATATTTAAACAATTCACTGAATCCGGTTAATCGGATTAAATTGATGGTTTATGACTCTTTTATGCGTGTAAAACACTTAGTAGCGTTAGTGAAAGAAAGTAACGACATTGCTTTACAGCCGCAGGAGCCGGTTAAAGTAAAAGAAATAGACTTTGAAAAAATAATGTCATCAGCTGAAAATGCGGGCAAAGAGGCTTGTACAAATAACGAATTTTATATTTACGATGAATATTATGACACGTATGTCAAAGATGTATTGGAGTCAATGCAGAATACCGCATTAGAAAGCAGTTATCTCGACTCGCCTCAATATGAAGATCTTTGCCTTTTCTTGGATATTTGCAAAGAGACCAATATAGAGCCGCTCATTATCAATATACCTGTAAATGGTTTATGGTATGATTGGATTGGATTTCCAAAAGAAGATAGGGAAGGATATTATCAGAAGATACGTGATATTTGCAGTAAATATGATGTTAAAATGGCAGATTTTTCGGATAAAGAATATGAACCGTATTTTCTCAAAGATACTATGCATTTGGGGTGGAAAGGATGGGTATATTTAGATGAAGCAGTTTATAAATTCTATCAGGGAAGTCTGTAAAAACATGAAATCCAATTACATAGTAAAAGGTATAATTATGGGTATGATGCTAATAGCCATTTTTATTCATCTATTGAATGCAGATTTATCTACAGCACCGGAATTTATTTATAATCAATTTTAGAGAGGGGCTGTCGCGCTGAGTGATTAGTGCGCAGCTCCTTTTCTATGCAAAAAATAACTGCCGGACCGCGATGCCGCTTTTATGAGGATGATCCGGAAGGGTTTTTGATTTGCAAATTATTTTTGAAAAGGTATAATAGGAATGGGTATGTGATAGGAAGCGGGGCAGAGGAATGAGTGACATTTACTACGTGGAAGATGATAAAATGATATCCCGGACAGTTAAAGATTTTCTTGGGCAGCGGGGCTATAGGGTTTCGGTCTTTCCCACGATCAGCGGTGCAAAAGAGGCATTGAAGGGCATGCGTCCTGCGATCGTTTTGGTAGATTGGAATATGCCGGATGGGAACGGAAATCAGCTTGTACAGTGGATTCGCTCAAGATGGAAGGAACTGCCGGTTATTTTTCTTACGGTCCGCGGCGACTCTTGCGATATTGTTTCCGGATTCGAGAACGGTGCGGATGATTATGTGGTAAAACCGTTTGAATTAGATGTTTTGCTTTCGCGCATCAAAGCACTGCTGCGGAGGACCGGAGACGTCTCAAAACAATACCTATCCTGTGGGCCCATATCCCTCGACGTGAAAAAAATGTCGGTTCATCACGGTGCGGAGGAAATCAGTTTAAGCCCGTCAGAATATCAGCTGCTTTTGTATCTTTTGCAGAACAAAGGAATGACGGTCACAAGGAGAGCATTATTGGAAGAAATATGGGACAGCAGCGGGAACTACGTGAATGACAATACGCTCACTGTTGCCATGAAACGCCTCCGGGAAAAGCTGCATCAGCCGGTCTGTCTGAAAACAGTCAGGAGCGTAGGGTATCGAATGGAGGAACCGGAATGACGGGGAGAAAAAATATTGTGATTTTGACAGCGCTTGTTTTATCTGTAAGTCTGCTTGCGGTCTCAACCACCACGATGCTTTTGCCAAATTATTATAACCGTGCACATATGCAGGCGTTGGGTGAGATCTGCGGGAAAATCATAGAAAAACAGCCGGAAGCAGAGCAGGCAATAATGGAGGCAATAAAAGAATATAAATATGGACCGACCTGCCTGCCGGAAGAAAATATTATTTTGACATATGGCTACAAGCCGTCGGAGTTTTGGAAGACGACCGGACAGTACCGTATATTTTTTTCGGTTTCCGGTATTTTGTCAGGGGCGCTTTTATTTCTTATTGCATGTTTGCTTTGGCGGCAAAAGGAGAACATGCGCATAAAAATGCTGACAGAATATTTGGAAAAGGTAAACACAGGGGGCGGTGGAGTCCTGCTTCAAGAGGGCGAAGATGCATTTTCTAAATTGCAGGATGAAATCTATAAAACAGTGACCGAATTGCGCCAGACAAGGGAGGCGGCTCTGAAAGCAAAAAATAATTTTGCGGAAAACCTCTATAATATAGCGCACCAGATCAAAACTTCTGTCACTTCTATTTCTTTATCTATGCAGATGATGCAGGAAAACCAATCACAAAAGCATTTGGAACAAATGCACAGGCAGCTTTCCCGTTTGGCAAACTTTGAAGAAGCGCTGCTTTTGTTGTCGCGCATTGACGCCGGGACTTTGTCCTTAAAACAGGAGGATGTTGATGTTTTCACGGTTCTCATGCTTGCGGCGGATAATCTGCAGGAAATGTTTTTAAGGACAGATGTCTCTGTCGATATACCGGAGTCGGGGGAAATGTTTTTTTGCGCTGATATAGAGTGGACAATGGAGGCGCTCATGAATGTTTTGAAAGACTGCATGGAACATACGCCGTCCGGAGGAACCGTCCACTGCTCCTACGAACAGAATCCGCTGTATACACAAATCAAGATTTGGGATACGGGATCCGGATTTGCGAAAGAGGACATCCCGCACCTATTTGAACGGTTTTATCGAGGACGGAAGATGAAAGGAGACGGCATAGGGATCGGTCTGGCGATTTCTAAGGCGATCATAGAAGCGCAAAACGGAACCATTACGGCGAGGAATCTCATAAATGCCGGGGCGTGTTTTGAAATCCGTTTTTACAGTCACTGAGTTGTCACTTAACTTTGCTATAATAGAATTTAACGCAATTTATGGCGGGAGGAAGTGAAAACATGGAGATTTTAAGATGCGAAGGGATTAAAAAGGTCTACGGCTCCGGAGATAATCCGGTTGCAGCTTTGGATAAAATAGATCTGTCAGTGGAAAAGGGAGAGTTTGTGGCAATCGTGGGAGCTTCCGGTTCCGGAAAATCTACATTGCTGCACATACTTGGTTCCGTGGATAAGCCTACGGAGGGTAAGGTCATGATTGACGGAACCGATATTGCGGCTCTCAATCAAACTGAGGCTGCTGTTTTCAGACGCAGGAAGGTGGGCTTAATCTATCAGTTTTATAATCTGATACCGACGCTTACCATCCGAAAAAATATCCTTATGCCGTTGTTATTGGATAAGAAAACCCCAAATCAGGAATATTTTGAACAGGTGGTCCGCTCTTTGGGAATTGTTGATAAGCTGGAAGCATTCCCGAATCAGTTATCGGGAGGTCAGCAGCAGCGGGCTGCGATCGCCAGATCTTTGATATACCGTCCGGCCCTTCTTCTGGCAGACGAACCCACCGGAAATCTGGATCAGAAAAATTCAAGAGAGATCATCGATATGCTCAAATTGTCGAACCGCAATCTGAAGCAGACCATTGTGTTGATCACCCATGATGAAAAGATTGCGCTGGAGGCGGACCGCATCGTAACCATAGAGGACGGGCGGATCGTCAGCGACGGGAAGAGGGGAGGTGGATCGCTGTCATAAAGGACATGACAGCGATTGGCAGTATGTGGAAAAATTATTCCAAAGACTTTATAAAAAATAACCGGGCTTCCGGGATATCTATTATGGCAGCATCTTTCATTGCCGCTTTGTTTCTCTCTTTTCTTTGCTGCCTGTTTTATAATTTCTGGCTGGACAGCGTGGAAGGGACAAAATTGGAAGATGGCAGTTGGCATGGCCGCATTACCGGGGACATGAAAGAGGACGATCTGGCCGTTATCAATCATTTTGCCAACGTGGAAAGGGCGGCAGTCAATGAGGAACTGTCCGGAGAACAGGGAATCGTGGTTGAGGTCTGTTTTTATAACAAAAGGACGGTCTATCAGGATATGTCCGCCCTCGCAGATATTCTGGGACTGGCGGAAGAGGCGGTCTCCTATAATTATCAGCTCTTATCTTTGTACTTTGTCCGTATTCCGGGTGACGATATGCCGAGATTACTGATGCCGGCGTATCTGGCGATAGTGGTGATCGTGTGCGTTTCTTTGATACTGGTGATCCATAATTCATTTGCCGTATCTATGAACAACAGGGTGCACCAGTTTGGAATTTTTTCAAGCATCGGGGCTACGCCAAGACAGATTCGGACATGTCTCGTGCAGGAAGCGCTCTTTGTATCTGCTGCACCAATCATGGCCGGGATTTTGTTGGGGATTGTTTTCAGCTTTTGTACGGTTTGGGGAATGAGCGCCTTTGCAGCGGATCTTGCGTTAGGACGGCAGGTGTCCTTTGGCTGTCATCCGGTTATTGTGATACTTGTGCTTTTCTTATCTGTTTTTACAGTGCTTGTTTCCGCATGGCTTCCGGCGAGAAAACTGAGCAGGCTGACTCCCCTTGAAGCAATCCGGGGTACGGACGAATTGCAGCCTAAAAAACGGAAGTTTGGGTTTCCGCTTAAAAAGCAGTCCCCTATTTTGTCTGCGCTTTTCGGAATGGAGGGGGAACTGGCCGGGAATGCGTTAAAGGCGCAGAAAAAGGCTCTGCGCACCACATCTTTGTCATTAACGCTCGCATTCTTTGCGTTTATGACAATGCAGTGCTTTTGGACGCTCTCCGCTATCAGCACAAACCATACCTATTTTGAAAAATATCAGAATGCATGGGATGTTATGGTAACTGTGAGAGATACAAACATAGCGGATTTTGCGTTGGCGGAGGAACTTAGAGGACTCTCCGGAGTGGAAAGCAGCGTCGTCTATCAAAAGGCAGAGTCGGCATGTATGTTGCCGAAACAGGCACAAAGTCAGGAACTGCTGGCACTTGGCGGTTTGGAAGCAGTTTCGGAGGATTTGGCATTTTATGAGGAGGATCTATTTTGGATAGAAGCCCCCATTTTTATATTGGACGATGAGAGTTTCGGTGAATTCTGCGGACAGATAGGGATAGATCCCCGACTTGACGGGACGATTGTCCTAAATCGGTTATGGGACAGCGTCAACAGCAACTTTCGTTACCCGGAATACATTCCCTACGTGAAAGATGATATGGAAGCAGTTGTTTTGGGCAGCAGCGCTGAAAAGGGGGATAAAGGGTCCAAAGACACGGTCGAGATTCCGGTGCTGGCCTGTACCCGGAAATATCCGCTTCTGCGGGAAGAATACGGAAAGTCCGGCTGTCCTCTGGTACAGTTTCTTCCTCTGTCTCTGTGGAAGGAAATCGAAGGGCAGATAGGCGGGGCAGGGCAGGATACTTATGTCCGGGTGCTGGCGGACGACAGGGCGAAGGCGGATACATGGAATGCTTTGGAAGATGAAATAGGGAGGATGATCAGTCCGGAATATGAAATGGAAAGCGAGAACCGCATCCAGGAAAGAGAAGACAATGATAAAATGATAAAGGGGTATGAGCTGATATCAGGCGCGTTCTGCGCTCTGCTTGCGATCATCGGGATTGCGCATGTGTTTTCCCATACTTTGGGTTTCCTGCGTCAAAGAAAGCGGGAATTTGCACGATATATGTCTGTTGGGCTTACCCCGGGAGGGATACGGAAAATGTTCTGCATGGAAGCTTTGGTGTTGGTCGGACGTCCGGTGCTTGTCACATTGGCATTGACAATAGCGGCTGTGGTATTTATGATAAAGGCAAGTTATTTAGATCCTATGGAATTTATCAAGGCAGCTCCGGCAGTGCCGATTCTTATGTTTGTCCTGTTCGTCTTCGCGTTTGTGGCATTGGCATATTACCTCGGCGGGAGAAAGATACTTAAAGTCAATCCGGCAGATGCTTTGCGTGATGATACCATGATGTAAAATGGGCGACATTGATCTCGGATTTCTACCATCGGTTGCGCAGGTGTACAGGAGGCTGTATGGAACGCAACTCGGGCTTTTGATATTGTTTGGATATCAAAAAATAAGGAGGTCAGGATATTATGGATTTTTCAGAAAAACTATTAACATTGCGGAAAGCAAATGACATGACACAGGAGCAGCTTGCCGAGAAACTTGATGTTTCAAGGCAGTCCGTTTCAAAATGGGAAAGTGGGCAGGCCACTCCGGAACTGGAAAAAATAGTGGCAATGAGCGCGGTTTTTAATGTCACGACTGATTATCTGCTAAAGTCATCGGAAATAGACGACCTGTCAGTGAAAACGGAAATGTTGGAAAAGCAGCAGCAGATGCTGATTGACAGGGAACATAAACGGCGGCAGGTTTTTAGCTGTATTATGTATTCGATAGCAGTATATCTGGTATTTTTTGCTATGTATTTCATTGGGCATTTTCACTTTTGGGAGTGGGTAGCAAATCCGTCAATTTTTTTAGCAGGATTTCTCATTGCCAGTGCAATCGCGCTTGTTATATGCGTGAAGGTGCTTGGGAAAAAGCGAGAGTAGGCTCTAATGCAGGATGCCAAAATAAAGGAGAAAATAGAGGAGAATGAGTTATGCAGGCAATCGTAGAAACCTTGTTTGATTCGGTATATCTGATTTCTGTCATTACCATCGGGATCTTGATGATCCGGGGCAGCAGAGGAGACCGACAATTCCGTCTGTTTGGATGGATGGCAGTTGTGTTGGGAGCGGGAGACTCGTTCCATCTGGTTCCGCGCGCTCTTGCTCTGTGCACAAGCGGTCTGGAAAATTACACTGTTTCCTTAGGTATCGGAAAGTGGATCACATCGGTCACCATGACGATTTTTTATGTGCTGCTCTATTATGTCTGGCGTCAGCGGTATAAGATCAACGGACAGGGCGGTCTTACGGCCGTCGTGTACGGTCTGGCCGGTGTGCGGATCGCGCTGTGCATGATGCCCCAGAATCAGTGGCTCAGCGCGGAAGCTCCTCTTTTTTGGGGGATCTGCCGCAACATCCCTTTTGCCCTGCTGGGGATTGTGGTGATCGTGCTGTTTTACCGTAGCGCAAAGAAGCAAGGGGATAAGGCGTTTCGCTGGATGTGGCTGACTATTGTGCTGAGTTTTGGCTTTTACATCCCGGTAGTACTGTGGGCGGATGCCATACCCATGATCGGGATGCTGATGATACCAAAAACCTGCGCTTATGTGTGGACGGTACTCATCGGATATTTTGCTATGAGGCGGGAATGCAGAACGGCGTAACAAGCAGTATCGGTTAAAATAGGTCCGGACCATCACATTTTCATGGAATGCAGATGTATAGAACCGCGGCATTTGTGGAAAAATAATCATTATTTTTCATGGAGATGGCATATGGTTCATTCATTTTACGGCTGGTATCTGAAATGCCAGTCCGACACAGAGACTTTGGCGGTGATACCTGCCGTTCACAGCGCGGGAAGCGAGCGCACCTGTTCCATTCAGATTATTACGGATCACGATGTCTGGGCGGTTACGCTCTCCGGAGATCTGTTCAAGCGGAGTGGAAAAACTATTTCTATAGGGGAAAATCGGTTCGGTGAAAAGGGGATTCATCTGGGGATCCGGACACCGAAGCTGACTGTCAGCGGAGAACTGGATTTTGGTCCGCTTCTTCCGTTGAAATATGACATTATGGGGCCGTTTGCGTTTGTACCCTTCATGGAATGCCGTCACAGTGTTTGGAGTATGCGGCATTCGGTCACGGGAACGGTGCGGATAGGCAACCAAAAATATTCCTTTCAGAATGCCTCGGGGTACTGGGAGGGAGACAGGGGACGGTCCTTTCCTAAGGAGTATCTGTGGACGCAATGCTTCTTTCCGGAGGGGGCCGTCATGCTGTCAGTGGCGGATATTCCTATGGCGGGCATTCGCTTTACCGGTATAATAGGGGTGGTACTGTGGCGGGGGAAAGAATACAGAATCGCCACTTATCTGGGAGCGAGGGCCCGTCGGATCCAAAATAGAACGGTCCGGATCACACAGGGGGATCTGGAGCTGGAGGCGCGGCTGTTGGAGGCGTCCGGACGTCCGCTCAAGGCTCCGGCGGATGGCGCCATGGTGAGGACGATCCGCGAAGGCACATCCTGTCCGGCTTTCTACCGATTCTGCAAAAATGGCAGGCCGCTGTTTGCATTTGAGACGGACAGGGCTTCCTTTGAATATGAATATCCTTATGCGGAGGATCAAAGGAACGAAACAAAATAGCGAAACAGCAGTGAAGTATCCTGACGGGAAAGGGCAGGCATTCTCTCGGGATGCCATTGTGTTCCGAAGATCGGAGCGGAGAGATGGGAGATAGCTTCCGCCGTTTTGTCAGCGGCATGTTGAATGACCTGCAGGTTTTGACCTGACAAGTCAATGCATTGATGGTGATTGCTGTTGACGAGCATATGAGGTCCGAACAAGGCGTGCAGGAAACCGCCGGGCAGATTATCGGCGGGGTGCATTGTGTCTGAGCCGGCTCTCCGGTGGCAGTTTCGGTTGGATACTTCTTTGATGGTGCCCTGAAAGTAGAGGTTGATGAGCTGCATGCCTTTGCAGATGCCAAAGACAGGTTTTTTTTGCTCATAAAACAGGTGCAGCGCAAGAAGCTGCTCGAGCGTAAGGTGAAAATCGTCAAAACGGCCGGCGCGGCCATCGCGCTCTTTGCAGCGCGAAAGAGTATTTTCGGGAAGGGCCTTGTATTCGGAGAGGGAGGAAAACACGTCGCCTCCGCCGGGCAGAAGCAGGCCGTCATAGACTTCCGCATGCTTTTTTACATAGGAAGAATCCGGAAAGATAACTGCTTTACAGCCCGCATTTTCCAGAGCGGCTTTATAGTTTTTGTGCAGAGCGGGCGTTCCGATGATTGCGACGGTTTTCATGGAAGCCTCCCCGAAAAAGTTCTTATTCTATTATATGCGGGAAGAGGAAAAAAGATATTATCCGCGCATAATTTCTGTTACTTCATATCCTGCGTCGGCGACGGCTTTTTTGAGTACGTCGTCTGCGATTTCTCTGTCGGTCTTTACATAAGCTTTCTTTTCCTCCAGATTTACTTCGGCGGTGACGCCCTCGATGGCGTTCAGAGCATCCAAGGTGTGTTTCTGGCAGTGCATGCACATCATGCCTTCAATAGACAGGGTCAGTTCTTTCATAGTTTTTTCTCCTTTTTCCGATAAATTTGTTGTTGACGGTATATCCGTCCGCAGCGGCTTGAATAACCGCAGCCGCAGCGCGTTGAAGACAACGCAGATACTGCTAAGACTCATGGCCGCCGCGCCGAACATGGGATTTAATTTTAACCCGAAAGCCGGATACAGCACGCCCGCCGCAAGGGGAATACCGATACTGTTATAAAAGAATGCCCAGAACAGGTTTTCTTTTATATTGCGTATGACGGATTTGCTGAGCCGGATGGCATTGACGGCATCCATCAGATCGTTTTTGATCAGTACCGCGTCCGCGCTTTCTATCGCTACATCTGTTCCTGCGCCGATGGCGATCCCCACGTCAGCTCTGGCAAGGGCGGGCGCATCGTTGATGCCGTCCCCGATCATCGCCACTTTATGACCGTCCGCCATCAGCTCTTTGATTTTTTCCTCTTTCTGGTTGGGCAGCACCTGTGCAATCACATGTTTGATGTGGAGCCGCTTTCCGATGGCTGCAGCGGTCTTTTCGTTGTCGCCGGTGAGCATGACCACATCGATGCCGAGTTCTTCAAACTGTCTGATGGCTTCAAGACTGGATGCTTTTTCCACATCGGCCACGGCGATCATGCCGAGGATCTGACAGGAGGCGCCGTCCGAGGCTTTTTTGGCAAAGAGCAGCACCGTTTTTCCCTCCTCGGAAAGTCTGGTGAAGTCCTCCTCGATGGCGGCGAGATCGAAGCCTTCTTCTTGCAGCAGTCTTTTATTTCCGGCAAAGTAGAGATCACTCCGATAAGTGCAGCGGACGCCGAGACCAAAGAGAGCCTCGAAGCTTTCCGCAGACAAAGCCTGAATATCCTCCGGAGCGTAGGTCAAAATTGCTTCCGCAAGGGGGTGCTCGCTTTGTTTTTCCAACATCACGGCCACGGAAAGCAGCTCCCTCTCGGAAAGATCAAAGGGCAGCACATCCGTAACTTCCGGTTTTCCGTTGGTGATCGTGCCTGTTTTGTCGAGGACCACCGTGTCGATAGAGTGAGCGGTCTCAAGGGCTTCACCGGACTTGATCAGAATGCCGTTTTCCGCCCCTTTGCCGGTCCCCACCATGATCGCCACGGGAGTGGCAAGACCGAGGGCGCAGGGACAGGAGATCACCAGCACGGAAATGCCGATGGACAGGGAGAACTCAAACCCTGCTCCGCTGAACATCCATGCTGCGAAGGCTAAAAGCGCGATACACATCACCGCAGGTACGAAGATGCCGGCGATCTTATCCGCCAGTTTGGCGATGGGCGCCTTGGATGAGCTGGCCTCCTCCACAAGACGGATGATCTGGTTGATCGTCGTGTTTTCTCCGGTTTTCACCGCCCTCATCCGGAAAGAACCGTTTTTGTTGAGGGAAGCGGAGATCACCGTGTCGCCCGTGGTTTTTTCTACCGGAATGCTCTCACCGGTGATGGCGGATTCGTCCAAAGAGGAAAAGCCTGAGACGATAACGCCGTCCACGGGCACATAAGCGCCGGGTTTTAAGATGACGATGTCTCCCTCTTTCACTTCGTCGGCGGGAATCTCCCGCTCGCCGCCGTCGGGGGTCAAAAGCAGGGCGGTTTTGGGGGCGAGGTTCACCAGCTTTTCTATGGCTTTGCCGGTCTGCGCCTTGGAACGGCTCTCCAGATACTTGCCGAGGGTGATCAACGTGAGGATCGTGCCCGCGGATTCAAAGTATATTTCCATGCCGTACCGATGTATCAGTTCCATATCCTGATATCCCAGTCCGTGGCTGAGCCGGAAGATGACAAACACGCCGTAGACCACAGCGGCGGCGGAGCCCACCGCCACCAGAGAATCCATGTTGGGACTTCTCCGGAACAGATTTTTAAAACCGTGGATAAAGTAGTTTTGGTTTAAATACAGGATCGGCAGCAAAAGCAAAAACTGTGTAAAAGCAAATGTCACCGCGTTCTCCGGGCCGTGGAATGCCCGCAGGATGAAGCCCGGTATGGGCAGATGAAACCATTCGTAAAACATATGGTACATCGATACATACATAAGCGGGATCAGGAACAGAAAGGAGAAAACCAAACGGTTTTTCATCTCTTTTCTTGCTTTCAGCATGGTTTCCTGCAGGGAATTCCCGGCGGGAGAGCCGGTATTGCCCGTGTCGGATGCAGGCGTCAAAGAAGAGACGCCGTAACCCGCTTTCTCCACGGCGGCTATGATATCCGCTGCATTTAATTTGGACTCGTCATAGGCGGTCTGCATACTGCCGGTGAGCAGATTGACGTCGCAGATGCTTATGCCGTCCAGAGAGGAAACGCATTTTTCCACACGGGAAGAGCAGGCGGAGCAGGTCATGCCTGTCACTGCAAATTTTTCTTTTTTCATATTTTTTACCTCTTATCATGATGTCAGACGGGAAGCGGTCTATTTCATCAGTTTCCTCAATGTTTCGCACAGTTCGTCCACAACGTTGTCATTGCCTTCTCTGATATTATCTGCGACACAGGTTTTAATATGCTGGGAGAGCAGTGATTTGTTGAAGGAGTTGAGGGCGGAAGTGACGGCGCTGACCTGTGTGATGATATCCACGCAGTAACGCTCCTGTTCCACCATGCCTCGGATGCCCCGCACCTGTCCCTCGATGCGGTTCAGGCGGTGGATCAGGTCACGGTATTCTTTTTCATCCCTGTGTTTATGTTTCAGAGAGCACTCGCTGCAGAGAAGATGTTCCTCTGTCTGGTTTTGTTCTTGGTTCATAGCTACCTCCATATACCCCTGTGGGGTATATTATAAAGGAGAAACGGAAATTTGTCAATTCTCTCTTTGACGAAATGGCGGAAAAAGCATATAATAGTAGACATAGTTTTGCTGTACATAGTTTTGTTTAGAAAAACGGGAGGAATATATAGATGAAAAAGCTGGAAGAATATGTGAGAAGTATACCTGATTTTCCGGAGGAAGGTATTATTTTCCGTGACGTGACAAGCGTGCTGCAGGATGCGGAAGGTCTGCACCTTGCCATTGAGACCATGCAGGATCTGGTGAAGGATCTGGACGTGGATGTGATTGCGGGCCCTGAGTCCAGAGGATTTATTTTCGGAACACCCATCGCTTACAATCTGCATAAGCCCTTTGTACTGATTCGCAAAAAGGGGAAACTGCCCTGTGAGACGGTGTCTATAGACTATGAATTGGAGTACGGCACAGCGACCATAGAGATGCATAAGGATTCTATAAAGTCCGGGCAGAAAGTGTTGATCGTGGATGATCTGATCGCCACCGGAGGTACGACTAAGGCTATGATCGATCTGGTGGAATCGCTGGGCGGCGAGGTGGTCGGCATCGTGGTACTGATGGAGCTGGCCGGTCTGGAAGGCAGAAAGAAAATTGAAGGGTACAGGTTGGATTCCGCGATCGTATATCCGGGGAAATAGTGAGTTTAAAAACAGGATGGCGTATGGAGAGAGAAAAAACGGTTATTGAAGACGGAAAGATGGAGCCGGTGGGCGATTACAGAGGTCCTGAAGATTTGTATCAGGATCTGATTCGGCGTGTTAAAAAATATCATCCTTCCGGCGATATCAGTCTGATCGAGAAGGCCTACCATCTTGCGTACAATGCCCATAAAGGACAGGTCAGGAAGTCCGGTGAACCCTACATTATCCATCCGCTGTACGTGGGTATCGTACTGGCGGATTTAGAGATGGATAAGGAGACCATCGCGGCGGGGCTGCTCCACGATGTGGTGGAGGATACGCTCTACACAGAGGACGAATTAAAAGCTATGTTCGGCGGGGACGTGACGCTCCTTGTGGACGGCGTGACGAAGCTGCAGCATTTCAACATGGAGGGATCCGGCAGCGTCGGGAAAGCTACCGATAAGGTGGATATTCAGGCGGAAAATCTGCGGAAGATGTTTCTTGCGATGGCCAAGGATATCCGGGTCATCATCATAAAACTGGCGGACAGACTGCACAATATGCGGACGTTGAAATTCATGCCGCCGGAGAAACAGCAGAGGATCGCCAGAGAGACGTTGGATATTTATTCCCCGATCGCCGACAGGCTGGGCATCAGCAAGATCAAGGTGGAACTGGACGATCTGTCCCTCAAATATCTGGAACCGGATGCGTATTATGATCTGGTGGAAAAGATCGATACGCGGAAAGAGGTGCGGGAAGCCTACATCCAGTCCATTGTGGAAGAGGTGAAGACCCATGTGGGGGAGGCGAACATTCACGCCGTGATCGACGGGCGGATCAAGCACTTTTTCAGCATATACCGGAAAATGATCAACCAGAATAAGACGTTAGACCAGATTTATGATCTGTTTGCGATAAGGATCATCGTGGACTCCATCAAGGACTGTTATGCGGCGTTAGGAGTGATCCACGAGATGTACACGCCGATTCCCGGGCGTTTTAAAGACTATATCGCCATGCCCAAAGCGAATATGTACCAGTCCCTTCACACGACGTTGATCGGTGTGGGCGGAAAGCCTTTCGAGGTGCAGATCCGGACGGAGGAGATGCATAAGGCGGCGGAGTTCGGTATTGCGGCGCACTGGAAATACAAGGAAGCTTCCGACGGCAAGAAAGCGGGAAAAGATCAGTCGGAGGCGGAAAAGATGGCATGGCTGCGCCAGATCTTAGAGTGGCAGCAGGACAATTCCAACAACAGGGAATTTATGAATCTGGTGAAGAACGATCTGGATCTGTTCTCCGATCAGGTGTATTGTTTTACGCCGAACGGGGAGGTGAAAAATCTGCCTGCCGGTTCCACGCCCATCGATTTTGCCTATGCGGTGCACAGCGCGGTTGGAAACCGCATGATCGGCGCGCGAGTCAACGGAAAACTGGTGACAATAGAATACGAGATCCAAAACGGCGACAGGATCGAAATTTTGACCTCCCAGAATTCCAAAGGACCCAGCCGTGACTGGCTGAAACTTGTCAAGAGCACTCAGGCGAGGAACAAGATCAATCAGTGGTTCAAGCAGGAACTGAAAGAGGACAATATTGAAAAGGGCAAGGAGATGATCTCGGCCTACTGCAAAGCGAAAGCGATCTGTCAGACCGATATCATGACGTCCGAATATATGGAAGCCGTGATGCGGAAATACGGATTTCACGACTGGGATTCCGTGCTGGCGGCGGTTGGGCACGGCGGTTTGAAAGAAGGGCAGATCATCAACCGCATGGTGGAATACTATGAGCTGGATCACAAAAAGAAGCTGACTGATGAGGAAGTGATGGCCGGCATAGAGGAAAATGCCAGAAACAGGGATCAGCAGACCGGCAGGGGAGGTATCGTTGTAAAGGGTGTCCATGATGTGTCCGTGCATTTCAGCAAGTGTTGTGCCCCGGTGCCGGGAGATGAGATCGTGGGCTTCATCACAAGAGGCAGAGGCATATCGATCCACCGCACGGACTGCGTCAATGTGATCAATTTAGAGGAAGTGGACAGAGAACGCCTGATTGAAGCGGAATGGCAGATCCCCGAGGGTGAGAATGCAGGGCAGGAGAAATACCTGACGGAGATCACCATATACGGGAATAACAGGAGCGGACTGCTGGCGGATATCTCAAAGGTACTGACGGAGAAAGGCATTGATATCTGTTCCATGAACACCAGAGTGAGCAAACAGGGGGTCGCTACTTTAGTGACAACATTCTATATTTCCGGCCGCGAAGAGTTGGGCCGCATCATTGAAAAGCTGCGCATGGTGGAAAGCGTATTAGACGTAGAAAGGACGACGGGCTGATGGCAAATTTGAAGATAGGAAGAATTACATTGGGTTCCTGCGCGACAAACTGCTATTTTGTATATCGGGAGGGAGAAAAGAAGGTTCTTTTCTTTGATCCGGCGGATCAGGGGGAGTATCTGTATCAGGCCCTGACTGGGAAAGGGTTTGAGATCGCGGCGATTCTTCTGACCCACGGGCATTTCGACCATATCTGGGGCGCCCAGAAACTGCGGGAGCTGTCCGGCGCAAAAATATACGCCTGCAAAGAGGAGGAGAAGCTTTTGGCAGATGCCGGCATGAATGTGTCGGAGATGGCAGGGAGGGCCTGCACGATAAGAGCGAACGCTTTTTTGGAGGACGGACAGAGCATGACCATCGAGGGGATGACGTTCCGGGTGATTCTGACGCCCGGGCATACGGCGGGAAGCTGCTGCTACTATTTTGAGGAGGACGGCATTTTAGTCAGCGGCGATACGCTGTTTCAGGAGTCTGTGGGCAGGACGGACTTTCCGACGGGATCCTATTCTGAGATCATCCGCTCTATCAGAGAGAAGCTTTTTGTGCTGCCGGAGGAAACCAGAGTGTATCCCGGTCACGGGGAGCAGACGTCCATAGGGTATGAGAAAATTCATAATCCGTTCTGCGTATAAAAGATGGAAGAGAAATACCGCCCGGATTTCGGGCGGTATTTGCGTAAAGAGATATAGATAAAACGATATAGGGGAAACAAATGTACATAGTAAAGTTGAACGAGGCAAAATATGAATATGAGATACACTCTTTAGTCAAGGCCTTTTACCCGGAGGAGGAGGTCAGGGTACTGACGCCGGATTCTGTGGTGAAGGATAGGAATATCACTGAGGAGAGGCCGCGGTTAGAAATTTTCTTTGATGAAAACAGCGCGACGATCAGCGGAGAAGCAAAGGAGCGAAGGATTTCTCCGGACACAAAGGAGGCCTTCGGAGCAGCCTTTTACAAATATTTGTCAGAGCTTACAAAAAAGGAACTGCCTTGGGGAAACCTGACCGGTATTCGCCCCACAAAGATCGCGCTGACCATGCTGGAAGCAGGAAAGACTGAGGAAGAGATTCTGAGATTTCTTCGGGAAAAGCATTTTGTGTCGGAGAAAAAGGCTCTTCTGGGCATCGATATCGCGAAGAGAGAGCGGGAGATTCTTGCGCCTATCGATTATGAGAACGGATACAGTCTGTATATCGGGATTCCTTTTTGTCCCACTACCTGTCTGTATTGTTCGTTCACCTCTTTTCCCATTGTGAGCTGGAGAAAGAGGGTCGGAGAGTATCTGACGGCGCTTCAGAAGGAAATTGATTTTACGGCGGAGATTTATCGGGATAAAAAGATCGATACGGTCTATATCGGCGGCGGAACGCCTACAACGCTGGAGGCGGAAGAGCTGGAGAGGCTGCTCTCGGGTCTTGAGAGAGCCTTTGATCTGACAGGACTGAAGGAATTTACCGTGGAAGCCGGGCGGGCGGACAGCATCACGGCAGAAAAATTGTCGGTGCTAAAGGCCCACGGGGTGACGAGGATATCTGTGAATCCCCAGACGATGAAAGACGAGACGTTAAAACTGATCGGCAGGCGTCATACGGTTGATCAGGTCAGAGAGGCGTTTTATCTGGCGAGAGAGGCCGGCTTTGCCAACATCAATATGGATATGATACTCGGACTTCCCGGCGAGGGGGCGGAGGATGTGGCGGCTACGATAGAGGCCCTTAAAGAACTTTCACCGGATTCCCTGACGGTGCATTCTCTGGCGGTAAAGCGGGCAAGTCATCTGAGAGACTGGATAGGGGAGCACGGCTTTGATAGACTGCAGAACACGGAGGAGACGATGGATATCGCCGCGGCCGGGGCCAAAGCGCTTTCCATGAAGCCTTACTATCTCTACAGACAGAAAAATATGACCGGCAATCTGGAAAATGTCGGTTATGCAAGAGAAGGGTGCTGCGGCATATACAACATATTGATCATGGAGGAGAAACAGACCATCGTGGCGCTGGGGGCAGGGACGATCAGCAAGCGGGTGTATCCGGACGGAAGGATCGAGCGGCGCGAGAATGTGAAGGATGTCGCCCAATATATCGAGAGAATCGATGAAATGATAGAAAGAAAACGTGTGTTATTAAAGGAGTAAAATTTTATGGCAGACATTATGGATATAACAGATTTTAAGTGGACACGAGAGCCGAAGAGTTTTCATATAGACGACAATAAAGTGGAAATTGTCACCGCGCCACATACTGATCTATGGCAGCGGACATATTATCATTTTCAGAATGATAATGCGCCGGTTTTACAAATGGAAACGGATGAGAAGTTTTTTAGTTTTGTAGTGAAAACAAACTTTTCCGAAAGCTGTCATCGGTTTGACCAGTGTGGCGTTGTTATGTATTTGGATAGTGAAAACTGGCTTAAGGGTTCCGTTGAGTATGAGAATGGCAATTTTCAGCATTTGGGAAGTGTTGTAACGAACGGAGGTTATTCAGACTGGGCGACTACAGCGATTCCCGCCACAATTAAATCCATGTGGTACCGTTTTAGCCGCCGTGAAGATGATTATTGTATAGAATGTTCCGAAGACGGTGTAAGTTTTAGTCAGATGCGAATTTGCCATATGAATAAAGGTGATGGAATAATTAAGTTTGGCATCTATGCCTGTTCACCGGAAGATTCTTCATTCAAAGCTGTTTTTACTGACATGAAGATTACTGAGTGCAAATGGGAAGCCCATGATGGACAACAACCGGATTAAAGGCGGAGGTATTTATCGTGTCAGAAATCAGACATATGCAGATGGAGGATAAAGAGTTTTGGTACAGTCTGGACAGACATTTATCAGAAGAAGAATTCCAAAATAAGATCCAAAATAAGAGAGGATATATTCTGCTGGAAAATGGAACCCCCATTGGTTTGTTAAGGTACAATCTTTTTTGGGATAATATTCCGTTTTGCACAATGCTTATTATTGATCAGAATTATCGGAACAAAGGTTATGGGAAAAAACTTGTGGAATTTTGGGAAAATGATATGAAGTTGAAAGGGTATGGAATGGTTTTAACTTCTACACAAGTTGATGAGGACGGACAGAATTTTTACAGAAAACTGGGGTATAAAGACTGTGGGGGATTTGTTGTTGACATTCCGGGATATGAGCAGCCAATGGAAATGTTTATGAGCAAGAAAATTTAAACTGCTTTTTGTTTAACAGGAAGATAGAACGGTTTAACGATTTCGGAGGAGGATATGCGGATGATGATTGAAGGCAATCAAAAAGAATTGGATGCGATGGAGCAATTTCACAAAGGAAACAGGCAGGAAGGATTGCGGCTGCAGGAAGAATTTGCTTCCGCTTTCAGAGAGGAATTTAAAGATAAAGATCATTGCCCATGTAAGAAAGCCTGCCGTTATCATGGCAACTGCAAGGAGTGTGTGGCTATTCACAGAGCTCATCGGGAACATGTTCCGAACTGTATGAGGTCTGTCATCAATGCGAAAATAAAACTCCTGTCTGAATTAACGGAACATACGATTGCGAATGAAATTGAGCCCCCACATGAAATATTAAGAAAAGAGTATCAGTAATGGAAGGTCTGGGAGACAGTTATGAAAGAAGAATGTTTAATCTGCAGCACACCTGATGAAAGGATGTGGGTATGTTCGTACTGTATGATGAGAAAACAAGATTTCCGATTAAAATTTGGCTGGAGGATGTAAATCAGATGGAGGAAAGCTGTCTGGAGCAGGCATACCATCTGTCCCAGCTTCCCTTTCTGCATAAATGGGTGTGTCTGATGCCGGACACTCATACCGGAAAGGGGATGCCGATCGGCGGTGTGATTGCAGCAAAGGATGTGGTCATCCCGAATGCGGTGGGTGTGGATATCGGCTGCGGCATGGATTTCGTACCGACAAATATCAAGGCGGAGAATATCCGGGAGATCCGGACCGGGAATGGTACGTTGGTGCAGGCGATCATCGGAAACATTATGAGAACGATTCCGTTAAATACGGAGCGTTACAGAGTTATGCAGGAGTCCGAAGTGTTAGACCGGGCGAAGCAGGAGATGGAAAAATATGAGCGGAATCCGGAGCTTCTGCCGCTGATCGACGACGGATATTTTCAGGTGGGAAGTTTGGGGGGCGGCAATCACTTTATCGAGCTGCAGGAGGATCAGGACGGGTTTTTGTGCATTATGATCCATTCCGGAAGCCGCCATCTCGGAAAAGCGGTCTGTGATCATTTTCATGGAGCGGCAAGGGAGCTCAACAAGAAATGGTACAGTGAGGTGAAGGATGAGTATCATCTGGCTTTTCTGCCTGTTGCGTCGAAGGAAGGGCAGCAGTATATCAACTGGATGAATCTTGCGCTGGATTACGCCTTTGAGAACCGGGCGCGGATGCTGCATAAGACTTGTGCGGCAGTAGGGGAACTGATTGAAAAGCATACGGGGCTCACTGTGGAATTCGGGGAGGAGATCAACTGCCATCACAATTATGCGTCGTTAGAAAACCATTATGACGAAAATGTGTGGGTACACAGAAAAGGGGCTACCAGAGTACGGGAAGGAGAAATGGCGGTGATACCCGGGGCAATGGGTTCCTACAGCTATGTGGTGGAGGGAAAAGGGAACAGAGAATCCTTCTGCACATCTTCCCACGGCGCGGGCAGAAGCTACTCCAGATCGGGAGCCATGCGGGCCTTCAGCACGGAACAGGTGATGTTGGATCTGAAGGAGCAGGGTGTTGTGTTAGGCAAACGGAAGAAGAATGATGTGGCGGAAGAGTGCCGGTTTGCTTACAAGGATATCGATCAGGTTATGATCCAACAACAGGATATGGTGACGCCTGTGAGAAAGTTAAAGACAGTGGGCGTTGTGAAGGGGTAGCGGCGTGCCGCTCGGTATACCATAAATATTTCACATAACTTAATGGAAGACCTGTAAAGTCTGCGGTTCAAATCCGCAAAAACAATATTTTTATCCTGAGTTCGGGTGTGAGCGAAAGCTTCTGCCGGTCCGTCTTCTCTCCCCAAAATCTGCTCAACGGGTTTTCCGCAAAAAACGGATGAACGAGGGATAAAAATATTATGAAAAGTAAGGCTGGGCGGCAGGCTGCCGCACTTCATATACATAAATCAATTCAAACAGTTCTTTTCCGCCGATCTGTTCGGTCTGACAGTCTCCTGAAAAGGTAAAGCCATATTTTTCATAGAATTTTCTGGCACGGTGATTGCCTTCCAGAACACGCAGGAGGATACGTTTAAATCCCAGTTTTTTTAGTTCGCTAATACAGGCCCGCAGCAGATGACCGCCGCAGCCCTTCCCGATGTATTCGGGGAGAAAATAGATGGATATGATTTCCCCGTAATCGCTGTATTTTTCCCACCTCGATCTGCTAAAACTGGCTGTGCCGATTAAGACATCTTCCTTAGTGAGAACAAGGCTGTATATGCCTTCGGCGGTTACTTTATCCGCCCATTTTCCAACGGGAATACTGTCGAGAAAGTCCTTCGGAATCAAATCCCGGTAGGCATATCTCCAGCTTTTTTCGTAGATATTGCTTATTTCAAACAAATTGTCATCGGGGGTTATGTATCTGATCTCCATAGAAGGTGCTGCCTCTCTTTTTCACAAATATCAACGCTGTTTATTTTAGGAGTGTCAACTATAGAATAATGATTGTTAACCGAGCGGTTAAGGAAAATCATTGTTCAAAGGAACACACACAAATGAATTGTAACTAAAATCAGAAAGTTATTCAAGTCTGCGCATCATTTCCTTTTCCGTATATTTGCCCGCTGCGCCTATCCGAAGCATCTATAAATGGTTAAAATTTAGTATTTCTATTGACATTGACAGTAGATAAATCTATAATGATGAGCGACAACTGAATAGAATGAATGTCTTCAAGGCAGGGTGAAATTCCCGATCGGCGGTAAAGTCCGCGAGCGTGTAAATGCTGATTTGGTGGAAGTCCAAAACCGACAGTATAGTCTGGATTAAAGAAGGTGTATTGGATATGTCAGAATTATTCTGATGATATGCACTTTTTTGTCTGACAAATGCTTTGTTGACATTTTTCAATACACCTTAAAATTATGGCACCTAAAGGCATTCCATTGCTTGTAGGTGTTAATTTTTTTGGGAGGTGTTTTTAATGAACAGTAAAACGAAGAAACTCACAATAGTAGGTATGCTTTGTGCCTTTGCCTATATGGCTGCCGCAATGGGACGTATTCCGCTTGTACTTTTTTTGAAATATGACCCAAAGGATATTATCATTGCAATTGGCGGATTGATTTTCGGGCCTCTCACCTCATTTTATGTCGCGCTGATTGTTTCTTTAGTCGAGATGTTTACTATCAGTGAAAATGGCATTCTGGGTTTCTTGATGAATGTTATTTCAAGTTGTTCTTTTGCGTGTACCGCGGCATTTGTTTACAAGAAAAAATGCAAATTATCAGGAGCTATTATCGGGCTGTTTTGCGGATGGGGGTGTATGGTTTTAGTAATGCTGCTTTGGAATTATTTAATCACGCCTATTTATATGGGCTATCCGAGAGAAGCAGTTGTAGAATTGCTAATTCCTGCTTTTCTGCCTTTTAACTTGATTAAGGGTGGATTAAACGCAGCTATTACTATGGTTTTATATAAACCGATTGTTGCAGCTTTAAGATGCGCTCATTTTATTGAAACTGATCACATAAAACCTAAAACCGGTTTGAATGTTGGAATAATATTGATAGCTCTGCTGATCATCGCTGCTTGCACACTACTTATACTATCCATAAAAGATTTCTTTTGAACTGTAATTTTCCGACAAAGTTAGCAACTCTCATTCAAAATGAGGGCTGCTAACTCGATACGTTTTATATTTCTAATGTAAAAGTTTTTCTGGGATGCTTTGTTGCCAGAATATCTCTCTGTTTGGACATTGCAACGTGGGTATAGATTTCTGTAATATGGATGGAACTGTGCCCCAGCATTTTCTGAATATAGCGGATGTCCACATCTGCCTCCAGCAGGCTTGTGGCGAAAGTATGCCGGAACATATGGGGGGTAATGTGTAAGTCTATGTCCGCCAAAGAAGTATATTTGCGGATCATCCGGCGGACGGACTGGTCGGAAAGCGGTTTGCCGGACAGGCTCGTGAAAAAGTTTCCGGAGGATTGCATCTCCGGCAGGAAAACTGCCTTGTATTTTTCCAGAACACGGACAACGTCATCGCTCCCGATCTGGATCTTACGCTCTTTTGATCCTTTTCCGTAAATCAGAATGCTCCTGTCGCGAAGGTTTACATCAGCCGTATTCAGAGAACACAGTTCGGAAATTCTCATTCCGGTGGCAAAGAGCAGTTCAATTACGGCGATGTCTCTGAGTGTCCTCTTTCTCTGGAAGTCCGTTTTTGCTTCCGCATGGTGGCGATATATAACGGATAGGAAATGCTCTACGGTATGGATGGGGATTGTCCTTGGCAGTATAGCAGGTTCGCGGAATTTTACATGTATCTTATAAAAAGGGCTGCGGTCAATGATATCCTTGTATTCGAGATAATGGAAAAATGCTTTTACAACAGCGATCTTTCTCTTTACGGTCTTAGGTTTATATTTCCGGTGCAGAATTGCAAGGAAATTCTCCAGTGTATCCGGAGTGATTTCGAAGATGCTGCCGGCCGCTGTTTCTGTACGGAACTGTTTCAGGTCGATCCGGTAGGATTTCAGTGTTTTTTCGTTTAAACGTTTCTGATTTCTGCAGTGTTCCAAGAAGTTTTCTGTGTAAGTCTGTAAGTCTTTCATGCTTCATCTCCTCGTCTGTGTTTTCTGAATATATCTATCGTACATGAATTTATATCCATCGTATACCCGGTGAATGATATCCTGCAGTTGACAAGGCGGTGTGAGAGTGGGTTGTAGTTGTTGAGAGCGTGTAAAACTGGTATAATAGGTTTATCGCAAAAGAAAATACTCAGATAAACGAGGGATGAAATAGAGTCGTGAAGATACGCTGCGTTGTGGAGAGAATTACATATCAGAATCCCGATAACGGATATTCGGTTCTGAAAGTGCGCATGAAGGGCTACAGTGATCTGGTGGCCGTGGTGGGAAACCTGTTTGACGTCAATGTGGGGAGTGTGTTGATCGTGGACGGGACGTGGAAGGTGGATGCGAAGTACGGACGTCAGTTTAGCGCGCAGTCGTGGGAGGAAACCATGCCGGCCACGATCTACGGCATCGAAAAATACCTCGGCTCCGGCCTGATCAAAGGCGTTGGACCGAAGTTTGCCAGACGGATCGTGATGAAATTCGGCACGGACACGTTAGAGATCATCGAGACGGATGTGCGCAGGCTTCTGGAAGTGGAAGGCATCGGCAGAAAACGGGTGGAACAGATTGCGGAAAGCTGGGAACAGCAAAAAGAGATCAAAAACGTGATGCTGTTTTTGCAGGAGCACGGTGTCAATACTTCCTATGCGGCCAGAATCTACAGACAGTACGGAAACGAAAGCATAAACGTTGTCAATGAGAATCCCTTCCGGCTGGCGGACGATATCTGGGGTATCGGTTTTCGGACGGCAGATCAGATCGCGCAGAAACTCGGCATACAGAAAGAGGCCTATGTGCGGCTGCGCAGCGGCATCATGTATGCCCTCAGCGATCTGGCCGGAGAGGGACATGTCTACGGAGAGAAATATCAGCTTGTAAAGCGGGCGGCCGAACTTTTGGAGGCGGAGGAAGGGCCTGTGATCATGACGATGGATCATATGTTGAAAGACGGCGATCTGATCCGGGATGTAAAGATTTCCGTACAGCAGAAAGAGGGGGAGAGAACGGAGACGGAGGCGATCTATCTGCCGCCCTTTTTCTATGCAGAGAACGGGACGGCGGCGAAACTGCGGAAACTTCAGGCGGCACCGGCGGGGGACAGGCTCTGGGAGAGGCTGATGGAAGCCAGAAAAAGTACAGGGAATGAAGAACTGTCGGTGGATGTCTCCGGCATCGAGCGGATCCTGCAGATGGAATACGATGAGGTGCAAAGAAACGCCATCCGTCAGGCAGCGGTTTCCAAAGTGATGGTGCTGACCGGAGGGCCGGGAACAGGAAAGACGACGACCACGCAGGGAATCATTGCGGCATTTCGTGCTTATGGCCTGAAAGTACTGTTGGCGGCGCCTACAGGCCGGGCGGCCCAGAGGATGAGCGAGGCAACGGGACTTCCGGCAAAGACGATCCACAGGCTGCTTGAGTGCAAGCCGCCGGAAGGATATATGCGAAATGAGGAGAATCCTCTGGAGGGGGATGTGCTGATTGTGGACGAATGTTCCATGATAGATATAATTTTGATGAACGCGCTGATGAAGGCGGTTCCTTCCGGAATGCGGCTGATCCTTGTGGGAGATATCGACCAGCTTCCCTCGGTGGGGGCGGGAAATGTGCTGCGGGATATGATCGACTCCGGTCATTTTCCGGTGATACGCCTGACGCGTATTTTCAGGCAGGCTCTGGCCAGCCGGATCATTACTAACGCCCACCGCATCAATGCCGGAAAGATGCCGGATATTTCGGGCGGAAACCAGTCGGACTTTTTCTTTTTGGAGCGTGAAGATCCGAACACCGTACTGACTGAAATAGTCAATTTGGTGAAGCAAAAACTTCCCGGATTCTACGGAACGCCTTCCGGACAGATTCAGGTGCTGACGCCGATGCAGAAAGGCGTGACGGGAGCGGCAAATCTGAATATTGCCCTGCAGGAGGCGCTAAACCCGGAGGGGATAGGGCTGCGCAGAAGCGGCATGGTTTACAGACTGCATGACAAGGTGATGCAGATCAAAAATAACTATGACAAGGAAGTGTTTAACGGGGATATCGGTATGATCGAAGAGGTGGACATGGAGGAGAAGACTTTGGGCGTCCGATATGACGCGCGTCTGGTCACTTACGATATCACGGAGCTTGATGAGCTGGTGCACGCCTATGCCACAACGATCCACAAAGCGCAGGGGAGCGAGTACCCTATTGTAGTCATGCCTCTTTTGATGAACCATTTTGTGATGTTGGAGAGGAATCTCCTCTACACCGGCATCACCAGAGCAAAGAAAATATTGGTTATAGTAGGAACAAGAAAGGCCCTTGCTTATACCGTGGGAAATCTCACTGTGACACACAGAAATACGATGTTAAAGGAAAGATTGACAGGGGGCCGCTCTTAACTATCCGCTCCTTTTATCCGATATATAAATATAGTATCATTTGGCAGATACGTGAAACTCGCTGAAACGGATTTTGGCAAAAGAGTTCAAGGAAGAGGTGCTTATATGGGGATGATGATCGGAGCAGGAGGCGTTGTAGTGCGGACGGCGGATCCTTACGGAGCGGCGAAAACCAATAACAGCCCCGTGCGCAGAACAACAAACAGTAAGAAGAAGCGTAAGCGGTTAAACTATAATTACAGGGATGTCTCGGGAAGGATCATCCGGGCAAAATCTTCCGTCAGCGCGACATTGGTGGTGACCCACGCCAGAACGATGGTGGCGGTGCTGCGCAGAAAATACGGCTGCGGGGAGTACAACGACAGGGATTTGGAGATCGCCATCATCCATGCGGAAAAAATGGTGCGGATCGCCAAAAAGAAGTTAAAGAATTTAAAGATGGAGGAAATGGGAAAGCGGGCTTCGGAAGCTGAGAAAGCACAGGAAGAGTACGAGGATGAAAATTCCTTAAACACTGCGGATATGCAGTCGGGGGATCGGGAGATAAGCAGGGAGGATCTGCAGGACATGATCCGCGAGCTGGAGCGGGAACTGCAGCAGTTGATGGCAGAGAACAGTCTGGACGATCTGACGGACGAATGCCTTGGCGGCGGGGCGGTGAGCGAGGAAGAGATGGAGCGGATCAAGAAAAAGCACCGCTGCGACGAGATGCGCCAGATCGTGGAGGCTGACATGAAATACTTAAAGGCCATGTTTCAACGCATGCTGCAGGAGCAGCAGGAGGTGGCAGCCGCCGCCACGTTGGAGCTTTCCGGCGCCATGAACAATGCGCCTGTCATGATTTCAGCGGCGCCTGCGGCGGATGCACAGACGGCCCAGGGCGGCGGAGTGGACGCGTCGGTCTGACATGCCGCTTCCGGTCCGGCTAAATGGATTTATATATAATATCAAGTGTTATCCTACGATCATTGTGGGCAGCGACATTTCGTTATATTGGGTGGATATCATCTGATCAAAGCTGATTCGCGAGTAGATCCCGCGAAACTTTCCGTTGTAGACAAACAGCCCTGTCAGATTGCCGGTATCCACCCATTTTGCGTTTTCTGACAGCAGATCGATATTATCCAGACGATAGGGAGTGTTAAACTGCTGCAGGATATAGTGTTCTCCCCGCAGTTTCTGAAGCAGGGTGTTCCAGCTTTCCTGATCGGGCAGTTCCACGCCCGCGTGAACGCCCTGCGAGCCGTAGGAGTCCTCAGGCTTTATGATCCAGTTGTCTTTTCGGGAGAGGGCGTCACTCTTTACCCATGCATATTCCGGAAGATCCAGCTCGTCCAAGGAAATGGTCAGGGGGACATGAGCCCTTATAAAGGTTTGCTCCTCCTTTGATAACAGTTGTAATGTTTCCGGTTTGCACAAAAGTTTAAACAGGATTTTATTATGAACGATCTGCGTCCGGAAATCACCGAGCAAGCAGACACCGTCCGCTCTGACTGCATCCAGAAAATCGCCGACCTCGTCAAAGTGTGTCATAATATCGGTGGTTACGGCTCTGCGGTAGATCAGATCGATCTTCGTCCCGTCCTCGCTGCGGCAGTGTATTCCGTCCCAAGTGAGCTTTCGGATATCGCAGAGCGTCGCTTTGCAGCCTTTTTTCTCAAACCGATCCCTGAAGATCAAAAATTCGTTGGTGGTGGCATGCTCCATAAAATCCACGATAGCGACCGAGGGCAGAGCGGCGCTGTCTTTTGCGTATTCCCGGTAGAGGGAGAGCGCTTCTTCCACCCATGTGTCGAACAATTCAAATTTTTGAAGCGGGAAAGTTTTGTGAAATTGCCTGTACGCTTTTCCGAGCTCAAAAGCGGTATTCAGTTCCCTGTCTTCGTTCATGGCGCTGGTGCCGTCCGTGTTAAATTCGCAGAATTTGAACGCACCGGTCTCTTCATTATAAAAAAGGTCTATTCTGGCAATGGGAATGTTGCAGCGGTATTTCGGACTGCGCAGGATCAGCTTTTCCAGTTCTTCGGGAAAACCGAACATGCATCTGTAGGTTTCATTATTCTCATATTCGGCGATCACCTTGTCAAATATGCCGTAGAGAGTCTTGATGGTCCGGTCAAAGATTGCCGTCTCTTTTTTAGTGAAAAGTTTTGGAAGATACAGTGTCCTTACCACCCGGTTGTGATATTTGGCAGTGGAGGACAGCAGGTAGTTTCGGATGGCGGCAGCGCTTTGTCTGTGGTCTGCTTCTGCGCCAAGCACCAACTTTTTGTACCGGTAGTTAAGCAAAGGCAGCGGAAGAATCGTTAAGATCGTCTGGGCATCTTCCTTTGGCGCGTTGCCAAGGGCCGCCGAAAACAGTTCGTCGAGCCATTCCATCACAGGCCTGCCGTACACATCTGCCTGATAACCGTGGGCGATGAGAGCATTTTCAGCCTCTTTTACAGCGGCGGTACTTTTTACTTCTGACAGTTCTTTGTCCATTCGGCGAAGCAGTTTTTCCTGATAGATGAGGGCTTTGATAAACGCGGCGTATCCTAACGCTTCCTCGATGGGCATGCTGTCAGCCACGCGGAATTCAATATATTTTTTCAGTCTCACCATGGGGAAATACATGGAGAGGACGTGCTCCACAGCGTCGATCTCTTCATGGCGGTAATAGTCTGCAGCAGACTGACCCTGCAGATCGATGATCTCGTTTCCCTTTTGCAGTAAAATGGGAGGATTTTCATAAATATATTCGGCATAATCGTGGAAAGAGTAGTCTTCCTCCAGAGAGCCTTCAAAATAACCGCAGCGGACGGGGTCTACGTCCTGCCAGATTTGGTTTCTGATCAGGTGGGGTTTCCATCCGCCATTTGGACCGAGGCTGCTTTTATGTTCTGCGGCCAGAGAAATAATAGGAGAGAACCTGATCAGGAAGCGCATTTTAAGGAGCGCGTCTTCCTCCGAGGAAAAATCGATGGATACCTGCGTGGAGGCCGTGGCCCGCATCATGTGTCGTCCAAACCTGCCGGAGGAGGCAAAGTGGGAGTCCATCAGGGCATAGCGTTCCTTGGGTATCAGGGGAAGCATGTCCGGTTCCAGTTCACCGGTTTCAATGAGCGGAAAGACGCCTTTTTCCAACAAATAGAATCCTTTTGCGGTGAAAATAGGATCGCAGATATCCCGGAAATGCCGGTAGATCGCGCGGATGCGTTCTATGTCATCGGTCGGAGAAATGCTGATCTCCAATTGGCACCCGGGCTCTAAGCTCAGAGAAAAATCGTCGCAGAGAACGCCGAGAATATGTCCCTGTTCCAGAAAGGGACGGCCCTGCAATAGTCTGCACGCCTCCTCCAGACAAAGTGCCATTTCGGAGTAAGAAATGATGTTGTAATCCCTGTCACAGACAAAATGTTCCAGTTCAAGTCCGACTCTGTTAAAGGGATTTTTTCCGCTGTGTATATATTCTGTTATCCTGTCGATGTTATTCATATGAGATGCTCCGTTCTTTTCTGTGATTTATCGTATTGTAAATTAGAATGGCCTGATACCTTTCTCATTATAAGGCCTAAAGCAGAAAAAAAAAAGAAAAAAATCAAAGGATGGCGCAGACGGAGTATCTGTGGTAAAATAAATACGATTATGGAAATTTATGGAGAAAAGGATGAAATAGATGGAAAGAAACGGTTCTAAAAAAGAGGTGCGTTTTGAGACGGAGGCAGGTTACCGCTATGTGGACGGCGGCGTCTGTGCGGCGAAAGGATATCTGGCCAACGGGCTTAACTGCGGCTTGAATCCGGTGAAGGAAAAGAATGATCTGGCCCTTCTCGTCAGTGAAGTTCCCTGCAATGCGGCGGCGGTCTATACGACGAATAAAGTGAAGGGCGCGCCTATTCTCGTCTGCAAAGAACATTTGCATGAGACGGATCATCAGGCAAGGGCGGTGATCATCAACAGCAAAAACGCCAATACCTGCAATGCGGACGGGGTGGAAAAAGCGGAGAGAATGTGCGAACTGGCGGCAAAAGCTCTGGGGATAAGCCCTAAGGAAGTGTTGGTGGCATCCACCGGCGTGATCGGTGAAATCCTGCCGATCGAACCCATCGAGAGTCATATGGAGGAGCTTGCGGCCGGGCTTTGCGCTACGGGAAATGGGGAAGCAGCGAAAGCGATCATGACTACGGACACCGTAAAAAAGGAAGCGGCGGTGGAATTTGAGTTAGGCGGGAAGATCTGCCGGGTGGGAGGTATGGCCAAGGGCAGCGGCATGATCTGTCCGAATATGGCGACCACTTTGAATTTTATCACCACGGACTGCGCAGTTTCATCGCAGATGCTGCAAAAGGCGCTCTCAGAGACTGTGGAGGATACCTACAATTGTCTGAGCATAGACGGAGATACATCCACCAACGATATGGTGCTTTTGCTGTCGGACTCTCTGGCGGGGAATGAAGAGATCAGGGCAGAGGGAGAGGATTACCGCAGATTTCAAAAAGCGCTCTATCTGGTAATGCTGCATCTGACAAAGATGTTGGCAAAAGACGGAGAGGGGGCCACGAAACTTCTGGAATGCAGGGTGAGCGGCGCGCCGGACGGACAGGCGGCAAAGAGCGTGGCAAAAAGCGTGATCTCCTCCCCGCTCCTCAAGTGCGCTGTATTCGGGGAGGATGCCAACTGGGGAAGGATACTCTGTGCCGTCGGTTATGCGGACGCTGTCTTTGAGATCGACCGGACAGGGGTGATCATTTCCAGTGAAAACGGAGAAGTGGAGGTCTGTAAAGACGGCGCCGGAGTTTTCTTTTCTGAGGAGAAGGCAAAAGCGGTTTTGTCGGCGGACGAGATTGTGATTTTAGTTGATCTGGGACAGGGCGGGGGTACAGCCAGAGCTTTCGGCTGCGATTTGACCTGCGAATATGTGAAAATTAACGGTGATTATCGCTCGTAAGGCGAAATTTCTGAAAATTTGCGGGAAATTACCAAATATTCTTTTTTACAAGCGAATGGAAATGTGATAGAATAAAAAAGGTATGAGCAGGGAACAGGACATGGAAACCAAAAAGAGCGAAAGCCGCCCCATGACGCCGGAGAGGCGAAAAAGGATCAATCGTCTGAAAAAGATCATTGCAGGGACAGTGCTTTTCATGATCTTATTTCCGATTTTGGGCTGTGTGGTCCTCGGCGTGATGTTGTACAGGACAAACAGTTCCGCGGAAAGAATGTCGGAGCAGATCACATTTATGGAGAAGGCGCTGCAGGAATCCGCAGACGAAAAAGAGAGGATACAGGAACTTCTGCGGATCGACGGTGAGATCAGACAGGAGGCGCAGGCAGGGATAGAGTATGAGGAGCTGCCGGGAATGGAAGATGTTCCGGAGGTTGATGCGGAGACGGAGGACGGGATCAGAAGAGTGTATCTTACCTTTGACGACGGTCCCAGTATCTACACGGAGGAACTGTTGGATATACTGGCACAGTATGATGTCAAAGCGACTTTTTTTGTGACGGCAAAAGGGAAAGAGGATTACGGCGATATATACCGCAGGATCGTGGAGGAAGGCCATACGCTGGGTATGCATTCTTATAGCCACGAGTACAGCAATATCTATGCTTCATTGGAAAATTTTCAGGAGGACATAGAGAAGCTGCGGAATTTTTTATATAGGGAGACCGGTACCGTAAGCAGATTTTACCGTTTCCCCGGCGGAAGCAGCAATACGGTGAGCGCGACGGATATCCATGAGTTTATCAGGTATCTGAACGCTATGGATATTGACTACTTTGACTGGAATGTTTCAAGCGGCGATGCGTCGAGTGTGCGTCTTGGCAGCGATGAGATCGTGGATCGTGTGGTACGTGAGATTCCTTCGAGAAGGGTGGCGGTAGTGCTGATGCATGATGCTGCGGATAAACATTCCACAGTGGAGGCGCTTCCGAGGCTGATCGAAGAGATTCAGGGGATGGAGGACGGTACGGAGATTTTGCCGATCACGGAGGAGACGATGCTGATTCAGCATGTGTCGGGAGAATAAAAAAGATAATACCATATCAGATAGAGAAATACGGAGGAAAATGGAAATGGGCTTTTTTTCTGAACTGAAAGAAGATTTATCACAGGCAGTGAACGAACTTGTGACAGAGGAAGAGGCGGTTGTAGAGACTGTGCCGGAAGAGGAGGGCGTATTTGAATCCGGGGCTGGGGAGAGCATCTTGCCGGAGACGTCGGAAGATCTGGGGAGAATGTTGGATAGTATGGATTTCGGCGAATTGGAGGAAGAGGAAGAGGAATCGGCTGATATGCCGGAAATAACGGAAGAGATACCGGAGGAGGAGCCGGAGGAAATATCGGATGAATCGTCGGAAATACCCGAATACGAGGAATATAATATGGAAATGCGAGAGGAGGAAGTGCTGCAAGAGGAGGCACAGAACAAGGATATGGAGACAGAAAACTTTAAAATGACGGATGAAGTATCGGAGGAAACAGCAATCATTACGGCTGGTATGGTGATCAAGGGAGATATTTCTTCCAGAGGATCCCTTGATGTAGTGGGAACGATCGAGGGAAACATTGATATTCTCGGAAAACTGAATATTACGGGAACCATAGACGGGGGTTCCAAAGCGGCTGATGTCTATGCGGAAAAAGCGCGTATCAACGGGGACGTACAGAGTTCCGCGAGCATTAAAATCGGACAAAATACGATTGTTATCGGCAATATCTATGCTACCAGCGCAGTGATCGCAGGCGCGGTGAAGGGCGATATCGACGTGAAGGGTCCGGTGATACTGGATGACTCCGCTATCGTGATGGGCAACATCAAATCCAAATCCGTTCAGATCAATAACGGTGCGGTGATAGAGGGGCTTTGCTCTCAGTGCTATGCGGATGTGAACCCGTCCTCCTTCTTTGAAGATATCAAGAAAGCGAGAAAGTAAAAGGTATTGGGGACATATGGGCCTGAGGCGGCGTCCGGGAGGGCATGAAACGTTGCAGGCCATGGAAAGGCACAGGTTCTGTAATGAAAAGGATAATGCTGAAACTCAGCGGCGAAGCGCTGGCGGGGGAGAAGAAGACCGGATTTGACGAGGAAACCGTGAGAGGCGTGGCACTGCAGGTCAAACAGCTTGTGGATGACGGCATCGAGGTCGGCATCGTAATCGGAGGCGGCAATTTCTGGCGCGGACGCTCCAGTGAAAACATTGACCGCACAAAAGCCGATCAGATCGGAATGCTCGCCACCGTGATGAACTGTATTTATGTATCGGAGATTTTCCGCAGCGTGGGCATGATGACCAATATTTTGACGCCTTTTGAGTGCGGGGCTTTCACAAAGCTGTTTTCCAAAGACAGGGCGAATAAGTATTTTGCTCACGGACAGGTGGTATTTTTTGCCGGCGGTACGGGGCATCCTTACTTTTCCACGGATACCGGCGTTGTGCTTCGGGCGATCGAGGTGGAGGCGGATGTGATCCTGCTCGCCAAAGCGGTGGACGGCGTCTATGACGACGATCCGAGAAAGAATCCCGATGCTAAAAAGTACGGGGAAGTTACAATAGCAGAAGTTATTGAGAAGAATCTGCAGGTGGTGGATATGACCGCCTCGATTCTGGCGCGGGACAACAAAATGCCCATGTGGGTGTTTGGCCTGAATGAACAAGACAGTATTGTGAACACGGTAAAGGGAACTTTTAGAGGAACGAAAGTGATCATATAAACGAGGAGAAGGGTATGGACGAACGATTAAAAGTTTACGAGGACAAAATGCAGAAGGCATATAACTATCTGGAGGGGGACTATCAGGCGATCCGGGCGGGTCGTGCCAACCCTCATGTGCTTGACAAGGTGAAAGTAAATTATTACGGAACCCCTACGCCGATACAGCAGGTGGGGAATGTTACGGTGCCGGAACCGAGGATGCTCCAGATCGCGCCTTGGGAGAAGACGCTGATCAAAGAGATTGAAAAAGCGATCATGGCTTCCGATGTGGGTATTACGCCTTCTAACGATGGCGCGGTGGTCAGACTGGTATTTCCGGAACTGACGGAAGAGCGGAGAAAAGATCTGGTAAAAGAGATCAAGAAAAAGGCGGAAGAAAGCAAAGTGGCTGTCCGCAATATCAGAAGAGACGGCAATGAAGCCTTTAAAAAGCTGACCAAACAGGATGTATCGGAGGACGAGGTAAAAGAACTTCAGGACAAACTACAGAAAATGACGGACGGCTATATAAAGGATATAGAAAAATTGATGGATGAAAAATCCAAAGAGATCATGAAAGTATAAGATGTAGTCTGCCAGCGGCAGAGTTGTCATATATAAGGCGGCATAAGGGCTATCCGGTTGCCGCCCTTGCGTTACAATGCGGTTGTAATCTCTATGCAGGGGAATTGACAGATGGAAGAAAAAATAAAGAACATACCGGAGCATGTGGCGATCATACTGGACGGAAACGGACGCTGGGCGAAAAAGCGAGGGATGCCGAGGAATTACGGACATGCACAGGGGGCAAAGAATGTAGAAGTCATCTGCCGTGCCGCTTACAATATGGGAATCCGCTATCTGACGGTTTACGCCTTTTCCACCGAAAACTGGAACAGGCCCAAAGAGGAAGTGGACGCCCTGATGAAACTTTTAAACCAGTATATGAAAAACTGCCGGAAGACTGCGAAGAAAAATAATATGAAAGTCCGGATCATTGGCGATAAGAGCGGCTTGAGCGAAGAGATCCGGAAAGATATTGAGGCTTTGGAGGAAGCGACGAAAGAGTATGACGGCCTGAATTTTACGATTGCATTGAATTACGGCGGAAGGGATGAATTGACCAGAGCAATCAAAAAAATCGCGGCCTCTGTACAAAGAGGGGAACTTGATCCGGAAGATATCTCCGAGGAAACTGTCGGGGCCTCCCTTGATACGGCGGAACTGCCGGATCCGGATCTGTTGATTCGTACTTCCTATGAACTGCGCATCAGCAATTACCTGCTGTGGCAGCTCGCCTACTCTGAGTTTTACTTTACAGAAGTGCCGTGGCCGGATTTCGATGAAAAGGAACTGCAGAAAGCAGTGGAAGCGTATCAGCAAAGAGACAGGCGGTTTGGGAAGATATCATAGTTTGGAAAGGCGGCAAGGCGGATGTTTTGGGTCAGGCTCAGGAGCGGTATCATATTGATTATTCTGGCGTTTATCGCAATGTTTATGGGCGGGCGAATCCTGTTGACGGTGATGTTTCTCTTGTCTGTCGCTGCTTTCCGGGAGCTGACAGGAGCTTCGGATGCCGGCGGGCGGAAGGAGAACGGGAAAGAAAAGACGGATGCCGCAAGCCGGAGAAAGCGGGGATTGAGCGGTCTGGAGAAAGTTGGTTTTGCAGGTATTATTTTGTATTACGGCCTGCTTTTTGCAACCGGACAGAGAAGTTTCGACGCAGTGCAGACGGGAATGTTGTTTTCTCTGGTCTGTGTCTTTATGGGATGCATGTTTGTGTATGTATTTGCTTTTCCTAAGTATCAGTCATCACAGGTGATGGCGGCATTTTTCAGCTTTTTTTACGGGCCGGTATGCCTGTCCTTTATTTATCTGACCAGAGAGCTCGGAAGAGGGCAGGCCGGAGAGAGGAATGTGATCGGGGTGTACATTGTCTGGCTTATCCTGATCTCTTCATGGGGGTGCGATACCTGCGCCTACTGTGTGGGAATGCTGATCGGAAAGCATAAGATGTCTCCGATCCTCAGTCCCAAAAAGTCGGTGGAGGGCGCTGTGGGAGGCGTGTTGGGTTCTGCCGCGTTGGGAGCACTGTATGGATATGCGATGAGGGAAAAGCTGCATGGAGATGGAAAAGTAATTTTGTTTTTTGCTTTGATCTGCGGTGTCGGAGCGCTGATCTCTATGGTCGGGGATTTGGCAGCGTCGGCAGTCAAGAGAAATGCTGATTTAAAAGATTATGGAAATCTGATTCCGGGACACGGCGGGATCATGGATCGATTTGACAGTGTGATTTTTACAGCGCCGGTGATCTACTTTATGGCAGAATTTTTGCTGTCATAAGAGCGCCGGAGGGGAGAGGAAGAAACGGGAATGAGGAAGATAGGCGTGATGGGTTCTACGGGATCCATCGGGACACAGACCCTTGAGATAGCCAGAAAATATCCGGACAGACTGCGGGTGAGCGCACTGGCCGCCGGCAGTAATGTGGAACTTTTGGAAAAGCAGGTGCGGGAGTTTGGGCCGAAGCTGGCCGTGATGTGGTCGGAGGAAGCGGCGGCGGATTTGAAGCGCCGGATCGCCGATCTGGATGCTGCGGTGGCATGCGGCATGGAGGGGCTGCTGCAGATGGCGGCGATGCCTGAGATGGATATTTTAGTGACCGCCATCGTAGGAATGATCGGCATCCGGCCGACGATAGAAGCGATCAGGGCCCACAAGGATATCGCGCTTGCCAACAAGGAGACGTTGGTGACGGCGGGGCATTTGATTATGCCTTTGGCGAAAGAGGCGGGCGTATCGATCCTGCCGGTGGACAGCGAGCACAGTGCGATTTTTCAGTCCCTGCAGGGGGAGAAGAAGAGTCAGGTGCACAAGATTCTGCTGACGGCTTCAGGCGGGCCTTTCAGGGGAAGGACGAGGAAAGATCTGGAGCAGATGAGGGCCGAGGACGCTTTAAAGCATCCGAACTGGTCTATGGGAAAGAAAGTGACCATCGATTCTTCGACGCTTGTCAATAAAGGGTTAGAAGTGATGGAGGCCAGATGGCTTTTTGACACGGCGCTTTCCGATATTCAGGTAGTGATCCATCCGGAGAGCATTCTGCATTCCGCTGTGGAATATGACGACGGGGCGGTGATCGGACAGATGGGCGTACCCGACATGAAACTGCCGATCCAGTATGCGTTATTTTATCCCGACAGGTTCGAGGTGCCGGGAAGCAGGCCTCTTGATCTGTTTGATATCGGGAAACTTACTTTTGAAAAGCCGGATCTTGACACGTTTGCAGGTCTTGGCCTTGCCTTCAAGGCGGCGAACATAGGCGGAACGATGCCGACAGTGTTCAATGCGGCCAACGAGAAGGCGGTCAGCCTGTTTCTGGAAAACAGGATCAGGTTTTTACAGATCGCGGAAGTGATCGAGGCGGCTATGGAAGCGCATCAAGTGGTGGAGGCGCCGACGGTGGATCAGATTCTTGAGGCGGAGGCATCGGCGCATGAATCTGTGGCAAAATGCATATAATGACGCATATTATAAAAACCGACAGAAGGACAGGAAATTTCAGTGACAATCATTTTATTTCTTATAATATTTGGAGTTATCGTGTTGTCCCATGAGTTTGGGCATTTTATCGTGGCGAAAAAAAACGGCATCCATGTGGTGGAATTTGCCATCGGCATGGGGCCTACGCTGTTCCATATTGATAGAGCCGGCACAAAATATTCGATTAAACTTCTGCCTTTCGGCGGCGCCTGCGTATTTGAGGGAGAGGACAGTTTGGAAAAAGAAGAGGCAGGAGGATCCGAAAAGTCTGAGAGGAGCTGGCAGGAAGAACTGGGCGGTTCCTTTCTGGAAGCGCCGGTCTGGGTTCGGATCGCTACGATTTTCGCGGGGCCTTTTGTGAATCTGCTGTTAGGCTTTCTGATCGCGTTGATTTTAGTGGTATACCGGGGGACTGATCTGCCGGTGATTCAGATGGTCGCCGAAGATTCTGCGGCGGAGGAAGCGGGACTGATGGCGGGAGACGTGATCACCCGCATGAACGGGGAGAGGATCCATGTTTACCGTGAGGTGCGCTTAAACTCTATGTTAAACAGCGACGGGAAAGATTTTTCTATCTCTTATCTGCGGGATGGAGAAGAACATTCTGTGACACTGACGCCGCGCTACAGCGAGGAGGACGACCGCTATTATATCGGCCTCATGGGAGAGGGGCAGTATGCGCCCTGCAAGGGGCTTTCCGTGATCCGGTACGGATTTTACGAGTCTCAGTATGTGGTGAGAAATACGATCAAGAGCCTGCAGATGTTAGTGACAGGGAAGCTGGGGCGGGACGATGTATCAGGCCCCGTGGGTGTGGCCAGCTATGTGGGGGAGACTTATGAGGAAGTGAAGGAGTACGGTTTTCTCATAGTGTTTATGACTATGTTGGAGTTGGTGGTGATTCTTTCTATCAATATCGGCATCATGAACTTATTGCCGCTGCCGGCTCTTGACGGGGGTAGATTGGTGTTTCTGATTTTGGAAGTGCTCCGAGGAAAACCGGTGCCGCCGGAAAAAGAAGGGTTTGTTCATATGGCGGGACTGGTCCTGTTTTTCCTGTTAATGATGTTTGTGATGTACAATGACATTATGCGAATCTTCAGATAGAAATAAAAGTTACAAAATTGGCTTAAATTGCTGCAAAATTAGTACAGTCAGATGAGAGAAAATATGTTATAATGCAAGGTGTATATTTTTCGTTTTTATTTTGGAGGAATATCGGTGCAGTTACCTGTATTTTATCCTAAGCAAAACGAAAATTTACATAAAACAATATGACAACCCAGTAAAGACAATAGGGTGGGATAAGAGGAAGTATGGAAAAAATACTGATAGTGGAAGATGACCGTCTACACGCAGCCAGACTGAAAACTATTTTAGGGGATGAGTATGAGCTAACCCTTGCAGAGACGGCGGAGGAAGGGCTGTATTATATTGGAACGGATGACTTTTCCCTGATTATGTCGGATATCATCCTGCCGGGAATGGACGGCTTTACAATGTTAGAAAAACTGCAGGAGGAGTTTATGACGCAGAGTGTTCCCGTCATTCTCTTCACCAGCCTCGCCGATGTGGAGAATGAACAGCGCGGGCTAATGCTGGGGGCAGTGGACTATATCAGGAAGCCGTGTCATCCGGAGATCCTGAAGGCGAGGGTCAAAACACATATTAAGTTGTATAATTATCGGAAGCAGGTGGAGCATCAGTCGCGGATCGATCAGCTGACCGGAGTCGCCAACAGACGGCAGCATGACTATTACAGTGTCGTCAAGTGGAGCGAAGCGGCGCGTTTGCAGATACCGTTTTCCGTATGCATGTTTGATATTGACCGCTTTAAAATTTATAATGATACTTTCGGACACCCGGAGGGGGATAAAGTCATCACTGCGGTAGCTAAGGCAGCCTCCCGGTATCTGCAACGCAGCACAGACTTTTTCGGTCGTTACGGCGGAGAGGAATTTGTGGCGCTGATGCTTGGGGATGACGCAAATTCCGCGTTTGAGCACCAGAAAAGGATCAGGCAGGCGATAGAAGATCTGCACATACCTCATCCCGATTCCGTATCCCCTTGGGTGACGGTAAGCATTGGCGGCATCACTGTGATCCCTGAACCGGGAAGTTCTTACAACTTCTATTTAAAGATTGCGGATACGATGTTGTATGACGCGAAAAATGCCGGAAGAAACAGGGTGATCTGGGCTGACGAAAAGATGAAACCGATGTTTGAAAAATGAAAGAGGAAAATATGAAGGCAAAGCGGCTGGCGATTCCGTTCAAAGAGTTGTCGCAATATATGAGAGAACACCTCTTACTTGGATATGCGGTCGCTCTTGCGGTGCTTTTGGTTTATGCAAAGCAGGCGTTTTCGACGGATTTTTATATTGATGCGGAGGTGATACTGAACCACCCGCAGAGTGTATACAACTGGAATGAGATCGGCCGCTTCGGGTTGATCGCGTTGAAATATCTGATTGGAAATAACTGGTACAATCCCTATTTGGAGGCAGTTCTTTTTCTGGTCTTTTTGTGGCTGCTGGGAATGTCTTTTTCCTATCTTATTTCGAGCTTTTGTGCAAAAAACGCGGAGAGCGTTCGTTTTTTAGCTATCGCCATATTTTTGTTCTTTCCGACTTATGCGGATCAGTTTATGTTTCGCTTCCAGTCTTTTGAAGTCGTGTTCGCCATGTTCCTTGTGGTACTGGCGACACGCTATTTTTATATGGCCTTTGCGGAAAGGAATCTTCCGGCATGGATGCTTGCCGTTTTTTTAGACGTATTTTCTTTCGGGATCTATCAGTCCATGGTCAGCTTACAGATTTGTTTTCACATCGCGCTCTGGCTGTTTCTGATGGAATCCCATGATAAGAGGGGGCGGACAAGGCTGTTTATCAGCGAGGTTTTGCATTTTCTTGTAAGTCTTTGTATTTATGGCATTATTGTAAAACTGTTTTTCGGGAGCGGGAGTTATCTGAGCGGACAGATGGGGTGGTTTTCCGGAGATATCTCTTTCGTGGTGCGGAATCTGCTGGCATATATCAAGCGTGTTCTGTTTTCGATGGATGTATTTTATCCGATCACCTATCCGGTGTGCGTATGCGCCTGTATCGGGCTGCTTGTCTGGGTATTTCTGCGCAGACGGCAGATGGGATGGGCCTATCTGATAGGGATAGGGGGGATGCTTGCATCGCCGTTTTTCCTTGCCCTTGCGACGGGAACGCCCTCTCCCTACAGAGCGCAGTGTATGCTGCCCTTTGTGTGCGCCGTCCTATGGCTGTTTATCACGTCAGGATTTGAGAGCCGCGGGGGAGTCCGACTTGCCTGCTGCATAGCAGTCGGCTGCGTTTTTGTGATTTGTCAGACTTCCGTATTGTTGCGGCTGTTTTATACACAGGATGTGATCCGCGACGCCGACGCAATCACTGCGGTGCAGATGATAGAGCGGATTCAAGAAGAGGATATATCAGACGGGGAAAAGCCTGTGGTGTTTATCGGACATTTGGATGCGAAAACAAACGCGTCCTGCTATACAAAAAAGGAGGCGGCTTCCTATCTGAGTTATTCGGTATTTGAATTTGCCTACATTGAAGGCGTTCCTGTGGACACACCGGACTATTTTAACACCGGACGGATTTTGGGATATTTTGAGACTTTGGGCTTTCGCTACAGCCTCCCTACCGTCTCGATGACGGAGGCGGCAAAGGAGGCGGGCAGGGATATGGAAAGATGGCCTGCAGCCGGTTCCGTGCGGGATATGCGGGAATATATTGTTGTGAAGCTGAGCGATGAGGGATAGGAGAGCACCCCATTGCCGGATGCCGGTTTTTTCGGAACGGAGGTAAGGATGGAGAAGCGTCAGAGGGATATTTTGCCTGATGTTTTAAAAGGATTTGGTATCGTCCTCATGGTGTTGGGGCATTGCATTCAGTCAGGCAGCGGGATGGCGTATCTGGAGGGGGCGTGCTATTTTGAGGACAAGTGGTATCAGTTTCTGTACAGTTTTCATATGCCTTTATTTATGGTGATCAGCGGCTGGTACGCATGGGGGAGCGTCCGGAGGGCGGAGAGCGGTGAGGCAAAAAGGGCGATGATTCGGAGGAAGTGCGTCTATCTGATCACTCCGAATGTGGCGTGGAAACTGATTGAATTTGCATATATGTTATCGGCGGGTATCTATCTTTACAGCGGGTTTAGCGTTTTATGCAAGGATATTTTTGTCGGGATATTGACTTCCAATTGGTTTTTATGGGCGATACTGTACAGTTTTTTGTTGGTCTGCCTGATGCACTATAAGTTCAGAGACTCGGTGTGGATCTATGTTCTGATTTTTCTGGCGGCATTTTTTACGCCGGACGGCATGGGCTTAAATGCGTATAAGTATATGCTGCCCTATTATCTGATCGGATTTTACGGAAATAGGAACAGGGAGCGGCTGCTGTCTTTGAAAGTTTGCAGGAAGTTTTGTGAGAAAGGCCGCCTTATGGCTTTTTTAGCGCCTGTTGTGAGCGGCGTTTTGTTTTTTGCGTTGTTTTCCTTGTTTACGGAGGATTCCTTTATCTATTTGACCGGATATAAGCTGATCGGAAAGAATTATCCGGTGCAGTTGCAGATCGATTTCTACAGATTTTTTGTGGGGGCTGCCGGGATCGTCTTTTGGGCTTTTGTATGGAGGCTGGTGCTGTTGCGCTTTAAGGAAAGCAAAGTTGTGCGGATCTTTGCCTATCTGGGCAGGAGGAGTTTGGGGATCTACCTCGTTTCCGGCATGTTGATCGTCCACGCAATGCTGCCGATCACAGCTTCCTTTGCGCCCCATTACGGTGTAAATGTGTTGGAGACCGTGATCATGTTGGCCCTTTCCGCGGTACTTGTGGAGGGTCTTAGAAGAGTGAAGTGGCTTTGCAGACTTGTGGGGGAAGAGAGGAGTAAGGGCTTGTATGAAAAGTAGGAGATGGAATGCGGTGTGCCTGTTGTTTACGGCGTTTCTGTTTGCTCTGTACTGTACCCTGCCGTATTTCGGCGCGGTGTCTCTGGGAACTGTCTGTCTGCGGTTTTTGCTGTATTTTGTGCTTTGCGCGGTCATCTGCCTGATTCTTTACAGAATATCCGGCATGCTGCTGCCGAGACTGCATTGGAGGAAGATCGAGGCGGTACTTTATGAAAAATGGACTGCAGGGAAATATTTTCTGTTTTTCTGGGGAATCCTGATCGTCTGTTTCCTTCCCGCTTATCTGGCGTTTTTTCCGGGAATCTTCGGTTACGACGGGCCGAACCAGATGCAGCAGATTCTGGGGGAGATTCCCTACTGCGCCCATCATCCGGTGACGCATACGCTCATACTGGGCGTGTTTATGAATTGCGGCAGGGCGGTGTTTGGCTCTTATAACGGCGGCGTGGGGCTGTTTTGCATTTTTCAGGGTCTTGTTGTCAGCGGCAGCGTCGCTTATTCCCTTTTGCTCCTGAGAAGGCTAAGGACGCCCTTTCCGGTTCTTCTGCTCGGTCTGGCGTGGTGCGTCCTGCATCCGGTGGTGCAGGTGTTGACTTTTAATACGACGAAGGATATTTTGTTCGGGGTCACGATGCTGCATTTTATCCTGCAGTGCTATGACTGGCTGAGCGGGGCGGCAGAGAGGTCAAGGCGGCGGATGGCTCTCCTTGTCTTGACAGGGGTGTTTTTGTGTTTGCTGCGCAATCAGGGGATATACATGGTGGCGGCCCTTGTTGTTTTAGGCTTGCTTGTGTTTCGTAGAGACAGGCGCCTTTTGGCTTCGCTTTGCCTGATCGTGCTGTTTGGCGGACTCTTTTTCTTTACCGCAGATCATGTTTTCGGGGTGCAGAAGGGGGATCCCAGAGAGATGTTGAGCGTCCCTATGCAGCAGATGGCGTTAGTATGCCGGCAGTATAAGGAAGGCGGTCCGGTTTCTCTGACAGAGGAGGAGTACGGGGCGTTTACCAAACTGGTGGAAGAGCAGTATTTGCCGGAGTATCAGCTTACCATCGCGGATCCGATCAAGAACCACTTTAATACGGAGCAGTTAAAGAGTGATCTGCCCGGTTATCTGGGCCTGTATGTCCGGATGGGAATGCGCAATCCGGGGCTGTATTTGACGGCCTTCCGCTATCTGGTTTATCCCTATTGGGATATGTCGGAGAACGTCAAAACAGGAACCAGTGTCAGCAATACGTTTCCGGAGGTCAGCGAAGGGTGGGGAATCTCGCAGAAAAGTCTGTTTCCGGCCTATAAAGCCTGTCTGGTCCGCTATATGGAAGAAGGGATCCATAAAAAGATACCGGTAGTTTCATGGCTTATGCAGCCGGGACTTTGCATTTGGATCATGACGGCGTTGGCCGGTCTCTCGGCGGCAAGGAAGGACAAGGCGGTGTTTATGACTGCCGCGACGGGGATGCTGTTTTTTATGACGTTGTTGTTAGGGCCGGTGGCGCTGCTGCGGTATCTGTATCCGCTGATGATCGCTGTGCCGTGCTTTCTGGCTATGCTGTGCGGCAAGATCATGGTCGGATGGGGGGAGGAGAGATGAGAGAAGACAAAAAACGGATCGATGCCGTATGGGGAAGGCGGCTCATCTGGACAGTTTATTTTGCAGGTTTTTTTGTGATGGCGTTGGTGATGGTGTTTTCCCAGCCCCATGTGGACAGGGTTTCGGCGATTCCGGTGAGCCCGCCGGACGAGTATTTTAGGATGCTAATCCCTAAGTTTATCTGTGAGCACGGAACCCTTCCCACGGGCCTCGAGGAGGAGGTGCGGATCACCGGCTGTGGTTTTTCCTACGGATTGTACAATGTGCTACCCTATATCATACAGGGGTATGTCATGCGCCTTGTGAACCTGTTCACGGATTCGGGGCTTGTCCTGTTGTATGCCGGGCGCATGGTGAACGTTGCTTTCGGGATGTTTATGGCGTGGGTGGTGTATCTGCTCGGCGGGCGTCTCTTTAAAGATCAGCGTTTTCGCATCCTGTTTTGTTTTGCGGTCATGTATCTGCCGGAACATTTGTTTGTCCATACCTATATCAATACGGACTCCTGCTGTATGCTGTCCACCGCAATGATCCTGTACGGGCTGGTATGCGCTTATCAGGACGGCTTCCATTATCGAAACGGGGCTTGGCTCGGCGGCGGCATTATTCTGTGCGCGCTTTCTTACTATAATGCCTACGGGTACATCCTGAGCAGTATGATCCTGTTTGTGGGGTATTACATCAAAAAAGATAAAAGACTGCGCATAGACTGGAAACCGATGCTTAAATACGGGATTTTTATCAGCGTGTTGGTGCTACTTGGGACGGGATGGTGGTTCATACGGACTTATATTGTTCTGGACGGGGACATACTGGGGCTGCGGACGAAGGAACAGCTCGCCCTTTTGTATGCGCTGGAGGAGACCAGTCCCCTTAATACTTATCAGGCAAAGGGAATAGGCGTCTGGCAGATGCTTCAGGAAAACAAGTTTTTCCAATGTCTGTACGACAGTTTTATCGCAGCTTACGGTTCCCTTGGCATCAGAGGAAACAGATGGACATATTTGTCTTATAAGCTGTTTTTCGGCGCGGGGATCCTCGGTTGGGCAGCCGCGTGGATCTTTGATAAAGAACTTCGGAAAATAAAAGGCAGGCAGATATTTTTCCACCTGAATATGATGCTGTGTGCGATCCTTCCGCTGGTCATCATGATCAACTATGCCTACACGATGAATTATCAGCATCAGGGGCGCTATATCCTGCCCTCACTGCTTCCCATCATGTATTATACCGTGGGGGGGATCGAGCGGCTTTCTGCGGTCAGGATAAAGAAGTTTTTGATGCCGGATCTTTTGGTAAATGCTGGAATTATATTTGCTCTTTTCATTGCGGTGGGGAGCGCTGTCTACATGGTTTTCTTTCAGGCGCTGCCGGTTTATCTGGAGTTTGGGATGACGTACTGAAGACCGAGACGGAAGGAGAAATATGAGGTTCTAAAGTTGTCTGAAAAAGCATTTGCGTATTGAAAAAGAAAATTTATTATGGTATGATTATGGCTGTGACGCAGTATGTGTACACAGCCATTTTATATAACATTATAAGGAGGGATTTCAATGAAAAAAAGATGGAAACTGGGACTGCTCCTGACGCTGCTTCTGTTATTCGGTATGCAGATGACGGCTCTGGCGGCAGGCGAGACTGTTGCAATCAACTCCTGCTATATCGAGGGGGATCAGGTCAAGGTTATGGCCAGCGGTAAAGTTGCGGCCAGCGATGACGGCAATTATTATTTATTTGCGCTGAAAACCTACGAGGCGGGCGTTGGCGCGAGAACAGACTACTGTGCGGTTGCTCCGGCAGCGGAGGCAGTGGCTTTCTCCGCACCGTTGCAGCTTGACACAGCAGGTTCAAAATTGTATTCAAGATTTGTGGTTACCGTTTTGCGCGGCGGCCAGTTTGTTCCGGTAAGTACAGAGATGTACATTTTAAATCCGGAAGCTGTTGCAAAGGCTTCTACAAGCAGTATCGCGGAAGCATCAGGCAACAAAAAAGGACTTTTCTGCGGTTGGATGGATGCGCATTATCTTTCCGATCTGGGAGCCGGCTATGTGGCATCCATGTTGAACACGGCGGATGCTTACAACGGAAATGACTTTGCATATACATATAATGGAAAGACATTTTACTTCAGCGGATCTTGGGTTGCAGCTACGGATGCTCTGATCAATATTTACAGACAGCAGAACGTTGATATTGTGATGGTAATCGCAAACGGGTACAACGCAGGCACAGCCGACATGGTTTATCCGGAAGCTTTGGCTACCGGCAAGAAGCCTCATTACTATGCTGTCAATGTGGAGACACAGACAGGTGAAGAGAAGCTTGCGGCGTTCATGTCCTTTATCGCAGAACGTTACAGCGGCGGTCACAACGGTTCCATTCATAACTATATTATCGGCAACGAAGTAAACAGCAGTGACTCATGGCACTATGCAGGTGAGGTTTCTGTTGAGGAGTTCTCCCGCAGATATGCGAAAGAGTTCCGTATCTGCTACAATGCGATCAAGAGCCACAATCTGGGCGCTAATGTATATATCTGTACAGACCAGAGATGGATGCACAATGACGGCGGCAGCTCCTACGGCGGCAGACCTGTGATCGATGGCTTTGCAGCGGAGATCACAAGAACAGGCAACATCAACTGGGGACTTTCCTTCCATCCGTATCCTGTACCTCTTACGCATACGAAGTTCTGGACAACAGCTCCGGGATATGCTTCTTTGAGACTGGTAGACCATACGGAGAGAACAAAGATGATCATCCCGACCAATATGGATGTGGTGGTCAACTATATGTCAAAACCGGAATTCCTTGCACCCTCCGGCGCAGTGAGAAATCTCTTCATCTCTGAGCTTGGATTCAACTCTGCAGGTGCAGACACAGATGAAGGCGTTCAGGCGGCAGCTATGGTTTACGCATATAAGCTGATTCAGGCTAATCCGTACATCAAGGGCGTTACGATCAACAGTGCAGTGGATTCTCCTTTCGAGATCCAGCAGGGTCTGTCATACGGTCTGACAAGAGTGGATGGTTCACAGAAGCCGGCATATGCTGCATTCAAGAATATGAACGTTTTAGGTATGGAAGAATACCTTCCGTATTACGGCGCATCCAGCTGGGCACAGCTTGGCGTTCAGTAAGACGACAACTGATTTAAATCAATGAAAAATAGAAAATGCTGTGCAGGAAGTTTTTCTACTGCACAGCATTTTTTATTTGCGGAAAACTTTTCATTTGAATTTCTCAGCGTCCGTAGAAAGAAAATAAATATTTTCAGTATTTATATAGAATCAAGACCTTTCAGTTCTTTCTTGAGTTTGTTAAGAAAAGCATTAGAAGCCTTAGAAAGCACCAGATATTTTTTCCACACAATGTAGAGTCCGGCTTCCAATGCTGGAAAAGGAGGACGAAAACAGTGAAAGTGTACATAGGGCCGGCAGGCGAAATCCTGCTGGTTCTTATAAAATCGCATTGGTGAATTTCTGCTATCAATACGACTTTTTTTCAAGATTAAGTGTAATTTTTTATGAGTAATGGTATAATTGATACATTAGCGAAGGGGTGTGCATAAGGCATATATTTTGCGGGTAAAGTTGTAGCGAAATTAAGATATACGATGATATATTGATTATTTTCTAGAATTTAATATGGGGGTAACAATAATGCGTCCAGAATATGATGGAGTCAAGTTTTATAGTATGCAAGATTGGAGTACGGGAGAAAATTTGGAAAAAGCAGCTAAAATTCTTGAATCTTTCAATGAGAACGAAGATTATGCAGATATCAACAAGGTGATTGAACTCTATAATGTTCAGCAGCTAATTAATAGTGGCGCATATCTTCGAGAGTGGGATGAAGATATAATTGATCATTATAAAAAATTAAGTATTCCGCTTACAAAAGTTTTAGGGAAATTCTTTGGAAAAATTAATGATGAAAATTTTCAATTAATTACTCGTTCGGTTTCTATTGGATATGTTGAAGATTATTGGGAGTTGTTCGTTAAATTTAGGATTTATAAAAAAGTATCCGGAGAAATGTTTGCAGCATATATAAATGATCCGAAAACTACGCTTTGGATATTGTTACAACAAGAAGAATTGGTAAAATATTATGGCAAAGAACTAGCAGATGTTTTGCGTATTTCTGAGCAAACGCCTCATTTGGTTATAAGTAAATTTTTGGAAAGACATGATAAGGAGAGTCCTTATCATTTTCCGAAAGAATTAAATCCAACAGAATATGAAGGAATTTTACAGAATTACATTAATTCAGATACAGCAAACTTAAATCATTTGCAGTTATTAGCACGTACCCAAAGTTCAAAAGAATGTCCAATAAGTGACAAACTTAGGTTATGTGCTAAAAGGGCATGTGATTCGTATTGGGAGAAACATCCTTTTACAGGTGTACATGTAGGATATGGAATTGGTGTGGAATTCGCAGATGTATCTGAAATAAAGAGTGTAAAAAGATTGGAAAATAATGATTATAAAATTACTTATGATGTGAAGTGGTTGTTGGAGAATTTGGATTTTCCAACGATTTTAAATAATTTTCGGTATGTTTTTGAACAATTTGATGATTGCTGGAGAAGTAGTTTGGTTTCAGTAAAATCTCAATTAGGAGTATTTGAAAGAACTCTTTTTGTAAGAGGAGTCAAAGATTACATCAAGGGGAATAACTTTGATGTAGTAGATAATCTGTCAACGATGCAAGTAAAAGGATGCTATGACATCTTAAAAAGTAGAGATATACGATTAGAGGATGTTTTTAAATGGTTTTTTGAAGAGTATCTTCCACAAGAATTTGGTGTAAATGGTTTCCGATTTAATCCTCCGTCAGAAGGAACAACACTGGTAGAAAAGTGTAGAACCATAGCTTCAGAAATGGATGGAGTGCTTAAACAGTTTCGTATGTATGTGCAAGATGGAGAAATAGATCGCGAATTATTTGAGATGTCCTCAGAGCACATTGTGTTTTCAAATTTATCTGGCTTTGTAAAGAATAAATATGCATATGAAAATAGTAATGATATTCAAAATGAGCAGTTTATGCTATTTTCTGACCAGAGCCATTTATGTTATATAGAGAAAACTAAAAGTAGGTATACTCGTTTTTGCGATTTGCTTATCCAAGAGGATATATTGCTTTCTGATTTTTTTGAATATCAAAAAGAAAACATTCGTTGGCTTATTGAAAAAGATATAGTTATAGAGAAATCAGATGGATATTTGGAATTAAATGGTCCTAAAGTTTTTATTCTGAAAGATTTGTATGATCATGATGTGATTTGTCCTCAATATTATGATGATGAATTGAAGAAAATAATTGATGAATGGATTATGAATGGTGATTTGAGATTAGAAAATAGTCTTTTTTCCAAACCGGAGCAGGATTATTTAAATTATGAATTGAATAAATCCTCTTATAGTAATGGTCTTGATTTGCGTAACAAATATGCACATAGCACTTATCCAGAAAACGAAAAGATACAGCTTGTAGATTATATTAGGCTGTTAAAAATTATGGTTCTTGTCATTACAAAAATTAATGATGAATTCTGTTTGCGAGAGGAAATATGTGAAAAAATGGAGAAAGCATAATGCAAACAGATATTTATGATACAAAAATGTACATAAGGCTAGCAAGCAATAGTTTGCAGGCTTTTTATAGTTATTATCTTTTGGTTCATACTTGAAAATTTTTTGAGACTTCCATTTTGGCGGGAGTCTTTATAACATTATAGAGGAAGAAAAGGAATGACGGCGGATATGCTTCACAGGTATATGCTAACCATGCGGTGCAGGTATTTGAAAAAAGATATGGTGGATAGTAAAATGAAATATCAGGAGACTGGTGACAGCGCTATCAGAAATCAGGTAAAAAGAACACAAAACACATTTTTGCATAGCGTTAAAGCCAGTCTTTTCAGAGGGTTCCAGAGGGAGGCTACATTTTATTACCCTATCTGGCATGGGCAGGCTCCCCGAATCATCAGTACCTTTTTAGAGAGTTACAATTTCTTGGTAAAAACAATTGTTCCTTTCTGCACCTCTCATAGCAGCGGCATTGGTTCCAGTGCAGATAATTTGCACGATTTATGTTCGGATTCCACAAAGTGGGAGGAGGGAAAAAGATTTGAAGCCGGAACGTCAAAAGAAGAAATAGAAGAATGGCTCAAGATTTTCCCCCATAGCTGCTTATTTTTCTGCTTCCGGACGGTGCAAGAGAAGACGAAAAGGGATCTTTGCACAGTCGATCGCGGCCGCGGCCAACAGACAGCAGACAAAGACAAGGGCAGGGTAGAGGATGTCGTATCCGGCCTTTGTGAGCAGATTGGGCACAGCGCCGATGGTGATCTCGTATATTCGGTTTTTGATCCCGTAACAGTAGTCGAGATGGGTGTACATGACGATGTGGATCAGGTAAATAAAGTAGGTCTTAGTACCAATATAATTGATGATCTTTGCTCCGGAGAAAGAGAGATTTCCGGGAAAGGTCAGGAAAAAGCAGACGAAGCAAACCGAAAACAGAAGCGAGACGGTAGTGTTCCAAAAATAAAAATGAGTGTTCTCAAAGCTTTCTCGGAATAAAACACATTGCAAAAGAAAGCGCAGGGTGTTGACGCAGATCATACCTGCTGGGAGAAGGAAGCGATATTTTTTGTTTTCTTGGAACAGATGTTGGCTTTTATACAGCACATACCCGAGAATGACATAGGTGACCGGCGCATCTAAAATCGTGAAAGTACCGAGCGTGCCAAAGGGCGAGGGAAGCAATACTTGCAGATCCGTCACAACCATGCCGGTAATATTCAGTGCCAGAATCCATCCGCAGGCTTTTCGGGAGAGCGGGTGGTCCAGAGTCAACAGCTTTAACAGCGGAAACAGAATGATGATGCGCAGGTAGGAAGTGATGTACCATAGGTGGGTACAATAACTCCCCTCCAGAAAATTCAAGGTCAGAAACTGGCCCAGTATCTCTGCAGGGGAGAGTCCTTCCGGCGACGGCACCGCATGGAGAAGCGGTCCGCCGAGTATCGGAATGAAAAGTTTTAATAGCAGTACCGGAATCAGGATGCGGGCAAAAGTCTTTCCGGTGGATTTCCAGAAAGGCTCCCGCACTGCCGGCAAAAAGAAACCGATAATCATGAAGAAAATGGCAACGCCGTCGTCGAAAAACCCGTGTAACAGCAGCAGTTCCTTATCCAACCCGCCGCCTATGACCGGATCCATGCGGACGTGGCAACCTATTACGATAAAACAGGCGAAGATCCTCATCAACTGGACCCGGTAATCATATTTGCCGTATTTCTGCAGCATGACATTCTCCTTGATCGATATTATTTTGTGATTTAAGGCGTTGCAAGCACGGCGATGCCGTTGCCGTCACAGACATAGACGGCAGTCCCGATAACGTAAGGCGCATTGACTACCAGCCGGCCGTTTGCATCGAAGCATCTTAAAACGTTGTCGATAACGGCAGCTTCGTTTATGAGCTGGCGGCCGTCTGTCTGGGAAGTGCCGTAGATGCCGTCAACTCCCGGGATCAGCCCCTTCATCATGGCTCCGTTTGCCGGATCAAAGTAGAAGTTCATGCCGCCCACATTCTGCCATCCGACCATCATCTTTCCTGTCTGATCGAAATAGTAGATCTGTCCGTCGATGGACTGCAGACCTGTCAGCATATGCCCATCCAGAGGGGAGAGGTAGTAGCGGTCTGCGATATCGCCGAGCCAGCCTTTCACCATAGCGCCGTTCTCCGGATTATAGTAGAAGTTCATGCCCTCTATATTCTGCCATCCTACCGTCATTTTTCCTGTCTGATCGAAATAGTAGATCTGTTCGTCGATGGTTTGCAGGCCTGTCACCATATGTCCGTCCAGAGGGGAGAGATAGTAACGGTTTGCGATATCGCCAAGCCAGCCTCTCACCATAGCGCCGTCTTCCGGATTATAATAGAAGTTCATGCCGTTTATATTCTGCCATCCTGTCATCATGTTGCCTTCAGGGCTGAACAGATAGTCCTTGTCGTCGATGCGCAGAGCGCCTTTTACCAGATGACCATCTTCGGGGAAGAGGTAATGTCTGCCGGCTTCGTCGTTGAACCAGCCTGTGAGCATGCGGCAGCCGTTTGTCGGATCATAGAAATACTGATTGTCGGCAACGGTGATCCAGCCGGACTGAATGCGGCCGAGGGCATCAAAGTAAAAGCGATCTTCACCGATTTGATTCTGCCCGACGAGAGCGTGGCCGTCTGCGGCGAGATAGTAAGCGCCAGTCTCATCCGTAAGCCAGCCGGTGTTCATGCGTCCCAGCGCATCCATATGATAGCGAGCGTTATTATAGTCCACCCAGCCGAACTGGATGCGGTAATTATTGTAGAAATAGGTGTGTTCACCGCGCTGTGCGAATCCCACGGGAATAATCAGATTATGGTAATCTTTGTACATATAGTTGATATCCACATCGCCGGCAATGCCCGGGATCCGGCCGGTGCAGGATGCCTGCCAGATGGCATGTCCGGGAATCGCGCAGTAAGTGTTGTACTGAGCGATCCAGATATCATAGCGCAGATCCGGCGTAATATTCTTTTTATAAAAATTCGTTCCGGTATAAACGATCGGATGGTAGCCTGCGGATGCAATGACGTCGCAGAAAGCGTTGCACATAGCGGTTATCGTGGCCGGATCGAGCTTGTTGTATACTTTATCTTCCACGTCGAAAGCAACGGGGAAGTTGATGTTAAAGTTTTCGATCCACTGTAAAACCAGTTGGGCTTCATTGACGGCGGCCTCCACGCTGTCCGCGTAAGAGTAGATGTAGACGCCGGTGCGGATGCCTGCGGCCTGCGCGCCCATTACATTGGCTGCAAAATAGGGGTCGATGCCGCTCTTGGTGCTGCCGACCTTGATAAAGGTATAGGAAACGCCGGAAGAGGGAACGGCGGCCCAGTCGATCGCGCCCTGATATTTGGAGACATCAATGCCGAGTTCCGCCGCGTTGGCAGGAACGGATGATGACAGGGAAAGCGCGGCAGCCAGACTTAAGGCAACAGCAGTTTTCAGGAAACGTTGTAATTTCTTGTGTTTTGTCATGCGAGATCTCCTTAGTATAAATTTGGTCAATATGTAGCTGTTTTTCACGGTGCGCTGTCTGCGCGAAAAAACTGTGATAATATTTTGAACCCTGTTTGTATCCGGATTGTATCTTTCACACTACCGGATAAAGTGTAACATATTTTTTTTGTCCGGGCAAGGGGGAGGTTCGGACAAACCTACAGAGCTCCGGACAAACTCGGGCGGGTGCTTCGGAATGAGGGGCATCTCTTCATACAAACTTAATATTGTCTTAGAGAAATATTAGGGAGATGTTAAACGCCTGTTTAAGTATGAAAAGCTCTTGTCTGTTAAAATAGATGTCAGACAGGAACTTTTTGCAGGATACGGAAAAAGGAGAAGGAAGAATGAAAATGAGACAGGATAATAAAAAAGATGAGAAAATCGTCCTCATGCCGGAACACCCGAAAAAAGTGGCGGTGCTGTTTGGGGGTCGTTCACCGGAGTATGGTGTTTCACTGCAGTCTGCGGCCGCAGTAATCAGCCATATGGATAGGAAAAAATATGAGCCGGTACCGGTCGGCATTACACACACGGGAGACTGGTTTTATTATGGAGGAGATACCGAAAAGATTGCGGAGGATACTTGGTGTCAAGGTGGAGACTGCATCCCTGTGACTGTGTCTTTCGGCCGAAGCAGACCGGGGCTTTTATTGTTGAAAAAAGACGCTGCGGAACTGATGGAGATCGACGGGGTACTGCCGATCTTGCACGGGAAGAACGGCGAGGACGGCACGGTGCAGGGGGTATTTGAACTGGCGGGGATCCCGGTAGCGGGATGCGGTATTTTGTCTTCAGCACTATGTATGGATAAGGAAAGAGCTCATCGGTTGGTAAAGGAGTCGGGAGTGCGGGTGCCGCTGTCCTATGTGTGCAGTAAGGATACGGATGCAGAGATTGCTTTCGGATGGGCGGAGGAACTGGGCTATCCGCTCTTTGTAAAACCGGTGAAAGCGGGGTCATCTTACGGAATCACAAAGGTGATTGACAGGGACGGGCTTTGCGCCGCGATGAAACTGGCATTTCTCTATGATGACAGGATCATTCTGGAGGAGTGCATCTCAGGGTTTGAGGTGGGCTGTGCGGTGATGGGAACACAGAAATTGACAGTGGGGGAAGTGGATGAGATCGAACTGTCGGAGGGATTTTTTGATTTCACGGAAAAGTATTCGTTAAAAACTTCCGCAATCCATGTGCCGGCAAGGATTCCGCGGGAGACAGCGAAAGAGGTAAAGAGGACGGCAAAAATGATTTATAAAGCTTTGGACTGTAATGGATTTGCGCGGGTGGATATGTTTTTGACAAAAGAAAGGGAGATCGTTTTCAATGAAGTCAATACGATTCCCGGCTTTACCGAGCACAGCAGATTTCCCGGTATGTTTAGAGCCGCCGGAATTTCATTTGAAGAGATTATTTCGACCATTCTGAAAGAGGCACTGGTCTGAGAAAGCAAAAGAACAGGGAAAGTGAGAGAATAGATGGCACAGAGAGAAAAGATGCAACCGAGAAACCAAAGAGAGCGGTTCACGAGACTGGACCAGTTTAAGATGATGGCGGCATTTATGGTGACAGCGATCCACACGTCGCCTCTTGCAGATATAAGCACAAAGACGGATTTCATTTTCACAAGAGTGATCGCAAGGACAGCGGTGCCTTTTTTCTTCATGGTGACAGGGTATTTTCTGCTGCCTCAGTATCTGTTCGGGCATTCTATGGACAGGAGACCCCTTGTGCGGGCGTTAAAAAAGCATTTGCTTTTGTATCTGACGGCGATTTTGCTTTATTTGCCGGTGAACCTGTATGCCGGACAGTTTAAAGAGTTGTCGGCGGGCAGTTTTTTGCGTCTGCTTTTGGTTGACGGAACATTTTATCATCTGTGGTATCTGCCGGCGGCAGTGACAGGTGTTTTGCTTGTCTGGTTTCTGGGGATGAGATTGCCTTTTGGTGTATTGACGGCGGTCTCTCTTATGCTATATGGAGTGGGACTGTTTGGGGACAGTTACTATGGACTGACGGCGCAGGCGCCGCTTTTTAAAAAGATGTACGATGCAGTCTTTTTGGTTTCCGCTTACACGAGAAACGGTCTCTTTTATGCTCCGCTTTTTCTTGTGATGGGGGCGGGGATCCATGAAGTACATGAGAAAGCAGAGCGAAAAATTGCGTTGCCAGATAAAAAGCGTGCGTCGAAAAGTCTTGTGCTGTGCGGGATGGGGTTTGTGTTATCTTTCGGACTTATGGCGGCGGAGGCTTTGACGCTTCGCAAACTGAATCTGCAGAGACATGACAGTATGTATGTGATGCTGCCGTCTGTGATGTTTTTTTTGTTTCAATTGTTGTCAGCGGAAAGGCAGTCTGGAAGGAAGAGGCTTAGAGAGATTCCATTGTACATTTATTTGATCCATCCTCTCTGTATCATTCTGGTGCGGGGAGCGGCAAAGACTGTGGGGCTGGAAGGTCTGTTTGTGGAGAATTCTTTGATACACTATCTTGCAGTCTGCATAGTGTCCTGCGGGGGAGCCTGCATCATTGCGGCGGCAGCTCAAAGGCTTAGGGTTCGGAGAGGGACTTTGGGAAAGGAAAATTATGAAAAGGGGCGGGCGTGGATTGAACTGAGCAGGAAAAATCTTGCAAAAAATGTGGAGTTTCTGCAATCTCTTCTGATATCCGGGCAGCAGCTCATGCCTGTCCTCAAGGCCGATGCCTATGGGCATGGAGCGGTTTTGATCGCGGGAGAATTGCAGAAGTTGGGAATAGGGGCGTTCTGTGTAGCCTGTGCTGCGGAGGGAGTACAGTTAAGGAAGAATGGAATAACAGGTGATATTTTAATATTGGGCTACACGCATCCTAAGGATTTTCCTCTGCTGCAGAAATATCGTCTTATCCAGACTGTAGTGGACTACAATTATGGAAAAGTATTGAATCTCAGTGTGCGCCGCGGCGGCAGGATAAGAGTTCATGTAAAGATCGATACCGGTATGCACAGACTGGGGGAGCGTGCGGAAAAAACAAAGGAGATCAGTAAGATATTCCGGCTGAGCAATCTGAAAGTGGAGGGGATCTACACGCATCTGTGTGCGGGCGAGACGCGCAGGCCGGAAGATATGGCATTTACAAAGCGGCAGGCGCTGCTCTTTTATGAAGCTGCAGAGCAAATAAAAAGTCAGGGGTATACCGGTTTGAAAGCACATTTGCTGGCAAGCTGCGGACTGCTTAATTACCCTGAATTGGGCGGGGATTTTGTGAGAGTAGGAATCGCTCTCTACGGACTGCCGGAGGGTGGGGGAGTGTCTTGTCTTCCGGTACTTTCTCTGCGGGCGAGAATCGCCGCCGTGAAAGAGGTGTATCCGGGGGAGGGTGTGGGTTACGGGTGGGATTATGTGGCGGAAGATGTCAGGAAAATAGCGGTTCTCGCCATCGGATACGGGGATGGGCTGTACAGGAGTCTCTCTGAGAGGGGAGGCAGAGTGCTGATACACGGGATTAGTGCGCCTGTGGTGGGGCGGATCTGTATGGATCAGATGATGGTGGATATCACGGAAGTTCCGGATGTGAGGGAAGGGGAGAGCGCTACAGTGATAGGGCGAGAGGGAGATCAGGAGATTACGGTCTATGAACTGGCGGAAAAAGCGGGAACCATCGCCAATGAGGTTTTCAGCAGACTGGGAGGAAGGCTGCTGAGAATTGTCGTATGATATATTCCGGCGAAGGGACATCCGCAGTCACTGATTGTCCTGCTGATGGAATTTGGAGAAGGGAGCGGTTTCCTGAAAAACATTGTAGGAGTGTGTATCCTCGTTCAAAAAGTTTAAAAAGATGATGTCAAACAGCATCAGAATAAAGATCTCTCTCGTGATGGTGTCATGGTTTGCCAGAAGATTAGTTTTCGGGATCAGAAAAGTGAGATCCGCGTAGGCAGAACACAGAGAGTTCTCGTAATTTGATACCAGAACAATATAGCTGTCGTTTTCGACGATCTTACTGATGGCGTCAGCCAGAATCTGATGGGCGCCGGACAGCGTGAGAATAATAAAGACATCCTCCTCTTTGGCCAGACTCGCAAACAGTTTCAATGTGTCATAGTTGTCGATGACCCTCACATCCAGTCCAAGAAGCGTATATTTGTGCCCAATGATCTCGGCTGTGTTTTTATTCAGATCCATCCCGGCAATATAGATTCGACTCGCCTTTAACATTCGCTCTCTAAGCATATCGATGTATTCCGGTTTTGTAAATTTAAAGAGTGTTTCCGTCAGGAGATTGTACTCCTGAAGGAGGGAAGTGTAGGAATTATGGCTGATGATCGTCTGTTCTTTATTCAGCTCGTTTTGGAGCATGAACTTGAATTCATTCAAACCGGAAAATCCTACTTTTTGTGCAAATCTTATAATACTGGCATCGGATACGCCGATCTGCGTAGCCAGATTCTGAGCGCTGCAGGAGACAAATTCCTCCGTGTGGTTTTTGATATACTGCACAACCTTCCAATCTGTTTTTGTGAATTGATTTGACATGCCTTCTATCCGTGACATAACAGAAAACAGGCCGTTTTGCTGCTTTTTCATTTCTATTTGTGCTCCTTTTAAAATGCTTTCTTTATTCCTCATCCAGCATATCACATAGCATAACATAAAAAAGCAAATTGTTCAAAGAGTTTTACTGAACAAAAAAATGTAGCAAACTACAAAAATGTGCACTTTCAACAAACTTATACTACGGCATTGAAAATGCAATTGTAGTATGCTACAATTTGCTTGCAGCATTGAAATGGCCGTTTCGTGATTGTGAATACAAATAAATCGAAGGAGAAAAGACGTGAACGAGAAACCTCAGATCTTATTATTGACCCATGGCGGCTGGGGTATGTCATTGGTAAAAGGAGTGCGGATGATTCTCGGTACAGTGGATTTTGTGAGCGAGGTCGCGCTGCTGCCCGAAATGACTTTGCCGGAATATCTGGGAAAGGTGAAAGCCGAAGCGGAAAAAATGCCGGAGGGATCCCTGATTCTGACGGATGTTTTCGGCGGAACCACTACAAATGTCGGAGCAAGACTCGGAAGAGACTTGGGAATAAAGGTATACTCCGGTCTGAATGCCCCCATGCTTTTGGAGGCATGTTCACAGATTGCCTTTACCGGGACGCTTGATATGGAAGGCGTTCTTGCGTCAGGGCAGGAAGCTGTAAAGGATGTTGTTGAAGAAGTAGTAAAAGCGTTGAATAAGGAGAAATAGGTATGGCAGAAATTGTATTGTGCAGAATTGACAGCAGGCTGATCCACGGGCAGGTTATGACAAAATGGGTAAATCAGTCCCAGGCGAACAAGATCGTGGTGGTGAGCGACGAATTGGCGGCTGATGAGTTTATGCTTGAGATCTATCTGCTTTCCGCTCCGGCCGGTGTCAAGGTGGAATGTTACGGGATCGAAGAGACGATACAGCGTTTCAATGAAAATCAATTTGAAAGCGGCAGAGTCCTGCTTCTTCTTCCGGACTTAAAGTCCATGAAGCGGGTGTATGACGGAGGCGTTTTGGTTTCACTGATTCAGGTGGGAGGTCTCGGCGGTGCGCCGAACAGAAAGGTAGTGTTCCAGAATATCACGCTGGATGATCCGGATGTGGAGATTCTGGAGTATTTGCAGGGCAAAGGGGTTGACATCATCTTCCAGACGATCCCGGAGGATACCCCCATGAAATTTGATGAAATACTAAAGAAATATCGTTAAAATACCAAACAAAAAGGAGAGATGACATGAGTGTTTTAGGAGTAGCAATCTTTATGGGCTGTTATTACTGGTTTTGCAGACTTCGCTTTGGTTACACTTTTTCTTCTGCATTATTACAGCCGGTTACGATCGCAGTGTTCGTTGGTTTGATAACGGGTGATATGAAAAATGCCATGATGATAGGTGCGGGGCTTCAGCTGGTGTACATGGGCGTGACGTCCACACCCGGCGGAAATGTTCCGAGTGATCCGGCGCTGGCAGGCTGTATCGCCATTCCTTTGGGTGTGGCGGCTGGGATGAATCCGCAGACGGCCATCGCGTTGGCGATTCCTTTCGGAGTGCTGGGCGTATTTGTAGATCAGCTCAGAAGAACAACAAACGCTGTCTGGGTACATATGGCTGACCGCTATGCGGAGAATGCGGATACAAAAGGTATTATGAGAGCGGCGTTTGTCTATCCCGCGATTGCCGGTTTTATTATTCGTTTCCCGATCGTGTTTGTGATCGATTATTTTGGCGTAACCGTGGCGCAGAAACTGATCGACATACTGCCGGCATGGCTGTCTCATTCCTTTGAGATCATGGGAGGCATTCTTCCGGCGTTAGGGTTTGCGATCACACTGACCGTGATCGGAAAAAAGAGCCTGATCCCCTTCTTTATTGCAGGTTTCTTTGCAGTTATTTACCTTGGACTGGACACCATGGCAGTTGCGATCTTTGCGACTTGCATCGCGCTGCTGCTCAATCTGTTTAAACTGAAAGAAGAGGAGGTATAAGTACGATGGGAGAGGCAAAGACAAATCAGCCGGCAAAGCTGACAAAAAAAGATATTACAAAATCCATGTGGATCTATTATGCGGGTGCGGAGCTTTCTAACTCCTATGAGAGACTTCAGAGTCTTGTATTCTGCGCTTCCATGACCCCGATCCTGAAAAAATTGTATACGACCGACGAGGAACTGAGTGCAGCGTTAAAACGTCATCTGGTATTTTTCAACACGGAGGGGATATTGGGCGCTATCATTCAGGGTATCGTTATCTCCATGGAGGAGCAGAAAGCAAACGGTGAAAGCATCACGGACGATGCAATCACAGGCATCAAAACCGGATTGATGGGGCCTGTGGCAGGTATGGGAGACGCGATCATCTGGGCGGCGGTCATGCCGATCATTTTCTCCATTTTCCTTCCGTTTGCCTCAAACGGTTCGGCGCTGGGCGGCATCATGCCATTGATCTTATATCCGCTCAGCACGATCCTTATCTCTTATTATCTGATCCATAACGGGTATACGTTAGGTAAAAAGTCCATTGTCTCGCTGCTGCACGGCGGGCGCATGAAGAATATTATTTTTACGGCCAATGTCATAGGACTTACGATGATGGGAGCACTGTCCGCAAGTTACATCACGCTGAGCACGCCTCTGCAATTCAGTTTTTCCGGAGGTAGCACGATCGTTTTGCAGGATGTGTTAAATCTGATCGTTCCGGGGCTTCTTCCGCTGGCGGCCGTGTTCACCATTTACGCTTACTTGAAAAAGAAGGGGCCTCACTACACAAAGATCCTTCTGACGGTAGTAGTTGTCTCTATTATTACATCTCTGCTGGGGATCTTTTAGCGGGGAGCAGGTGTTGAGGAAGCAGTAGTTTTAATATTATTGAGCTGATATAAAAGTCCGTTTCGGCAGTTTTTTGCTGAAACGGACGGATGGGAATAAAAAAATGGAAAATATATATGGAAAAAACGGACTTCAAAAAGTGATCAATGCATCGGGGCGTATGACAAAACTTGGCGTATCAACGATCTCAAAGGGGGTCGGGGAGACGTTGGTGGATGCCGCCAGCAATTATATATTGATTGACAGCCTCTATGAATTTGCCGGGAAAAAGATCGGAGAAATGATCGGCTGCGAAGATGCCTGCGTCACATCCAGCGCATCTGCAGGGATAGCCCTTTCCGTGGCATCCCTGATCTGCAGGGACAACCTCTCTATGGTGCACCATTTTTTTGATGAGCTGCCCCGTATTTCCAGACGGGAAGTAGTGCTTCTCAAAGGCCACAATGTGGATTTTGGAGCGCCCGTCGCGGAGATGATACAGCTTGGCGGCGGCAAAGTCGTGGAAGTCGGATATGCGAACGGCTCAAAACCGGAAGATATCGAGCATGCGGTCAATGAGAACACGCTGGCGGTTCTCTTTGTGAAATCCCACCACTGCGTGCAGAAAGACATGGTGGACGTGGAGGAAACGGTAAAACTGTCAAACAGACTGAAAGTTCCCTGTATTATCGATGCGGCGGCGGAGGAAGATCTGAGCCGTTACATGGCGATGGGGGCCGATATGGTGTGTTACAGCGGGGCGAAAGCTATCGAGGGTCCCACCAGCGGTTTTGTGGCGTGCAGAACTACGGAACTGGCGGCCAATATGCGGCTCCAGTATAAAGGGATCGGAAGAGCCATGAAAATAGGCAAGGAAGGAACGATGGGACTGCTGCAGGCGATGAAGGAGTATCTGGGAGGAGAACATAGGCCTGTGGTGACAAAGGAGCATTTGGTTCCGTTTATCGAAAAGATCGATCAGATACCGGGATGTGACGCTGTACTGGTTCAGGATGAGGCGGGAAGAGAAATCTACCGGGCTAAAATCACATTCCACAAGGAGACGTACGGATATTCTGCAAAGGAAATGATCTCCAGACTGCAGGAGGGAGAATTCGCGGTCTACACAAGAGATTATCAGGCGAATATCGGTTCTCTGGCCATCGATCCCAGACCTCTTCACAGTCCGGAAGAACTGGAATATATTTATGAGCGGATCAGCGAGATTGGAAAGGAGCATCAATAATTATGGAAGGGTTGAAATTTTATAAAGACAGAGTGTGCTTAAACTGCCTGACAAATTCTATTGAGAATGCAAAAGAACTCTATGAGGTTTCAGAAGGACATGTGGCGCTCGGGCTGCTGTCCGCAGATTATCCGGATGCGGCAAGCGCTATTGAGGATATGAAAAGATATCAGGGGGAGGTTGACAACAGCATCTCTGTGGGGCTTGGCGCCGGAAATCCGGGACAATGGAAAGCGGTGGCGGAAATATCCGCGGCGATCAGACCGAAACATATCAACCAGACATTCACGGCGGGCGGCTACACAAGAGCGCTGACCGGAGAAGGACCTTTCATGAATTCCATGGTGGCGCCCTGCGGAAAGCCCGGCTATGTGAAGGTGTCTACAGGACCTTTGGCAAAAGAACTGGAACCCGCTGTAGTGCCCGTGGAGACGGCCATTGCCATGGCGAAGGAGCAGGGAGCAAATTCCTTAAAATATTTCCCGATGGGAGGCTTAAAATGCAGAGAGGAGTTTGAGGCGGTGGCGAAAGCCTGCGCGGAGAATGACTTTAATCTGGAACCCACAGGAGGGATCGATCTTGAGAACTTTAAGGAGATTTTAAGCATTGCGGTAAATGCCGGAGTGAAAAAGGTGATTCCTCATGTGTATTCTTCGATCATCGACAAGGAGAGCGGTGCGACGAGAGCGGCGGATGTGAAAAAGCTCTACGAGATGATCAAAGAGGTCGTAGGTTAGAGAAGAATCATCAAATATAGCGTCATCAAAATTTGCAATTTGCCATCAATTATATCTGCATGTTCAGCTGCAGATATTCTTTGATGGCAATAAAGGTCTTTTCGCTGATTACATGCTCAATACGGCAGGCATCTTCGGCGGCAGTTTCTTCGTCAATACCGATAGCTTTCAAAACATTAGTGAGAACAGTATGACGTTCATAAATTTTCTCGGCAATTTTTGCGCCATCATCGGTGAAGGAAATATATCCGTCCTTATCTACAACAATATATCCCTGCTCTTTAAGAAGCCCCACGCCGCGGCTGACGCTTGGCTTTGTGAAATTCATATATTCCGCAATGTCAATAGAACGGACAGGCTGCTTTGACCGGCTTAACACATATATTGATTCCAAATACATCTCTCCGGATTCCTTTAAGGACATAATAAAACCTCCTCTCCGGATATTTTCAAATGAGTTATCGCTAACTATTATACTGTTATTTAACTACAAAATCAATATTTTAAGTTTTTTCTAAAAAATGGATTGACAAATTTCATAACTAAAAGTATACTTATCATTGGTTAGCGACGGCTAACCAAATTTTAGAGTCAAGGGTTAGCGGCCGCTAACTTGGTTCACACAAATTACGGGAAAATGCAGGAGATAAATATGACACTCAAAAATGCTGTGGAAAAAAAAGAATACATCATCAAAAATATCGTTACGGATGATGAGGAATTAAATGCTTTTCTGTTTTCTCTTGGATGCTACAGCGGGGAAACTATAACTGTAGTATCTCATTTGAAAAGTGGGTGTGTTGTTTCCGTAAAAGACGGAAGATATAATATTGATGATCAGTTGGCAGAAGCTATAGCCATCTGAAAATTTAAGGAGGAAATTCAATGAGAATCGCATTAGCAGGCAATCCGAACTCGGGGAAGACCACTATGTTTAATGCCCTCACGGGGCGAAATGAAAAAGTAGGAAATTGGGCGGGGGTTACCGTAGAGAAAAAGGAACATACAATTAAAAAGGCATATTATGCCGGGAGTGAACAGCTTATTGCTGTCGATTTGCCGGGTGCATATTCTATGTCACCTTTTACAAGTGAAGAAAGCATTACAAGCTCCTATGTAAAAAAAGAAAACCCTGATGTGATCATCAACATTGTGGATGCTTCCAATTTAAGCCGCAGTCTTTTCTTTACCACACAGCTTTTGGAATTGGGTATTCCCGTTGTTGTTGCTCTTAATAAGAGTGATATCAGCAGGAAAAAACAGACAAAGATAGACATTGATAAGCTATCCGACAAGCTAGGCTGCGCTGTTGTTGAAACTACTGCCACCACCGCAGATGGATTAAAGACGGTAGTAGCGAAAGTGGTTTCTGCTGCCGGAGGTACGCAGTCAACTCCTTATCGACAAAAGGATATAGACCTTGCTGATAAGTCTGCCGTCGAAGCTGCCGATCGAAAACGATTTGAATTTGTAAATAAGCTTGTGCAAGAGGCAGAAATCCGGAAGGTGCTGACAAAGGACACGAATATCAGCGATAAAATCGATAAGGTGCTGACAAATAAATGGCTTGGTATTCCTATCTTTGCCGTTGTAATGTTCCTTGTATTCCAAATCTCACAGGTATGGATAGGCACGCCCATTGCCGATCTGCTTGTCGGCTGGCTTGAAACTTTTCAAAGTTTGGCAGGCGGGCTTTTGGAAAACGCAGATCCGCTTCTGTCTTCACTTTTGATAGACGGCGTAATCGGTGGAGTTATTGCAGTTATCGGTTTCCTGCCGCTTGTTATGGTAATGTATTTTCTTATTGCCATTCTTGAGGATTGCGGATATATGGCAAGAGTTGCCGTTGTGCTTGACCCGATTTTCAAGAAAGTCGGTCTTTCGGGAAAATCCGTTATTCCTTTTGTGATCACGATCGGCTGTGCAGTTCCCGGAATTATGGCAAGTCGTACGATCAGAAATGAACGTGAGCGCAGGGCTGCCGCTCTGCTCGCCCCTTTTATGCCTTGCGGCGCTAAAATTCCTGTTATCGCGTTGTTTGCAGGCGTATTTTTTGATGATGCGGGATGGGTGAGTACGCTTATGTACTTTTCAGGCATTGTACTGATTTTCCTCGGCGCTTTGCTCATAAATAAAATTGCAGGATATCAGAACAGAAAATCTTTCTTCATTATTGAACTGCCCGAATACAAGATCCCTTCTCTTTTGGGGGCATTCAAATCAATGTGCAGCCGTGGATGGGCGTACATAGTAAAGGCGGCTACGATTATCCTCCTTTGCAATACCGCAGTTCAGATCATGCAGACGTTTGATTGGAGCTTTCATGCAGCGGAAGCAGCCGACGCTTCTATTCTTGCTTCTGTTGCAAACCCATTTGCTTATGTCCTTATCCCGATCGTCGGTGTGTTTTCATGGCAGCTTGCTGCCGCAGCTGTAACGGGATTCATTGCAAAAGAAAATGTTGTCGGCACTTTGGCAGTTTGCTTTGTAGGACTTGAAAATTTGATTGATACGGAAGAACTTGCTCTTATGGAGGGGGCAGGTGCAGAAGCAGCAGGAATTATGGCTATTACAAAGGCGGCGGCTCTTGCATACCTCATGTTCAATCTTTATACGCCTCCCTGCTTCGCCGCTATCGGTGCAATGAGAGCAGAAATGAAAAGCGCTAAATGGGTTTGGGGCGGTATTGGATTACAGCTTGGCGTAGGGTATACAGTGGGGTATCTCGTCTATACCATCGGCACATTTATTACCGCGCCGGCCGCTCTTAATGTGAGCGCAGCTGTCTCCGGACTTGCCATTGTAGTTGTCTTTGCAATTATTGTTATGGCGCTGATAAACAATACCAACAAGATGATAAAAGCGGAATACGCACTTGGTAAGTAATTATGGAAAACATTATTATCATAACAATTCTCATTATGATCGTCGGCGCCGCTGTCTTTTATCTTGTCAGAGCGAAAAAGAAAGGGGCAAAGTGTATTGGCTGTCCGCATGCAAAACAATGCGGACGCCATTGTCACGGAAATTGCAATCACAGCGAGGAACAATAATTTGTTGTCATTTTTCAGACTTGTGATATAATCATCTTATCTGAAGATCTGTTATATCTGGAAATATTTCATTTGGGGATTTTTCTTTCTCTGAAACTTTTCTCATATTGTTGTGTGTTGTTACATTCTGTACCAAAGGGAGGAAAGGGAGGAGTACATGGTTTCATCAATTTATTTTGACAGAGGGGATTTTGCGCCCTCTCAGCAGGATGCGCTTGTTTTGGAAATTGTTTCATTGGGGAAGAGAGAGGCAGCGCTTCTTGTGGTCTGCGACGGTATAGGCGGTTTGGAAGAGGGCGGCTATGCCAGCAGTTATGTCACGATGCGCCTTCGGAACTGGTTTTACGATGTGTATTTGAAGGGCGGCAGAACGGGATATAGAAGCAGCAGAGCAGGGCGGGACTGCATCGGCGTACTATACGACTGCAACAGATATTTGCAGCGCTACGGGAAAGAGAGAGGCATCCGGCTGGGGACTACGATGACAATGGTATTGCTGCAGGGAAGGCGGTTTTTTAGGGAAAAAAAAGGAACTTCGCTTGTATTCAAGTATCAGCTTTTTCATGCGGGTGACAGCAGGGCGTACCGGCTCGGAAGAAAGTGTGAGAGGCTGACGGAAGATGACAGTTACGAGGACAACGCACTGTACAGGTGTATCGGCAGTTTTCCGTGGAGAGGCGTACAGAAAAGGCGTGGATATCTGCGATCCGGAGAGCGGATATTACTGTGCAGCGATGGATTTTGGAGGCGGCTTGGAGAGGAAGAGTTGGCGGAGAGTCTCGGATGCGGGAGAAAAACCGTCGGGAGTTTAGGACTGTCGGAAGAGCAGATGGAGAAAAGACTGCGTAAGCTGGGGAATGCATCGAGAGCGCGGGGAGAGAAAGATAATCAGGCGGCGGTGCTGGCGGGCATAAATGAAGGGATATACGGAAAACGAAACGGGTTCGGGAAGAGAAGGTGGGAAAGATGAGAGAGGAAAACTGCGGAGGAGAAATACGGAAGGCGGCATCCTGTCAGGCTTGTATCTGGTTTGGGCGGTATGAGATAAAAGAAATTTTGGGCGTGGGAGGCACGGGCAAGGTATATCTGGCAAAAGATATCAGGCTGGAGAGGCTTGTGGCGGTTAAAATTCTGGAGCAGGTGACAGAACAGTTTAAAGAGGAGGTAGGGGTGCTCAGGAGACAGAATCTCCGGATGCTTCCCATGGTCTACGATGCTTGGATAGAAGAAAACAAAACGGGTGTTATTGTAATGGAATATGTGGAGGGGCAGAATTTAAGGGAATATCTGGCGTTGCACGAACAGATTTCAGAGAGACAAATTTATGCGTGGGGATTACAGTTGGGGGAGTTTTTGGATCGGCTCCACGGCGAAAACCCGAAAATATTATATCGTGATTTAAAAATTGAGAATATTATAGTGCAGCCGGACAAAACTCTGCGGCTTGTGGATGTGGGAGCGGCAGTGAGCCTTGAGGCGGAGCAGATGCGCCGGAATAAAAGAGTGGGAACCTTCGGGTATGCAGCTCCGGAACAGTGGTCGGGGAAAGCGGTGGATGAGCGGACAGATATCTACGGGCTGGGGGCTGTGCTCTATGCAGTGCTGGAAGGGGAAGAAAAGCTGAAGAATCTTGTGGCATCGGAGAATATTTCAGAGTATGGCAGAGGTCACACGGGGATGATGCGGGTGGTAAAGCGCTGCCTGAAAAGGGAGCGGGAGGAGCGCTATGCTACGGCGACGGCTTTTTTGGCGGATTGGTGCCGGTATAAAAACGAAGGCAGAGGAAAAGCTTTTTTCATCAAGGCGGAGGGTATGCTGCGGTACGGGTTTCTCTATGGGGCGGTCTATGTCCTGTGGTACAGAGAAGAGTCTGCCTGTCTGGCATGGCGTTTTATGGCGGGATATCTTCTGTTGAAAGGGGCGGTTTGGATATATGGGATGCGGAACAAAAAATGGCAACAGGAAAAATCGGTATGGTGCAGAGGGGGCTGATATGTTACAGTATAAGCAGGATAGCAGAAAGGCGGTCTAGGTTATGACATACAGAGAAAAAACAAAAACGATAAATATCGGCGGAAAAGTGATCGGCGGAGGAAATCCTATTGCGATCCAGTCCATGACAAATACGCCGACGGAAAATATTGAAGCGACCGTGGCGCAGATCAAACGGCTTGAGGCAGCAGGCTGCGAGATCATCCGCTGTACGGTGCCGACGATAGAGGCTGCAAAAGCCTTAAAAGAGATCAAAAAGCAGATAGGGATCCCTCTTGTGGCGGATATTCACTTTGATTACAGAATGGCCGTCGCAGCGATGGAAAACGGCGCGGATAAGATACGCATCAATCCCGGCAATATCGGTGATAAAGATAAGGTGAAGGCTGTTGTGGATACGGCAAAGGAGCGACGGATTCCGATACGGGTAGGAGTAAACAGCGGTTCTCTGGAAAAGGAACTGGTGGAGAAATATTACGGTGTGACGGCGCAGGGGATCTTGGAGAGCGCTCTTGATAAAGTACATATGATCGAAGATATGGATTATGACAATATTGTCATCAGTATAAAGTCCTCGGATGTGATGATGTGCGTGAAAGCTCATGAACTGTTAGCGGGTAAAACGCCTTATCCCCTGCATGTGGGGATTACGGAGTCCGGCACGGTAAACAGCGGCAATATCAAGTCGGCCATCGGCCTTGCGCTCATTTTGAATCAGGGCATCGGCGATACGATCAGAGTTTCCCTCACCGGAGATCCGGTGGAGGAAGTGAAGTCCGCAAAACTTATTTTGCGCACCCTCGGACTGCGGAAGGGCGGTATCGAAGTGGTATCCTGTCCTACCTGCGGGAGGACGAAGATCGACCTGATCAAACTGGCGGGCGAGGTGGAAAAGATGACGGCGGATATTCCTTTAGACCTCAAGGTGGCTGTGATGGGCTGTGTGGTCAATGGTCCCGGGGAGGCGAAAGAGGCGGATATCGGCATTGCCGGCGGCATCGGGGAAGGGCTTCTCATTAAAAAAGGAGAGATCATAAAGAAAGTGCCGGAGGAGGAACTGTTGGAGACACTGAGACAGGAACTGCTCTTATGGGAAGCGCAGGAGAAAGTTTGAATTTGCAGTATGGGTATGAGGCAGGAAGATGAAACCATTTGAAGAAGTATTTCCCAGCTTACGGTTAAAGGGTGATATAAAAGCGATGTTTACGCAGGTGCAGGTAGAGCGGATCTCCGCGCCGAAGGATCGGAGCATTTTGCGCATTTATCTGGGCAGTGAACATCTGATAGAAAAAGAGAAAATATGGGCGCTTGAGCGGGAAATAAAAAATCAGTTGTTTCCCCGGGCTGCGACGACTGTAAAAATATACGAGAGATTCCATCTCTCCTCTCTGTATACGCCAAAAAGGCTGATGGAAGCTTACGAAAAGAGCATTATGCAGGAACTGCGGGAGTTATCCCCCATGGAGTACAGCCTGTTTAAAAATGCGGAAATTTCTTTTCCCGATGAGCAGACCTTGAAGATCGTATTGGAGGAATCTGTTCTGGCGAGAGAAAAAGAGGCAGAGTTAGTGCGGATTTTAGAGAAGATTTTTCAGGAGCGCTGCGGACTTTCGGCGCAGATCAAAGCGGACTACCGGGAGAAAAAGGAGAGGACCCATAAGGCAGAGCAGGAGCAGAAGATAGAGAACCGGGTGGCGGAGATCGTTTCCATGGCAAAGGCAAATGGCGACACGGAAGGCAATTTCGCGCAGGAGGAGGCCCCCGCCGCGAAGGAAAAGGGAGTTTCTTCCGGCGGCTCGGGAGAAATGCAAAAAAGCGGCGGCGCCGGCAGAAAGCAGGAGAGAGAGGCTTTCAGACCGCTCAAGCGTTCGGATAATCCGGATGTCATTTTCGGCAGAGATTTTGAGGGGGATCATATTCCCATCGAGAATATCACCGATGAGATCGGCGAGGTGATCATCCGCGGAAAAGTGATAGAGTTTGACGAGCGGGTGATCGCAAAAATTGAGAAAACCATTCTGATTTTTACAATCACGGATCTGACGGATACGATCGGCGTGAAGATTTTTGTGAAAATGGAGCAGGCCGGCGAGATAAAGGAATTTCTGCAAAAGGGGAATTTCTTAAAGATCAAGGGCGTGGCGATGACGGACAAGTTTGATCATGAACTGGGGATATCTTCCGTTGCCGGAATCAAAAAGATTCCTGATTTTACGGTCAGGCGCATGGATGACAGTGTGAGAAAGCGGGTGGAACTGCACTGTCACACGAAGATGAGCGATATGGACGGCGTATCTGAGGTGAAGGATATCGTAAAACGCGCTTATCAGTGGGGGATGCCTGCGATTGCGATCACCGACCACGGTGTGCTGCAGTCCTTTCCGGATGCAAACCATGTGTGGGAGGATCTCTGGAAGGCAGAGAAGGCAAAACGGAAGGAGGCCGGACAGGAGGACCCCGATAAATTTGATTTTTTCAAAGTCATCTACGGGGTGGAAGGTTATCTGGTGGATGATTTAAACCCTGTTGTCAAGAACGATAAGGGACAGCTTCTTACGGATGAGGTGGTGGTCTTTGATATCGAGACCACCGGCTTTTCTCCGGTGAGCGACCGGATCATAGAAATTGGGGCGGTGAAAGTAAGAGAGGGAAAGATCACGGACAGATTTTCGGTTTTTGTAAATCCGGAAAAACCGATACCGTTCCGAATAGAACAGCTCACAGGCATCAATGACAACATGGTCATGGATGCGGATAAGATTGAGGAGGTGCTGCCGGCATTCCTTGATTTTTGCGGTGATGCGGTGCTTGCCGCCCACAATGCCGGATTTGACATGAGTTTTATCAGGGAAAATGCCAGAAGGCTGGGGATGCCAAGGGAGTTTACTTATCTGGATACCATGGGCATCGCGAGGCTCTTACTGCCGGGACAGGCGAAGCATACGCTGGATGCTGTGGCAAAGACGCTGCATCTTTCTCTGGAAAACCACCACAGGGCTGTGGACGATGCGGAGTGTACGGCGCAGATGTATCAGGCATTTTTAAAGATGCTTTCGGACAAAGGGATAGAGAGCCTTTCGCAGTTGGAGGAAGCGGGAAAATCCAATCCGGAGATCATCAAAAAGATGGCTACTTACCATGTGATCATTCTGGCAAAAAACAATGTGGGCAGAACCAATCTGTATACGTTGGTCAGTAAGTCTCATCTGGACTACTACAGCAGAAGACCGAGAATACCAAAGAGCGAACTGTTAAAATACAGGGAGGGTCTGATCATCGGAAGCGCCTGCGAGGCAGGGGAATTGTACAAGGCACTGCTCGACGGCAGGGAAGAGTCGGAACTTGCCAGAATCGTGAATTTTTACGATTATCTGGAAATACAGCCCTTGTCCAACAATGAATTTATGATTGAATCCCAACGGATCGAGAATGTGCATTCCTTTGAGGATATCAAGGCGCTGAACAGGAAGGTGGTGGAGCTTGGAGAAACCTTCGGCAAGCCGGTGGTGGGCACTTGCGACGTACATTTTCTGGATCCGGAGGACGAGATCTACCGCCGGATCATTATGGCGGCGAGAAAGTATGAGAATGCGGACAATCAGGCTCCGCTATATTTGCGTACCACGGAAGAAATGCTTCAGGAATTCCAGTATCTGGGCAGCGATAAGGCGGAGGAGATCGTGATCACCAACACGAACCTGATCGCGGATATGGTGGATACGATGTCGCCGGTGCGGCCGGATAAGTGTCCGCCGGTGATCCCCGATTCGGATAAGACGCTGACGCGGATCTGTTATGAGAAGGCCCACGAGCTGTACGGGGAAAATCTGCCTGAGATCGTGGAAGCGAGGATGAAAAAGGAGTTAAATTCCATTATCAGCAACGGTTTTGCGGTGATGTATATCATTGCCCAGAAACTGGTGTGGAAATCCGTGGAGGACGGATATCTGGTGGGCTCGAGAGGTTCTGTGGGCTCCTCCTTTGTGGCCTTTCTGGCGGGGATCACGGAGGTCAATTCCTTGAGTCCCCATTACAGATGTCCTCACTGTTTTTACTATGATTTTGATTCTGAGGAAGTGAAGGCTTTTGTGGGCGGCGCGGGCTGCGACATGCCGGATAAAAAATGTCCAAAGTGCGGGGAAATGTTGGTGAAGGACGGCTTCGATATTCCTTTTGAGACTTTCCTCGGCTTCATGGGAGACAAAGAACCGGATATCGATTTGAATTTTTCCGGAGAATATCAGAGTAAGGCGCATAAATATACGGAGGTGATCTTCGGCAACGGACAGACCTACCGGGCCGGCACTATCGCCACAATGGCGGATAAGACTGCCTTCGGCTATGTGAAAAAATATTACGACGAGCATGAAATACATAAACGAAACTGTGAGATCAACCGGATCGTGCAGGGCTGTACAGGCATTCGCAGAAGTACCGGGCAGCATCCCGGCGGTATCGTGGTGCTGCCGGTGGGGGAGGATATCAATTCCTTTACGCCGGTACAACATCCGGCCAACGATATGACGACGGATATTGTCACCACACATTTTGATTACCATTCCATTGACCATAACCTGTTGAAGCTTGACATTCTGGGGCATGATGATCCCACTATGATCCGCATGCTGCAGGATCTGACAGGGCTTGACCCCACGGAGATTCCGTTGGACGACAAGGCTGTCATGAGTCTGTTTACCTCTACGGAGGCCTTAGGGATCACACCGGGGGATATCGGAGGCTGTCCGGTGGGATCTCTGGGAATCCCGGAATTCGGGACGGAGTTTGTCATCCAGATGCTTTTGGACACAAAACCGCAGCATTTTTCAGATCTGATCCGGATATCAGGTCTGGGACACGGGACGGACGTATGGTTAGGCAATGCCCAGACGCTGATCGAGGAGGGCAAAGCTACGATCTCCACGGCGATCTGCTGTCGTGACGATATTATGATCTATCTGATCCATATGGGACTTGATCCGGCTCTCTCCTTTAAGATCATGGAGAGCGTGCGAAAGGGGAAAGGACTGAGGCCGGAGTGGGAGGAGGCTATGGAAGCCAACAACGTGCCGGATTGGTATATCTGGTCCTGCAAAAAGATCAAGTACATGTTCCCTAAGGCCCATGCGGCGGCTTACGTCATGATGGCGTGGAGGATCGCCTACTGCAAGGTGTACTATCCCCTTGCCTATTACGCGGCATTTTTCAGCATCCGGGCCTCCGCTTTTTCCTATGAGATCATGTGTCAGGGCAGAGAACACCTCGAGAGTATTTTGAACGAATATAAAAAGAGGGGAAAGGATGAGCTGTCCAAGAAGGAGCAGGACTCCATGCGTGATATGAAGATCGTGCAGGAAATGTACGCAAGAGGCTTTGAGTTTCTTCCGATAGACCTGTATCGATCCGACGCAAGGCTGTTTCAGATCGTGGACGGAAAATTGCTGCCTTCTTTCAGCAGTATCGACGGACTGGGAGAAAAAGCGGCTTACACGATCTGCGAGGCGGCGAAGCAGGGAAAGTTTTTGTCCAGAGAGGATTTCAGGGAACGGGCAAAAGTCGGTAAAACAATGGCGGATCAGCTGGGAGATCTCGGGATTTTAGGGGATCTTCCGGAGAGCAATCAGATCAGTTTGTTTGATTTTGCAAAAATTTAAAAAAAAAGCTTGCAATCTTTTCAAATATGTAATAGAATAATCAAGTGCAGAACATACATGCACAAAAAAGATTGCATATGGCTGATTGGTCAAGCGGTTAAGACGCCGCCCTCTCACGGCGGAAACAGGGGTTCGATTCCCCTATCAGCTGCGACTGTTTTTAACAGCCCAACCCTAAAGGATGCTGGAGATCTTGAATTTCAAGATTTGTGGCATTTTTTTATTTTCATAAAAAAGGATTTTGGAAGAGCGTAAATTATGAAATTTCTCTTGATGCCGTTATTTAGAGCGAAAATGTAAAGATATGTTGATAGAAAAAATCACCAAATGTGTTTAGAGTCTTGCTTAAAGGAGGACAATGAAAAATGGAAATCGGAACGAAACTTAATCAATTAAGAAAACTTTCAGGGATGACGCAAGAGCAGTTTGCAGAAAAAACTTAACGTTTCAAGACAGACTATTTCAAAATGGGAGACGGACAATACATTTTTAAAAACAAAAAAGAGAAAGAAATTATATGTATAAAACGAGCCGAAAAAAAGCAACTTTAACCATCTCTTGCAGAAAAGAATAAATAGCGGTTCATAAGGGAAATTTATAAATGACATGTAATATGTCTTGAGGATTTTGATAAGAAAATAATGGAATCAGGAGGTGTTCTTTTATGAAAGGATGGAATATAGTTGCTCTCACAATCGGCATAATCGGCGCTATAAACTGGGGGCTGATCGGATTTTTCAATTTTAATCTGGTGGAATCCCTTTTCGGAATCGGGTGGATAGCGCGGATCATCTATGCGGCGGTAGGCATATGCGGCTTGTATCTTTTGACGTTTTATAGAAAAACCGGCGAAGCTTCTTATGAATAAAACATATTTCATAAAGTGCGGCGGGGGTGCTGTATTATCGCAGCACCCCCGCTTTATAATCATAGCCGCGGCCGGAGAGAGAAAACTTTTTATTTTCCGGATACCTTTTCAAAACGCAGCCGCAGTCTAAACGGCGCTTCCCTGTATTCCGTCAACAGATTCGTATTCCGGTACACGGAGAGTATGATTCCCATAAGCAGGAAGTTGGTCAGCGTGCAGCAGAGCCCGTAGCTCAAAAAGGGCATGTCGATACCAACCATAGGCCCAACGCCGAAATTCATTGCCACATAGACAACGGTCTTTAAGATCAGGATGCTGCTGCTGGAGACAGCTAACAGAAATCCCAGACGGTTGTTTTGCAAAAAGGCTATCCGGAGCGAGCGCGCAAGGAAGGCTCCTATGACGGCGACAACGGCTATGGCGATCAGAAGGCCGAAATAGGAGGCCAGACAGATCAGCACATAATCGCACCATGCTCCGGACATCGCCCCGGCCTCTCCGATGCTTCCTCCGCCGAAAAGAGAGGCGTCAGAGAGCTGTTTTCGCACTAACATCGTCTGATATCCGGCGTCGTATGCCGCAGGGTTCAATAAAACCTGAATGCGCCTGATCTGGTACTCCGCCAGATGAAAAATACGCCCGTGGAAGAGAAGGATATCTGTCAGGAACAGGGCGGGAAAGCCGGCGCTGAAACAAACAAGCATCCCGGTCTGCAGTTTTTTCCTGCCGCCGTAGATCCCCTTCCATGCCGCCGCGCAGAGAGTGATCAAACAGGCTGCCAGAGAGAAAAACACAGAGGCGGAAAAATAGGAGCCGGTAAACAGCAGGAAAAGCATATTGAAAAACAGCAGTCCGAGCGATTTAAGGATCCCGCGTCCTTTTTCTCCTCTGTAATAATAGCAGAAGGCCGCAAACAGGGGGACGAACAGTATATTGACTGTGGTCTGGACGGTCAGATAGTGTCCGTATTCGAAATAAGGCACGTTACGGATAAATACTGCAGCGGCGAGATAGAACCCGTAGAACGGCCATATAAATTTTCCGAGAAGCCTGTAATCCGCAAAATAGACAAGAAACATCAGGCAAAAACCCGCCAAATTAAAAAGGATCGTTCTTGCGGAGTAAGTGACTGCCATCTGGGAATGATCAAAACCGGCGCGGATAATGGACTGCATAAAAATGCCGATCAGCGTCAAAAGTACCATGGCGCCTAGCATCCAGAAGTCTGTTTTGGGACGATGTATTTGATTGAGTTTTGTACCTGCATCTATCGGGTCACCCATTTCCTTTACAGCCAGTTCTTCCGCTTCCTCCGCGCTCTTTCCGCTCAGGAGATAGGCCTCTTTTTGGTCTTCTATATGGGCTGCAACTTCTTCAAGTACCAGCTGTCTTGCATTTTTATTCTGAATCTGTTCCGTGAGGCTTTTCAGGTATTCTGTTCTGTTCATAGATACATCCCTCCCTACGCTTCGCAGCAGAGCACGCTGGCGACGGCATGGGAATATTCCTGCCATGAGTTTTTTCGCTCCGTCAGTTCTTTTCTGCCCTTTTTGGTGATAGAGTAATATTTGCGAACCTTTCCCAGTGCCTCCTGCTCATAGCAGGTCAAAAATCCTTTGTCCTCCAGACCGTGGAGCAGCGGATACAGCGTGCCGGCTTTCAGGGCGAAGACATTTTGAGAGCGCTTTTTCAACTCTTCGATCATTTCGTAGCCGTACATATCTTTCTCGGATAGAAGTTTTAGCAGCAGCATGGTGGTACTGCCTGATACGAGACTTTTGTCGATTGCCATAGTAGAGTCCTTTCCTTTTTGTGAGGAGAATGGCCGCTGCCATTTTCCTGTGTGTCGGTTTCTCCGGTAAAAACCGGAATATATAGATTTTCGATATATCGACTATCAATAATATATATCGAAAATCTATATATGTCAAGCACAAGAATGAGAATTTTAAAAATTTTATTAATTACTACAGAGGAAAATGACCGCCGGGGCGTATGTGGAAAAAGTCAGTGAGGCAATGATGCCGCATCTATGGAAGTGGTTGTGGGATAGAATGGAATATACACATAAAGCGTTATCAGATTTAATATTAGATGTGTCCGCGGGCAGGAAAGAAATAATTGATAGTCGGATTAATGGACGGAAGAGTGAAGGATTTTTTCTCATTATATTGTGCTGCACCCAAAAGAATGTTACACTGTGTTTATATAGACTTTGATAAAAGCAAAACGGTGCGGTTTGGAAATACCTGATGAAGGGAAACGGGATGTCTGACAGATAAGTGTATGAGATTATGCATAAGGACAGGCGGGTGGCAAAAAATCGGCGAAGGCGGACGTTGCAGGATATATTTTTATGATACGATAGAGGCGCTGGAAGAAACACGTTTCAGCAAATTGCCGCAGTATAATATTGAGAAGTTTATGATAGAAAAGAGGTAATACATTATGAAAGGGAAATTTTTAAGAAGGGCGCTTGCACTGATTCTTGCGGCAATGGCAGCGGTGTCTGCGACAGCCTGCGGTTTGGCGGGGAATGCAGAATATATAGAGCGCACCCGGGGAAAAGAGACCGAAAAGAGTGAATCGGCATTCGGCTTGAAAGAGATACCGAAGGGGTCGCATATAGACGCGTCCGGCGGCTTTGCTCAGGCTCATGACGCTTTTACCACGACGCTGAAAAGAGAAGAAAATGATGACTACACTGTTCCGGAACCGCCTGAAGGGGTTTTTGATTTGGTCACCTATCCTTCCGAAGTGGGCGATCTGGCGGCTTATGTGTCCGTTGATCCGGAAGACGGGAAAAAGCATCCTCTGATTATATGGGTGGTTGGGGGCTGGGGTAACGGCATTGATGATTTTCCCTTTACCTATCCGGAATGGGACAACGATCAGACGGGATCCGTCTTCTGGCAAAACGGTATTCTGACCATGTATCCTTCCTTCCGAGGCGGCAACGGAAATCCGGGTTATTATGAAGCACTATTCGGGGAGGTGGACGACATTGTGTCTGCCTATGAGTACGCAGTCTCTCTGCCCTATGTGGATTCGGAACGCATCTATTTAGGGGGCCACAGTACCGGCGGCACAAGGGCGCTGCTTGCCTCCGAGTACACAGATAAGTTTCGGGCGGTGTTCTGCTTCGGGGCGGTGGACGAGATCAAATACCACAACAACAGTCAATTCACGTTCGATACAAAAAATAAAGACGAATACATTATGCGTTCGCCGATCTATTGGCTGGATAATATCAAGAGTCCAACCTTCCTGATCGAGGGGAGGGATGGCAACTCCGAAAATCTGGAGCGGATGGAGCGTTCCTATCAGAGTGATGCGCTGCATTATTTTGTGGTGGAGAACGCCGATCATTTTTCAGTTCTGGCGCCGGCCACAAAGGTTGTGGCCGAAAAGATTCTGGCGGATACCGATGCTGAGGTGAATATCAATATCAGCCAGAGTGAGTTAGATGAGGCGATGAAGCAGGGAAGGACGGAATTGCCGGCGCCGGTGATGACCGGACGGTATATTGAGGAACTGGGACTGACGTTTTCCTGTCCCTATATATGGGAAGTTATGTACAATGAAGAGGGCGATGGCTTTGATATATATTCCCGCTACGAGGAACCGAATGCGTGGGATATGGCAGGATTCTATATTACGGTATACCAGTCTCGGGACGGTGGTATGCAGTACCTTAAGGAAGATATGGAGAGCGAGGGATATGAGGTAAGTGAGACGACGATAAGCGGCAAACCGGCTGTGGACGGAGTTGCCGTACTGCGGGATGATAACGGGGACGGCTATTATCAGCGTTATATTTTCCTTGAGAACGGTGAAATGTATGTGGTTTTTGAGTTTATTATATACGAAGAGTATGCGGAGGAGGTGAAACCCGTCTTTCAGGATATTGTAGACAGTATTGTTTTTGACGCTTGAGAATCCGTGGCAGATACTACATCTTGCCATCGGTAATTCTTTTATTATATAATAAAAACCAATAGGGAAAACATTTCCGTATGTTATTTATGAAATGATTTTGGGAAAAGGGAGGAAAGGCGCATTTAGGTGCTTTTGGCCGGCAGGCAAAGAACGGTGCGTTCGGATTATAATGAAAGAGCAAAATAAAACATGGCAGTCGATGCTGTATGTGTTTCTTTTTCTGATAGCGGTACTTGTTCTGTTTAATGTTTATACGACGCAGAATAAGGCGAGGATTCAGGAACAGAACAGGATCTACGCTGAGGACTGTGCGAGACAGATGGCGGAACGGGTGGAGAGCGAGTTTGACAATGCGCTGCGGCGGATTCAAAACAGCGCCCATCTGATAAGTATAGGAGGCAGCGGTGCTGAGGTCGATGCGCGCCTGCTGCAGGAGATGGAAGGAAATACATCTTTTGATGCCATTCGATTTACTAATACAGAGGGTATCAGTCTGGGTTCAGACGGGAAAACGAGCGACAGCAGCGACAGAGACTATTTCGTCAAAGGCATGCGCGGGGAGAGCGGGGTTGAGACAGTGAGAGAGTCGAGACCTACGGGGGAAACCATGATGATTTTCTATTCTCCCGCGTACAAAGATGAAAAGATCACGGGTATGTTTTTGGGGATGTATCTTGCCGAGGCGTATCTGCGGGATATGCTTTCTACCACATATTTCGGCGAGAATGCGAATGTGTTCCTCTGCACGCAGGAGGGGGAGATGATCGCCAGTTCGGAAGGCGTTTTCCGCAGTGCAGATCTGTTAAAGACATTGACGGAAGAGGGCGTGATCGATGAAAAGACTGCTGAAGCGGCGCGGACCGTGTTCAGGGATGGCGGCGAGATTGCGCTGATATGCGAGGAAGGGTGCAAGACGGACAATCTATGCGTGATAGATCTGCCGGGACATGACTATGTGCTTGTACAGGTATTTCCGAAAGATATCACACAGTCTATGGTGAAGCGGGCCAATAGGGCAGGGATCATACTGGAGATTTGTCTGCTTGTTCTGTTTGCAATCTATATTGTTTTTCTGGTGATGCGCGCGAGAAGAAGGCGCAGGGAACTGGAGGCTGAGAATAAGTTTATCGGTGATGTGCTTCGAGGTGTGAATATTCTGTTTTCTTCCCGCTATCTGGTGGCTAATCTGGAAACCGACAGTTATGCCTATCTGTCGGGGGCAGAGGCTGTCAGCAGCAGGGTACAGGGTGTATACAGTGAGATCATGAAGGTGCAGGAGGCGGATATCATAGGGGAGGAAGAGAAAGAGGCCTTCCGCGATTTTTCAGGAATCGAAAGGCTTCGGGAAAATATGAGGACGGAGGATTTTCTTGTTCATGAATGCCACGTTTCCCGTCAGGGAAAGGAAGAATGGGAAAACCTGATTGCGATATGTTTAGAGCGCAAAGACGGGATACCCGTCAGAGTGCTGTATGTCCGCCAAAACGTTACGGAGCAGGTTAAAAAGCAGAGGGAACAGACCAGAGTTCTGCAGGATGCTCTGATGCAGGCACAGCATGCCAATCAGGCAAAGACCACGTTCCTGTCAAATATGAGTCACGATATCCGGACGCCGATGAACGCTATTATCGGTTTTGCAACCATTGCGGCCAGCCATATGGATCGGGCGGATCAGGTGCGGGACTGCCTGCAGAAGATACTTTCATCCAGCAATCATTTGCTGGGGCTGATCAACGATATTTTGGACATGAGCCGCATCGAGAGCGGGAAACTGCAGATCCATAATCAGGAGTGCAATATTCCGGAACTGATGCACAATCTGGTAAACATCATACAGCCGCAGGTAAAGGCCAAGCAGCTGGAAATGTTCATTGATACGTTTGAAGTGGTGAACGAGGATGTGATCGCGGATCCGTTAAAATTGAATCAGATTTTCATAAATCTGATGGGAAATGCCGTTAAATATACGCCTGCGGGCGGGACGGTGAGTTTCCAGATCATGCAGCATACTACCTTTAAGCACGGGTGGGGGGATTATGTTTTTGTTGTGAAAGACAACGGGATCGGCATGTCGAAGGAGTTTGTGGAGCACATTTTTAAGCCTTTTGAGCGGGAGACGACCGCCACAAGAAGCGGCATACAAGGCGCGGGTCTCGGGATGGCCATCACGAAAAACATTATCGATATGATGGGCGGAGTAATCACGGTTGAGAGCCAAGTGGGAAAGGGGAGCATCTTTACGGTAAGACTTCCGCTGCAGCTTCAGGATGTGGAAAAGAATGCGGAGCAGATCAGGGAACTGGAAGGACTGCGTTCTCTGGTGGTGGACGACGATTTCAATGTCTGCGACAGCGTGAGCAAGATGATGCGAAGCATCGGACTGCATGCGGAGTGGACTACATCCGGCAGAGATGCGGTGTACCGTGCGAAATCTGCCTATGAGGAAGGGCTTCCGTATCATACTTATATTGTCGACTGGCAGATGCCGGAGATGAGCGGCGTTGAGACCGCGAAAAGAATCCGCAGTGTAGTGGGAGAGGATGCGCCTATTATTATTCTTACCGCCTACGATTGGGCGGATATCGAGGAGGAGGCGAAAGAGGCGGGCATCACCGCGTTCTGTGCGAAACCTCTGTTCATGTCCGATCTGAAGTCGGCGCTGTTGGCGGCGAACCGCGCCGGAGAGCAGGAAAGCGAGGAGGATCAGGCGGTTTGGAAGAAGGTTGATTTCGGCGGGAAGAGACTGCTCTTGGTGGAGGATAACGAACTGAACAGAGAGATTGCCGAGATCATTCTGGAGGAGGCCGGTTTTGTGGTGGAATCAGCGCCTGATGGAACCGATGCGGTGACCATGGTAGAAGACTCTGCGGAAGGTTATTATGATGCGGTGCTGATGGATGTGCAGATGCCGGTGATGAACGGCTACGAGGCGACGAAAGCTATCAGAGCTATGAGACGCAAGGATGTGGAGGCGCTGCCCATTATTGCCATGACCGCAAATGCTATGGAAGAAGACAAGGAGGTGGCGCTCAAGAGCGGCATGAACGCCCATATAGCAAAACCGTTGGATGTGGAACTGTTGATGAACGTGCTGCGTCAGTTTTTACATTCGTGACGAAAAGGCGGCGGCTGTTTTGAAGCGATAAAGCATAAACTGCGGAAAAATCCGCTAAAACCCCTTGCATTTTAGAAAAAAAGTGTTATACTTGTTATGGAAATAAAGATTACAGTATGAAGAGTGGGCTTGCAAGTCCACTCTTTTCATGTGTGAGGGCGGGGATCAGCAAAATGTGATACATATCTGTTTAAGGTGGTGTCGGCCCGGAAATCAGGACAGGGGGAAATGGATGTCAAAACGAGAGGAATATGAAGCGAGGTTTGAGAAGATATTGCTTCCTATTACAGAAAACTGCGGCGTGGAAATCTACGATGTGGAGTATGTGAAGGAAGGGGGCGGATGGTATCTGCGGGCTTACATCGATAAGGCGGGCGGCGTGACCATAGAAGACTGCGAAAAGGTGAGCAGAGCGGTATCCGATATCATGGATAAAGAGGACTTTATCGAGGATGCCTATATCTTGGAAGTGAGTTCTCCGGGGCTTGGCAGGGCGCTGAAAAAGGATAAGCATCTTGCAAAGAGTATTGGTGAGGAAGTGGAGATAAAAACCTATAAGCCGATAGAAAAGCAAAAAGAATTTTCCGGTGTTCTTAAGGCTTTCGACGGGGAGAGCATCACGATAGAACCGGAAGGGGAAACGAGCATGAAATTTGCCAGAAGCGATGTTGCGCTTATCAGACTGGCGTTAGATTTTTAAATCAGGAGGAAAGATCAATGAACAGCGAATTATTAATGGCACTGGATATGCTGGAAAAGGAGAAGGAGATCAGCAAGGAGATCCTGTTTGCAGCAATCGAGGATTCTCTGAAAGCGGCCTGTAAGGAGCATCTCAACAAGGAGTGTCCCGGCAGATACGAAAATGTGCTGGTGGAAGTGGACAGAGAAACGGGAGATTTCCATTGCTCTTATGAGAGGGAAGTTGTGGAGACGGAGGATGACGTGGAGGATTACAGCCAGCAGATTTCTTTGGAAGAGGCTGTAAAGATCACCCCTCAGGCAGTGCCCGGCGATGTGCTGAGGACGGAGATAGATTCCGCAGAATTTGGCCGGATCGCCGCCCAGAGAGCGAAAAACGTTATTTTGCAGAAAATCAGGGAAGAGGAGAAGAGCTCTGTTTACAATTTGTATAAAGATAAGATCGGGCAGGTAGTAACCGGTATTGTACAGCGCTATGTGGGCAACACGATCAATATCAACCTTGGAAAAGCCGATGCACAGCTTTCGGAGAAGGAGATTGTACCGGAGGAGAATTTACGTCTGACAGAACGTGTGAAAGTATATATTTTGGGAGTTCCCGAGACAAAGAAAGGGTTTAAGATCTTAGTCAGCAGAACTCATGCAAATCTGGTCAGAAGGCTGTTTGAAGAGGAAGTGACGGAGATCGGGGACGGTACGGTAGAGATCGTAGGCGTGGCGAGAGAACCGGGCAGCAGAACAAAGATGGCGGTGCGCTCCAACGATCCGGATGTAGATCCCGTGGGCGCCTGCGTGGGACAGAGCGGCTCCCGTGTGGATGCGGTGGTAGCCGAACTCCGGAATGAGAAAATCGACATTGTGGAGTGGGATGAAAACCCCGGCAACTTTATCCAGAACGCATTATCTCCCGCGAAGATCGTGGCGGTGTTTGCGGATCCGGAGGAAAAGACGGCAAAAGTGGTGGTTCCGGATTACCAGCTCTCCCTTGCTATCGGTAAAGCCGGACAGAACGCAAGGCTTGCTGCAAAGCTGACGGGTTATAAGATTGATATCAAGTCAGAGACTCAGGCGAAAGACGCTCCCGGATTCCGATATGAGGATTATCTGGACGATGAGGAGTACGACGAGGACGATTACGACGGCGGGTATGCGCAGGAGACTTATGAAGAGGCATACGAAATGACTGCGGAGGAAATGGCGGAGGAAGAAATTTCCGAAAGCGGGGAAGAATAAAAAGGCAAAGAGGAAAAGCTTACAATGACAAAGAAGATTCCCATGAGGCAGTGTATCGGCTGTGGTGAAATGAAGAGCAAAAAGGAGATGATGCGGATCCTGAAAACGTCGGAGGGCGAGATCATACTTGACGGCACCGGACGGAAAAACGGGAGGGGAGCATATCTTTGTTTTTCAAAAGAATGCCTGCTAAGAGCTGTGAAAACGAAAGGTCTGGAACGTTCTTTTCAGATGAGGATCCGGCCGGAAGTGTACGAGAGACTGGAGAAGGAGTTTGAGGAAATAAATGATAGATAGAGTTTATTCCATGATCGGAATGGCAGGAAAAGCGGGGCATGCAGTCAGCGGTGAATTTTCTACGGAGAAAGCGATTAAATGCGGAAAGGCCTGTCTGGTCATTATAGCGTCGGATGCTTCCGAGAATACGAGGAAACACTTTTTTGATATGTGTGCCTACCGGAATATTCCGATTTGTATATATGGAAATAAGGAAGAATTAGGGCACGCCCTCGGAAAAGAGATGCGGGTGAATCTGGCCATCACGGATAGAGGGCTGGCGAATTCCATTCGGGAGCGGATAAAAGAGGCGGATGCAGAACTGAGATAGGAGGGAGAGTAATATATGGCGAAAATGAAGGTACATGAACTTGCTAAAGAGTTAGGAATACAGAGTAAGGATATTATTACATACCTGAACGGTAAGGGTATGGAAGTAAAAGCGGCGCAAAGTTCCATCGAGGACGAGGCTATCGCCCTTGTTAAGGGGCAGTTTAAAGGAGCGGATAGGTCTGCGGAAGCTTCGCAGCAGAGGTCTGTGCCGGAGCAAAAGACTCCGGATGAAAAGCGGGCGGAAAGCAGGCCGGCAGCAGAACAGCCAACAGGAGAGAGAAAGATGACGGAAGAGCCGGTCAAAAAGAAAAAGAAGATCATCATCATTAATAACTCCGGCAACAGTAAGATGCCCGGAGGAAGAAACGGCGACAGAAATGCTGACAGAGGCCAAAACAGAGATAACAGGGGCGGCAGAGACAACAGGGATATGAGACGGCCTGCCGGTCAGGGGCAGGGACGTCCTCAGGGGAACGGCGCCAGAACCGTATCTGCGGCGAATCCCTACAGGCCCTTGATCAAGCCGAGCGTAAAACCGCAGCCGGTGACCAATGATTTCGGGAACCGCAACCGTATGCAGGCGAACAACAGACCTGCGCCGAAACCGCAGCCTGTCGTGAGAGAAGAGGAAGTGCAGGCAGCAGCCGTTGAGAGCAGACCTGTGGAGGAGCGGGACAACAGAGAACTTCGGGAAAACAGAGACAGCAGAGACAGCAGGAGGAGCGAAGCGCCTCGTAACAATAACGGAGAAAGACGCGGGGAACAGAGAAATGGCGAAAGACGGGAATTCCAAAACAGAGACCGTCAGGGCAGCAGACCCACTGCAGGCGGCAAAAACGAAGGCCGGAGAACTGAAGGCGGCAGCCGCCCGGGATTTCAGAATACTCAAAAGGGTCAAACTGGCGGCGGTACTGGCAATAGACCTTTCAATAATAATGGCCGCGGTACTAGACCGGATAGCAGAAACCAAGCTCCCGGAAAACGAGGCGGGCAGGGCAAAGGCTTTGTTATGGATACACCGGCAGCTTCGGCAGAAAAGAGACCGCAGGACGAAAAAAGGCGCGTAAATCAGGACAGAGATAAACGCAACAGAAAGGACATGATTTACGAGGAGGAAGAAAAAACTGCTCTGAAAAATAAGGCTGGACGCTTTATCAAACCGGAGAAGAAGGAAACTGTGGCAGAGGAGCAGATCAAAGTCATTGTCCTTCCGGAAAAACTGACGATCAAAGAACTTGCGGATAAGATGAAGATGCAGCCTTCCGTTATCATTAAAAAATTATTTTTGGCGGGGCAGATCGTGACATTAAATACGGAGGTGTCCTACGAGGAGGCGGAGAATATCGCCATCGAATATGAGATCATGTGTGAGAAGGAAGTTCAGGTGGATGTGATCGAAGAACTTCTGAAAGAGGACGAGGAGGATGCAGCTAAAATGGTGAAGCGTCCGCCTGTAGTCTGTGTTATGGGACACGTTGACCACGGTAAGACATCACTTCTTGATGCGATACGGAAAACAAATGTGACAGACAGAGAAGCCGGAGGTATCACACAGGCCATCGGTGCATATACTGTGAACATTAACAATTCAAAAATTACGTTTTTGGATACGCCGGGTCATGAGGCCTTTACGGCGATGCGTATGCGTGGTGCAAATGCTACGGATATCGCGATCCTTGTGGTTGCGGCGGACGACGGCGTGATGCCTCAGACCGTGGAAGCAATCAATCATGCGAAAGCGGCAGGCGTGGAAATTATCGTGGCGGTCAACAAGATCGATAAACCGGCGGCCAATGTGGAAAGGGTAAAACAGGAACTCATGGAATATGAGCTTGTACCCACAGACTGGGGCGGCAGCACAGAATTTGTGCAGGTATCCGCAAAGAGCGGAGACGGTGTTGAAGATCTTTTGGAAACAATATTGCTGACGGCAGAGATATTGGAGCTGAAAGCAAATAAGAAGAGAAGAGCGAGAGGTCTTGTCATCGAGGCCGAACTTGACAAGGGGAGAGGCCCGGTAGCTACGATTCTGGTACAGAAAGGTACGTTAAAGATCGGAGACTTTGTTTCCGCAGGCGCAAGCTACGGTAAAGTCAGAGCGATGATCGATGATAAGGGAAAACGGGTCAAAGAAGCAGGGCCTTCCATGCCGGTGGAGATCCTCGGTCTTTCCGATGTGCCGACGGCGGGCGAAGTGTTCCTTGCCCATGAGAATGACAAAACGGCGAAGAACTATGCAGAGACCTATTTATCTCAGCACAAGGAGCAGATGTTGGCGGATACCAGAGTGCGCATGTCTCTGGACGATCTGTTCTCCCAGATCAAGGAGGGCGATCTGAAAGAGCTCAATCTCGTGGTGAAGGCGGATGTACAGGGATCCGTGGAGGCGGTAAAACAGAGCCTGTTAAAGCTCAGCAACGAGGAAGTGGTAGTAAAATGTATCCACGGCGGCGTGGGCGCGATCAACGAGTCCGACGTGTCGCTTGCTTCGGCCTCCAACGCTATTATCATCGGCTTTAACGTGAAGCCTGACGTTCAGGCGAAGGCTACCGCAGAGCGGGAAAAAGTGGATGTCAGACTGTATGACGTCATCTATAAGGCGATCGAGGATGTGGAGCACGCGATGAAGGGTATGCTTGCACCGGTTTACGAGGAGAAAGTCATCGGTCACGCTGAGGTACGTCAGATATTCAAGGCTTCGGCGGTGGGCAATATCGCCGGTTCCTATGTGCTGGACGGCGAATTTAAGCGCGACTGCAAGATCCGTATCACCCGTGAGGGCGAGCAGATCTACGAAGGAAAGCTTGCATCCTTAAAGAGATTTAAAGATGATGTGAAGGAAGTAAGGGCCGGTTATGAGTGCGGTCTTGTATTCGAGGACTATGACCAGATGAAAGAGCTGGATATCGTGGAAGCGTATATCATGGTGGAGGTTCCCAGAGAATGAGGAAAAACAGTTTGAAAAATACCCGGATCAACGGGGAAGTGCAGCGGGTGCTCGCAGAGATCATCCGCAGCGATATCAAAGATCCGCGGATACATCCCATGACATCTGTTGTGGATGTATCGGTGGCTCCCGACTTAAAGACATGCAAGGCATGGATCAGTGTGCTGGGAGACGAGAGCGCGGTGGAAAGCACGCTGGCGGGGCTTAAAAGCGCCGGCGGCTATATCAGAAAGGAACTGGCGAGGCAGATCAATCTGCGCAATACGCCGGAGATCACTTTTGTGATGGATCAGTCTATTGCCTACGGCGTTGACATGTCCAGAAAGATAGACGAAGTCATGGCGGAGGAAGCGCAGAGAAGGGGAGAGTAGAGATTATAAGAATTGATAATAAGAAGGGAATGGTTATGATATGAATATCAGGGAAATATGTAAGGATGCGCAAAGGATCGGGATCGGCGGGCATATCAGGCCGGACGGCGATTGCGTCGGCTCCTGTCTCGGACTTTTTCTGTATTTGAAAAAGCTGTTTCCTGAGAAAGAAGTGAAAGTTTTTCTGGAAAAACCGGCTGATATTTTTTCTTGTATCAGTGGCTTTGAGGAGATCACCGTACCGGAAAAGGCGGCTTCGGCAAAAGGAACATTCGATGTATTTTTTGCGGTGGACTGCGGCAAAGACCGGCTGGGAATGGCGGAAAAGCTGTTTGACGGAGCGAAAGTGACCGTCAATATAGATCATCACATCAGCAATGCGGACGGCACCGGAAATTATAATTATATTGATCCGGATGCCAGTTCCGCCAGTGAACTGGTGTATGAACTGGTGGAGGAGATGTTAGATGCGGATATAGCGGCGGCGCTGTACATCGGTATCGCACATGATACGGGCGTATTCCGGTATTCCAGCACATCTCCTAAAACGATGCGGGCGGCAGCCAAGCTGATCAGTTTCGGGATTGATTTTTCCAGACTGATCGAAGAGACTTTTTATGAAAAAAGTTATGTGCAGAATCAGGTCATGGGACGGGCACTGTTGGAGAGCATCCTGATCATGGAGGGCAAGTGCGTCGTCAGCTATATTACCAGGAGAACTATGGAGTTTTACAAAGTGACCGGCGCCGATCTGGAAGGGATCGTCAGTCAGCTCAAGCTCACAAAGGGCACGGAGTGCGCGGTGTTCATGTACGAGATCAGAAATCAGGAATATAAGGTAAGCCTGCGTTCCGGCGGAAAAGTGAATGTGGCGAAAGTGGCGGAGTTGTTTGGCGGCGGAGGCCATGTGCGGGCGGCGGGCTGTATGATGAACGGCACTTTCCATGACGTGATCAACAATTTGTCGGTACATATAGAAGAACAGTTGGAGGAGACAGGTGCTTAACGGAATACTGATCGTGAAGAAAGAGCGGGATTACACCTCGAACGATGTGGTGGCGAAGCTTAGAGGGATCTGTCGTCAGAAAAAGATCGGGCATACGGGCACCCTTGATCCGAATGCGGAGGGAGTGCTGCCGGTCTGTCTCGGAAATGCCACAAAGCTCTGCGATATGCTGACAGACCGCAGCAAGGAATATGTGGCGGAGATAACCTTTGGCATAACCACGGACACTCAGGATATCTGGGGGCAGGTGCTCACGGACAGCGGCGACAAATGGCGGGAGATACCGACAGCGGAGATAGAAGCGGTGATTTTTTCCTTTCGGGGAAAGCAGCTTCAGATCCCGCCCATGTATTCAGCCCTCAAAGTAAACGGAAAAAGGCTTTATGAACTGGCCAGAGCCGGTGTGGAAGTAGAGAGAAAGCCGAGAGAAATAGAGATAGAAGAGATAGAAATAATGCCGTCTGCTGGTTTTGCTGAAAAAAAGACTCATCAGGCGGCATCTTTTTTGGCGCAGCCCAAACTGTGTATCAGAGTGGTCTGTTCTAAGGGGACGTATATCCGCACGCTCTGTCAGGATATCGGAGAAAAACTGGGGTGCGGTGCGGCGATGAGCTCTCTGGTGCGGACAAGAGTAGGCGGTTTCCTGCTGGAAAATGCCGCCACATTGTCAGAAATAGAAAAAATCAGGGATACGGAAGGTCTGGAGAGCATCCTGATCCCGGTGGACCGGTGCTTTCGGGAATATCCGGTCCTCAAGGCGGCGAAGGCCGGGGAGAGATTTTTGAAAAACGGGAATGAACTGAAATATTCTCTGCTGGAGGGAGATCCGGCAGGGTTGAAGGATATGGCGGACGGAAGTCCTTTCAGGGTCTATGACAAAGCAGGGCGTTTTTTCGGGGTATATGTGGTGCGGAAAGAGAAGGGTGTGTTAAAGCCGTGGAAGATGTTTTTGCCGGAGTAGAGAGGTGCGGGATGCGGATTATCGAGCGAGATGCAAAGTTTCAATTAGAGAAGCCTTCGGCGGTGGCAATCGGAAAGTTTGACGGGATCCACAGGGGGCATCATAGCCTGCTTGGCCATGTTTTGGAACAGAAGGAAAAGGGACTGCAGGCGGTGGTCTTTACCTTTGATCCTTCTCCGGCGGCGCTTTTTTCCGGGACGAGCCTGCCGGAGCTGACGACGAAGAGGGAGAAGAGAGCCCTTTTCGGAGAAATGGGGATCGATGTGCTGATAGAATTTCCTCTGAGTTTTGAGACGGCTGCGACGGAACCGGAAGCGTTTATCGAGAAGGTGCTGGCGGGGCAGATGAAAACGGCTTATATTGCGGCGGGGGAGGATCTGTCTTTCGGAAAAATGGGAAAAGGCGATGCGGCGCTGCTGCGAAACATGGCAAAAGAATTCGGATATCAGACACAGATCATCAAGAAAGTCTGTCTGGACGGCGTGGAGATCAGTTCCAGCTATGTGAGGGAAGTGATCAAAAAAGGCGACATGGAAAAGGCGGAACGCCTGATCGGGGAGGCCTACAGCGTGAGCGGCATTGTAGCTCACGGGAAAAAGCTGGGCAGAACACTGGGGATGCCTACGGTAAATCTCTTGCCGGAAAAAGAAAAGCTGCTGCCTCCCTACGGCGTTTATTTTTCTGAGGTTTCCGTGGGGGAACGTATTTATAAAGGCATTACAAACATCGGATGCAAGCCTACTGTAAATGATGAAAAACAGGCCGGCGTGGAAACCTATCTCTATGATTTTGCGCAGGATATCTACGGGAGGGAGATCACGGTCAGACTGCTTTCTTTCCACAGGCCGGAGAAAAAATTTGAGTCTGTGGAAGTTTTAAAGAGACAGATGGCTTCGGATATCGCTATGGGGCGGTATTATGTACATAGAAAATGATGATTGCGGATCAGGAATCAATATGAGATAATGTTCGGGAGAGCAGTGTGAGATGTCCCGGCTTTGGATAACATGAGGTTTCATTAAGATGAACGGAAATCAGAATCAAAAAAATACGGGGGAACAGATAAAAGATGCGCTGTCGGAGGCCTTGCAGAGCGGAGATTTTAAGGGCTTTAAGGATCTTGTTGCCCAGACGGTGACAGATACTTTGGATGAAGTGGGAAAGCAGATTCCGAAAGTGGTTGTTCCGCCCGGGGATATTTTTGCGTGGAAGCAGAAAACCGAGGAGAATGTTCCGGCGGTAAAGAAAAGCAGCGTCGGAAAAGTCCCCGGCATCTTATTTCAGGTGTTTGGCGGCATCGGTCTGGGCATCACGGGAGTAGCCATGTCCGCAGGGCTGTTTCTTTTTTTGATCGGCGTCAGGGACACGCTGACGGGCTTACTGATCAATCTGGTTTTTATGGCCGGTTTTGCCGGTATGATCGGAGTGGGGATCGGCAAGCGGAACCGTTTAAAACGGGCGGACAGATATGCAGATCTCTGCGGTTCAAAGATGTACGGGGATATTGAGAAACTGGCGCGGGAAACGGGAAGAAGCGTCAGGTATGTGAGGAGAGATATTAAAAAGATGCTGAGAGCCGGCATATTCCCCGAAGGTCATTTAGATGAACAGAAAACCTGTTTTATGTTGAGTGATACGGTTTACAGGCAGTATCTGGAAGTTTTAAAAAACAGGCAGATCAGGGAGGAAGAGGAAAAAAGGATCGTTGCTCCGGAACAGAAGACGGAGAGCGGACAGCCGGAATCCTCTTCGGAAAATGAGTTGAACGCCATGATAGCGGAGGGGATGGAGTGTATCCGCAGACTGAAAGAGTTGAATGAGAACATAGAGGGGGAAGTGATTTCCGGCAAACTGTTCCGGCTGGAAAATCTGTTGAAGGAGATTTTTGACAGTGTGAGAGAACATCCGGAGCAGAGGCACCGTATGCGCAAGCCCATGGATTATTATCTGCCGACAACCTTGAAACTGGTGGAAGCGTATGAAGAGTTTGACGGGCTCAGCATGCCGGGGGAAGATATCTTGCAGGCAAAAGCGGAGATAGAAAAGACGTTGGATATTATCAATGAGGCGTTTACGGAACTTTTGAACAATCTGTTTCAGGATACCGTGTTTGATGTGACTACGGACGCTCAGGTGTTGAAGAGCATGTTGGCAAGGGAAGGGCTTGCAAAGGAGATGGAGTTTACCTGAGAAAGGAAAATGCAGGGTGGAATCCGTAAAGATGAGGAACGGGAGGGTATATTATGGAAAACAAGTTGGATGAAATGTTGAAGGAGGCTCCGACGCTTTCCTTTGAGCCGGAGATGGTGGATGAGTTTGCCGGTCAGATCGATATTGCCAACACCCAGATGGTACTGTGCTACGGGGCCGGCAGTCAGAAAAAGATTGCCGAATTTTCGGAGAGCGCTCTGAACAATGTCCGTACAAAAGATATGGGAGAGATCGGCCGGATGCTCACGGATGTGGTAGCGGAGCTCAAAAACTTTGAGGAGGAAGAGGAAAAAGGATTCTTCGGAATTTTTAAGAAAAGCGGCAATAAACTGCGGAATCTGAAAGCGAAGTATGATAAAGCGGAAGTCAACATCAATAAGATCGTCGAAGTGTTGGAAAATCATCAGGTGACGCTTCTGAAAGATGTGGCAATGTTAGATAAAATGTATGAACTGAACCTGAGTTATTTCAAGGAATTGTCCATGTATATTCTGGCGGGCAAAAAGAAGTTAGAGCAGGCAAGAAACGAAGAACTGCCCAGACTTCTTGATAAGGCCGGGGCGAGCGGGCTGCCGGAGGATTCGCAGGCGGCAAAGGATTACGCGGCAATGTGCGAGCGGTTTGAAAAAAAGATTTACGATCTGGAACTGACAAAGGCGGTTGCTTTGCAAATGGCGCCCCAGATCCGCTTGATTCAGGGGAACGATACGGCCATGTCGGAAAAGATACAATCCACTTTGGTCAATACCATTCCTCTGTGGAAAAGCCAGATGGTGATCGCTATCGGAGCGGAGCATTCCGGTGAGGCGGCGAAAGCGCAGCGGGAAGTGACGGATATGACCAATGAACTGCTTAAGAAAAATGCGGAGAAGCTTAGAAGCGCGACGATCGATACCGCCAGAGAGAGCGAGCGGGGCATCGTGGATATTGAGACATTGACGGCGACGAACCGGATCCTGATCAACACTCTGGACGAGGTGATTAAAATACAGGAAGACGGCCGCGCAAAGAGGAAGAGTGCGGAAGAGGAACTGGAGAGGATTGAAAATGAAATGCGGCAGAAGCTGCTTGAGATGAGCCGCACTTCCGCATAATATGTTTTTGGGACAGAAAGACTTTTTTGTTGAAAGATGCAGAAAAAACAGTTATAATGTACGCGTATGTAATGAGCGCTGCAGAGTATATTATTCTGTCAGATCACGAAGCGGAAACGCTGGAAGATAAGACGGCGTCACTGGGGACGAAGGGAGAAAAGTATGGAAGTCAGCATAATACTGTCAATGGCCGGAGGGCTTGGACTCTTTCTGTATGGTATGCGTGTCATGAGCGACAGCATTGAGAAAGTGGCGGGTGCAAAACTCAGAAAGATCCTTGAGATGTTCACGACAAACCGCTTCACCGGCATTTTGGTGGGATTTATCTTTACGGCTCTGATTCAATCTTCTTCGGCCTGTACAGCGATGGTAGTCAGCTTTGTAAATGCAGGGCTTATGACCTTGTATCAGGCGGCAGGCGTGATTTTCGGTTCCAATATCGGAACAACGGTAACAGCCCTTCTGGTATCTTTTAAACTGGAAAAATTTGCACCGATCATTCTGTTGGTCGGCGTGCTTTTGGTGATGTTCAGCAAGAAGCCGAAACTGTCGAGGTTTGGCGAAGTGATCATCGGATTCGGCGTGCTGTTCATGGGACTTGCCACCATGTCGGGAGCGATGGCGGGCTTGAAGGAATCTCCCTTTGTCATGGACATGTTTTCGTCGCTTAGAAGCCCTCTTGTGGCAATTATTCTGGGTTTTGTGCTGACAGCGATCATTCAGAGTTCCTCCGTGACGGTCAGTATCATGGTATTGATGGCAAATCAGGGGCTGTTAGGACTTGATATGTGTATGTACATAACGCTGGGCTGTAATATCGGCGCTTGTACCACAGCTATTTTGGCATCTCTGGCGGGTAAGAAGGACGCAAAGCGTGCGGCTATGATCCACCTGCTGTTCAATGTTTTCGGAACGGTCATCATGTATGTGATCCTGCAGTTTGCGATGAATCAGGTGCTGGGTCTTTTCGTCAGCATGGCCGGGGACAATCCGGGGCGTATTGTGGCTTATGCGCATATGTTCTTCAAGATATTCCTTGTGGTAGTGCTCACACCGTTTATCGGCGGCATTGTGAAGCTGACCTATGTCATTATACCCGGAAGTGACAAGAAAGTGGGTTACAGAGACAGCTTCCAGCTCAAATATATTGGTAATAAGGTAGTATTAAATCCTGCCACAGCAGTTGTGGAAGTCATCAAGGAGATCGACCGCATGGCGTCTCTTGCCAGCGAGAACTTAAACCGGGCGATGAACGCGCTTATCACACTGGATGAAGAGGATATAGAGGAAGTATATACGGTGGAGGAAAATATTAACTTCCTGAACCATGCGATCACCAGTTATCTGGTGAAGATCAACCAGACGACGCTGCCGATCGAGGACGTGAAGATGATCGGCGGTCTGTTCCATGTGGTGAACGATATCGAGCGGATCGGCGACCATGCGGAGAATATTGCGGACAATGCGGTGAAGCGGCGGGACGGAAATATTTCCATCAGCAAGGATGCGCAGCAGGAACTTGGCGAGATGCTTGACATGGTCAACACGATCATGCGTTATTCCGTGGATATGTTTGCGAAGGGGACTCAGGAGCATCTTCAGGATATCATCAGACTGGAGGAAGCGGTGGACGAAAAGGAGAGAGAATTGCAGCAAAATCATGTGGACAGGCTGACGAGAAACGAGTGTACGCCGGCTGCCGGTATGCTGTTTTCGGATATCGCTTCAGGGTTGGAGAGAGTTTCTGATCATGCCACCAATATTGCATTTTCCATTTTCGGCAGCGATAACGAGGAGACGGAAGACTAGATAAAGAGAGATAGAAGATTAAAATGGATAAAAAGAAGATAAAATTCAAAAAAACCATAGTGTATTCCTGCGGCATGTTCCTTGCTGCAGGAATGTTTTTACAGGCAGGGCTGCGGGGGTTGGCCAAAGAGACCGTAAGCATGAGCGAAGTGATGCCGCCGGCTGTAGGAAGCGAAGCGTTGATGGGGTTGGAGAAAAGCCCGGAGCAGATTTTGAAGGAAGCGGAAGATATTGAGATGTTCGGTTACAAAAATCTGGGCATCGCCAATGTGGAAAATAATCTGAACATCCGGAAAGGTCCGGAGGAAACGACTTCCCTTGTGGGAAAGATGCCTAAGGATTCCGCCTGTGAGATTTTGGGCCAAGAGGGAGAATGGTCAAAAATAAAATCCGGAAAGGTAGAAGGGTATGTAAAGACTGAGTTTCTTTTCACCGGCTCCGATGCGAGAGTCAAGGCAATGGATTTGGTTTCGATTTATGCGGTGGTGCATGCCGATGCCCTGCGGGTCAGATTAGAGCCCAGCACAGAGGCTTCGATCTACACGCAGGTGGCGCAGGGGGAGATGCTTGAGTATGTGCAGACGTTGGATAACGGCTGGGTCGAGATCATGCTGGACGATGAGACCGTATATGTTTCCGGAGAGTATGTGGAACTGGAAGAAGAATTGACCACGGCGGTCACTCTGACGGAACTGCTCTACGGCGCAGGGGTGTCGGATGTCCGAGTCAGCATCTGCGAGTATGCGAAACAGTTTCTCGGAAATCGGTATGTGTACGGCGGCAGCAGCCTGACAAAGGGAACGGACTGTTCCGGCTTCACGATGAGGGTTTACCAGCAGTTCGGCATAAGCTTACCTCATTCTTCGAGAGCTCAGGCAAATATGGGAACGAAGATCAAGGCTTCTGAGGCGAAGCCCGGCGATTTGTTTTTCTACGGCGGCGGAGGCGGCTATATCAATCATGTGGCGCTCTATATCGGCAGCGGTCAGGTGATTCACGCCAGTTCGCCCAAGACCGGCATCCGGATCAGCAACTGCAATTACAGAACGCCGGTGAAGGTGGTAAGGATCATCAATTCCTGATAGAAGATATTGTATAAATTGCTCGCTGAATAATTGTTTTTTGGTAAATTTTATGTTACTATATCATAAAAACTATTATGCAGCTAAGGAGGAGGTTTTTATGAGACTGGTGACACGATCTGATTTTGACGGATTGGTGTGCGGAGCGCTTCTGTTGGAGGCGGGGGTTATCGACCATTGGAAGTTTGCGCATCCTAAGGATCTGCAGGACGGGCTTGTGGAAGTAGGCGAAGATGACTGTCTGGCGAATGTACCCTATGTGGAGGGATGCGGTCTTTGGTTTGACCATCATTCCAGTGAGCATGAACGTCTGCAGCTGGAGGGAAAGTACAAAGGGGAGAGCCGGATCGCCCCGTCCTGTGCGCGGATCATTTATGAATACTACGGCGGTGCAGAGCGGTTTCCGCAGTTCGGGGAACTGATGGAAGCGGTGGACAAAGTGGATTCCGGCAGCTTGACTATCGATGAAGTGATGAATCCTCAGGGGTGGATACTGATTGGATTTTTGATGGATCCGAGAACAGGGCTCGGACGTTTTCGTGAGTTTTCCATCTCCAACTATCAGCTTATGGAAAAGCTGTTGGAGGCGTGCCGGGTAATGACCACATCGGAGATTTTAGCGCTGTCGGATGTGCAGGAACGCATTAAAGTATATCATGAGCAGACGGAGAAATTCAAAGAGATGGTTTTGGCGCATACCCGGGTGGACGGCAATGTGATCATCACTGATCTCAGAGGCGTATCACCGATCTATACCGGAAATCGTTTTATGATCTACAGTATGTATCCGGAGCAGAATATCTCCGCATGGATCGTCAGCGGAAGAGAGGGGCGCGGATGTTCGGCGGCGGTAGGTTACAGTATTTTGAACAAAACCGCGACGCTGGATGTGGGCAGCCTGATGCTCAAATACAATGGCGGCGGCCATAAAAAAGTGGGCACCTGTCAGTTTAGTGACGAGACGATGGAAAAGGGACTTTCCGATATGTTGGCGGAGTTGTGCAGCATGGCAAATACATAAGAGGAAAGATCAGGCAGCTTTCATTTTCTGAAAATATTTGTTTACAATCCTGATGCTTTGTGTTATAGTAGAACGGTATGAGTTCAGCCGATACTCAGAGTCAGGAAACTCCGACCTGCCCTTGGTATCAGGCGGTTATAATAAGAGGAGGAAGAAACAATGATTTCCAAAGAAAAGAAAGCAGCTATTATCAAAGAGTATGAGAGAACACCCGGCGATACAGGTTCACCGGAAGTACAGATCGCTATCCTGACAGCGAGAATTCAGGAGCTGACAGAGCATCTGAAAGACAACCAGAAGGATCATCATTCCCGCCGTGGTATGTACATGATGATCGGTCAGAGACGTGGTCTTCTGGATTACTTAAAGAAGAAAGATATCGAGAGATATCGTACGTTAATTGAAAAGCTTGGTATCAGAAAGTAGTATGAAAACGTAGTGGGAGGCGTAACCGGAGACGTTGTTTTTGGTAACGCCTTTCATGGTTTCATGAGAACGTTCAATTCAGGTAGGAGATATGCTCCGAGACCACAGAAAATGGCACTTCCCGCAGAGAGGCATTTGAATATGCCTAAGGAAGCGGCGTTTTCTGTAGTTTCGGTCTCTTCTGCCTGATGAATATAAAAAATCAGAGAGAAAAGGAGAAGAGAAATTATGTACAAGACTTACACAATGGAACTTGCCGGACGTACTTTAAAGGTCGATATCGGCAGAGTGGGAAAACAGGCGAATGGCTGTGCTTTTATGCAGTACGGCGAGACGACGGTGCTTTCTACGGCTACGGCCTCCGAGAAGCCCAGAGACGGCATTGACTTTTTCCCCTGCAGTGTGGAATATGAGGAGAAATTCTATTCGGTAGGAAAAATCCCGGGCGGCTTTAACAAGAGAGAGGGAAAGCCTTCTGAGAACGCGATCCTGACAAGCCGTGTGATCGACAGACCGATGCGTCCCTTGTTTCCGAAGGACTACAGAAACGATGTGACACTGAACAATATGGTGATGGCGGTGGATCCCGCCTGCCGTCCGGAGCTTGTGGCGATGATCGGCGCGTCTGTGGCAACCAGTATTTCCGATATTCCGTTTGCAGGCCCCTGTGCGATGACACAGATCGGCATGGTGGACGGAGAACTGATCGTAAACCCCGGTCAGGAACAGTGGGATAAGGGCGATCTGAAGCTGACGGTTGCCTCCACAGCACAGAAAGTGATTATGATCGAGGCGGGCGCCAATGAGATCCCGGAGGAAACAATGCTCTCCGCAATCTATAAAGCGCACGAGATCAATCAGACGATCATCGCGTTTATCAACGGTATCGTGGCGGAGTGCGGCAAGCCGAAACATGAGTATGTGAGCTGCGCGATCCCTGAGGAGATGTTTGAGGAGATCAAGAAGATCGTAACGCCGGAAGAGATGGAGAAAGCTGTTTTCACCGACGAGAAGCAGGTGAGAGAAGAAAATATCCGGAATATCACGGCAAAACTGGAAGAGGCTTTTGCAGAGAAGGAAGAATGGCTTTCTGTTCTGGGCGAAGCTGTTTATCAGTACCAGAAGAAGACAGTCCGCAAGATGATCTTAAAGGATCACAAGCGTCCCGACGGTCGTCAGTTAAACCAGATACGTCCTCTGGCGGCAGAGGTGGATATCATTCCGAGAGTGCATGGTTCCGCGATGTTTACCCGTGGCCAGACACAGATATGCAACGTGACGACATTAGCGCCCCTGTCCGAAGCACAGAAAGTGGACGGGTTAGATGTAAATATAACAGAAAAGAGATACATGCATCACTACAATTTCCCTTCCTATTCGGTGGGTGAGACGAAGGTGAGCAGAGGCCCGGGACGAAGGGAGATCGGGCATGGCGCGTTGGCAGAGAGAGCGCTTTTGCCGGTACTGCCTTCCGTGGAGGAGTTCCCCTATGCGATCCGCACCGTGTCGGAGACTTTTGAGTCAAACGGTTCTACTTCCATGGCTTCCACCTGTGCTTCCTGCATGTCCCTGATGGCGGCAGGCGTACCGATCAAAAAGATGGTGGCGGGCATTTCCTGCGGTCTGGTGACAGGCGACACAGACGATGAGTTTGTACTGCTCACCGACATTCAGGGGTTAGAAGATTTCTTCGGCGATATGGACTTCAAAGTGACCGGTACGACAGAGGGCATCACGGCGATTCAGATGGATATCAAGATTCACGGTCTGACAAGACCTATCGTGGAGGGAGCTATCGCAAGCTGCCGCGAAGCGAGAATGTTTATCATGGACACCTGTATGAGACCTGCAATCTCGGCTCCGAGACCGGAAGTAGGACCTTATGCTCCTAAGATTATTTCTCTGCAGATCGATCCTGAAAAGATCGGCGATGTGGTGGGACAGCGCGGCAAGACCATCAACGAGATCATTGCCCGCACCGGCGTGAAGATCGATATTACCGATGACGGTCAGGTTTCCGTATGCGGCACCGATCAGGAGATGATGGACAAAGCTGTGGAAATGATCAAGACCATCGTGACGGACTTTGAGGCGGGACAGGTATTCCAAGGCAAGGTCGTGAGCATCAAAGAGTTCGGCGCATTCATCGAGTTTGCACCGGGCAAGGAAGGTATGGTTCACATCTCCAAAATTGCGAGAGAGCGGATCGACCGCGTGGAGGATGTGCTGACACTGGGCGACGTGGTAACGGTTGTCTGTCTCGGAAAAGATAAGATGGGCAGAATCAGCTTCTCCATGAAGGATGTGGCGCAGAAATAAAAGAAACAAAAAAGCACCGGTACTCAATTTGCAGAGTACCGGTGATATTTTTTTATAGGATTTGCAGGATCGGGGTTCATATTACTCCGCCCACTCCACTGCGATGCCGGTGGTGTCAGGGCCCACATGGGAGGAGATGATCAGATTCAGGCTCGCCTCCAGATCGCCGTGGATGTGGGCCTTGCACTTTTCAAGCATCTCTTTGTTTCCGACATAGATATTGCCGATGTGGGCGGCTTTCCTGCTTTCCGCGATGGACTGGATATTGCGCAGGGCGGCTCCCAAACCTCTGGTCTTTTTGTAGGCTTCTATGTGTCCGTTCCTCATAGTCAGTATCGGTTTGATGTCGAGGATATCTCCGATCTTTCCGATGGCAGGGGATACACGTCCGCCCTGCACCAGATATTTGAAATCATCCACGATAAAGTAGATATCCAACAGTTTGACGCGCCTTTCGATATCGGCGGCGGTCTCCTCAAGGGACTTTCCCTGCCTTCTCAGTTCAAGGGCATCCATGCAGAGATAACCTGCGGCGAGAGTGGCGCTCAAGGAGTCGATGACTTTGATGGAAGAGTCGGGATAAAGTTCCATTAACTCGTCTGCGGCGACACAGATCGTGTTGTGGGAGCCGCTGAGCCCGGAGGACACGGTGATACATAAAATGTCTTTATTCTCTTTTAAGACTTCCTCAAAGCGATTGCGCACAAGTTCGGGATTGACGCCGGAGGTGTATGCCCGCCGGGTGCTTAATTTTTCAAAAAATTTTTCACGGGATAGTACCTGCTCATCGCCGTAAACCACGTTTGGGTCAAAATAGTAATATTGCGGCAGCATGACTACATCCGCATTGTAAGGTTCCGGTACGTCTACGTCTCCGTCCGTGAAAATAATAAAGTCTCTCATGTAAACTGTCCTTTCGTGAATGAACTTTCTTATGGGTATCTGTTGACATAATTAACAGTATAGCACTTCTTTTTTTAATTTGCATGGATTTTAGATAGATTTAATAAAAAAATATGCGGAAATTAAAAAGTGATATTTTAGAGGTTCGTCCCTTGACTAAAATTGCGTGAGAACTTAAAATATAAATAGGTATAGTCAAACAACTTTGGAGGAGGTATGTTATGCAGGATATCATTAAAATTGAATCAAAGGTGCATCCTAATGTAGTGTTGAGAGTGATTCCCGGGCATTTTGCGACGCCCAACTCCCATGTAAACTATTATTTGGATATGACGGCGTTAAAAGCGAGGCAGAGCGAGGCGGCGGCTGTGGCGGTGGAACTCAGCAAACAGATATCGGCGACCACGGTAGTGGATACCATTGTCTGTATGGATGGCTGCGAAATCATCGGCTCTTTTTTGGCGGAGGAGCTGACAAAGGCCGGCATTTATTCTATGAATGCCCACAAGACGATGTACATCATTACCCCGGAACTTGCCGCTTCAGGCCAGATGCTTTTCCGCGAGAATCTGAAACCGATGGTAAAGGGAAAGAATGTCCTGCTTCTCATGGCATCCGTGACTACCGGACAGACTATCGTGCAGGCGCTGCGGGCTCTCAAGTATTACGGCGCAGAGATCAGCGGCATCAGCGCAATCTTCAGTGCGGCAAACAGTATAGCGGGGAGAACGATCAATTCTCTGTTTACTATGGCGGATATTCCCGATTACAGAAAATATGAGCCGGAGAACTGCAGCATGTGTAAGGAGAAGAAGAGGATCGATGCTTTTGCAAATGCTTATGGATATTCTCTGATCCAGTAAGAGATAAGAAAAGGGGGTACCGCCTACGGGCCCCCTTTTGAATACACGGAATTACATTATTTTGGAAGGATGCGGATCAATGAAAGAGTTAAAGGCAGAATTACTTAACTTGCGAAAAAAGTCAAACGGTGATCCCGAGGTTATTGAATCAATTGAAGGCGGAAATGCACTGTTTCCTTTTAACGTTGAAAACAGGTTGTTAACATACTATTTAGCAATCGGTGAAATTACATATGAAAGATACACTGAATTGGATGTCGAGTATTGTGAACGAAACAAATATCTTGATTTGTTTGATATGGCTCCCCGTACTTATGGACAAACTTGGGGAGAACGGCATATTCGTTCGCTTTTCCCACAGTTTGTCAAAGCTACCAGAAAAAATCTTTTGAAAGAATACCCTGATTTTGACGGAGAGTTTGATTTGTGGCTTGAGGGTATTCGTGTCGAAGTAAAAGCTTGCCGCGCAAATAGAATCAAACCAGCCGGCAGTTTGGCAAGCAGAGCATATCTGCATTCCGAAGCAAAGGCCGCCGGATTTAAATATCACTATCAGCAGTTAAAACCCTCTTGCTGCGATGTGTTTATTTGGATCGGCACTTGTCGTGATGAATTGATTTATTGGGTCCTTACGAGCAAAGAACTTCCGGAGACAGGAAAACTTGTGCCTCAGCATCGCAATGAAAATACAGGCATTGCAGGGGCGGAAGTCTTTGAAGGACAGGTTTTTATGACCGAAGAAGAATTATCCCCGTTTCTTGTCAGCGAAAAGGATATATTAAAAACTGTTCGTCAAAAAGGCAGAAACAAACTCTTTCCGGACAATGCAGTGTGAATAGTGTGTCTTTGCTTTTCTGACAGAGAATAGATATTCATAATTTCATTGTCAAGTTCTTCATACAGACCGCTGATGTTTTCATTTGAATTCATGATGCGGTCTACTTTTTTTATAATATCTTTCTGCCTTTCTGCACTTATCACAGGTATCGGCAGCGATTCAATATGTGACCTAAGCAATTTAACAGAATTATATTTTTTGCTTATAAAGTAAGCGGCCACGCTGGAATTCAAAATTGCCAATACATATTTTATGTTCATACCTTCAATTTGAGGTATCAGGATATTGCAGCTGTTCAGCGAAAGAGTTTGCTGATTATCATAAGCGAACACAGGAACTTCGGCAATGAATCTATACAACAACTTTTCTTTTGCCCGATACATTTCAGTTGGTGCAGCTTGCTGGAACTTTTCGGGAGTAAAATGAATATAGTTGTCTGCTTTTTTTATGGTGTATCTGAAAATATCACTGCCTTTTAGAATGCTTTCCATGCCGTCTATCTTTGTACCCTTGATATATTCCTTATTATTTCCGGTTACAATGCCTAAGGCAAACTTAGCGTTATCGGCAAGACGCTCGGCGTTTTTTACGGAACTAATCGCACGTAAACAATCGTACTCGTCGTCATTCATATTAAAAGAGAATAGGGTTGAATCTATATCTCTGTTTTTATTTATAGTAAATTCTTCTCTGCCAAGCTCAATTCTGCAGCCTTTTGTTTCTCCTTGATAACCATTCTGAATTCCTAAAATGACAGCAGGGCACTGCACACCCGAAAAGGCATTGCCCAAATAGCTCACAAACTTAAATGCTGTGCTCTTTGCGATCAATTCTCTTGCTTGTTGATGAGAGGCTACAGTTAAGATTGCTTCAGGCAATACATATGCTAAATATCCGTCTTCTTCGAGCATTGCCAATCCCTTTTCAACAAATAAATCATACGACTCCATACCTTTATTTTTAGCCGTGGTATAATTAGCAGTAAGGTATGTTGTCTCTTCTTTACTAAAGTCGTATCCCCAAGGCGGATTTCCCAATATAACAGAAAATTTGCGGGAAAAGGTATCAGAAAGGGTATTGCCGCAAATAAATTGAGAGTATAACTGCTCTTTCGTAATGCTGTTATCAAACAGAAACATATTGATCCGTGCAATGAGAATACTGATTTCATCGATATCTTGTCCGTAAAGATTCTCGATTTTTACACCGCTGCCTACGAGTCCAATGAGAAAATTACCCGTACCGCAACAAGGATCGCACAAGGTTTTGTTTTTTATATCAAAACACGCTTTCATATTACTGATAAGCGTACTTACCGTTTTTTCAGGTGTATAGTATGTACCTGTTTGTTTTCGATGATTTAAGTCTCGAAGCGAAATATAAACAAATCCCAAAGTATCTTCCGAAGGAGCTAACTGTACCTTGCAGCCCAAAGCAGTTTGAAGTTTTGTCAGATCAATCTCAGAGACATTAAGATTTCCGAGTAAATCTCCGATTAAATCGTTAAATACACTATGATTTGTAATTTTAGTTTTTCCTTCAAACAATGCATCTTTTGATACAACTGTTCCACCCCTTTGCTTATAAAGTTGTATTGCAAAATCGGCAAGTATGACTCTCAATTCATCTTCTGTGATTTGCTCACAAGAGTTCAATATGTCTTCAACGATTTTCCGATTGTGGTTGTTCTTTATGTAGTCTTTGTACAGCACTTTTCCGCTTACACTTTTTTTGTTTCTGCGGCTTTTCAAACGGCTGTCCCTGCCGCTTTTAATATCTGTCAGAAGCGTTTCAATATACTTTTTGTCAAAAGTCTCGCCATCTGAATCAATTTTCAATTTGCCGAGTCTAACCCAGTTTTTAACGGTTGCTTTGGAAATAGAAAGCAATCCACATACCTGAGCAATATTCAATGTTTCACTATCGATCTTATGAAGAGCATCAAATAACGATAATTGATTTTCCGATACCTTATTTTTTCTTCGTGCATCAATCGGTTTTTGAGCGTCAGCAGGAATCAGCCATACCCCGCTTATTCTATCAGCGCCATCAATACGCCCTTGTTCACATAAAAGCTGAACACGTCTCTTGGATATGTTAAATTTTTCTGCCGCATCAGAAACTGACATATACATACCAATACCTCGGACAATGATTTTTAATGATCACATTATACTCTTTTGTACGAATAATATCAATATCATTAATGTTGAAAAGCAAAATAAAAAGCGGATAGTGCGAGTTTTTCACACTATCCGCGGGTCTTATGAAATAAAAGCTTTAAATTGCTTCATGGAATGTACGGCTGATGACATCTGCCTGCTGTTCCGGTGTCAGTTTAATAAAGTTTACAGCATACCCGGAAACACGGATTGTCAGCTGAGGATAGTTCTCGGGATGTTTCTGTGCATCCAACAACATATCTCTGTTCAATACGTTAACGTTCAGATGATGTCCGCCTTTCTCGGAATAACCGTCCAATAAGTTTACAAGATTGTCTACCTGATGTGCATTTGTAGCTGCTGCCATGATGTGTCCTCCTTAAAATTTTTTATTTGATAATAGTAATGATTACTGTTTCTATAATCTTATAATAGTAGTTATACTCAATTTTGTCTATCTTTATTTCAAAAATTCATGTATTTTTTTTCGTACAATAAGAAAACGGGGCAGGTTTAAGGCAGCGCCGCGCAGCTTGACATAATATGGGAATCATGCTATATTTTTCATGGTTTTAGGCGGCTTTTGAGAAGATTGCCGTGCTGCGGAAGCGGCAGAAAGAAGGAGGATATCAATGGAAGAGTTGGCAATATATGGCGGCAGGCCGGTTCGGGAAACTCCGGTTTACTACGGAAGACAGTGTATTGAACAGGATGATGTGGAGGCGGTGACAGCCGCTTTGGTCAGTGATTTGATTACCTGCGGCCCAAGAACGACGCAGCTAGAGGAGATGCTCTGCTCGATCACGGGTGCAAAATATGCGGTGGTTGTGAGCAACGGTACGGCAGCTTTGCATCTGGCGGCGTTGGCGGCCGGTTTTGCGGAGGGAGATGAAGTGATCGTCAGTTCCATCACGTTTGCAGCGTCCGCAAACTGTGTGCGTTACTGCGGCGCGGTGCCGGTATTTGCCGATATCGATCCTCGCACTTACAATTTGGATCCGGATTCTGTGAGAAAGCTGATCACCCCGAAAACGAAAGCGGTGGTGGCGGTGGATTTCACAGGACAGGCCGTTAAACTGGACGAACTGCGGGCGATCTGCAGGGAACATGGTCTTACGCTGATTGAGGATGCCGCTCATGCGATCGGTACAAAATATAAAGGACAGCCCGTGGGAAGCATTTCGGATATGACTTGCTTTAGCTTTCACCCGGTAAAAACTATCACCAGCGGCGAAGGCGGCGCTGTCACGACCAACGATGAGCAGCTTTACAGAAAACTGCTGCGCCTGCGCACCCACGGTATCACCCGCAATCAGGAGGAGATGGTGCATCCTACGGACGCAAAATGGTATAATGAGCAGGTGGAATTAGGGTATAACTACCGGTTGACGGATTTTCAGGCGGCGCTTTTGATCAGCCAGCTGCGCAAACTGCCCAGATTTTCGGCCCGCCGCAGAGAGATCGTGGAAAGATATAATGAGGCTTTTAAGGATATGCCGGAGATCATTCTGCAGGAGGAGATCGCAGAGTCGGATACAACGAGACACCTCTATATCATTCGTCTGAATCCGGAATTGTTGCATTGCGACAGAAGACAGTTTTTTGACGCGCTCTATGCGGAGAACATTTGTCCGCAGGTTCACTATATGCCGGTGTATTATCATTCTTATTATGAGAAACTGGGATACACAAAAGGGATCTGCCCTAACGCCGAGAAGTTTTACGAGGAAGTGATGAGCATTCCGCTCTATTATTCCCTTACCGATAAAGAGGTGGAGGATGTGATCCGGGCTGTAAAGAAGGTGACGGCTTATTACGGGAAGGCGTGAGCAAGGTTCACAGAAGAATTTTATACACACGTTAAATTATGCTGTAATTGCTGATATTAGCTCCATAAACCGCCATGCAACTAAAATTTTCTGATCTGCAACGGAAAGTTGACATCAATTTAAATAGTTGTTGGTGGTATGCAACCAGTAAATTATAGTATTTTTTTATCGGAGGTGATGAACATGGATATAGCAGAAAGGCTTCTGGAATTGCGAAAAAAAGCAGGCTATTCACAGGAGCAGGTTGCTGAAATGTTGGGGCTTTCAAGACAGGCTGTCTCAAAATGGGAAAGCGGACAAGGAAAGCCCGAAATTGACAACATAGTGAAACTGATGGAAATTTATAATGTAAGCGGAGATTATATTTTATTGGGAACTGAAAAAGAAGCGCCTGTTTCAGTACCGGAAAAAAAGGAATTGAGCCGCGAATACAAGATAGCAATAGCTGTAATTGCCGTTACAGCGTCAATGGCAATCGTTACAGTGTTGTTTATTACTGCTTTGGGCTTGCTTTCACGATTAGGAATTTAGGAAGAATTTAGGAGAAAAATTTATGGAGCGAACAGGAAAGATATCAAAGTTGTTTCTTGCTATTCTTTTGCTTAGTATGATTGCTGTGACAATAAGTGGTTGTGCTTATGCTAATAATAAAAATTGGGATGACATGACGCTCGAAGAACAGGAAGAAGTACGACAAGCTTTTGAGGAGGAACGGAAAGAGTTGGAAGAAGATTTTTCTGATGACAGCTTTGCACAGCATATCCTTGATAAAGTCGAACAAGCAATTGAGGAATAAAAATGGCTGCCGACTCGTCAACCATTCCAAAAAACTAAATAATCGGTCGCAGATCAGCGGCACACTAAAGCGGGAACTCTGAAAGGGTATCCTGCTTTTTCTTTGCTTAATCCCGAAATGGTGAAAATAATTTATTTCAAAGTGCAAATTTTGACATTTTTTTCATATATTAAAAGAAATAAAAATTATAAAGGTATATTGTAATATGAAGGAATATGCGATTTTATCATTAGAAACACATCTTTTCTTCGGAAGGATCATGAAGGAACACTCTTTATTTCTGCTCGCCGGCTTCCCTGCGAAGGAAACAGAGCTTGTGCGGCGTGCGGACCAGTTCCGGCAAGAATTTGAAGAAGGGCTCAGAAGGACCGTAAAACTTGCGGACGGTATCGTAAGTAAATCAGTTTTAAATTCAGGGGAAGTTGTGACGGAATTTACGAAAAAAGCGGAGTGCCAGACGAAAAATCTGACAGGAATTCCGATTGATACAAAGATCACAGAGGCGGAAGAGCGGCTCCATGCCGGAAGTTATGGTATGGTCAACAGAGAAACCGTTTATCAGGTAAGAATGTTGAATCAGCAGATGCTTAAAAGTCTGAACGGGTTGATTTCCTTTAAGGAGGAGATATTGAGAGAAGTGGCAAGGTGCAGGCTTTATACGGCAAACTATCCGCTGCTGATCGAACACATCCTGCGGGAAGCAAAAATGTATCGTCAGATGATTTTGGAACTTGAACAGCGAGGGAGGATCACTGCACCGGATTTGAGAAATCTCGAAATATTCTGGAACCAGATCATGATGGAACATGCCCAGTTTATTCGAGGACTGTTAGATCCGACGGAATGTGAATTGATGGAAACGGCCGATGAATTTGCTGAAGACTATTGCCGCCTTATGGAGGAGGCGAGAGAACAGGACAGAAGGGCGATGAATGCTCTGACCGCGAAGACTTTGCAGACGACAAGACAATATCAGCAGTTTAAAACAGCGGGAACGGAAGGGATTACAGGCTGTGAGATTCGCTCCATCATTCTTCCGCTTTTGGCGGATCATGTACTCCGCGAAGCGAATCACTACCTGCGTATTCTGGAAGGTATGCAGAAAGGAAGGTATTAGTATGGAGTTGTGCAGATATCCCGAAATGGGAAATGTGAGGACCTTCCATATTGAGGCGATACAGATTCCCATCGTGTATAACAAATATGGAGACTATGACCCGGACGGCCTGCTCTATGTGCTTGAGGAAGATGCGGAAAGAATCAAGAGAGAAGCCCTTCAAAGATTTAGGATGGAGATACCGCAGCCATATGAGGAAGTGAGACCCTTAGTAATCCGGGTCAATCTGGGAGATACAGTGAAAATCCGGTTTCGGAATTCTCTGAACCGCAGATTATCGATTCACGTACAAGGGCTTTCCTATGATGTCAATACTTCGGACGGAAGCTGCGTGGGATATAATAACGACAGCACCACCTCCTCCGGGGAAATCTGGTATACTTGGTATGCTGATACGGAGGGCGTCTACCTGTTCAACGATATGGCGGATCCTCGAAGCACCGAGGACGCAACCAACATTCATGGCCTGTTCGGAGCGGTAATTGTAGAAGCGCCGGAGGCGAAATGGTTCGATCCGGAAACAGGGAAAGAACTGAAAAGCGGGTTGATGGCAGATGTTTATCAGCCCGGAAAGCCGGCATTCAGGGAGTACAGCATCTTTTTCCATGACGAGCTGGAAATCCTGAACAGGGAGGGAGTACAGCCAATTGATCCGCACACCGGGCTTCCGTCATCCACAACGGCGATCAGTTATAGATCTGAACCTATGCGGAACAGGATGCCGGAAACACATGATCCGGCTGATTCTGCAGAGGATGTATCTATGAGTTCCTGGGTATACGGAGATCCTGCGCCGCCTATTCTTTTTGCATATGTGGGTGATCCGGTAAAAATCCGGCTGCTCCACGGAGGAGTGAAGGAAACCCATGTGTTTCACCTTCACAACCATCAGTGGAGGTTGGAGGCGGATAATCCGGCTTCAACGATTCTGGATTCCATCACCATCGGCCCGCAGGAATGTTATACGTTGGATATTTTATATGGGGCGGGAAGTTTGAATCATGTGATTGGAGACGTGATATTCCATTGCCATCTCTACCCTCATTTTATGGAGGGGATGTGGACCTTGTGGAGGATTTATGACCGGCTTCAGGACGGAACGGGAGAACTGCCTGACAGAACGCCCATCCGGCCCCTCATGCCGTTAAAAGACAGGGAGTTTCCGCCGAAGAAGGATAAGATGCATCCGGGTTATCCGAATTTTATAGAGGGCATTGTTGGTGAAAGTCCGCTGCAGCCGCCCCTTGGCGTACTGCTGCCCGGCGGAGGCGTGACCCGCGAACCGACGCCCCTTGAGAGGGCTAATTTTGTTGAAAATGCAGTGCCCGGCGCATTATACACGGATACCTGTCCGTGTCATACAGACAGGAAAATAAAAGTATTTGAGATTGCCATGGTACAGGCAGATGTCACCTACAACCGTTATGGATGGCATGATCCGCAGGGGCGTTTCTTTGTTCTCAAGGAAGATTTGGAGCGTCACGGCGGACTGGAATGTTATATCCGTAAAGTAGAAAAACAGGAAATTAAGGTAGAACCGTTGGTCATCCGTGCAAATGCGGGGGATTGTATTGAGCTGCACACCACAAATCTTTTGCCGGAATTTATTGAGGGGAGTCCGTTCCAGCAAAGGACCAGAACGGATATCGTAGGCCACCATCTTCATCTGGTAAAATTCGATACGATTGTCTCGGACGGATCTGCCAACGGCTGGAATAACATTGCCGGAGCGAGAAGGTATGAAACATTAGTGGAGCGTTTCTTTGCAAACGAGGAACTGCGGACAGTATTTTTCCATGATCATTTGTTCGCCAATGTCCACCAGCAGCATGGCCTGTTTGTGGCGCTTATTATTGAAGAGACTGGAGCCACGTTCCACGATCCGCAAAGCGGAAAAGAGCTGCATTCCGGAACAAGAGCGGTTATTCGCAGAAAAAACGGCACATCTTTCAGAGAATTTGCGTTGTTTGTCCATGACTTTGCTTTTCTTTTTGACAGAAAGGGCAATCCGCTGAACCCGCCCAAAGTTCCCGGTTCCCACAATGATCCGGGCGTCATGGGGATCAATTACCGTGCGGAGCCTATGCGTGAGCGGCTGCGCAGAAAAGAGGATCCGGCATATCTGTTCAGTTCTTTTGTACACGGAGATCCGGCTACGCCGATTTTTGAAGCCTATCCGGGTGATGAGTTGATGTTCCGCCTGATTGACGGGGCGCATGAGGAACAACATTCCTTTAATATTACGGGAATGTCATGGAGAAAAGAGCCGTCAGATTTAAGGTCGCCGCTTGCCGCATCCCAGACCTTGGGGGTATCGGAAGCCTTTAACCTGAACGTAACACAAAAATACAGTGCCGGAGACTATCTCTATTATTTCGGAGGAATCGACGACGCATGGCTTGGCCTGTGGGGGATCCTGCGTGTGCATAGAAGATACCGGAAACACTTGAAACCTTTATGCCGGGGGAAGGATAGAATTATGCCCCTTCCGGCCTGTCCGTCGAAAGATGATGTAATCAGGCGTTATGAGGTTGTGGCTGTACAGAAGAAATTGATCTACAACGAATACGGAGACAATGATCCCGACGGATTGGTATTTGTCCCTCTGGAGGATGTGGATAACGTACTGGCGGGAAAATGCATGCCCAAGCCATTGATCCTGCGGGCAAATACAGGTGACTGGATCGAGGTCACTTTACATAATGCATGGGACCCGGAGCATCCGATCCCATATTTTTCTTATCCGACGGTTCCTTTGGATATGGAGTACACGCCGTCCATGAGGGTTTCACTGAATCCGCAGTTTCTGCAGTATGATCCGGTCTGCGATTCCGGCATCAATGTAGGGTACAATGAAATGGAGCAGACGGTGGGGGTGGGCGAGAGCAAGCGGTACCTTTGGCACGCAGATCAGGAATACGGAGCCTGTATCATACAGTCCTTTGGGGATATGCGCAACCACCGTTACCACGGATTGTTCGGGGCGGTTATCGTAGAACCTTCCGGATCACAATGGTACCGCAATTTTACCGAAAAAAAAGACAGCTTTGCAGAGCAGGCGGTGATTACAGCGCCGGGGGCAGAGAACTTCAGGGAATATGTCCTGTTTATTCAAAATGGGATACGGCTGCTTGATGTAAAAGGCAATCTGATTCGGACGGCAGCAGCAGATAACGGGGAGCCGGTAGATGCGGAGGATACTGGAGAAAAGGGCTATAATTACCGTTCGGAGCGGTTTGCCAACCGGCTTGCGAGGGATTCCAGAATATGGAAGGTTTTCAGCAGTAAAGTACACGGAGATCCGGCCACGCCTGTGTGGAAAGCATATCCGGGAGACCGGGTTATATTTCGGACTGTGATGCCTGCGGATAAACCGAGAAATACGTCCATCACCGTTCATGACCATTTATGGAGGGAGCAGCAGCGGGATCCGTTTTCCAGAATCATCCCCTTACAGGGAGGAGTCAGTATTGGCAATAAGTTCGATATAGAGCTTTCGGGCGGCGCCGGATGTCCCGGAGATTACCTATATCGCTCAGGCAACTTTGCTTGGGATGTGGAATCAGGAATGTGGGGGATATTCCGGGTTGTGAAGCGGACAATTTGGTGCAGATGCAAGGGGATATACAGAAAAATTCGAGGGTACCTGATGTGAATATTACGGCGGATTTAGCGACAAAGGGAAAACTCCGGCAAAAAAATCGGAGGTTGTATAATAGCCACTGTAATTCAGGTTTTGATATTCGGTGCAATCCATCTCACGATGGCATGAGGGCAGGTTGGATAATTCATGGCACATTGAATACGCTTACTACATTATTTTCACTATTTTAATGACCGCCGCTAACCGGCGGCACACCCGAGCAGGAACTCAGGTGTGTTCGCCGGATACGGCAGACAAAAAGGGGAACGAGTCTTTGGAGGGCACAGATGGCATTATTTTTTTAACTGCAAGCCGTCTTTGAAGGCGTTCCCTACTCTTTCGCCCACTTTGTAATAGCCGTGGGAATAGGGGTCAAAGGCGATTGCGTTTACCAGAGACATATCGACTTTGTCACCAACCATGACTCTTTCGTCTGCTGTTACACTTACTACTCTGCCGATGACGCCGCATCCGTATTTCCCGTCCTGATATTCAATAAACTCACATTCAAGGCAGAGTGGGAATTCATGGATGACAGGAGCGTCCACGGTTTCGGATTTACTTGCGGTGAGACCGCTGTTCTCGAATTTGTCTGAAACCCTGTTGCCTGATTCGACACCAAAATAGTCTGCTTCCACCACATGGGCGGCATCAGCAATGCTTACCGTAAAAGCCCCCCTTGCTTTGATGTTCTTTACCGTTTTATGTGTTTCCGTCAGGTTGAGGGCTACATTGCCCCTTTCCTGCATGGTACCCCAGGCGGCATTCATAACATTAACGCTGCCGTCTTCATTGTAGGTAGCCACCATTAAAACCGGCATCGGGAAGATGCCTTCTGTTATGCTGAGTTTCTTTCTCATTGCAATTACCTCGTTTCTTGTATAGGATTGACAGGATCTGAGTCCATATATATAATTGTAACAGGTAACAGAAAAAGTACAAGTACTATCTTAAAGGAAAGCGTAAATGATAAAGAATTATATCGAAGAGGCAAATTTCGAGGATACAGGGTTCAGCTATACGCTGTCTCTTATATCTGGTAAGCACAAAATGGTCATACTTTACTGTCTGATGGAATTTGGAGTTGTGAGGTTCAATGAGTTAAAAAGGTATCTGAAAAAAGTGTCGGACAAAACGCTCAGCAGCAATCTGAAAGAACTGGAGGCAGACCGGCTCATCATCAGGAAGGAATACCCCCAGATCCCACCGAAGGTTGAATACAGTCTGAGTGACAGGGGCAGATCCTTGATGACTGTTTTAGATCAATTGTGTGTCTGGGGCGAAAATAATAGGGTATAGCCGCCTTTGGACGGTACATCTGCCATTCTGAAAAGCGTTGATTTAGAGCATTTGAGATAAATGCAAAAGCAATTAGTACAGTGTAGGACAATATGAAGTGACCTCACATTTGTAGCAACGTAGATTTACCTGTATACTAAGTTTTTACTAAAACGATGGTAACAGGGATTACCGCATACAAAAGGAGACCACTTACTGGGACAAGTTGGATAATACATGGTACATTGAATACGCTCAGTACATTATTATCACTGTTTTAATGTTCGCCGTCCGCCGGCAGCACACCTAAGCAGGAAATCTGAAAAGGTATTCTGCTTACTTAGAATTTGGAACAGATTTAAGGGATGAAAAAGGGGCGAGGTGTTATAGTGCAATTTTATAAAGAGAATTTATTGAAAATTGTGAATGAGAACAATGTGAATCAGTTAGATTTTAAAGAGTGGATAATGTCATGTGCTGATTGTGAAGATAACCTGAAAAAATGGATTAAGTTTAAAGCTGGTCATTATCCGGATCCGGATGAGGTGTTGAAACAAGGAGCTCCTGAGTGTGCCGCAGTTAAGCTGAACTGGTATTCCGAGGCGGAAACGATTGATAAATATTATATTGATTGCATTTTTTCCGTTGCGACATTTTTAAAGCGTTTTTGAGATATTACACAGGTGAGTATATGCTGTATATGGATCAGATATATGAAAATTACGGAGTGATATTTGACGATAAGTATTAAAATCAGTTTTGCGAAGAACAGGGTATAGCAAGAGCATGCCTGAATGAACTTTTGGAACAATTGAATATATTGGCAAGAAATACACATATGTTAGGAAATTACATGCATTGCCCCGATGGCAAGTATAATGGGATAAAAGGTAATTACTGCAACTATAAAGATAGATTAGAACTTCTGTATCAAGACAGTTAATAAGATCATAGAAGAACGCGGGAAAGTGTTGGCAGGAAAAATAATACGAAATCCTTAGCAGCAGGAAACTTAAAACGGATAGTGTGGAAAACAAGGCTCGAAGTGTAGTTATGGCATTTTTGAGCCTTTTACTATTCCGATAGTGATAAAATATTATTCCTTTTTATTGATAATATTCCAAAAATGAAATATACTATTGAGGAATGGAGGTGCGGTCTTTGTGTATATAACGGTAAAGCAGGCAGCAGAAAGGTGGGGGATTTCTGACAGGCGGGTGCGTATACTTTGCGCGGAAGGAAAAATTTCAGGAGTTACACGAGAGGGGCGTAGCTGGATGATTCCATCAAATACGAAAAAACCACAGGATGGACGTTTTAGAGCGACAGAAAGTTTACTGGCAGCTATAGACAGGAAGAAAAGAGAACTGGATACCAGACGCCCTTTGACTGCGGGTGAGCTGGAACGCTTGACCGAGGAATTCATTATTGAGTATACTTATAATTCCAATGCAATTGAGGGAAACACCTTAACCCTTCGTGAGACGGATATGGTTTTGCGTGGCTTGACGATTGATAGGAAACCGTTAAAAGACCATATGGAGGCGGTCGGGCATAAAGAAGCGTTTGATTTTGTGCAGGATTTGGTAAAAGAGCAGATTTCTTTGTCGGAGAGTATTATCAAGCAGATACACTATCTTGTATTGGCGGATAAACGAGAGGACCGAGGGGTTTACAGAAGAATCCCAGTCAAAATTATGGGGGCGAAACATGAACCGGTACAGCCCTATTTGATCCAGCCTAAAATGGAACAGTCGTTGGAGACTTATAGGAATAGTACAGATCATATCATTACCAGACTTGCACGGTTTCATATTGAATTCGAGGGGATTCATCCTTTTATAGACGGAAATGGCAGAACAGGAAGGCTGCTTGTAAATTTGGAATTGATGAAAGCCGGATATCCGCCAATTGACATTAAGTTTTCAGACCGGATTTCGTATTACAATGCATTTGACGAATACCATGTAAAGCATAATCTTGGTGCAATGGAAAAACTGTTTGCAGGTTATGTGAATGCAAGACTCGATAGTTACTTGGAAATGTTAGACAACTAAAATATACAAAAAAGTTAATGGCTGCGGGAAATGAAATGGTGATCCTTCTGTAAATTCGAAACCTCTTTAACGGTATAGTTTTTGTACTAACTCAGTCGTTGAAACAGGGATTTTGCGGTATGGCTTGCTTGAGATGATTTTTTGCAGATCTTTTTGCAACAGAAAAGGGAACAACCGGCAGAAAGATTTGAGGTGATCACATGTTATAATGCAGCGTGAGGCAGTGAAAAAGTTTGCGGGGTGAGATGATGATTAAAATGATAAAAGGTGACATTACAAAAATTGAGGTTCAGGCAATTGTCAATGCCGCCAACGAATCCCTTTTGGGCGGCGGCGGTGTGGATGGAGCGATCCATAGGGCGGCCGGTCCGCAGCTCTTAGAGGAGTGCCGGACACTTCACGGATGCCCGACCGGTGAAGCGAAGCTGACAAAAGGATATAATTTGCCCGCAGACTATGTTATTCATATCGTGGGACCAATTTGGCATGGTGGAGAAAGAAAAGAGGCAGATCTTTTAGCGTCTTGCTATGATAAGTCATTGACGGTGGCAGTTGAGAATGGAATTCGTACTATAGCTTTCCCCTCCATTTCGACGGGTGTGTATGGTTACCCTGTGGATAAGGCAGCAAAGGTGGCTGTTCATGCTGTCAATAGGTTCCTTTCCGATAATCCCGGTAAAATCGATGTTGTGTATTGGGTGCTGTTTGATGATCGTACCTTTGCCGCTTATGAGTCGGAGTTACTTTAGTGTGGTATTGTGAAAAGCTGTAAAACAGTATGAAGCAGAAAAATATGTAGAGTAGAATGGGAATAGTGATAAGGAATGGCACCAGAATTCAAGTGCTGATGTTTTGAGCGGGAAGGTTTATGACAGATTTTGCTGCATGAAATTGCGATATGTCGCAAAAAAATTCAGTAAGAAAAGATCATGAAATGGAAATTAAGAGAGACATCTATTTAAATAAGATAATCAGTAAGAAGCATAAGACTTATCAAGGTGGTAATGGGTATCCGTCGCTGTGGAAAGTCCTGCTTGTTATTTAATCTGTTCATGGATTATTTGCTGGCAGAAGGAGTGGATGAACAGCACAGTATAGAGATTGCGTTTGACTTCTTTGAGAATAAGCGTTTTCATAATCCGGAAGTTCTGTATCCCTATCTCATGAAGCGTTTTGTCAAGTGCTTTTTTGAGTTGTTGACGCAAATTCTTATCAGCGCGGCAGGGAACGGGCGGGGAAAAGAGTCACAAAACACGCCTGTGGACGGTTAAAAGCCGTTTTTGAGGGCAAGCCATATAAAACCCTTACCCTGTGTTTTTCGCGACCTTTGCGAAAAAATACTACTCGTGCCTTGACCGTCTGGATAGTCGGAAGGGACATAAAACGCTGATTGCTTGCAGCGGGGAAATGTGCTATCCTTGTGGCAGCAAACTAACCGACAAATTAAAACTTGTGGAGGTGACAAACTATAAATAGTCAAGAGGTTTGTGAAAAAAATTGAATTAATAAAAATGGGTAACTTTAACAGACCATCTGAATACACCGTATTTCAGATGGGCCGAAGTTTCTTTATGTAAGCTGCTATCTGAGCTTTTGTGCGTTAAAGTCTATCCCCTGCTTCTCCAATGCGTAGATGACTCTGACAAGCTTTTTGGCAACGTGGGTGATAGCAACCCTGTGTGGTTTGCCTTCCGCACGCTTCTTGGCATAATAGGCGGCGAATGTCATGTCGAAACGGATCAGGGGAAGGCAGCAGTTAATGAGGACATATCGAAGCTGTGAAGAGCCATGCTTTACCATCCGCCCTTTATGTGATTCTGTTCCTGAATCATTTATGCCGGGTTCTATGCCGGCAAATGCGAGCATCTGTGCCGGGGATGAAAAGTTTGATATATCGCCGTATTCG
>CAJTNC010000009.1:0-99048 GCA_910577955.1 uncultured Lachnospiraceae bacterium
CGAATGTGATTTAGATAAAGCAGAAATCATAGAAGTTCCCAGATATGTTGTATCTTCATACTACTACAAATGGTCAAAAATTGCAACAACCATATTTAAGGCTATCAAAAGGCAGGAAAATTCTTCCCTGCCTCATTTCATCATATCTATTGAAAATAACCTATATCACCCTCCGCACCGCCAGTATCGGCCTGTACTGTGCGTTGCTGACCTTAATTCCGGTTCTCACACTGCTGGCGTGGACGATCATGCCGCCGCCGATATACATACCCACATGCCCCTCGTAGCAGATGATATCGCCGGGCTGCGCCTCCGCATAGGACACTCCCACTCCGGCTCCCCGAAGCTGCCATGAAGTTCTGGGCACCCTGTAACCGTAATCCGCATATAATCGGAAGATAAAGCCGGAACAGTCCGCACCGTTTGTCAGGCTTGTGCCGCCGGACACATAAGGATTTCCGATAAACTGGCAGGCGTAGTTTGCGATGGATTTTCCCCCGCTGCTGCCGCCTGACTGAGCTACAATAGCCTGCGCCGCCGCAATCGTGTTTGCCGCATTGGGATTCGGCGTACTGTTCGTCTTTGTCCCGCCGCCGTTCTGCTCCGCTAACCGTTTGCGCTCCTCCTCTTTTATCTGCTCTATCTTTTTGGTATCTGCCGCGATCTGTTTCTTGTACTCCGCTGCCCTCTTCTTTGCCTCCGCGATCTCAGCGTCATAGTTGGCGCTCACCGCTTTCTTTTGTGCCAGAATACCGTTGAGATAACTTTGCTGTTCCGCCAGAGAAGCCTTATCGGCCTCCAAAACTTTCCTCTCCTCCAGAAGCGTCTCCCTGTCAGCCTCCAGCTTCGCTTTCAGATCCTCCACCTGTTTCTTGATCTGCTGGTATTCCTCCAGCATGCGCTCATCATAAGCCGAGACTTCCGCTATGAACTCCACCCGGTTTAACAGTTCGCTGAAGCTGCCGCTGGAGAGCAGCATTTCCACATAAGAACTTTCCCCCTGCTCGTAGGTAAAACGGATGCGTTCCTTCATCGCCTCGTACTGACGGCGCTCCTCCGCTTCCGCAGCCTGATACTCTTCCTCGGCCACCGCGATCTCGGCTTCCTTGTCTGCGATCTTCGCTTCCTGCTCCGCGATCTCATCTTCCAGCACACCGATCTCGGTATACAGGTTCACAAGTTCCGCCTCCGTATCGCTGATCTCTTCCTCGATCAAATCCTGTTCATCCTGCAATCCGGAAATCGCCTCGTTCTCATTATTCAGATATCCCTGACTCTCCTCTATCTGCTTCTGCAGCTCCTCAATGGTAACTGCCTGTGCGCTCCGGCTGCTTTCCACAAACAACAGCACGCACAACAGCAGACACAGCACGCTCCTGATTTTTTTCTTCATTCTTTTTCCCGTCTTTATATTTCATTCCTTACAGTTCGCAGTTATTCACCGTTCTCGGGAACGGCAGCACATCGCGGATATTTGACATACCTGTCAGATACATAACGCAGCGCTCAAATCCCAGCCCGAATCCCGCATGACGCACAGACCCGAAACGGCGCAGATCCAAATAAAAATCGTAATCCTCTTTGTTCAGCCCCATCTCTTCCATCCGTCTTTCCAACGTTTCCAGATCGTCTTCCCTCTGGGATCCGCCGATGATCTCTCCGATTCCCGGCACAAGACAGTCCATAGCCGCCACGGTCTTTCCATCCTCATTCAGTTTCATATAAAAAGCCTTGATCTCCTTCGGATAATCTGTCACAAAGACAGGGCGCTTAAATTCTTTTTCGGTCAGATAGCGCTCGTGTTCCGTCTGCAGATCACACCCCCATGAAACTTTATAATCGAACTCATCGTTGTGTTTCTCCAAAATAGCGATCGCCTCTGTGTAGGTCACATGGGCAAAATCAGACTCCGCCACATGGTTGAGCCTCTCGATCAGTCCCTTGTCCACAAAGCTGTTAAAGAAATTCATCTCTTCAGGCGCATGTTCTAACACATAGCGGATCACGTATTTGATCATGGACTCCGCAAGGATCATGTCGTCCTTTAAATCCGCGAAAGCGATCTCCGGCTCGATCATCCAAAACTCCGCCGCATGTCTCGTGGTATTAGAGTTCTCAGCGCGGAACGTAGGCCCGAAAGTGTATACATTCTTAAAGGCAAAGGCGTAAGTCTCCACATTGAGCTGCCCTGAAACAGTAAGATTCGCCGCTTTTCCGAAAAAGTCTTTATCGTAATCAATACTGCCGTCCTCTTTTCTCGGCACATTGTCCATATCCAACGTCGTGACCTGAAACATCTCCCCGGCCCCCTCACAGTCCGAACCGGTTATGATCGGCGTATGCACATAGACAAAGCCCCTCTCCATAAAAAAGGTATGGATCGCGTATGCGATCAGGGAGCGCACTCTGAACACCGCCTGAAAGGTGTTGGTTCTTGCCCGCAGATGAGGGATCGTCCTCAAAAACTCAAAACTGTGGCGTTTTTTCTGAAGCGGGTATTCCGGCGCGGACATTCCCTCCACCGTCACCTCATCCGCCTGTATTTCAAACGGTTGTTTCGCCTCGGGCGTCTCCACCAAAGTTCCCCTTACAACAACAGCCGCCCCTACATTGAGCTTGCTTATCTGTTCAAAATTATCCAGCTTGTCGCTGTATACGATCTGCAGAGGTTCAAAAAAAGTCCCGTCGTTGATCACCAGAAATCCGAAGGTTTTGGAATCTCTGATGTTTCTGATCCAGCCTCCCACTGTGACTGTTTTTCCTGTATAAGCCGCCTTATCTCTGTATAATTGCCGAATGTCGATCAAGTCCATTGTATCATACCTCACTTTCCATATTATTCCCTATAGATATCTTTCAATATATCATACACTTTTTCATACAAAAGATTTACCTGCACTATTTCCCTGCTCAAATTTTCATCCGAGCCTCCTGCTGCCGTATAATCCGCCATCACCGCGTCGATCTCCTCTTCTGACACGGATACCCCTTCCGCTTTGGCAATGGCCTGAACGGCAAGTCCCTCTTTTGCGCAGCGCAGTGCGATGGCATCCATCTCATTATCTATGCTCTCCGCCGGCACCTGATATGCGGACGTCATATATTCTTCAAAAGTTATCCCCACTGCAGCCGCAGCGTTTTCAAACTCGGTCTGCAGATTTTCCCTGTAATCCTTCACTAAAGACACCGGCACCTCTTCATAAGTGCAGCCTGCAATCAGACTTGTTGCAATATAATTCTCCAATTCTCTGTCATACTGCTCCTGAGTCCTTTCCTTCAGCATTTTCTCGGCATCCTCCCGGTAGAGCGCCGCACTCTGGTATCCGCCGTCCACAAGGTTCACATTTTCATCCGTCAGCTCCGACAGAATATAGTTGATCGTCACCGCAAAAACACAATCTTTTCCCGCCACTTCCGCACTCTTGTAATCGTCCGCAAACCGCAGATCAAGTTCCTTCGTCTCTCCCACACTTGCGCCGATCAGTCCCTCCTCAAAACCTTCGATAAAGGAACCTGACCCAATCTCTAAAAGCTGTCCCTGCGCCGTGCCGCCCTGAAAAGCTGTGCCGTCGATCGTCCCCGCGTAATCGATATTCACCACATCGCCGTTCTCGACGGTCCCTGTCAGCTCATGCAGTTCACTCACCTCGTTGATCTTGTAACTCAGATAAGTCTTTACGTACTGTTCGGTCACCTCCACCTTTCGGGGTCTCACCACCTCCAGATTCTTATAGTCAGGGATCGTCACGTACTTTTCCACTTCCGTATCTTTTAAATCCGCGATCGTTACGTTGCTTTTTCCGCAGCCGGTGAGCATACCGACGGCAGCAAGCAGCGCAAGGGCCGCTTTCCATCTCTTATTCATAAATAAATTCTTCCTTTCCGCGCAGCGCCTGTTCCAAAACCACGGATTCTAACGCTGCCCACTATCCTCCCGTACATTTTACCACAACTCGTCCATACTTAAAAGCATTTCCTGAAATTCTCTTTCCGGCTGTTGCAATAGCCGGAAATAAATGCTAAAATATCTTTATTGCGTACAAAAGAATACGCACAAGGAGGAGATTTCATGAATACAGGAACCATTGTACTGATCGTCATACTCGTCATTCTGGTTGCGGTTCTCATCGGCCTTTATTTTCTCGGAAAAAAAGCCCAGAAAAAACAGGAAGAACAACAGCAGCAGATTGAAGCATACAAGCAGAATGTGAGCATGCTTATCATAGATAAGAAACGTATGCGCCTGAAAGAAGCCGGTCTGCCTCAGGCAGTCATCGACCAGACCCCTAAGCTGATGCGCCGCTCGAAACTCCCCATTGTAAAGGCAAAAGTCGGCCCTCAGATCGTCACTCTTGTGGCTGACGAAAAGATATTTGACGATATTCCGGTGAAAAAAGAGGTGAAAGCTGTTGTCAGCGGCATCTACATCACCTCCGTAAGGGGGATGCACGGAAAAACCGTTGTACAGAACACAAAAAAGAAGAGCAAATTCAAACAGCTTCTTGAGAAAGCGCAGGAGAAGGCCGGCGCCGGTCAGGTAAAATAACAGATCCTGTCATAATATTACAGTATTTCTATTTCCAGTCTGCAGTCCGCTTGTTTTTCCCCTTGTATGAGGAGGGTGTAAAGAAGCTGCAGGCTGGTTTTTTTCTGCTCTTTTTTCAGTGTGATCCTTTTTGTATCCGCGCCGATCTGCAGCATCCCGCAAGGTGTCCCGTACTCAGACACTTCCCGCTTTCCCTGCTCAAAGGTCATTTTCCATGAAACCGCCCCGGACTTTTTCAAACTCACTCTAAGGGGCTCCTCCTCGATCTTCAACAGGTTTTTTACGGTCATTTCAGGCATGGAAGCCGTATTTTCCTGCAGTTCCTCCACAATTTCTTCATAAAGCACATAGAGGGCTCTCTCCTTCTCAGAAAGCCGCCCTCTGCTTTTCGTCTCAAATATCTGTGTCTCTCCGTCTATGCCCCTTTGTTCCGACGTCACACAAACCGTACATTCCCTGCTGTTTTCTTTTATCATAAGCTTAATATTCCTCGATATGAATAACTTTTGCAGACAGGATTCCGTACTTCAGAATGGAATTGGCAAAAATCTGAAAACGCTCCGCCGCATCGCTGACAAAAAAGCGGTGCATATTCGTACCAAGCCCCGGCGCCTTTTCATTCAGGATGTCGTGATCCTCCAGCAGTGTTTTTAACTCTCTTGCGGTCTCATAGGCAGGATTCACCAGCCGAACGCCGTCCCCCACGATCCGCTGTATCGTCTTGCGGATCATCGGATAATGGGTGCAGCCAAGTATCAACGTATCGATCCCGACGTCGATGAGATCCGTCAGATAGCGTCTGGCGATCTCCTCCGTCACCGGATCTTCCCACAATCCTTCTTCCACAAGGTTAACAAACAACGGACACTCTTTTCCGATCACTTCCATATCCGGATTGAGCTGCCTTATATATGTAGTGTATGTCTCGCTGCCGATGGTTCCTCTGGTACCGATAACGCCTATCCTGCCGTTGCCTGTAGCCTCCACCGCCATCTTTGCCCCGGGCTTCACTACACCGATCACAGGTACGTCCGCCGCAGCCTCTATCTCTTCCAATGCGTAGGCGCTTGCCGTATTACATGCCACTACAATAGCCTTGACCTGCTGGGTCTTTAAAAAACGGACAATCTGAAGCGCATATTTCGTGACGGTTTCTTTTGTTTTGTTTCCGTAAGGCACTCTCGCCGTATCGCCAAAATAGATCACCTTTTCGTTCGGGATCTGATACATGATTTCCTTTGCCACCGTCAGTCCGCCTACGCCGGAGTCAAACACGCCCACCGGCGCTTCCTTCTTATTGTCCATTGTTCCGATAGTTCCTTTCTCTCACTTCATCTTTCTGCCCATTCCAGAATACTGATCTTTACTTCAATCTGTTCCTGTTTCGCCGTGCCGATCCTGTAGTAGAGATTTTCCTCTTCTCTCTCTTCCTCTGTCACTTCCTGCCCGTCCGCCCAAAACAGTTTCACACAATCGTCCGTAAAAAGATATTGGGGAAATGCAACGCCCCAAAAACCAAGCGCAAGCAGCATCCCCACAAAAGACATCCCGATAAGTATCCGCTCCCGTTTCAGTGTCTCCCAAAAATCCTGCCATTCTTTTATCATATCAGCCTGCTCCTTTTTCTCTTTTTCAGGAGTATGGCCGTTTCTTTCCCAGCTTAATCATTTTAAGCAGTTTTAATCTCTTATAAGAAGTTTAATCCATTCCGGCGCGCAGTTGGTGAAGGATCGCTTTTTCCTGATGGTCGATATGTTCTCCGGCAAGCCTCGATGCCGCCTCCCTATCGCCATTCGCAATGCTCTCACAGAGCGCCCGGTGCTCTTTTGCAAGAGTTTCGTACTGACTGTCGTCCTTCAGATATTTCACACGGTAACGGTACATCTGCTCTGCAAGATTCTCGAGCATCTGGCGCAGCGTCACATTTCCTGTAGCTTCTATAATAATGTTATGCAGCGCCACATCTTTCTGTGCGATTTCCCGCAGATCTCCGCTTTTCGCCGCCTCCTCAAACTCCGCGCAGGCATTTTTTAACTCCTCTTTTCTTTCCTCGTCGATTCTCCCGCAGGCAAGTTCCGCGCTGAGCATATCAAGCACTCTCCGCACTTCCAGCACATCTTTCAGGTTCTTCTCATTGATCTGTGCGACGATAGCCCCCCGCCTCGGCGCCATAATCACAAGCCCCTCCAGTTCCAGTTTCCGGATGGCCTCCCTGATCGGCGTGCGGCTCACACCCAGCTTGTCCGCCAGACGAATTTCCGGCAGTCTTTCTCCGGCTTTTAATTCCTCCAGCAGAATTGCCCGGCGCAGCTTCTTAAAAACCACATCCCGAAGCGGCAGAAACTCTTCCGCTTTCGCTCCCATCTCCTGATATGACATTCTGTTGTCCTCTCTTTGCCCACACTTCTGTTATGCATGAAATCCCGAAAAAAATACTTCCGCATCCGGATTTTCCTTCCGTACGCGCTCCATCGCCCTCTCCGCGTCTTCCCTTTCCCTGAATATCCCAAACACGGTAGGACCGCTGCCGCTCATGAGAGCCTGCAAAGCTCCCTCCTCTTTCATCGATTCCTCGATCTTCCCGATCACCGGATATTCTTTTCCGGTCACGCTCTCCAACACATTTTCCAGTTTCCCGCAAAGCCTCTCCAGATCTCCGGTTTCTATACTCTGCACTATACCGTCTATATCCGGGTGACGTTTCAATTCATCCAGCCGCAAACTTTCGTACACATATTTTGTGGAGACGTTGATATTCGGTTTCGCCAAAAGCAAAGTACAAGCCGGCGGCTTCGGAAGCGCCGTCAGCACCTCGCCGATCCCCTCGGAGAGCGCGCAGCCTCCCATCAGGCAGTAAGGCACATCCGCACCCAGTTTTACACCTATCTTTTGCAGTTCCTCAAAGGACGCACCAAGCCCGAACAGCTCGTTCATTCCCTTCAATACCGCCGCGCAGTCCGCAGAACCGCCTGCCATGCCGGCCGCCACAGGAATACGCTTTTCCAGCATGATCTCCACACCGCTAGGCAGGGAAAACTGCTCTTTCATCAAACTTGCCGCTTTGTAAGCAAGATTCCTCTCATCGCAGGGCAGTCCGGGTTTATCTGTTTTCAGCACGATCCTATCCTCCGACAACCGCCGCATTGTCACCGTATCTGCCAGCTCCACCGACTGCATGATCATTCTCACCTGATGATAACCGTTCTCCAGCCGGCGCACCACATCAAGTCCCAGATTGATCTTCCCATAAGCTTTTAAAATCAGTTTCCGATTCATATCTTACGTTCCTGTATCTTTCAAAGATTGTACTTTATTATATACAATTTGAGCCCCAGCGTCAACTTTTCTCAAGCCGCTTTCCTGAAAAATCCGGCGCACCGCAGACGGCGCGCCCTTTCTCTATCGTATGATCAGCATTTTATCTCCCGCCTTTATCTCCTCTCTGGAAAGATGGTTCATTTCCCGAAGACTCTCCAGCGAAACCATGTACTTTTTCCCGATATCCCAAAGACTGTCGCCAGATTTTACGACATATCCGACCATGCCCGGAGTCCTTTTATATTTTTCCGCATCCGGCTCGCACAGTTCGATCTCCTGAATCACATCCTCTTTGGCCCGTTTGAAAGCCGCCATCTCAAAACCTAAGATACCTTTCACCTCCCAGACTTCTCCTGCCCCGGAGACCGCCAGGTTTTCAAGACTTATCTTTACATCCGAAAAATCCGCCGCCGTCATATCCGAAGTCTCAAGCAGATATTTGAACGGAATCCCCGCATGCAGCCTGTGGAACTTCCCGCTGCCCTCATCTGACAGCAAAAAGTCGGCTTCCACTGCTCCTAAAACTTCCATTCCCTCTTCAATCTGTTTGATCCCCTCTTTCTGGATCGCCGCCTGATAGTGCAAAAGCTTTGCCGATGCCGGTACTCCCTCCGCCTGAATTTCCTCTGAAATCCTGTATTTTCCCGTGCATCTGGAAAACATCGTCCGATAATCCGTCTCCAGCCGCCGCAATTTTACTTCTTTCTGCAAACCGTAACAATCAGCCAAAATTTCAATCTTTTCTTCCCTGTATAACTTCATATACAGATCCAGCACTATTTCCAGAGAAATCCCCCGTCTCTCCCCGTCAAAATCATCCTGCACCTCGATATCCTGCTGGCTGATCTGATAACGGATATCCGCCACCAGCTCTTCGCTGCAGCCCTGACATTCCACAGAGCCTGATATGGGCATTGTCGCGCTAAACACCTGCACGCCGCCTTCCTCGTTCTGAGGCGTATAAAGGAAAAATGCTCTGAGTTCCCCCTTTACCAGAATCTTTTCATCCACAGCCCTGAATTCCAGACCGGATACTTCAATATCCTCCCAAACCAGACCGCCGATATTCGGATAGTTCTGGGGCAGCTCCATCTCCTCTCTGATCCGGAAGATATCTTTCTTCAACACCGCAATGCCTGCCGTATCCAACGTCTTTTTCCGACACTCGATCCCCGTATATGCGGCTGTGCCCGCAAATTCTACCGGCACCTGTTCTTCGTAAAGTTCTTCCACAAACAGTTCAAAGCAGGCTACAGCCTGAATGCCCAGCTTCCGCGAATTGATCATGCCGATGGTCATATCGTCCAACTCCCATCTGGCCTGCACCAGTTCCTCCACACCGAGGCCGTCCATGTGCACCTGCTCTTCAAAAGGAATGCTGCCCTCCACGGAACAGATCTCCTGCTCTTCATCCGACTGATAAAGCACTTTGTAATGCAGCTTGCCTCGCATCGTCACATGACCGGCCGAGGGTTTCAGCTCCTCCAGCCTGATATACCCTTTTTGACCCAGAATGCGGGAAATATCCGGCTTGTTATCCTGCAGATTTCTGTCATCCTCCAGCGCGATCTGGGTCCCTGCCTTAAACTTCATGCGGTCCATATAAATCTTTTTCTTCTCCAGCTCCATCTTTTCTATAAAAACCTCCCATCCTTTCCCTGTTATGCTTTTCCTACTATACATAACTATGAAAAGGACGCAGGGTTTATTCCTCTACCTGACCGATGAGATCTGTAATATCTTCCACATGATGCCTCTCCATATAACCTTCTATGCCTTCTATGATCTCCGCTGTGGCGTAAGGGTTGATAAAATTAGCAGCCCCCACTGCCACCGCGCTTGCCCCCGCTAAAATAAACTCTAACGCATCCGCTGCCGTGAGTATCCCCCCCATTCCGATCACAGGGATCTTCACCGCCCTAGACGCCTGATAGACCATCCGCACCGCCACCGGCTTTATCGCCGGACCGGAAAGCCCTCCGGTTTTATTAGCCAGCACGAATTTCCGCTTTTCCACATCGATCTTCATACCGGTAAGCGTATTGATCAACGAGATGCAGTCTGCGCCGCCCGCCTCCGCAGCCTTTGCCATCTCCCCGATGTCCGTCACATTTGGACTGAGTTTCATGATAACAGGCTGCCCTGCTTCCCGTTTGACCGCCCGGGTGATCTCATAGAGAGCCTCTGTCTTTTGCCCGAAAGCAATGGCTCCCTCCTTCACATTCGGGCAGGATACGTTGATCTCCAGCATATCTACCGAAACGTCTCTGCAGCGCTCCACGACTTTCAGATAATCCTCCACGGTCTTTCCGCAGACATTGACGATGATCTTTGTGTCAAAACGCTGCAAAAAAGGAATATCTCTCTCCAAAAACACGTCGATTCCGGGGTTTTGCAGCCCGATAGCGTTCAGCATGCCGCCGTAGGTTTCCGCTACTCTGGGTGTCGGATTGCCGGGCCACGGCACATTTGCGACACCCTTTGTGACCACCGCCCCCAGACGGTTTAAATCTACAAACTCACTGTACTCCATCCCCGATCCGAAAGTGCCGGAAGCCGTCATCACCGGATTTTTAAAGGTAACACCTGCTATTGTTACTTCTGTATTTCTTTTCATTTTATCTTCTTTCCTTTCATGAAAGATCCACATTAGGTAATTGTGTTTCACAATTACCTAAATGTCCACATCCTCCGCCGGAAATACCGGCCCGTCTGTGCAGATCCGCGCATTGTTCACATGGGAATGAGCATCCTTGCGCACTGTTTTACACACGCATCCCAGACAGGCTCCCACACCGCAGGCCATCCTCTCCTCCAGAGATATCCACGCGGGAATCTGTCTCTTTGCCGCGTATTCTTTGATGGCCCGCAGCATCGGCAGCGGCCCGCAGGCATAGATCAGATCTGCTTCCAGCTCATTTTCGCGCACCGCATCGAGAACATTTCCCTTTGTTCCCCTGCTGCCATCCTCCGTTGCGATAAACACCCTGCCATATTTTTCCAGATCTTCCTTCAGAAACAGCTGCCCGTTCCGGTATCCCGCGACAATATACTTTTCGCCTTCCCCCAGCTCTTTCGCCAGCTCTAAAAGCGGCGGAATGCCTATGCCGCCGCCAAGCAGAAGCGCTCTCTTTCCTTTTGCCGGATCCAGAGGATAACCATTGCCGAGTATCCCCAGTATTTCCGCCGTATCGCCTTCTTTGTAGGTGGAAAACTCCCTCGTTCCCTCCCCCGCGATCCGGTAGACGATTCGCAGTGCCTCTCTTTCCGCGTCTCTCTCGCAGATACTGATAGGTCTCGGCAAAAGCGCAGCCCTGTTTTTCGGATAGAGCGTAAGGAAGCGCCCCGCCCCCGGATCCTTTGCCAGATCCGTGGCAAGCCACATTTCATAGACGTCCTCCGCCAGTCTGGCCGTTGATAACACCTGTACTGTTTCTTTCTTTTTTACTGCCATTCGCTGTTTTTCTCCTTTTGTACCGTTTTTCAGTCCTCCGGACCGGCCGTGCTCATATTTTTAATGTAGGCTATCTTCCCCCCACAGATCGTATATTCGATCTCCGATTTGCATGTCCGCCCCGCAAACGGCGTGTTGCACGCTTTCGAGAAAAATTTCCAGAAAGTCTGATCGCAGTCCGGATCAAATATCACCATATCCGCCGGGCCTCCCTCCGCCAGATACCCGGCGTCCAACCCGTAGAGTTTCGCCGGATTCCATGTCATCTTTAAGAGCAGTTCCTGCATGGTAAGTTTCTCTTTTTTTACCAGTTCCGTGATTCCCAAGGCCAGCGCCGTCTCAAGACCTATAATGCCGCTGGGCGCTTCCGTGAAAGATCTGCTCTTTTCCTCCTTTGTATGGGGCGCGTGATCTGTAGCGATCAGATCGATGGCGCCGTCCTGCAGTCCCTCTATGATCGCCGTCTTATCCGCTTCCGTGCGCAGCGGCGGATTCATCTTGGCAAGTGTCCCATACTGCAATACGGCTTCCTCCGTCAGCGTAAAATGATGGGGCGTCGCTTCCGCATGAACGTCCGCTCCCTCGCTTTTTGCCTGCCGCACCAATTCCACGCCCTCCTTAGTGCTGATGTGCTGTATATTCACGCAGGCCCCAGTCTCCGCAGCCAGACGAATATCCCTTCTGATCAGACTGATCTCCGCCTCCCTGTCCGCGCCCGCAAGCCCAAGCTTTTCCGCAATCTCTCCCGCGTTGACGCCGCTCTCCCTTATATAAGTCTGGTCCTCCTCATGGAAACTCACAGGCACTCCCAATTCCCTGCATCTCTCCATTGTCTTACGCACAAGTTCTGCGTCGGCTAACGGCTTTCCGTCATCCGTAAATCCTACCGCACCGGCTTCCTTTAAAGCCGCCAAATCCGTCAGCTCTCCGCCCGCCAGATCCTTTGTGACCGCGCCGCAGGCATAGATACGGATCGGCGCATCTTTTCCCTTTTCCAACATATAACGCAGGATATCCGTCTGATCTGCGGCCGGTTTTGTATTCGCCATCATGATGACGCTTGTAAATCCTCCCGCCGCCGCGGCCGCCGCTCCGCTCAAAATATCTTCCTTTTCCGGAAAGCCCGGATCTCTGAAGTGCACATGCACATCCACAAGCCCAGGCGCCACAATATATCCTTCCGCATCGATGGTCTGTATCTCATGGCGCGGAAGTTTCTTAAAGTCCTCCCTCTCCGCCAGATTTTCGCCGATCCGCAGGATCCTGTCGCCCGCAGTCAGGATGTCGCAGATGCGCTGTGTTCCCGTTTTCGGATCCATACACAAACCGTTCTTTATATAGAGCATAGCTTCCTAAACCCTTTCTCTCATATTTCCTCAAATTTTGCTTGTCTCCGTCAGCCATTTTATAGTAAACTATATTATATGCCAAAAATGGATATCACTTATAGTTTACTATTATATGGCAAAGTATTTCAATCAAAAAATGTTAGAATATGAGGTTTTTTATGCGTACAATTGTTGTTGCCCTGTTTATTACTCTGTTTCTCATATTGACTATACCGGTTATGTTCGTGGAATGGGTAATCGGAAAGTTTAATCAGGATTTAAAAGATCGGAGTTCCCTGCGGATCGTCCAGTGGGCTTTCCGCTGCGTAATATTTCTCTGCGGAACTAAAATGACTGTGATCGGGGAAGAGAACGTCCCAAAAGGCGAACCGGTTCTCTATATCGGAAACCACAGGAGCCTTTTTGATACGGTAGTCACCTACGCCAGAACCCCCGGGCTCTGCGGCTATATCGCGAAGAAGGAAATGCTCAAAGTGCCGCTACTCACAATCTGGATGCGGTATCTGCACTGCATTTTCCTTGACAGAGATGATATCAGAGCCGGACTCAAGATGGTGTTAAACGCCATCGATCAGGTAAAACACGGCGTCTCTATCTGCATTTTTCCGGAGGGAACCCGCAACGACGGCTCCGTTGATTTTCTGCCCTTCCGCAACGGCTGCTTAAAGATAGCCGAAAAAACAAACTGCGCCATTGTTCCTATGGCGCTGAACAACACTGCGGACATCTTTGAACTGCACAAACCCTGGATCCGCAGAACCCATGTTGTGTTAGAATACTGCAAGCCTGTCTACCCGCAGGACTTTTCCAAAGAAGACCGCAAAAAACTGGGAGATATCATAGAGCAGACCGTCAAAGACACTTACTACAAAAATCAGGGATTAGTATAGTTTCAGTTTCTCCACAATCTCTGCAAAACCCATGCCGTGGGATGCTTTCACCAGCACAGTATCCCCCGGCTTTATGATTTCTCCTAACGCTGACAGCAGTTCTTCTTTTCCTGCATAGTGCCGTACTTCACTTTTCCCGGAAAGAGCTGAACGCAGTTCCCTCTCAGCTTCCTTCGCCATCTTTTCCGAGAGTTTTCCCACACAGAGGATCCTGTCGATGGCTCGCTTTGCCGCGTAACGCCCCACCTCCCCGTGAAGACTTTCCTCGTTTTCACCCAATTCAAACATATCGCCCAAAATAGCAATTTTTCTCGTATCAGCCTCCGCCAGCAGATCCAGAGCCGCACACATGGAGACAGGATTCGCATTATAGCAATCGTCGAGTATCACCAGATCCTTCCCTTTTATCAGATTGCTCCGGCCGGCGGTCGGCCGCACTGCTGCGATACCAGCTTTTATCTCCTCCGTCGAAAGCCCCATCGCTTCTCCCACTGCCGCCGCTGCCAGCGCGTTGTACACCATATGTTCTCCGGGCAGGGGAATCTTTGCCTGAAAGTCTCCCGTCGGCATATGGATCTTTGCTTCTGTACCGAACAGGCCTTTAGAGTGGATATCGGCCGCATAATAATCGTTATCCGTGCTTTTCCCAAACATAACAACCGTTTCTTTATCTGTTTTTTTTATGGTGGATAGCATATCGTCATCACCGTTCAATATAACGGTTCCGTCTTCTGCGGAAAAATCAAAAATTTCCGATTTTGCTTTCAGTATTCCGGCTCTGGATCCCAACGCTTCCAGATGACAATCACCGATGTTGGTCATCACCACGATATCCGGCGCCGCCATGCGGCTTAACCGATGCATCTCCCCAAAGTGATTGATTCCCATCTCGACCACCGCCGCCTCATGCTCCTCGCGAATGCGAAATAGGGTCAAAGGCACACCCAGCTCGTTGTTATAATTTCCACAGGTTTTCAGCACGTTGTACTTCTCGCCCAGCACAGCGGCAATAAACTCCTTTGTGCTGGTCTTCCCTACGCTTCCGGTTATTCCCACAACCGGAATGGAGAGTTCCCTTCTGTAGAAAGCCGCTATATCCTGCATGGCCTTCGGCACATCCTCCACCAGAATATAAGCCCCGCACTGTATCTCCGGCTCCCGCTCGCAGACCGCGCAGGCAGCTCCCTTCTCCATCACCTGCTGAATAAAATCGTGACCGTCCGCCCGTTCTCCCTTGATCGCAAAAAAGAGGAAATCCCTTTCCACCTGACGGGAATCCATCACGGCTCCCGCTATCTCCAGATCCTCTCTTCCTCCCACGAGCCGTCCTCCGCAGGAAGCCGCGATATTTTTCAACGTCATATTCTTCATGCTGTTCTTACCTTCTCTCTCATTTCCATCATACGTCTCCCCTGCTTTCTCAGACAGGGATTTTGCCGCATCATCCTTATGCCCGCAGCGCCGATTCTATAATTTTTTCACAGAGCTCCCCGTAAGATACCCCTTCGGCCGCCGCCTCCTGCGGCAGGAGTGAGGTGGGTGTCATCCCGGGCAGCGTATTTGCCTCCAGACAGAATATCTCCCCTTCTTCGCTCATCATAAAATCCATCCGGGCGTAATTTTTTAACCGCAGGATCCGAAAAACTTTTTCCGCCAGCCTTTTCATTTCCTCTGTCTTCTCAAGGGATATTTCTGCCGGACAAGTTTCCACCGTGCTGCCCGCCTGATACTTGTTTTTATAATCGTAAAATCCCTGCTTCGGCGCAATCTCGATGACGGGAAGAGCTCTGCCTTCCATCACGCCAACGGAAAATTCTCTGCCTTTTATGTAACGTTCCACGATCACTTCCTCATCGTAGAGGAAAGCATCCCGCAGCGCCGCTTCATACTCCCCTTCCTCTCTCACTATATAAACCCCCACGCTGGAACCGCCGTTACAGGCTTTTACCACAAGGGGCAGCGGCATCTCTCCGCCGTCTTCCGTACAGATCATGCCCTCTTCCTTCCACTTTTTCAGGCAGACCTCCATATTTCCTTTTTTCAGGCGAATCCCGCGGGGAGTCGGAATCCTGTAAACGGCAAACAACTCTTTTGCCAGTCCTTTATCCATACAGAGAGCGGAACTTACATAATCCGTTCCGGTATAACAAATTCCCATCAGGTCAAAGCAAGCCTGTATCCGGCCGTTTTCCCCATTCTCTCCGTGCAGCCCCATAAACACCACATCTGCCGCCTGACAGATCGATATCACATTCGGCCCGAAGAAATTCTTCTTCCAGTCCGGACGAAGAGCTTTGATCTGCTCGATATCCGGGCTTTCCTCCGAAACATGTTTTGTCTCCTCCGCCCAGTTTATCTCTTTATCAAAAATTTCTACAACATCGGTCCCCTCATAGCCTAAAAAAACATCCAGCAAAACCGCCTGATGTCCCCGCTCTTTTAGGCACTTATAAATCAGGCTTCCCGAACTCAAGGATACGTCCCTCTCTGTGCTGATACCCCCTGCCAATACTACTATCTTCATGCGCTCTCCTCTTCCATAGATTCTTCTATAATTTTTCTCTCCGCCTCCACAACGCCAAACAAAAACAAAAGCTTTGCCGCCTCCACGTTGTCCGGCTCCTCCAGCAGTAAGGCGGATTGCCCGTTCCTGCCCATCAAATAGTGCAGATGGCTCTCGATCACCGTCACATACTCATGATTCATAATCGCATAATTTGTCAGCGCCAACGCTGTCATATTCCATAAAATAGCATCCGTCTCGTTTTCTTTTACTAAAAACTGTTCCGTTTTCCCTTCTGCAGCAGTCCTCTCCGCGTCTTTCATCAGACCGCTCATGATCTGACCGCACAGTTCATGATCCACCTCTCGTCTGGTTGACAGATAGGTGACTTTCCCTATCAGCAGATAGAGATCCTCCTTCCGACTGGCCATAAGCTCACTGTTCTGTAACATATAATTATGATAAGCCCGCTCATTTGATGCGCGATAAAGTTCAGAAGCGGCGTAAATCCTCTCTGTGGCCACACTTTCCGCATCCAGACTTCTGCTACGCTCTTCATTCTCCAGATATCGCCATGCCTTCGACGCCGCTTTCAAGCAAATATTCGCATAGTCCCAATCATATTCCTGATACAAATAGCCGTATTTCGCCATAGTCCCCGCATACACGGCGGTGGCCTCAGGGCTGATCTCCGGCTGCTCCTGCCCGTCCTGTCCAGCCGCAGCCGTGGTTTTCGCCTCTTTGTATACGCCTCCCGTCTTTTCATCCTGCAAAGATAAAAGAATATCCGTCTCCGAACGGAGCATACCGAAAAACCTTTTCCCGTTTATCCCTGTCCCATCTCCACCGGCATCGGCGCTCTCCCATATTTTCACCAAAAGCGCCGGATACATCTCGTAGGTCATCAGAAGATAACTTAGCGTTTCACAGATATCCACGGTCTGCCGCACAGTCTCTTCCCCGCTCTGGGCTTCCTCTATGAGTCGCCCCAGTTCCATCGCCTTTTCCAGATATACCGAATCCCCGATAGGGATATAATAGGAACACCCTATCTTATCGCATCTTATATAATAGATCCCCTCTTCCCTCACTTCCGTGAACGTGCCATAGCCCGTAACAATACCGTCTTCCCCCTGTTCTCTTCTGCGTATCTTCCCCTCGTAGACGCATCTTCCGGAATCCCTCTCGATCACCTGAAAATCCTCCGGCAGTTCTCTTCCCTGAAAGACTGCTGTCTTTACGCTGTAGGGCAGATAGCCCAGATGGTCTGTCTGGATTCCCGGCCTTTCCTCCGCTCTCTCGTACGAAAAATCCGGCTCAAGCCCCAGCGTTTCGGGCATCAGTTCCTGTTCTCCCGAGCCTCCGTTCCTGCCTCCCGCAAAAGGAAAGGGCATGGCACAGCCCGACAGAAGCAAAGATGCCGCCACTGTCACCGCAAGTACGGATATATACTTTTTGTGTCTCAAAGCGTATCGTTTCATATATACTATAATAAAAAAAGAATCCTGTTTTTGCAAGATTCTTTTTTATAACATATATTTTATTCCATTGAAGGTCCGGTATTCTTTCTATCCTATCGGATTCACAGGGGTACCGTCTTTCGTCAGTTTCAGATACAGATTGCATCCTTCTTCCGTAAAATACCTTGTAGGCTCCGCCACCTGTGCAAAAATCTCTCCTTCTGCCACATAGGCTCCTTCGGAGACTGTCACCTCCTTCAACTGCCCGTAGGTCAGTTCATAACCGTTGCCAAGGGTCATCACGACTGTCTGGCCTGTCATCGGATCGTTATAGATCCTGCTCACCATACCGGGCGCCGCCGCCTTGATAGATGCCCCCTGCGTCGCTTCGATCACCAGAGCCGGATTACATTTATACTGTTTGAGCGTCGGGAAGTAAACAGATTTGTCTGCGCTGTAATTGATCAAAACATTTCCCACAAGCGGCATAACCAGAGAATCCGCCTCGCTGAATGTGAGTTCCGGCTGTATCTGCGCTGCCACTGCTTCGGAAGAAGCCTCCTGCACCTCGTCGTCCGACTGCAGTTCCACCACAGCTTCCTTTACTTCCTGCTTCGCAGCATCCTCCTCCGCTTCAACTTCCGCACCGTCCTTTGTATCTTCCTCTCCGAGCCCCAGATCTAACAGGTCCCCTTTCAGGCGGATCGCTTCCTCCCTCTCATCCACGGGTTCTGTGCCCGTTCCGGCAATCTCCGATCCATTGTAATTGTTCTGTACTGTAGTAGATCCCGCCTCTGTGGAGGCCGGGTCATAGTCAAGGTCGCTGTCCGTCACCGGAATATCTTCCGCTTCCACTTTCAGGGAATTACTCTCCTCCAGAGAACTGAAGTCGATCGTATAGCCTCCGTCCGGCTCTTTATTGCCGTTTCGTACATAGACCCCCGTTACTGTCAGGGCTGAAAGCACCAGTGCCGTAGATGCGATCATGACCAACTTTTCTTTTCTCTGACTGCTTTTACCGCTACGCTTCTTCATTCTATTTTCCTCCAAACCACATAATAAACTAAAATTGATGCTATGCCCATAGTTTTTCCATAGCTGTCTGTTTTATGCAGATCTGGAAGAAAAATTATTTTCTCCGCTGTTTTATGTCGCCAGATCTAAATGCTGCATGCTGCCGGCGCGTCCGTCCTCGTAAAGGAACATTCCCGTACTGCGGGTGGCCGCAACCGGCGTTCCATCTTTGCCGTACTGGGTATAATAGGTAGGCATCTTGTTTAAGCAGATCGCCCCCACCCCTTTTTCTCCGAGGCTGTAAAGCTGCGGGCCATCTTCGGTCTGCACCCATATTTTCAGATGTTTCCAGATGGCGTCGTTTTCGTCGATCCAGCCGTTTCCGTCCTCGTCATACTTTGCCAGATCCGCAAAGCCGTCCCCGGACGCTGTGCCAAACAGTTCGCTGCCGTCGTTTATCTTGCCGTCGCCGTTTTTGTCAAGCGCCAGATAACCGCTGCCGGTATTCAATTTATGGATATTTTCCTCCACGCCGTCGGCATCCAGATCAAAATAAAATGTCTGATCCGACACCGTTGCCGGGGAAGAGTCCAGATTGATCACAAGGGGATCACAGAAATTCACCGCCCGCTGCACATCATAACTTTCTTTATAATATGCCTCAAACCTGCTGCTCATATGTACGTTCAAATTGAAATCAATGGTTCTTCCATCCGCCGTCACAACCTGTCCTTTTGTCTGAAAAGACGCGCTCTGTTCCTGCATAAAATAAGTTTCCTTCTCGTAATGCAGCGTTTCAAAGCCCCATGAAGAAGACATGCTGTCTTCCCCAAAAGAAGGTATTTTTCTCGCATGTTCCCCAAAAAGCATATCGAGCAGGAAAAATACGCTGCGCCGCCGCATTTTGGCGGTCACATCCTCCTCCTCGCCGGCTTCCTTGCCTCTTACATTTTTACTGTTCAATGTCATGGAACGAAAGCTGCCGCCCATACGCGTCATAGTTAGTCCTTCCATGATTTTCACCTGTTTAACTTCCCTTTTTTTCGTCTGTGATGCCATCTGATAATGGCTGTTTTGGATTTTCATTCCGTACTACATCCCCTTCCTTCATAATATCAGGAATTTGCGGCAAGCACTCTCCTCCATGAACCGTTCTTACACAAAAATGCCACGGCCGGTGCACAATTTTAATTTGTATACCTTCCGTGGCATCTTTTCCCATCCTGTACTAACTATATCGGATGTTTTCAGCAAATATTTAGAGTTTCAAAAATTAAACCCTGTTATAATTTATCAGACAGCCCTTCAAAATGATCTGTCTTTCCTCGTCGGTCAATTCTCCCAAAGTGAGAGTGAATTCCTTTAACGTACCTGATTCTGCATCTACCTGATAAGCTTTTATCACTTCGATCTTTTCCTCCACCGCTTTTCTGATTCCCGGTATAAACAGATAGTCAAGATTCCCGAATGGCAGTTCTCCCTCCTCTATCAGGAAGGGCAGCATACCCCAGTTGATCAAGTTGGAGCGGTAGCGCTTTGTCGCATACTCATTGGCGATATTCGCCCATCCTCCGAGCACTTTCTGGCAGGAGGCCGCCTGCTCTCTGGCGGAACCGTCCCCGGGCTTCACCGCAAATATCACCGAACCGAAACCGGTATTCTCATGACTTGCATCGGCGAACGTCTTTTTCACCGCATTCATCACAGGCTTCACGTCAGGATGCGCCTGACAGGGATGCTCCCCTGCCATTCTGGCCGTCTCCGCCCTCTGGATATCTTTCGCCCTGCCCACATACTCCGGATCTTTTCTGGACAGCGTAAATTCTGCCAGCCCCAGCGGATTGGAACGGTAGGAAGAAGTTTCTCCGGATGGAATCAGTTCGTCCGTGGTAGTCACCGGATCGTGGATCTCCGCCGCCACCCGCAGCACCAGATTTTCCGGCAGCGCTCCCATCTTCGGCCAGTCCTTGATATTCGGCCCGAACTGGATCTCCACGGATTCATCCGCCACACCTTTAGAGTCAAATACTCTGTTGGCGTAAATGTTGCTGTCGAAATGATATTTGTATGTTCCGATCTCGCCGTCAAAATCCGTAGCTGCAGTCAGCACGCCTTTGTTGGCCGCCGTAGCCGCGATGGAACGGGCATCCATGAGAGCCACCGATGCGATCTGACCGTTTTGCAGTTTGGAGCCTTCCCTGTTGGGGAAGTTTCTGGTGGAATGTCTGATACTGAAGGCGTTGTTGGCCGGGGTATCTCCCGCGCCGAAACAAGGGCCGCAGAAAGCCGTCTTCAGCACTGCGCCTGTCTCCAGAATATCAGCCGCTTTTCCGTTCCTGATCAGTTCCATATAGACCGGCATGGAGGCCGGGTACACACTCAGGGTAAATCCTTCCGCCCCCGTATAATGCCCTTTCAAGATATCCGCCGCCGCACAGATATTCTCAAAACCGCCGCCTGCACAACCGGCGATGATCCCCTGATCCACCATCAATCTGCCGTTTTTCACTTTATTTTTGAGGGTAAACTCAACCGCACCGTCGAGACTTACCGCCGCGCGTTTCTCCACATCCTCCAAAACATCCATTAAATTTGCATTTAATTCTTCGATAGTGTAGGTGTTGCTGGGATGGAAAGGCATCGCGATCATCGGTCTGACTTTGCCAAGATCCACTGTGACCGCACCGTCGTAGTAAACCGCTTTTCCCGGTCTTAACTCTCTATAGTCTTCTTTTCTGCCGTGGATATCGTACCACTCCTCCACCTTCTCATCCGTCTCCCAGATCGAGGAAAGGCAGGTCGTCTCCGTTGTCATCACATCAATGCCGATTCTGAAATCTGCGCTCAGCGAAGCCACTCCGGGGCCCACAAACTCCATCACTTTATTTTTCACATAACCGTTCTTAAACACCGCGCCGATAATTGCAAGAGCCACGTCCTGAGGCCCTACACCCTTCACCGGTTCTCCGGTCAGGTAGACTGCCACCACATCCGGCCTGCCTATATCGTAGGTCTGATTTAAGAGCTGTTTTACCAGTTCCGGGCCGCCCTCACCCATAGCCATCGTGCCAAGCGCGCCGTATCTCGTGTGGGAATCCGATCCTAGGATCATCTTGCCGACCCCCGCAAGCATCTCTCTCGCATACTGATGGATCACCGCCTGATGAGGAGGCACATACACGCCGCCGTACCGCTTCGCGCAGGTCAGTCCGAACATGTGATCGTCTTCATTGATCGTACCGCCCACCGCACAGAGGGAATTGTGGCAGTTTGTCAGCACATAGGGCATCGGAAAACGCTCTAACCCTGACGCTCTTGCCGTCTGAATGATCCCCACAAAGGTAATATCATGGCTTGTCAGTTTGTCAAACCGAATTTTCAGCTTCTCCATGGAATCCGACGTGTTATGGCTCTTCAAAATCCCATAAGCCATCGTCTCTTTCGCCGCTTCCTCTCTGGAGATATCCATTCCCGTCTTCTGTTTTACTTCCATAGCCGCTTCATGACTGTCAGGAATCAGCTCTTTTCCGTTGATCAGCCATGCGCCGCTGTTTAATACTTTTATCATAGGACCGTTCCTCCCGCTTATTTGCTCTTTTATTATAGGGGTTATTGTTCTTTGCCTATTATATAGGAATCCGCCGCCTTTTGCAATAAAAGGCTAAGAACACCGCTCCCTTTAATACAGTTTATCCACCACAGCCCTTGATGTTTTCTTGTTATTCTCCATGGAGAGTTGTTTATTGCGTGAATAATACTCTTGGAACAGCACGTCGATAATGTAAAGCTGGCTCATCTTCGTACCCATAGCTCCCCCGTCCAAAGGCCCTTCGTTGGAACCGCACAATAATTGAACGTCCGTATAGTTTGTCAAAGGAGATTTGATGAAGCGGGTGATGCAGACTACCTTCGCCCCTGATTTTTTGGCGATCCTAGCCACATACACGTTGTCTTTGGTGGCTCCCGAGTAGGAGATGATAAAAATCAAATCCTCCGGCCCCGCCATAGAAGCCGTCATGGCCTGCATATGAGGGTCCTCCATACAATTTACTTTGCCGCAAATCCGCAGGAATTTATTTCTGGCTTCCTTGGCGGTCAAAAGAGAATCGCCAATCCCAAAAAAGTAAATGGTTTTTGCCTCTTCCATCATTTGAACGGTTTTTGTCACCGCCTCTTTATCGATCAGCATTCTGGTCTCTTTTAAGACGCTGACATAATTTTGAAGAATCTTATCCAAAATAAATTCCAGAGAATCCACTTTAAGATTCTCCATTTCCCTGATTCCGGAATCCTCCGGCATCGCTCCGAGGGATAATTTCATCTTAAAATCCTGATACCCTTTTGCCCCTACGCTCCTGCAGAATCTATACACACTTGCATCCGCTACGCCGCAGGATTCCGCCAGATCGGTAATCGACATAAACAAAACCCGGTCCACATTCCTGATTAGAAAATCGGCTATTTTTTTCTCCGTTTTGGTAAGTTGATTATAATTTAACTGGATATCTCTAAGTAAACTAGAAGTATTCATACGCTATATCCGTTCCTTTTTCAGGTTATATATCAAATTAACAATATTTCTTCACGGCTTCCGCAATCATGTCTGCAATTTCTTTACAGATAGCCCGATCTCCCTCCGCCAGCTCTGCCAAAGGAGCTTTTACGCCGCCGACATCAGGGCCGCCCTGAAGACGGATAATCTCCTTGATCGCCGCATACATATTGCCATGGGTGGAACACATTTTATAGATAATTCTGCAGGCTTCATTCTGAACTTCTCTCGCTTCCTCCATTTTCCCCTGAGAAAAGAGATCAAAAATTTTCAGATACAGTTCCGGCATCGCCCCGTAAGTGCCGCCGATACCTCCTGCAGCTCCCATGGCCAGACCTGAAATCAACTGTTCATCCGGTCCGTTAAATACGATCACACCCTCATCCCTGAAAAGTTGTATATCCTGCACCGGCATGGAAGAGTTTTTCACGCCGATCACTCTGGGATTTTTCTTCATTTCCCGCAGCAGATTAATTGTCAGGGAAACCCCTGCCAACTGAGGTATATTATAAATAATAAAATCTGTATTGGGCGCTGCCGCTGAAATATCATTCCAATATTTTGCGATGGCATGATCCGGCAGATGGAAATAAATAGGAGGAATGGAGGCAATAGCGTCTACTCCCAGTTTTTCCGCATGAGTCGCCAGTTCCTGACTGTCTTCCGTATTATTGCAGGCAACGTGCGCAATAATAACCAGTTTGTCCTTTGCAATCTCCATCACTGCTTCCAGTGTTTTCTTTCTGTCTTCCTTACTCTGATAAATACATTCTCCTGAGGAACCTCCCACATAAAGTCCCTGAACCCCCTTATCCATCAGATATTGAGTAAGTTTCTTTACTCTGTCCGGTGAAACCTTTCCATCTTCATCATAACATGCATACAATGCCGGGAAAATCCCCCTATATTTTTTTATATCCATTTTTCTATCATCCTTTCCATGCACAAAATCTGCAGACTCCTAAACAATCTGCAGATTTTGTAAAATTGCCGGCTGTGCTCAGCCCTTCACCGCTCCCATTGTGATACCCTGTGTAAAGTATTTCTGGAAAATCAGGAATACAATGATAATAGGAACCGACGCCAACGCCGCACCTGCCATTAACATACCCATATCTACAGACGTCTCTGCCTGTAAAGTTGCAATTCCCAGAGGCATCGTATAATTTGTATTACTGCTCACCATAACTAACTGGAGGAAATAATCATTCCATGAATTGATAAAAGTAAAAATTGCCAGAGCCCCTACGCCCGGTTTCACCATCGGGAAAACGATGGTGACAAAGGTGTTCCATTCTCCGGCGCCGTCAATCCGGGCCGCCTCCAGAATTTCTCCCGGAATGCTTTCCGAAAACTGTTTCATCAGGAATACGCCGAAAGGCCATCCTACCGTCGGGAATATGATCGCCCAAATGGTATTGTACAGACCAATGGCAGACATTTCCTTCAACAGCGGAATCAATACTACCTGCTTGGGAAGAGCCATTGCGCAGATAATCAACCCGAATAAAATACTGCGTCCACGGAAACGTTTCTTCGCCAGAGCATAACCTGCCATCGTAGCGGTAAGACAGGTGAGAAGCAGCGCCGACACCGCCATGAAAATCGTATTTAGAAGCCATCTAAACACTGCCGGAACCGTAGGGCCGAGAGAAAGCACCACTCCCTCTCCGTTGGAACTAAAATGTTTACTGAAGGGCAGACCAATCTGCCACAAAGGCGCCGTACGCTTCTTCATCAGGTTTTCAAAGTTCGTCATTACCCATTCGCTTGGCCACCAGACCGGCTTCTGAGCATATATATCGGCAGCAGGTTTGAACGCGCCGGTAACAATCCAATAGAGAGGGAACAAAAAGAGGATTGCCAGAATCACCAGTATAACCAGTGAAATAATTTTATAAACTTTACCATTTCCTGTTTTGTTTTCCATCGCTTCACCTCCCCTACTTCTCTTTTGCCAGCCACATCTGGAGTCCGGACAATACCCCGATGAATATAGCAAGTATTACGCCCATTGCATTGGCATAGCCAAAATGTCCGGATTGCTCGGTCAGTTTAAAGGCTGTGTAATAGATGTAGTACATTACCGTCTGTGTCCCTGAACCGCCCTGAGTCAACAACTGAATCAGCGCAAAACACTGGAAAGAGTTGATGGTGGTAATTACCAATATGTATAAAGTAGTCGGCATAATCTGAGGCCATTTAATTTTCCAGAATACCTGCATCTCCGTAGCGCCGTCCACCTGAGCCGCTTCCACCAAAGACGCATCGACGTTTCCAAGAGCAGATACATACAGAACAATCGGCTGCCCCACCGAAGTGGTAAACAGGATCAGAATAATACACCAAAGGGCATATTTTTCATCTCCCAGCCAGTTAATGTTTTTCTCGATTGTTCCTGTCGCTTTCAACACAGTATTTAAAATACCTGTGTAATTATCGAAAATCCATTTCCACACTACTGTTACCGCCACGGATCCGGTAACTACCGGCAAATAGAAAACACATCTGAAAGCGGAAAGAACCGGCATTTTTAATTTGTAAATAGCGGAAGATACCCACAAAGAAAAAGCCGTCACAGTAGGTACGCTCACAAATACAATGACAAAGGTATTCCTCAAAGCTTCCAGAAACACCTTATCCTTCGTCAGTTTGATAAAATTTGTAAGCCCCACAAAATTGCTGCCGCCCTGCGCGTGCATGTTGGAATCCGTCAGACTCAGACAAATACAGATAACCATCGGAATCAAAACAAAGCCTGCAAAAAAAATCAGACTGGGCAGCATGAAGCCATATCCGGCAATATCCTCCCTGCGCTGCAAGGCACGACTTCTTTTTTGAGAAACTTGATTACTCACGAAAATCCAGCCCCCTTTCCCCACATTTGATTAAATATTGTTTTCGTTCTGTTCATTTAAAATGCCCCTCCCACTCCCTGTGGAAGGGGCGCATGCTCTGACTGATCCATTTCCTCAGAGCACATTTTCTATTAAATTAGTTGGACGCTGCCGCGTTCGCTTCGCCCTCATACTGTGTGAGCGCTTCCGTTACATCCATGCCGGAACCAATCTGCTGAAGCATTGTCCACCATGCTGTACGCTGTCCTGCCCAGCCTGCCGTAACCTGATAGTAATCGCCCAGCTGAGGCATAAGAACCTGATATTCATCCATGATCTCGTTATCCGCCCAGATAGCAGATAAGTCTGTTCCTTCTGCCGAAGAACGAACTGCAAAATAGTTAGCTGCTTTTACCGCATCAACAGTTGCCGCAGAGTCAGCCATGTATTTGATGAACTGTTTTGATGCCTCAATACGAGCCGCGTCTTTGTTGTCAAAGATACCGAATCCCCAGATACCGCCCTGAAGCTTAGATTCTCCCGTTTCGGAGGGGAAGCTCATAAATACGATTTCTTCGCCGGTAACAGTAAGGCCCGAGCCTGTTCCTGCGCCGTTAGGATCCAACTGCTGAGCGATATTCCAGCAGAATGCCATTTTCAGAACACCCTGATAGAATTTTGCAATTTCATCGCCGCCTGCCAAAGATGCGTCGAACGCAATACCGTCCATGCTCTTTAACTGCTCCAGAGCTTTCACATTTTCAGGGGAGTTCCATGTGTAAGCAGTATGAGCCGCATCCGTGTAAGAACCGCCGTAGAGGTTATTTACCAGTGCGCGGGTACCCTGATCACCGCCTTGTCCTGCACAGTAAACAGCGCCAACCGTATCATTATAATGAGCGTAAAGCGCATCCACCGCTTTAATAAAATCATCCGTCGTCCATGTATGTGTTTCCAGATCGAGATACTGGTCAGCGCCCGCTTCTTTGAACGCATCCAGATTAACCGCCATACAATGAGCTGTCATAACCAAAGGATACTCATACACCGCACCGTCAGGAGCCGTGCAGGCTGTCATAGGCGCCGCCTGAATCTCTTTTTTATCGGTGTCGTCCAGCATATCCGACAGATCGACCATGTAGCCGTTTGCACCCCAGTTTGCAACCAGACGCTCAGGTCCTTCCATGATAAGATCCGGAGCCTGATTAGCCGTAATTGCCGTATTAACCTTGTCATCGCCGTCAGCATAAGCTAAAAACTCTACGTTTACGGCAATACCTGTCTCTGCCGTGAAACCATCCGTAAGTTCCTTAACCGTGGCCTCATCTCCCCATTTTCCGATGGGATAAGTCCAGAGAGTAATTTCGGAAGCTGCCCCCCCAGCTTCTGAAGTAACTTCTTCCGGAGTCTCCGCAGGCTCCTCATTCACTTCTTCCCTCACTTCCTCCGCCGGCTCTTCCGCTGGCGCACTGTTGTTGCCGCACGCAACTGCAGAGAGCGCCATTACTCCAACCAGAAGTAACGCTAATAACTTTTTCATTCCTTTCTTCTCCTTTCAAGTATGTAATCAATTACTAGGTACTTCAAATTTTACCTTCTCGCACCGCCTCTGTCAACACAAAAATAAAATTTTTTTCATTTTCTATATTTGCGCGAATATTTTTTCATTTTTATTGATTCCCCAAAAACCACATGCTATAATATGAAAAGCAGTTGTAACCTATAGTTAATATGATGCGAAAGAAAGGACAAGAATTATGAGAGTGACTTTAGCGGAAATACTCAAGGCAACCAAAGGGTCTATCATCGTATCCTGTCAGGCCCTGCCAAATGAACCTATGTACTGTGAAGAAATGTCCATTATGCCATTTTTTGCCAACGCCGCCAAACAGGCGGGCAGCAAATGCATCCGTACCAGCAGCATCCGGGATGTGGTAGAGATCAAAAAAGCCACCGGTCTTCCTGTCATCGGTCTGGTAAAGCGCGTCGTAGAAGGCTACGCTTCCTATATCACTCCGACCATGACAGAAATCGACGATCTGGTCAATGCAGACTCGGATATCGTCGCTTTGGACTGCACCATGAGAGAGCGCGGGGACGGCACCACAATCAACGAATTTATCGCACAGATCAAGGAAAAATATCCGGATATTGTGTTGATGGCGGATGTCTCCACCTTTGAAGAAGGCGTCAATGCGGCTAAGTGCGGCGTCAATCTGGTAGGCACCACGTTAAGCGGGTATACGGACTACTCTCCAAAAACAGACGGACCTGACTTTGAACTGGTACGGAAATTAGTCTCCGAACTTGACACCCCTGTCATCGCCGAGGGCAAGATCCATACGCCCGAAGCTGCAAAAAAAATGCTTTCTCTCGGCGCTCATGCCGTAGTGGTGGGAGGAGCGATTACCAGACCTCTGGAAATAGCGCAGCGTTTTTATAAAGGAATCGAATAGGAGGTTTTTTCATGATTTATGATAAAATGTCCAATATGAACCTGTATAAAGGGATACACAAAAATCTGGATACCGCCATTGACTTCATCACGTCCCACGATCTGAGCAAACTGCCTCTGGGCAAAACCGTTGTCGATCAGGACAATGTTTTTATTAACGTGATGGAAACCTCCGCTTTCCCCATTGAGGAAAGGCAATATGAGTTCCATAAAAACCACATGGACATTCAGATGGATCTGGAGGGCGTCGAGAGAGTGGATACCGGAGACTGTGCGGGGGCTCAATATATGAACTATAATGAAGAAGGGGATGTGGGCAGCGCCGCTGCCGCCGATCTGAGCTCCTGCCTGATCGGAAAAGACAATTTCATCATCTGTATGGCGGGCGAACCCCACAAGCCAAACATCGCCGTAAGCGACGACCGGTTCTTAAAGAAGGCTGTCTGCAAAGTGCGCATTTAACACCCTGCAGCGCTGCACCTTAACAGGAGAAATAAGATATGAACAATCTTGTATTTGACATCGGAGGCACTTCGATTAAATACGGCGTCTGTGAGAACGACACCCTGACCGATATAAAAGAGATACCCACTCAGGCCGAAAAAGGGGGCCCCTATATACTGGAAACGATCGTTTCCCTGATTCGTTCCCGGACTGATTATGACGCCATCGGCATCAGTACCGCCGGACAGGTACACGCAAAAGAAGGCTATATTATTTACGCCAATCAAAATATCCCAGACTATACGGGTACCCGCTACAAAGATACTCTGGAAGATATGTTTCATGTTCCCGTGGCCGTGGAGAACGATGTAAATGCGGCCGCTCTGGGGGAAGCCATCTACGGCGCCGGCAGAGACTATGAGCAGTTTCTGATGCTGACCTACGGCACCGGCGTAGGAGGCGCTGTCATAGAAAACAAAGAAGTCTTCCACGGTTCCAGTTATTCCGCCAGCGAATTCGGCGCTATCATCACCCACAGCGACGTCCGTCTCGGAGGAAATGATTTCTTCGACGGCTGCTACGAAAAATACGCTTCCACCACCGGTCTGGTACGGATGATGAAAGAATACCGCCCGGAACTGGACACAGGCAGAAAAATATTTGATCATCTTACGGATCATACCGTTATGCAGATTATTGACCGATGGGTAGATGAGATTATGTTTGGGCTTTCCACGCTGACCCATATCTATAATCCCCCCTGCATCATCCTCGGGGGAGGTATTATGGCGCAGCCTATAATCCTGCAAAAAATCGCAGAAAAAAAGAGCCGCTTTATTATGCCCAGTTTTGCTCATGTCCATATTACCGCCGCCGCCCTCGGCAATTCCGCCGGGGTTTTGGGCGCAAATTATTTGGCGACACAGTTGATTACAAAATGAATAACACGCCGGTATGTTCTGCACACCGGCGTGCCGCTTTCTTCTGTTCCATCTTTATTATCCCTGCAGCAGTTCCGGAATTCTCTCCGCCAGAAACTTTGCAAAGGCGTTGTGAGCATCTAAACTCAGATGCATAAAATCGTAAGGATTCATCTCCACCCCCGCAATTTGTCCGGCATCCAGATAATGACAGCCCACATTCTTTGCGGCCTGCTCATACAGAGGGCCGAGAGCGCGGCTCTTCTCCACGCAGTGTTCGCCCATTTCTCCGTAAACATCCGTATTCTGATAACCCGGTTCAATCGCCGGAGGCGCAATCAGTAAAATATTAGGATTATTGTCCCTAAATGCCTGTCTGGAATCCATGGCTTTCTGTACCAGCCTTTCCATACCCTTTGCCACATTCTCAGGCGTACTGGAAAAACGCTGTTTCACATCATTCGTTCCCAGCATAATAAGCAGCAGATCAACCGGCTTATGAGTCATCAGGCAGGGATAGAGATACTTAAACCCGCACAGCCCTTCAAACAACGGATCTTCAAAGCAGGCCGTTCTTCCCTCCAACCCTTCTTCCGCCACATGGTAACCTTCACCCAAAAACTTCGCCAAAAGGCAGGTCCATCTTTCTGTTTCCGTAAAACGATCCATGGTTTTCGCATTGTATCCATAGGTATTGGAATCTCCAAAACATAGGATTTTTTTGATATAATCTTTACTCATTGCCCCGCCTTTCAGACCGCATATTTTCAAACCGTTTCTCACCGTGTTGCCTATTTATTCTTTTTGGACGGCAATACCACTTTATCCAGATGCCATATCTCATCCACATACTGCTGAATGGTTCTGTCCGACGTAAATTTGCCGGAACATGCCACGTTCATGATCGCTTTCCTCGCCCAGCCTGCGCTGTCTCTGTAAGCCTCTTCCACTTTTTTCTGTGCCGCCGCATAGGCCTTGAAATCCTTCAGGATAAAATAAGTATCCGCTTTGCTTGTGGACTGTGTATTTAACAGGGAGTTATACAGGGACCGGAACAATTCCGGATCTCTGGGAGAATAAGTCCCGTTAATCAGCTGCATCAGCACTCTTCTGATGTCCTGATCGTTGTTGAATATCTCCATCGGATTATAGCCGCCGTAGTTTTCATAGCGGATGACTTCCTCAGAACTCAGGCCGAAGATAAACGCATTCTCCTCGCCCACTTCTTCCACGATCTCCACATTCGCGCCATCCATCGTTCCGATTGTTAAAGCGCCATTTAACATAAATTTCATGTTTCCTGTACCGGAAGCTTCTTTGCTCGCCGTAGATATCTGCTCGGAGACATCCGACGCCGCAAAAATCATCTCCGCATTGGAAACACGGTAATCTTCGATAAACACCACTTTTAGCTTTCCTTTTATGGATTCATCGTTGTTGACCACATCTGCCACCGCATTGATCAGCTTGATCGTCAGCTTCGCGTTTTTATAGCCCGCTGCCGCCTTTGCACCGAAGATAAACGTTCTCGGATAAAATTCCATGTCCGGATGATCCTTGATCTCATTGTACAAGTACATCACATGCAGAATATTGAGAAGCTGTCTCTTATACTCGTGCAGTCTCTTCACCTGTACGTCAAAGATAGATCGGGGATCCACTTCCACACCGTTGTGCTCCAGTATATAGTTCGCCAGACGCACTTTGTTCTGGTACTTGATATTCATAAATTCCTGCTGGGACTTGTAATCATCGGCATATACTTTGAGCCCCGCAATCTTCGGCAGATCCGTGATCCAGTCCGCGCCCACATGGTTGGTCACCCAGCTTGCAAGCAGAGGATTGCCGTGCAGCAAAAATCTACGCTGCGTGATGCCGTTTGTCTTGTTGTTGAACTTCTCGGGCATCATTTCGTAAAAGTCTTTCAACTCCTGATTTTTCAGGATTTCCGTGTGCAGTCTTGCCACGCCGTTCACCGAGTAGCCTGCCGCGATAGCCAGATGCGCCATCTTCACCTGTCCGTCATAGAGGATTGCCATCTTACGCACTTTCTCATGGTTGCCCGGATACATCTGCTCGATCCTCGCCACAAACCTTCTGTTGATCTCCTCGATGATCTGATAGATACGCGGAAGGAGTCTTGAGAACAGCTCAATCGGCCATTTTTCAAGGGCTTCCGACATAATCGTGTGGTTTGTGTAAGCACAGGTCTTCGTGGTCACTTCCCAAGCCTCATCCCAAGTCAGGAAATATTCATCCATCAGCACACGCATCAGTTCGGCCACCGCCACTGTGGGATGAGTATCGTTGAGCTGGAAAGTTGCCTTCTCATGGAACTTTCTGATATCGTCATGCTTTCTCATGTACTTCGCCACAGCTTCCTGCACGGAAGCGGAGATGAAGAAATACTGCTGTTTCAAACGGAGTTCTTTTCCCGCATAATGATTGTCATTGGGATAGAGCACCTCCACGATATTGCGGGCTAGGTTCTGCTGCTCCACTGCCTTCTGATAGTCGCCTTTGTCAAAAGAATCCAGCTGGAAGCACTCCACCGGCTCCGCATCCCAGATGCGCAAAGTATTCACAATGCCGTTTCCATAGCCCACGATCGGCATATCGTAGGGGATCGCCTTGACAGACTGATAGCCCTCCTGACGGAAGTTGCTTCTTCCGGTCTCATCCACATAAACATTTACATAACCGCCGAATTTTATCTCTTTTGCGTATTCCGGCCTTCTCAGCTCAAAGGGATTGCCATACTCCAGCCAGTTGTCGGGAACCTCAACCTGAAACCCGTCCCTGATCTGCTGTTTAAACATACCGTAATGATACCGGATGCCACAGCCGTAAGCCGCATAGCCAAGAGTAGACAGTGAATCCAGGAAACATGCTGCCAGACGGCCAAGCCCTCCGTTGCCGAGCGCAGCATCGGGTTCCTGATCCTCGATCACATTGAGATCTACGCCCAATTCCTCCAACGCTTCCGCCACCGTGACATAAGCCTGCAGGTTGATGATATTGTTGCCCAGCGCACGCCCCATCAAAAACTCCATGGACATGTAATAGACCATCTTCGGATCCTGTTTTTCATACTCTTTCTGGGTTTCCATCCAGTAATCTACCACCGCATCTTTGATGGCGTAGGAAACGGCTTGGAATATCTGCTGCGGCGTTGCCTCTTCCAGCGTCTTTCTATATAATGTTTTTACATTGTACAGCACACTTCTCTTAAAAAGCTCTTTGTCAAAGCTCAATTTTTTCTGCTGTGATTTCAATACCATAACTCCCTCCCTTTTTGGTGCTCCTCACTTCATTTCAATAACTTTTACCTTATCAGTATAATCGCTTTCCTTCAAAAAGGAAATATACAAAACATACAATTTATCGTATTTGTCATTATCGTTTCCGGACGCCGATCTTCACGGCTTCACCGTTCACTTTCCACTCTTTCGCATCCGCTAACGCCTCGTCATAGATTATCTCATCAGCTAACACCTTCTCGGAGATTGCCGCAGCATTTTTCTGCACGATCGAAGCAATTTTCTCATTTCCGGTCACGGAGACTTCTATGTGATCCATCACCTCAAACCCGGCCTCTTTCCGCATGGTCTGAATCTTGCTGATCACCTCGGCGGAGAATCCCTCCTCCAACAGCTCCGGTGTCAGATTAGTATCGAGCACTACGGTTACAGCCTTGTCAGACTGAGCCACAAATCCCTCTTTCTGAGCGGTTTCGATCAGCAGATCCTCCTCTCCGAGAGAAATCTCTACACCGTCCACCTCAAAGTTTAGCGTACCGCCCTCTTTAAAGGAAGTCACGGCCGCCATAGCGGAAAGGCCGTCAATATTTGACAGATAAGTCCTGATGCCGCCAAGCTGCTTGCCGTATTTCGGGCCAACCGTGCGAAGCTGGGGTTTGAAGCTGTAACTCGTATAGGAAGAAACGTCTTCCGCAAAAACCACCTTTTTCACATTCAGTTCCTCTCTGACGATCTCCTGATAGAAATCAGTCAGCGTATTCTCCGCCTTGACGATCATCTCCCCAATGGGCTGGCGGTTCTTGATGTTTGCCTCGTTCCTCGCCGCTCTGCCAAGCACCACGATATGCAGCACTTCTTCCATATAACTTTCCAGTTCTCTGTCAATAAACTCCGTCTTCACAGCCGGGAAATCGCACAGATGAATGCTCTCCGGCGCGTTTTTGTCGATACTGCAGACTAAATTCCTGTAGATCTCTTCCGTCATAAACGGCACAAGAGGCGCCGCGCACTTACTGATCTCCACAAGCGCTGTGTAGAGCGTCATGTAAGCGTTTATCTTATCCTGCTCCATGCCCTTTGCCCAGAAACGTTCCCTGCTTCTGCGGACATACCAGTTGCTCATCTCATCCACGAAATTGTCCAGCACTCTCGCCGCCTCGGGGATCCTGTAGTTATCCAGATGGTCATCCACCTGACCGATGGCCGTATTCAGTTTGGACAACAGCCACTTATCCATCACAGACAGTTTCTCGTAGTCCAACGTATATTTTGTCGCATCAAATCCGTCAATATTTGCATACAGCACAAAGAACGCGTAGGTGTTCCAGAGGGTGCCGAGGAATTTTCTCTGCCCCTCCTGCACTGCTTTCCCGTGGAATCTGTTGGGCAGCCACGGTGCAGAATTGATGTAGAAATACCAGCGGATCGCATCCCCGCCGTAAGTCTCAAGAGCCTCAAAAGGATCGATAGCATTCCCTTTGCTCTTGCTCATTTTCTGTCCGTTCTCATCCTGTATATGACCAAGCACGATCACGTTTTCAAAAGGCGACTTATTGAACAACAGTGTGGACTCCGCCATCAAAGAATAGAACCACCCTCTTGTCTGATCCACCGCCTCGGAGATAAACTGCGCCGGGAACTGTGCCTCGAACAGCTCCTTATTCTCAAAGGGATAATGATGCTGCGCAAAAGGCATGGCGCCGGAATCAAACCAGCAGTCTATCACTTCCGGCACACGCTTCATCGTCCCGCCGCACTCAGGACAGGTACAGGTGATCTCATCGATATAGGGCCTGTGCAGTTCCACATCCTTCGCCTTCGGATTGCCGGAAAGCTTTGAGAGCTCTTCCCTCGAACCGATGGCCTCCTGATGTCCGCATCCTCCGCACTCCCAGATATTCAGCGGCGTGCCCCAGTAACGGTTTCTGGAGACTCCCCAGTCCTGAATGTTCTCCAACCAGTTGCCGAACCTTCCCTCGCCGATGGAAGGCGGGATCCAGTTCACCGTTTTATTGTTTCTCACAAGATCGTCCCGAACCGCGGTCATCTTGATAAACCATGATTCCCTTGCATAGTAGATGAGCGGCGTATCGCATCGCCAGCAGAAGGGATAGTCGTGCTCAAACTTAGGTGCGGAGAAAAGTTTTCCTTCCTTATCCAAATCAACCAGAATATCCTTGTCCGCATCTTTCACAAACTTGCCGGCGTAGGGCGTCTCTTTCGTCATATTTCCCTGCCCGTCCACAAACTGTACAAAAGGCAGATCGTACTTGCGGCCCACATTAGCGTCATCTTCACCGAAGGCCGGCGCGATATGCACGATGCCCGTGCCGTCAGACATTGTGACATAGCTGTCACATGTTATATAGAAGCCTTTTTTATGCTGCTTTTCAGCGGATTCTCCCGCGCAGGCAAAGAGCGGTTCATACTCTTTATGCTCCAAATCTTTTCCGCTGTAAGTCTCAAGCACTTCATAGGCGGGTTTTCCCTCTTCCGCCAGAGCCCCCAGCACAGTGTCAAGCAGTTCTTTCGCCATATAGTAGATGCGGCCGTCGGCAGCCTTCACCTTGCAGTAGCTATCCTTAGGGTTCACACACAGCGCCACGTTGGAAGGCAGCGTCCACGGCGTGGTGGTCCATGCCAGAAAATAGGTGTTTTCCTCGCCCACCGTCTTAAAGCGCACCACCGCGGAACGCTCTTTCACCGCTTTATAGCCCTGCGCCACCTCGTGGGAAGACAGGGGCGTGCCGCATCTCGGACAGTAGGGTACAATCTTAAAGCCCTTATACAGAAGCTTTTTATCCCAGATCTGTTTCAGCGCCCACCACTCGGACTCGATAAAATTATCATAGTATGTCACGTAAGGGTCATCCATGTCCGCCCAGAAACCGACCGTGCCGGAAAAATCCTCCCACATGCCTTTGTACTGCCAGACAGATTCCTTACATTTCTCGATAAACGGCGCAAGACCATACTGCTCGATCTGCTCCTTTCCATCCAGCCCCAACTCTTTTTCCACTTCCAGTTCCACCGGCAGACCGTGGGTATCCCAGCCCGCTTTCCTCGGCACCATATAGCCTTTCATGGCTCTGTAGCGCGGAATCATGTCCTTGATCGCGCGGGTCAATACATGCCCGATATGGGGCTTGCCGTTCGCTGTAGGCGGACCGTCATAAAACGTATAGGTGGGACCGTCCTTTCTGATGTCCATGGACTTCTGGAAAATATCGTTTTCTTTCCAGAACCGGCAGATTTCCTTCTCTCTGTCTACAAAGTTCAGATTCGTGTCGACTTTCTGATACATGGCTTCTCCCTTTCCTTTTATCTGACAAATGCCTGCGGCCTTTTGCCGCAAACATTTTTGGCTTATTTCCTATATTTATTTAACATTTCCAGTTTAAAGGGATGGAGAATAAATGTCAAGAATTTATTGAAGCGAAAGGCGCTGTCTCCGAAATGAAATATAAAGAATAAAGCTATAATCCGAAACTCTTGCTGAGCCTCCAGGAGCAGTGGCTGCAGGTCTCGCACCGCCCGGCCTGAACCTCCCGCAAAAACAGCTCCGACTTTTGAGATAAAAAGATATCTTCCCACCCCGCCTGCCGTATATTTCCCGGCGTAAAATCGTAGAAATCCGTGCAGTAGAGCAGGTCCCCGTTCCATGCGATATGAATATGCCTGCACGGGGAAAAGCATTTTTTCCGATGGTCTCCCTCGAGATGGGGCAGAAAGCTGACCGGAAAAGGAGCAGACAATTTTTTTAACTGCTCCTCCACACACGACCTCTGCTCTTTCATCTTCCGCGCTTCCTCCTCCCCCCATTTCCAACTGTCAATATATGGAGCCTCCCTGTGGAACACTTCCCGCATCCATTTTTTGTATCTGTCGATCTCCGCCTGCGTCATGCCTATCTGCTGCTGCAAAATCACCTGATCGGGCCTTAATACGGAGAGGGCATCCACCAGCTCCCGAATCGCCCCCTCCGTCTGCTTTGTCAATACACTCATCACAGTGATCTGACAGGAATCCAGCTTCTCCCTCCCACTGCGTACTTTCTCAAAAACACCTTCGCCCCGAATTTTGTCATGCACCTCCGGCGGGCCGTCCACGGAAATATATATTTTCCGAAAGCACCTGTCACACACCTGTGCATGCCTCTCAAGCAGGGTTCCGTTGGTGATAAGCCCCAGCGCGAATCCCTGTTCATATAGGTACTGGGCCGCCTCGTCAAAAAATTCGCAGCACAAAGGTTCTCCGCCCCAGAGGATCACGGACGGTTTCTTTGCGGCATCCCGAAACGTTTCCGCCAACTGCTCCATAAATCCAAACCACTCTTCTCTGGTAAGCGGTGTCCCCGCCGCCTGCGAGAAAAACCCCTCCTGCCCCCACTGCCCGCAGAAATAGCAGCGCAAATTACAACTTTTCGTAATCTGAAGATGCACCAGTTCGAGCTGCCGCTTAAATTCCATCCGTTCTCCTCCCAAGTTATTATTCCTCTCCAAAATATTGCATACTCATCAACTGTCTGTCAATAGCCTGTATCTGTGTCCTCATCAATCTCGGTGAATAGATTGCTCTCTTCTCCTCGATCCCGCAGCGTTTCATTGCCTTTTCCAGAGACTCGTTAGCCTGATACAGCGCTTCCAGAGACTCCCTGACATTAAAGCGCCCCGGCGACGTAGGCTGCGGCGGCCATCTTGAATCGGAAACCCATGCGTCCGTCACACAGCGCATGGCGTCCGTCAGTTCCGGACACTCTTCCCTTTCTCCCGCCTCCTCTTTTACCGCCCGGATCCCGCGCAGGATCGACAGGCATGCAGGATCCATGATTCTGGCATACTCCGTATTATTCCACGCTTTGGCCGTACCGCCATGCCAGGCCACTCCGTTCTCAATACACAAAATCCTATCGTTCGGAATCAGTTCCTTTGCATCCCGCAGCACTTCTCGGGGCAGAGCAAGCTCGTACCCGCTCTCTTTCGCCATATCCAGTATCTTGGAAAATCTTTCGATACTTCCCGGCTCCTCCTCAAAAAATCTGGCCTGATTAAACTGTTTGACATAAAAGTAGGCGGAACTCCCTATGTACTCCGCATCCTCCGCATAAGGCATGATAAAGCTTCCCGTAGCCGCCACCCGGTCACGCCACCTGCCAAGCATCTCCAGAATCTCCTTTTCTTCCACAGGTTTCTCCCTCACGCCCTCTGTAGCTCCCATCAGATACCACAACAGGATATTAGCCATGCAGTCTGAGCGGAACAGCATTTTAAGGCCGTTTGGCGCCACGGAAGGATTTGTTAAGAAGCGCAGGTATTCCGGTTTGTCCTTGATATATTCTTCAATGCGGAACAACTCATTTTTGTTGCTGTGTCCCTCCACATCGTAGGCAAGACCTGTAGCCTGTCGAATTTCATCGTAAGACAGGAAAAAGGAGTCCGCGTCCATCACAAGAGACTCAAAACCTGCTTCCTTATACACATCGGGGATATAAGACGCCCAGCCGCATTCCGGATTCCATCCCGTCACAGGTCTGACGCCTGTGTATTTCTCCCACACGTCCAGCGCATGTTTCAGAGAATCCAAACATACTTCCGGCGGAATATTTGCCGGCATAAAATGTATGTAGGGAGAGGATACCGGTTCCACCAGTCCCTCCGCTATCAGCCTTTTAAGCTTTGCCAAAACTTCCGGCGCCTTAACAGCTATCTCGTCCAACGTTTTGCCGCTGCACTCGAAGGCCATCTTACAGGAGCGGCTTTCAATCAGGTCGAACAGTTTTTCATAACAGTTTTTTATCACCCAATGCCTTTTGGATGGATGCAGTTGGGAATACTGTATGTTGGCGTGGGGCATAAAAATTATTTTTTCAGTCATGCTTGACTCCTCCGATCATCGACTCCAGTCGAATAATATTTTAAAAACATCCGCGCCCTTCTCTGCCTGATAGGCGTAGGCTTCCCTGCATTTTGTCACCGGCCATACCTCCACCGGAAGCTTTGAAGTATCAAACTTCCCTTCGCTCATCCATGCAAGGATCTGTTCTTTGCATCCCCCCGCAAGAGCGCAGGACATTGTGAGCGTACAGTGCTTTACAAACCACCGGTGATAGTGATCCATAATAATGCGCTCCGGATAATCCCCCTGCAGATGGATATGGGCCGGAATGTCCGACAAATTCCATCCCGTCTCCTTTACATACCGATGCAGAATCCCCGGTACCTTCGGATTGCCGGAACACTCCATCACCTTATCCGCCATCTTTCCGCCCGTATATTCCGCGATCTTTCTCTCCGCCTCGAAGGGCGCCACACAGTGATCCACATAATGCGAGGCGATCTCTCTGCGAAAACCGTTTTCCTCCACCGCGATCAGTTGAATATCCGGGTGGAGTATCCGCAGGATCTGCATCGCGGATATTCCCACCATACCCGCTCCCACCACAACGATAGTCTCACCCTTCTCCACGGACAGCCTTTTGACCCCTTTCAGCGCAACACAGGGAAGATATGCCAACACCGCATCCTGATCAGACACATTGTCCGGGATCTTCACCATATAGTCAAATGTATCGTTGGCAGTGGAGGAATCTTTCACCGTATACTCCGAACCGCCGCCCCATGCCGCGCAGACATTTTTGTACTTTCTGCATTCATTGATCATGACACGGTCGCCCACTTTCAGACGTCCGTCGCTCTTTTCCCCTGCCGCCGCCACGGTTCCGGCCGTCTCATACCCCGGAACCAACGGATACCAGCACTGTTCCGGGTGCTGCAGCCCTTTGTATGTCTTCATATCCGTGCCGGTGGAAATAGCGCTGAAGGAAGTCTTTGCCACATACGCATCCTCCAGCGGCTCTGTCAGTTCTATTTCTCTCAGCCGCACCTCGTAAGGTCTCTCCATGACGATCGCACGGCTTTTTCTATATTCTTTAATATCCATTTTCCGCTCCTTTTCTCTTTTTCATCCATTTCTAAACGTTCTGTCATTCCGTAAACTTCTCCAGAAACTCCACCGACCGTCTGCATCCCTCCTCCACATCTTCCGTCTTTTCATATTCCATCAGTACCGGTCCTTCAAACCTCTCAAAACCTTTCAGCGCAGCCGCCCAATCCATCCCTGTGTCCCCGCAGGCCGCAGGCTTCAAATGCCCCCTCTCATTTACCGCAAATTCCTTACAGTGGATACAACTGATGCGCCCCCGCAAAAGTTCGAGATTCTTTTCCGGTTCTTTCACACCGGCCGCATACAGATTAGCCGGGTCATAGACAAAACGCAGCGAGCTATCCGCCTCCGCCAGAAGCCTTTTCAAGCAGTCATAGTCCGTGGTCACACTTGCAAAATGCTCTACCCCGTCGGAATGCTCCAAAACACCCCCGTGAGTTTCCACACAAAGCACTACTCCCACGCCCTTCGCGCACTCTGCCGCCTCATTCAGCGCATTTATCATCCGCTCCCATCTTATGTCTGTCACCTCGCCGTAAGGAGAAAAACCGGCAAATATCCTGAGATATCGCACTCCCATCTTCCCGCAGGCGGCGATCACTTTCTTGACTTTCTCCACATTCTCCCGCACCTGCAATTCCTCCGCCAGCGTAAAGTCATTGCCGGTTGCCGCGCAAAAAAGCCTGATCCCGTAAGACTCATACAACCTTCTCACCTCTGCCAGCTGTTCTTCATCCGCATCCGCAGGCAGATCCCCCGGAGCATTTTCGATATCCAGCTCATGGATCCCAAGTCCAAGCCTTCGCACACAGGCCAACTGTTCTTTAAGCTCCCTCTCCCGAAACCCCCATGATGCCGTCCCAAACATATTCCGCTTCATAATTTTCCCTGCTCCTTTTTATCCGGCGTTTTTTTAACCCTTTACCGCCCCTGTGATCAATCCCTGTATCAGATATTTCTGAAAACACAGATACACCAGAATGATCGGTACGCTGACGATCATAGCCCCCGCAAAGGCCAAAACATAGTTTGTCTGGAGCTGACCGTTGACCACCGAGTACAGCCCCACGATAATGGTTCTGTTCTCTATCTTATCGATCACCGTAAAGGCCAGCACAAACTCATTCCACACCCACATGAACTGATATAAGAGCACCGTCGCGACCGCCGGTTTTGCAAGCGGAAGCGCTATCCGCGCAAACAGAGTTATCTCCCCGGCGCCGTCCATCTCCCCCGATTCATACAGCTCTTTCGGTATACCGGCGAAAAATCCCTGCATGACAAAGGCCGCAAAAGGAAGTCCCCCGGCAGTGTATGTGAGGATCAGCCCCATATGGCTTCCGCCGAGCCCCAGACGTTTCAGCAGTATCACAATAGGGAAAATGATCATCGCCGCAGAGATCGTCTGCCCGATCAGAAGGTACAACAGCACGGCTTTCCCAAGCTTCCCTTGATATCTGGAGAGCGCAAAGGCAATCATCGCAGAAAGCGCCAGCATGAGAAAGACCGCCGTCACCGTGATGACAACGCTGTTTTTGGCGAACTGTCCGAAATTTCCTCTCTCCCAAGCTTCAAGGTAATTGGACCACTGCAGCTCTTCCGGAAAATTCCACGGACTTCTGATCATCTCTTTTTTGGTCTTTAAAGAGGAGATAAGCACCCATATCACCGGAACCAGAGTTGTCAGAAACAGGAGCAGTGCCATGACAAACAATACCGTTTTTGATACTATCTTTTTCATATCCGTCCCCTATTCCTTTCTGCTCTGAAAATATAGCTGCACTCCCGTGCAGAGCATGGCAAACAAGATCAACGTCGTGGTGATCGCCATGCCGTAGCCGGCATTTGAATTGGTAAAAGTCGTCTTATAACCATAGGTCAGTATCATTTCCGTATTATAATATCCCGGGCCTCCGTTGGTCATGGCATAGATCAAATCGAACACTCTGAACACATCGATAAAGATCAAAATGTATACGATGGTCGTGATCCTGTTTATAGACGGAAGTATCACATTCCTTATGACCTGCATTCTTCCGGCTCCGTCCAACACCGCAGCCTCCGTAAGATCTTTCGACACCGACTGCAGCCCCGCCATAAACAGCACAAAATATGTGGGCACCATCTTCCATACCGCCGCCGCCGTCACCGCGTACAGCGCTGTATCCGAATTTGTCAGCCACCCTGTTCCGAAATTCCCCAGTCCGATCGCTTCCAGTATCTTATTCACTAATCCGTAGGAGGGGTTATACATCCACTTCCACAGCATCACTACCACGATAGAGGGCAAAATCGCCGGAAGATAGGCCACCGTCCTAAAAAGCGCCTTTTTTCTTGTAAAGTTTTCAATCATATAGGCGACAATAAAAGCCAACACCGGCACAAGCAGTATAGTGATCAGCCCATAGAGCAGATTATTTCTGATCGTTATCTTTAAAATGGAATCCGAAAACAGATTCTTGTAATTTTTCAATCCGATGAACGAACTCTCCGACAGCTTTGTCATTCCGGTCCAATCCGTAAAACTGATTCCGGCCGACATAACGATCGGCACCATCCAAAACAACGTATAAACGACCAATGCCGGCAGGGAAAACGCCATGAAACGAATTACCGCTCTCTTCTTTCTCTTACTCTTTGCCTTGTTCATCCCGAAACCTTTCTCTGTTCCTTTCACTTAACGCACCATTCGAAAGTCTTTCTGTTAAGCAGAAAGACCGGATGTACCCGGTCTTTCCTCATCAATCAGACGTCATCACTATTTCTGTGAACACTCTTCTTCCCATACCGCCTGCACATTATCCAAAACTTCCTGCGCTGACACTTTTCCTTGAATCATTTCCTGAATGCCTTTGTTCATGTTGTCCAATACCTTAGCGGAAACCATATCAAGTAAATAGAAAGAATCTGCCGTCCCTGCGCCTTCTAACTGCTTAGATGCCGTGGTCAGCGCCGGATGGGTAAGTCCCGCATTCCATGCATCCACATTGACGATTTTTCCGAGATCCTCCACATCGCTCTTTTGTACTTTCTCTCCGAACAGGAAAGCCAATGCCGCTTCTGCTGCCTCTCTGTCCGCCACGTTCGCCGGAATACACCACATACTTCCCCATGTGACGGAAACGCTCGTCTTCGGATCATCCGTAAAGTTCATCTTCTCTATCACATCGTAAGCAAAGTCATCATCTTTCACCGCATCTATAGCGGACGCCATTCCTGTGTGGGCTGTGTACATCGCCGCATTTCCCATGGTGAATTCCGCAATGGCGTCATCGTCGGTATAGTCCGCGCTGGATCGATCGATCACATTGCTGTCAGCCAGATCCTTGATCACTTCCAGAGACTCCACCATAGACGAATCATTGTACTTCGCCTCGCCGTTATAACACTTCACCAAATAATCAGCTCCTACTTTCTGTGCCTGCACCTTCGCCAGCAGATCGCTTGCACACCAGTTGGTTGCTCCTGTGACGATGGCCTTATAGCCGTTGTCATTCAAAGTCTTTGACACTGCTTTCAATTCTTCAATGTTTGTCGGCACATCCAGTTCCAATTCCTCAAAGATCGCTGTGTTGTAGAATATGCAGCTTGTGTTTGCAAAATCAGGGATACCGTACACACCGCCCTCTTCATTGTTTAACGGACCTGCCCATGCCAGTGCGCCTTTGTTGTAATCCCAGCCCTGTCCTTCGATAAAAGGAGTCAGTTCCTGAAGCTGTCCGTTGGCGGAATACTCGTTGAATGTAGTCTTCATAAGCTGTACTACGCCTGCCGGATCATCACCCATCAATTCCGTCTTCACTTTGTCGTCATATCCCTCGGAACCATAAAATTCCAGCTTTATGGTTACCGGATTGGATGTATCCGCATTGTATTCCTCGACCAACGCCGGCCAGTTTTCGATCTGGCTTTCCGCCCATTTGATCAATACGCGCACTTCCGGACGCTCTCCTGTCGTTTCCGCTTCCTGCCCTTCCTCCACGGACTCCTCCGGCGCCGCATCTGTCTGTTCCGGCTGCGGCGCAGCCTCCTCCGTGCTCTTTCCGCATCCCGCAAGCAGCGCTCCCGTCAATGTCATAGCCATCAGTATGCTTATCCACTTTGAATACTTTTTCATGTTACGCCTCCTTCACATTATTTTCCGCAACAAATCTTCTTTTTTTGCACAGCCAAAAAACTTTACAACATTTCAACATTTATCCATGTTTTTATTGATTATTCCTACAATAATGATATAATTATTGTAAAAACAATACAATTTTCTCCCATAAAAGTACTTTTATTTGACTTTATTATATACATTGAGCAAATGTATTTATATCGTCTTTGTCGTTATAAATAAGTGATTTGTTGCATAAATAACATCATATCACAGAAAAAACAGAATGGAAATCCCAAAATTATGGAAACCAAAACAGGCAATATCTCCGTAGAAAATATGACCTACAAGGATCCCCGAAGGAATATCATTGAAATTTTCCACAACAGTTCCCACCATCTTTCGGCTCCGCTCTTTCTGCTCTATGCCGGCCAGGAACAGTGTCTTCCCTCCCACCATTTCGGCCCTGCCATGCGCGGACACTATCTGCTTCACTTTATCACGCAGGGCAAGGGGCGTTTCCGTGTCAATAACCACACCTACGAGCTCTCCGCAGACCACGTGTTTTTGATCAGGCCCGGAGAGTCCACCTATTACATAGCCGACCATGAGCAGCCCTGGCACTACATATGGTTCGCCTTCGACGGAACGGAATCCGAAAATATACTCAAAAACTGCGGTTTGTGGGACGGCGCCCCTTACCGTCGCTATATTCCTGACGATTCCTTGTTTCTGTACCTGAACGAGCTTATAGAAGGTATGCAGAATACACAGTACAGCGATTACAAGCTGTTGGGATACCTGTATCTCATTTTCGGCTATCTCACCAACAACAAAAGCGATGATACCGCAGCCGCAAAAAGCGACTATCTGAATTCGGCCCTGCTCTATATTAACGACCATTACTCCGACAACATTTCCGTGCAGGACATATCGGATCACGTCGGTATAGACCGCACTTATCTGTACCGTCTATTTATGAAGGAACTGTCGCTCTCCCCCAAACAGTACCTCACACAGTACCGCCTGAAAGCCGCCTCGGATCTTCTCAACACAACCAGACTGCCAATCTCCGAGATTGCCGCCGGCTGCGGTTTCAGCGACACCTCCTCCTTCGGAAAGTTTTTTAGGGATTTTACCGGTTTTACGCCGAGACAGTACCGCAATATAGACGGCGTCGGGAATCTGTCTTGGAAACCTGCCGATCCGTAATTTTTCTTGTTATTTTCTCCTGACAGGTGTAAAATTGGGACTATTCAGGGACTTTCATTTATGGTCTCACCCAAAAGGAGGGCTTTCATGGACAGGCAGAATCTGACATTACTCACCGATCTATATGAACTCACCATGATGCAGGGATATTTCCGCAACATGGACAGAAATGAAACCGTTATTTTTGACGCATTTTACCGCAGCAATCCAAACGGCGGCGGCTATGCTGTTTTCGCAGGGCTAGAGCAGTTGATCCAATATATCAAAGAACTGCACTTTGCCCCTCAGGATATCGAGTATCTGGAAAGTCTTCATATATTCGACAAAGATTTTTTAGACTATCTTGCGGATTTCCGCTTTTCAGGCAGCATATACGCTATTCCGGAGGGAACTGTTATTTTTCCCAGAGAGCCGGTTGTAAAAGTCATTGCGCCGATCATGGAAGCGCAGCTTGTGGAAACCGCCATCTTAAATATCATCAACCACCAGTCTCTGATTGCCACCAAAGCATCCAGAGTATGTTTCGCGGCAAGAGGAGACGGCATTATGGAATTCGGCCTGCGCCGCGCTCAGGGACCGGATGCCGGCACCTACGGTGCAAGGGCGGCTGTGATCGGCGGCTGTATCGGCACTTCCAATGTTCTCTGCGGACAGCTTTTCGATGTACCTGTAAAGGGTACCCACGCCCACAGTTGGATCATGAGTTTCCCCGACGAGTACACCGCTTTTAAGACCTATGCGGAAATGTACCCCTCCGCATGCATTCTTCTGGTGGATACTTACGATACGTTAAAATCCGGCGTTCCAAACGCCATTCGCGTCTTTCAGGAAATGCGGGATGCGGGTGTAAAATTGACCGGCTACGGCATCCGGTTAGACAGCGGCGATCTGGCCTACCTCTCCAAAAAGGCCAGAAAGATGTTAGACGCGGCAGGTTTTCAGGATGCGGTGATCTCCGCTTCAAATGATTTGGACGAATACCTGATCGACTCCTTAAAAGCGCAGGGCGCAGCCATCACTTCATGGGGCGTTGGCACAAACCTGATCACCAGCAAAGACTGGCCCGCATTCGGCGGCGTCTATAAGCTTGCCGCCATCATGGACAAAAACGGACAATTTATTCCAAAGATCAAGCTTTCCGAGAATTCCGAGAAGGTGACAAATCCCGGCAACAAGACGATCTACCGCGTCTACGACACGGAGACCGGCAAGATAAAAGCCGACCTGATCTGTCTTGCAGATGAAAAGTTCTCCGCGGATGAGCCCTTGCTCCTCTTTGACCCGTTGGAGCCTTGGAAAAAAACGAAATTAAATCCGGGCACATACACTCTGCGTGAAATTCCGGTTCCCGTTTTCCTGAATGGGGAATGTGTCTATGAGTCCCCCAAAGTGATGGATATCAGAGACTACTGCCAAAAAGAACTCGCAACTCTCTGGGATGAGACAAGAAGACTGGTCAACCCTCAGAAAGTTTACGTAGATCTGTCGGATAAACTGTATCACATGAAGATCGATCTGTTGGAGGAGATGAGCTCAAAATAGCGGGCGCTCTCAAAAGCTCTTTGCAGACAGAACTATCTCATTTATGCCAACTGATTGCTGCTATCGCGAAAATCGGCGCTTCTCTTCTCCCTGTTACGGGATAGAGAAACGCCGTGTCTGTTTTTGAAATAATCATCCTTTTTACTGTTCCATCTGCCGCCCCAGAAAACCCGCTGCAGACAGGATCAGTTTCTGTTCCACTTCCCCCATCTTGCCTTTTTCCGCGTTGTTTAAAAGCATGACTGCCCCGATCACATCGCCTTCACTGATAATCGGACTGATAGCCTCCTGTCTGAACTCCTCCGCGTTATCCTGTGTCACCGGGATAAAATCTCTCTCCCCCTTAGTGCTGACAACACTCTCCCTGTTATTCACTTTGCTCTCCAGTTCCCTGCTGACATATTTCCCCACTGAATTTTTCATACCGCCCGCCGCCGCGATAATCTGGTCCCTGTCCGCAATCATAGCCACATGCCCGGAGACCTGTGCCAGACTTTCCGCATACTGTTTCGCAAAAGTGGACATCTCTCCGATGGGCGAATACTTTTTCAGAATGATCTCACCCTCCCTGTCGGTAAAAATTTCCAGTGGGTCCGACTCCCTGATCCTAAGCGTCCGTCTGATCTCCTTAGGGATCACCACTCTGCCCAAATCATCTATTCTCCGCACAATTCCTGTCGCTTTCATAAATAAAGTTCCTCCATTTACATTTTCTTCTAACGTTTCCATGTTAGTATCTGTAAATGGAGGAACTTCTATACCAGACTTCTTTCAGAATTTCTAACCTTTTCCTGATGAAGAGAATTTTACCGTACTTCCTTCTCAAAATCCGCCGCGCCGTGTTTGCAAAGCGGGCACACATAGTCCGCCGGCAATTCTTCGCCCTCATACACATAACCGCATATCTTGCAGACCCACACAGTCTTTCCCGCCGTCTCCTTAGGTGCTTGCGGCTTCGGCTTGATATTGTTCTGATAGTAAACATAGGTGACGGAAGGCACATCGGAAAGCACCTCGGCTGCCACTACATCCGCAATAAACTGGGTATGGGTGCCCAGATCGATCTCCTGCACCACTTTTCCCGAAAGATAGGAGTTTACGCCGTCAGTCACATAATAAAGTCCGTTTTCACTGCGCTCTTTTGCGCTGTAATCCGCAAATTTGTCCACGTTTTTTCCGCTCTGAAAGCCAAAATGCTTAAAGGTGTCAAAGGACGCATCCTCCGACAGCACCGAAACATTGAACATCCCGGTCGCCTTTACCATATCGTGCGTCTTATTCTGCTTATTTACCGTAATGGATATCCGGTTTGGCGTACTTGTCACCTGCATCACCGTATTGATAATACATCCGTTGTCAAATCCATCCTCTTTTGCCGTCAAAACAAACAGCCCGTAGCTGAGCTTAAACATCACGTTCTGATCCATCTCTGTTTCCTCCGTTTTTTATTTATCTTTTCCGAAACGATTCGTCTTATTCAGTATAAAATACATCACTGTTTGGGTCCGAGATTTCCCTCTTTATAATGCTTCCTGCAAAGCGCCACATACTTATCGTTTGCCCCAAGACAAATCTGCTCGCCGCTTCGGATGATTTCGTTGTTCTCGTTCAATCTGGTATTGCAGGACGCGCCCTGCCCACACCAGCATACTGTCTTTAACTCTTCGATCACATCCGCCCAAGCTAAAAGCCATATCGAACCTTCGAAAGGCTGCCTTCTGAAATCCGTCCGCAGACCATAACAGATCACCGGGATGTTTAAGTCGTCCACCACATGCACAAATCGTTCGATATCGGACTTCTTGCAAAACTGCACCTCGTCAACGATCACGCAGTCATAGCTTTTGATCTCCTCGTCACTCATCTCTGCGAACTCTTCCACAAAACGGCATTCCTTCGATAGGCCCATCCGGCTTTTGATCACCTTTTCCCCGTCCCTGTTGTCCAGTTTCGGTTTCAGTAAAAGCGCCCGCTTTCCCCTCTCAAAATAATTGTACTCTACCATCAGCGCATTGGCTGTCTTTGAGCTGCCCATCGCGCCGTGTCTGAAATATAATTTTGCCATTATTCCGTTCTTTCTTCTTTATCTCGCTTTTTTATACTGCTCCATTATCTTGCTCCCTTATCATAAGGAACGCCCTCCGCCTTCGGCGCATGGGAATTCTTTGATGTAAACGCCAGAATGATCATGGACGCGATAAAGGGCATCATTCTATAAATATTATTGGACCATCCAAGCCCCGCAAGCGCAGTGGAGTCCGCAATATTCGCCAGAGACCGGAATATGGCAAAGAACACCGCCGCTCCTGCGATATGGAACGGTTTCCACTGTCCGAAGATCATTACGGCAAGAGCAAGGAAACCCGCACCGGCTACACCGACCTCAAAGTTCCATGTCGTGACAGAAGGAACAATATATGCAAATCCGCCGATGCCGCCCAGCGCTCCGGAAATAATCACCCCGATATACCTCCACTGGTAAACATTGATACCTACGGAATCCGCCGCCTGCGGATGCTCGCCGCAGGCCCGCAGTCTGAGTCCCCATTTTGTTTTAAACAAGAAGATGTAACTGCATACCAACAGAATAATACCGATAAAAAGAAAGATATTGACCGTGAAGGGGCCTATCCTGTAAATAAAAGCGGTATTACTGTAACTCAATTTTGCAGAAGCTGCACCGTTGCCGGAACTGGAAGAATTATTGAAAGCTTTGACCATAACGATCGCTATAGCAGTTGAAAGCATATTCAGAGCCGTACCGCCGATGGTCTGATCAGCCTTTAACGTAATCGCGGAAAAACCCAGAAGCAGTGAATACACCATGCCGGCCGCCATACTCGCCAAAATGGATACCCCCACCAATGCCGGCGCCGGCATATCTCCGCACAGAGCCAACACAAATACACCGGCAAGTCCCCCGATCGCCATGATACCCTCCAAAGCGATATTGATGACGCCGCTTCGCTCCGAAAACATACCGCCCAATGCTACCAACATCAGAACTACTGCATATAATAATGTAAATTTAATCAGAAGAAACATTATTTTTCATCCCCCTTTCCGGTGGTCTTATTTTCAGCCCCTTCCCGAACTTTCTTTTTTGTAAGCAAATTCAGGATGATCCCTTTAAACAATGTCACGAATGCACACAGATAAATAATAACCGCCACAATCAGATCCGCAATTTCAGGCTGATAATATTTAGTAGGCAGATATGCTCCGCCGACAGAAACATGGGCCACGAAAAGCGCAGCGAAAATAACTCCCAACGGATTGCTCATAGCCAGAAGCGCTATCGGAATACCATTAAAACCGATGGCCGGAAGCGCCGTAGCCACCTGAGGGTTCCATTCAGACCCTCCCGAAAGAAAGTAAAGGCCTGCGCCGGCTCCCGCAAGAGCCCCTGCAATCGTCATGGAAAGTACAATGCTTCGTTTTTCGTTGATGCCCCCGTACTTTGCCGCATCCCTGTTCAATCCGCATGCTTTCAGCTCATAGCCGAAAGTAGTCTTGTTCAGAATGATATACATCACAACCGCAAATGCGATGGCAATAAAAATTGCTATCGTTGTGGAATTTGTTTTAAAGATCGTATTCAGTCCGCCATTCGGGATGAGCGACTCAGGAGAAACGGAACTCAGTTTATAAGTGCGGGTGGTCTTCTGATCATACATTCCGGGGATACCGGTGTACATCAGTTCATTGACAAGATAAAGCCCCACCCAGTTAAACATGATCGCCGAGATCACCTCATTCACATTGTAGTAAGCCTTAAATATACCGGGCAGCGCTCCCCAGATCGCCCCGCATGCCATAGAAACCAAAAGGCAAACATACCAAGGCAAATGTAAAACAATAGCACAAAAGAGCGCCCCGAATATTCCTACAGTATACTGCCCGGCAGCACCGATATTGAACAGACCTGTCTTAAAAGCAAAAGCCACAGAAAGACCGGTCATAATAAGCGGCGCAGTCTGGGTGATTTCACTCCCCAGTCCCTTCGGCATCAGATAAAATCCGCCCTTGATTATCCGTCCAAATCCATCCAAGGCATTTTCTGCGTTGATGCAGTATAAAATGATCAATCCCACCAAAAGGCCGATCACAATACATACAACAGATGCCACTATGGACAGGATACCATCTTTTGTCTTTTCCTTCATATTCTTTTACCCCTCTATCCTTCCATAAATTTATACTTCCGCAGGGACAGGATCTCTCTTTGCCCCGGCCATATACAGTCCCAGTTCTTCCACAGTTATCTTCTTCGGATCCAACTGTCCCACGAGTTCTCCCTCATACATCACAAGAATGCGGTCGGAAACATCCATAACCTCGTCCAATTCCAGCGAAACCAAAAGCACTGCCTTTCCCTGATCCCTTTGCGCCACAAGCTGTTTATGGATAAACTCAATAGCGCCCACATCAAGACCTCTGGTAGGCTGTACCGCTACCAAAAGATCAGGATCCTTATCAATTTCTCTGGCAATGATTGCTTTCTGCTGATTGCCCCCTGACATACTTCTGGCGATCGTGATCGATCCCTGCCCGCTCCTCACGTCATACTCCTCGATCAGACGATCCGAATATTCTCTTATTGCCTTCGACTTGATAAATCCTGCACTCTGGAATTCCGGCTGCCAATATCTTTGCAATACCATATTCTGTTCCAGAGAGTAGTCGAGCACAAGCCCGTGTTTGTGACGGTCTTCCGGGATATGGCTCATACCGCACTTGGAACGTTCGCGGATAGAGGCTTTAGCAATATCTCTGCCGTTAAAGATCAACCGTCCGGCGGTGATCTTCTCCAATCCGGTGAGTCCCTGTACAAATTCCGACTGACCGTTTCCGTCAATGCCTGCGATACAGACGATCTCACCCTTGCGCACATTGAAAGAAATGTCTTTCACGGCATTGTTGTCGTGAGCTTTGCTCGGTACAGTCATATGCTCTACTTTCAAAACGGTTTCCCCGGGCTTTGCCTGCTCTTTTTCCACAGAAAAATTCACATTTCTGCCCACCATCATTCGGGAGAGTTCTTCCTTGCTCGTTTTATCGATGTCCACCGTGCCGATATAACGCCCCTTTTGCAGGATGGTACAACGATCGGCCACCTCCATGATCTCATTCAGCTTATGAGTGATAAATAGGATGGATTTACCCTCTTGTGCAAGGTTTTTCATGATCTTCATCAATTCGCTTATCTCCTGCGGCGTAAGCACGGCCGTAGGCTCGTCGAAAATCAGCACCTCATTATCCCTGTACAACATTTTTAAAATTTCGGTACGCTGCTGCATACCTACGGTGATATCCGAAATCAGCGCATCCGGATCCACCTTGAGACCATATTTATCACTCAGCTGCAGAACTTTTTCCCTTGCCCCCCTCTTTTCCAGAAAAAGCCCTTTTGAAGGTTCCACCCCCAAAATAATGTTATCCAAAACAGAAAAACATTCCACCAGCTTAAAATGCTGGTGCACCATACCAATATTCAGATCGTTTGCATCATTAGGCGTATTGATCTTAACTTCCTTTCCATTTTTCTTAATGGTACCGGAAGTCGGCTGGTAAAGTCCGAAAAGAATACTCATAAGCGTGGACTTTCCGGCCCCGTTTTCCCCAAGCAAGGCATGTATCTCACCCTTTTTCAACTGCAGGGTGATGTTGTCATTCGCCCTGATGCCCGGGAATTCTTTTGTGATGTTCAACATCTCGATTATGTAGTTGTTCTCCATATACCCGCATCCCTTCTTCTTTATTGTATATCATTTTAAGTATACCATCTTTTCTTCTATAAAAAAGCATATTTTTCTATTTTTTTAAAAAAGAGGGGCTGTCGCTCAGCGCAGCAGCCCCTCGGGATAACTATTTTTTCGTATTATTCTATTCGATGTAATCAACTGTTGTATGAGCGCCAACTGTAGGTGCTGTCTCCGTGTCAGCAGAAATGGAAATGGAACCATCCTTAATACCGGAAAGAACTGTCTCATACTCATCCTTTGTGAATGTCTCGAATCCCCATGAATCATCCTCAGTAGGTAATCCAAGGTAATCGCCCTGTGTCAGGCCAAGCTGTGCTGCTGTACCGCCAATGGAAGCGAAATTGCCGCCAAAGTAAGCATCCAGTGCATACGTAACAGCGCTGCCAAGTCCCTTCATAGCGGAAGTCACACAACGATCTCCGATCGTAGGACGCTGGTCTACGTCAACACCGATCACTTTTCCGTCATGCTCTTCTGCAGCATCAACTGCGGATGTATAAATACCGCCGCCGCATGCAAATACAACTTCTGTACCAGCGGAATACCAACCTTCCATACGAGCTGTAATGGTATCATCGCCGTAGAACTGGCCGCCATAGTAATATTTTACATTTACGTCAACGCCCATTTCTTCTGCTGCCGCATTGATTCCCTGCACATAACCAAATCCGTAACGGATAACTGCCGGAACTGCAATACCGCCGAGGAAGCCAAGATCTGTGTAACCGTCTTTTACAGCGGCATAACCTGCCAGATAACCTGCCTGCTCTTCCTGGAAGCTGCATACATAAACGTTGCTGCCAAGAGGAACCTGTTCGCCGGAAAGGCTTACAACATCGCCTTCCGTAACGTCAACTGCGATAAAGCTGACTTCCGGATAGAGATCCTGTTCCTCTGCAATAGCAGGACCAAACAGATAGCCCGGCATTACGATTACGGTAGCGCCTTCAGCGATCGCAAGATCGATAGCGTTGATTCTCTCTTCGTCCGTATCCTCCGCCGGCTTATAATATTCATATTCAATACCATTGGTATCGCCGTAAGCCACCACGGTCTCCCATGTGATCTGGTTAAAAGATTCGTCTGTGATATCGCCGGAGTCGGTGATCATAGCGATCTTTCCTTCTACGCTTACAGTCGCATCTGCAGCAGGTTCTTCAGTTGTCCCTTCTTCCGCAGGTGCTTCCTCCTCAGCAGGAGCCTCTGTTTCAGCAGGTGCAGCAGGCTCTTCTGCATTGTTTCCGCATGCTGTCATGGCAACCGCCATTGCGCATACAAGAAGAATCGAAAGTAATTTCTTCTTCATAATGTGTTTCCTCCTATTTTGTATGGCTCCGCCTGTTGCAGGCGGAATATCTATTTGTATTTCCTATACAGTATAAGTGATTCTCTCCTGTTTTTCAAGGCCAAGTTTTATTTTCCCGAAAATCATCGTTTTATTTCAACAAAATCACCGCAGTGTTTTCCCTATTCTTCCATATATTCCTTGTAATCATATTCCGATGCAAACAATATATATCTGTCTTCCACCCAGCCCATATAACCCGTTGATGTTGTAAATCCTTTCATGCTCTCTTCCTCCGTTCCGGTACAACAGCCGCATGTCCCACTGCCCCTGACCGTTTTCCTTTTTTATAAAGACCTTTTGATAAAGAGAGCATAACAAAAGAGGTGTACCATAATTCGTACACCTCTAATGGACCGTATATTTTATACGACAAAACAACAAAATCAATGAGTTTTGCAATCACCTATCTTTTTATTTCACCCTGCTATAGGAGATACCTTTCCATTTCCTCCAGCGCACTTTCCGTCAGCACAAGCAGATTCTCTTCATCCCGCTCCACCATGCCGCACTTTTTGTAGCACAGATCAAAATAGGGCGTTCCTTTAGAGGAAAAGCGCAGTCCCGTCGTGGTGTTCTTGATCAGTCCGTCGATTCCCTCCACCTTGATCTTTGCGTCCGGCTTCATTGTAAACTTCAAAACCTCGCTTTTTCCCTTTACTTCGGTAACATAAAGCCTGTGGGCCTGCATCCGGATCATCGCCACCCGCAGCAGATTGTCCACGGATTTCGGTATCTCCCCGAACCTGTCGAGAAGTTCCTCCTTCATATCCTCGCACTCCGCCTGCGTCTCGATACCCGCCACCCGCTTATAGATATCCAGTTTCTGGCGCTCGTTCATAATATAGGAAGGCGGAATATAGGCGTCCACATCCAACTCTACCGCCGTACCGAAGGACTCCTGCGTATCCTCCCCTTTTAACTGCCGCACCGCATCATTTAACATCTTGCAGTAGAGATCGTACCCCACAGCCGCCATATGGCCGTGCTGTTTCTTTCCGAGAAGATTTCCCGCGCCGCGGATCTCAAGATCCCGCATGGCGATCTTAAAGCCGCTGCCCAAATCCGTAAATTCACGGATCGCCGCCAGCCTTTTTTCCGCCACCTCCCGCAGCACCTTATCTCTTTTGTACATCAAAAAAGCATATGCGTTCCGGTTGCTCCGCCCTACCCGGCCGCGGAGCTGATAGAGCTGGGACAACCCCATATTGTCGGAATCGTGAATGATGATCGTGTTGGCGTTCGGAATGTCGATCCCCGTCTCAATTATAGTAGTGGAGATCAGCACATCTATCTCTCCGCCTATAAAGTCGAACATGATCCTCTCCAATTCCCCCTCTTTCATCTGCCCGTGGGCAAAAGCCACGTTCGCCTCCGGCACAAGAGCCTGCACCGCCGCTGCGACATCTGCGATATTATTTACTCTGTTGTATAAATAATACACTTGTCCTCCTCTGGACAATTCCCGCACAATAGCTTCTCTGACCATCTCCTCATTATATTCGCACACAAAAGTCTGCACAGGCATTCTGTCCCCCGGCGCTTCCTCCAACACGCTCATATCCCGGATGCCGATCAGACTCATGTGCAGCGTTCTCGGAATGGGCGTCGCCGTCAAAGTCAGAACATCCACCGACTCCCGCAGCTTTTTGATCTTCTCCTTGTGCCCGACGCCAAAGCGCTGCTCCTCATCGATGACCAAAAGCCCCAGATCTTTAAATCCCACATCCGCAGAAAGCATCCTGTGGGTACCGATCACAATATCCACCGCTCCTTTTTTCAAATCCTGTATGGTCTTTTTCTGCTCCGCCGCGCTGCGGAATCTAGACAGAAGGGATATCTGCACCGGATAATCTTTCATACGCTGTACAAACGTATTGTAGTGCTGCTGTGCAAGGATCGTCGTCGGCACCAGAAAGGCCACCTGCTTGTTCTCCTGTACCGCCTTGAAAGCAGCCCGGATCGCAATCTCCGTCTTACCGTAGCCCACGTCGCCGCAGATCAGTCTGTCCATGATCCTTTTGCTCTCCATATCCGCTTTCGCCGCCGCAATGGCCTCGTTCTGATCCTCTGTCTCCTCAAAGGGAAACAGTTCTTCAAACTCCTGCTGCCAGATCGTATCCGGCCCAAACTGATAACCTGCACGGCTCTGTCTCGCCGCATACAGCTCCACCAGATCCTGCGCCACTTCCTCCACCGCCGTCTTCGTTTTAGCTCTCGTCTTGTTCCACTCCTGAGTGCCCAGTTTATTCAGCTTCGGTTTTTTCGCATCCGCGGAGGCATACTTCTGGATCACCCCCAGATTCGTCGCCAGCACATACAGATTTCCTCCGCCGGCGTATTCGATCTTCATATAATCTTTCACCACATGCTCCATCTCCACCTTCTCGATGCCTCTGTAGATGCCCATGCCGTGATTTTCATGCACCACAAAATCGCCCACCTTCAGGTCGGCAAAATCCTGTATCTTCTGGCCTTCATATTTCTTTATTTTTCGTTTTTTCTTCTTTTCCGCCCCGAAAATATCGCTCTCCGAGATGACCACAAATTTTAAAAGCGGATACTCAAACCCTTTGAGCACTCTTCCGTAAAACGTCATGATCTCGCCGGGCTGTATCTCCCGCTCCGGATCCTCTGTATAGAAAGCCGTCAGCCCGTACGCATTCAGATCCTCCGCCAACCGCTTCGCTCTGGTTCTGGAACCGGACAGCAACAGTACCCTGTAACCGCTTTTTTTGTATCTGCGCAGGTCCTTCACCAGCGTCTCAAAACTGTTATTGTAGGGAGAGACGCTCTTAGCCGAAAAATCATATTTCTTTTCCGGCTTCATAAAAGGGTTTTTCATGTCCAGAGAGGCAATGGTCACCACCGGATAGTCTGACATCCGCGCCGCCGTCTCCGCCTTACCGTACAAAAGCGTCATCTGTCCGGGCAAAAGATAACCTTTCTCCAATCTGTGGGCCATACTTTCCCGAAATTCCAGCTCCACCGCCTCCGCGTGCTCGCCGATACGCGCGGGCTCATCCATAAAAATACAGGTTTCACCCTTGTCAAAACCGCCGAGAAAAGATCCAAGACCGTCGTAAAAATACCGCACATAGGACTCCAGATTGACTTTTGTCTCAAGCTCCAGCACTTCCTCCCGCAGCTCCTCAATCTGCCTGTGAAGCCTTGCCGCCTCCTCGATCTTTCCCTGTCCTCTCAGCGCTTCCTCCTGCTTATTTGCTTCCAGCGATATGAGCCGCATCCCTCTGGCTCTCTCATCCTTTGTCAGGATCATCTCCGTAGCCGGATAGATATCCACCGCACTCAGGTTTTCGATGGACCGCTGGCTCAACACATCAAAGCTGCGAATGGAATCCACATCTTCTCCCCACAGCTCCACCCGGTAAGGATTTTCCTCTGTCAAGTCAAAAATGTCCAAAATGCCGCCGCGGATCGCAAACTGCCCCGGCGCCTCCACCTGATACGCCTTTTCGTACCCAAGCTCCGTCAGTTTCTCCGCCAGCTCCCTTTCTTTAATTTGACCGGAACTGCTGATATGCACAATATCTCTCTTCACCCGTTCAAGAGGAATCTGCGGTTCCATCAGGGCGTCAAGGGTTGTCACAATGGTCATCGGCACTTTTTCAAGCATGCGCCTGAGTACTTTCCAGCGCTCCGTCACAAGCTGATTTCCGTGGATGTCCGCCTGAAAGAAAATCAAATCTTTAGCCGGATACATGCAGACATTCCGATCGTAAAATTTATAATCTTCGTATATCTCCCGCATACGCTGATCACTGTAGGTAATGATCAGCTTATATCGAAAGCTCTCGCCCAGCCCGAATATCATATGAAGCTTCTGGGAATCCACACAGCCGGAAAGTCCCAGACAAACAGACTGTCCCTTATTCAATTTTTGCTGTATTTCCTCAAACTCCCCCAGCTCCCGCAAGGGTGCTCTCAGTGTTTTCATCCTGCTTTCCTTCCTCTCTGTGGGAAACCTGCTTCTTCTTGTTAAAGACGTTCATCGCCTTTTCCGCGCCGTCCGTCACCATGATTCCGACAGCCGCCGCCGCATCTTTTATGCTCCGATCCACTTTTTCCCGCTCTTCCTTCGGGAATCGCGCCAACACATAATCTGCCAGATCCCACTCTTTCGGCTTTTCTCCGACGCCCATCCGAATCCGCATAAAATTCTCCGTGCCCAGATGTTTTATGATATTTTTCAGTCCGTTATGTCCCCCGGCGCTCCCTTTTTTCCGTATTCTGATCCCTCCGAGCTCTAAAGAAATATCATCCGATATCACGATCAGTTCCTCCCCCGGATCGATCTTATAATAATCTGTGATTTCTCTGACGCTCTCACCGCTCAAGTTCATATACGTCTGAGGCTTCACAAGCAGCACCCTCTGCCCTTCAATTACGCCCTTCCCAAACAGCGCTTTAAAACCTCTCTCCTTCACTGCTATACTATATTTCTCCGCGATCTCGTCTATCACCTCAAAGCCGATATTATGCCTTGTATTTTCATATTTTTTTTCCGGATTACCCAGCCCGACAATACAATACACTTTCCCTTCTCCCCTTTCCCACTCGTCTTTCCTATTTTTCCAAAAACCAAGCATCCTCATTCTATCAAACCCTCCCTCATTTCACAAGCAAAATCTCCGGACACACAAAGAAAGCCGCAGTTTGGCGGCTTTCTTTTCCAATTCATCTGTAGTGGATCTTTCTTATGTCATTTCCTTTTGGATTTATTCTGTCATTTCTTCAAAGTCTGGCTCCAGCAGTGCTCTCTCATATCCTTCTAAGATAATGGATTGGATCTTTTCTCTTGTGTCTGCGTTAATAGGGTGTGCGACATCTCTATATTCGCCGTCCGCTGATTTTTTGCTCGGCATAGCGATGAACAACCCCTTCTCGCCCTCGATAATCTTGATGTCGTGAATCGCAAATTCGTTGTCCAGCGTGATGGAGACTATTGCTCTCATCCGCCCTTCTTTTGTGATCTTTCGTACTCTTACATCTGTTATCTGCATAGCCTCGACCCCTTTTCTTATTTGTGACGCCGCTATGGGGACCGCTTTGTCACAGGACCTTATCTACATGACATATCTGTCGTTCCTTTCCACCACTATTTTTATTCCGTCTTCTCCTTTGTAGTATGAATTTGCTTTCATCGTGCCCCTGCTCTCCACGATGCAGTTCTCAATGTAGGTATTATCACCGATATATACATCATTGAGAATAATGGAATTTTTGATACAACAGTTATTGCCAATGTATGCTTCTTTAAATACAATGGAATTTTCCACCGTTCCATTGACAATACAGCCGCTTGCTATCAGGCTGTTTTTGATTCTCACGCCCACGTTGTACTTTGCGGGCGGCTGGTCGTCTACTTTCGAGTAGATATCCGGATATTCTCTAAAGAAATAATTTCTGATATCCGATTTTAAGAAGTCCATGTTTGTGTTGAAATAATCTTCTACGCTCGCAATATTACGCCAGTAGTCTTTAATTTTATAACCGTATATATGCTTCATTCCTTTGTAGCGTATCAGAATATCTCTTACGAAGTCATACCGTTCTTCCGCAACGCTGCGCTCAATCAAATCGATGAGCTGCCGCCTTCTGATGACATAAATTCCGCAGGAGATCGTATTGGATTTTGCCAGCAGCGGTTTTTCCTCAAAATCCTCGATCCGGCTTTCTTCATTCATCTTCACCGTGCCGTAGCGCTCGAAGTTTGTGTCCTCCGGCATGTCCTTACATACCACTGTGATATCTGCCTTCTTACTAATATGATATTCTAAAAGTTTGTTAAAGTCAATCTTATATACACAATCTGCGGAAGCAATGATCACATACGGTTCGTGGCTGTTCTTCAAAAAGCTGATATTCTGGTTGATCGCATCCGCCGTTCCCCTGTACCAGAATCCGTTGTCTGCCGTGATCGTCGGCGTAAAAACGAACAGTCCTCCCTGCTTTCTGCCGAAGTCCCACCATTTAGAAGAACTCAGGTGTTCATTCAGGCTCCCTGCATTATACTGTGTAAATACTCCCACTTTCTGAATACGGGAATTTGCCATGCTGCTCAGCGCAAAGTCGATGGCCCTGTAGCTGCCCGCTATCGGCATAGCGCCCACCGCTCTCTTCTCCGACAACGGTCCAAGCTTATGGTTCGTACCGCCCGCTAAAATAATTCCTATCGCTCTCATATATGAATCGTACTCCTTTCCCGCACTATTATTCGCCTGCTTTGATCATTGTCCTTCCGCTTGGAAGATACAGATCCGGATAATCTTCTTTCACCGTCACACCGCCGATACAGACATTCTTTCCGATCGTTACATCGTCCGGGATAACACTCTTCTCACCGACAGTACACAAACCATGATTATAGATGTGGGGATCCGTCTCGTTGTCTTTCTCCTCACCGATACCCATCTTCACGCGGTCTCCGATCTTCACATTCTCAGCGATGATCACTTTGTTCAGCTCTCCGCTGTGACCGATCTTCGTGTCATTCATAATGATGGAGTCGCGCACCACCGTTCCGGCGCCGACCACCACATTGCAGCCGATCACCGAATTGTACACCTTGCCATAGATCTCCGTTCCCTCGCCGATAATGCTGCGCTCTACTTCGCTGTCCTCCGAAAAATACTGCGGGGGCAGAGCGTCGGATTTCGTGTATATTTTCCAGTACTCTTCATACAGATTGAATTCCGGCACGATATCGATAAGTTCCATGTTCGCTTCCCAGTAAGAATGCAGCGTTCCGACATCCTTCCAGTAACCGTTGAACTCGTAAGCGTACAGCGGATAATCGTTGTCCTTGCAGTAAGGAATCACATGCTTGCCAAAATCGAGATGAGGCTGATCGGAATTTTTCATCAGAGCTTCCCGCAAAGTCTTCCAATTAAATATGTAAATACCCATAGATGCGAGATTGCTGCGGGGCTTTGCCGGTTTCTCTTCGAAATCAACGATCCGCTTATCTTCATCCGTGATCATGATACCAAAACGACTCGCCTCCTCCCAGGGCACAGGCATAACCGCGATCGTCACTCCCGCATTGTTTCTCTTGTGAAAGTCAAGCATCGCCTCATAATCCATTTTGTAAATGTGGTCGCCGGAAAGTATCAGTACATATTCCGGATTATAGCTGTCCATATATTCGATATTCTGGAAGATCGCATTCGCAGTACCTGTGTACCACTCCGTGCTTTCAATTTTCTCATAGGGCGGAAGTACGGTCACACCGCCGATATTTCTGTCCAGATCCCAGGGGATACCGATTCCGATATGGGTATTCAGTCTCAGCGGCTGGTACTGCGTCAGTACGCCTACCGTATCCACACCGGAATTGATGCAGTTACTCAGAGGGAAATCAATAATCCTGTACTTTCCGCCAAACGCAACCGCGGGTTTTGCAACTTTCGAGGTCAGAATACCCAGCCGGCTTCCCTGACCACCTGCCAAAAGCATGGCAATCATTTCTTTTTTAATCATAGCATCACCTCAATATTTTTACAAAATGTTGAATTTCTCTTTTTCAGTATAGCACAAGCTTGTCAAAAAGTGAATAATAAATCTTAAAAATCCTTTTCTATTTTGTAGATATTATTCATTATTTTTTCAATTTTCCTTTTGTTTTTTATATTTTTTACATACTTTTGCAATTTTTTGTCTTTTTCTTTTCTTTTTCGCCTTGATAGTGTACACTTTCGAGGGTAAAATATATACTGTATATTAAGAAAGCAAACATGAGGTATCGCTATGTATCAGATTCATTTCGACAAACCAATACATATTCACTTTATCGGCATCGGCGGCATCAGCATGAGCGGGCTTGCAGAAATCCTGCTGTCGGAAGGCTTTCCTGTCTCGGGTTCCGACAATAAGCCTTCTCCTCTGACAGAAATGCTGACAGAAAAGGGAGCTGTTATCAAATACGGCCAGAGAAAAGAAAATATAACGAATGATATCGATCTGGTTGTCTACACCAGCGCCATTCATCCCGACAACCCCGAATTTCTCGCCGTTCAGGAAAAAGGGCTTCCGTCCCTCACCAGAGCCGAGCTGCTCGGTCAGATGATGCGCCAGTACAAAACTCCCATCGCCGTCAGCGGCACCCACGGCAAAACTACTACCACCGCCATGATCTCCGATATCTTGCTGCAGGCGGGAACGGATCCCACTCTCTCCATCGGCGGAATCTTAAAATCCATCGGCGGCAACTACCGGGTGGGCGGCTCCGAGTATTTTGTCACCGAGGCCTGCGAATATACCAACAGCTTTTTGAGCTTTTTCCCGAAGATCGGCATAATTCTGAATGTACAGGAAGATCATCTCGATTTCTTCAAAGATCTCGCAGATATCCGAAATTCCTTCCATTCTTTTGCCAAACTCCTGCCGGAGGACGGATGTCTGATCATAAACGGCGAAATTGAAAATTACGAGGGGCTCACGGAGGGGACGGCCTGTCCTGTCGTAACCTTCGGCATGGGCAGTGAATTTGATTATTATCCCACAGACATTTCCTATGACGGCACAGGAAAACTCTCTTTCACCTGCCACGGTCCTGGCGGTTTCACGCTGCCTGTGACTCTCGGCATGCCCGGAGACCACAACATTTCCAACGCGCTCTCCGCCATCGCACTCTCCCACAGACTGAATCTTGCGGGCAGCGCGGTATGTGAGGCTCTCTCCCTTTTTAAAGGCACCGACAGGCGCTTTGACTACAAGGGACAGATCGCCGGCGTCACTGTGATCGACGACTACGCCCATCACCCAACTGAGATAAAGGCAACCCTTCAAATGGTGTCCCACTATCCCCACAAGAGACTCTGGTGCGTATTCCAGCCCCACACCTACAGCCGCACAAAATCCTTTTTATCGGAATTTGCACAGGTTTTATCCGGTGCACAGCACGTAGTGTTAGCGGACATTTTTGCTGCCAGAGAGACGGATACGTTGGGAATCTCCTCAAGGGATCTGCAGCGGGAGATAACTTCTCTGGGCGGGGACTGCCATTATTTTTCCACTTTTGACGAGATTGAAAATTTTCTTTTGGAAAATTGCACAGCGGGTGACCTGTTGATAACTATGGGTGCCGGAGATGTCCATAAAATTGGGGAAAATCTTCTCGGCATATAGTTTTTCCACATATCCACAATTTTTTCTCCGAAAATACGGTTGAAAATTTGTGGATATTTTGTTTTTATTTTTATTTTTTTGAATTGTCCGTTTTTGCTATTTTTATTGTAGGTTTTTACCCCTTTATCGTAAAAACTTCCCCCGTTTTATCCACAGTTTCCACACTATCCACATAATCGCCGTCAAACGCCCTGAGAAAACCGCTCCTTTTGATTTAGCCATTTTGTCTATATCTTTTCTCAGGCTGTCATGCTATAATCAATCCAGTTTTGGAAATAGAAGATCAGGGGATAGTGAAAAATGAACAGCTTGACAGTTTCTCAGGGGGGGCACGTCGGGATGACTATGCTTTCCAACCGTTTCATTGACGAATACATGAGCGATGCCAATGACGCGCAGTTGAAAGTTTATCTCTATTTACTCAGATGTGCCGGTTCCGCACAGGCTACCGGTATTTCGACGATTGCTGACCATTTTAATTTTACGGAAAAAGATATCATGCGCGCTTTGCAGTATTGGGATAAAAAACATATTATTTCTTTATTGTATGACGATGCAAAAAAACTGGCGGGCATCCGGCTCGAAAATCTTGATGCCAAAGTTTCTGCGGAAATCGTATCCATGCCGACTTTCAAAGCGTCTGTTGATACTCCCGCCCCCGTATATGACAAGAGTGTCATTACTTTGGATCAAATCCGCGCTTTTAAGCAGAAAGAGCAGACCGCAGAACTTGTTTTTGTTGCAGAACAGTATTTGGGCAAACCGCTCAGCACAGAAAACATCCGTTCCCTCATCTTTATGGAAGACCACCTAAACTTCAGCACAGATCTGATCGATTACCTGATTCAGTACTGTGTGGACAGAGGGAAAAGAGACTTCCGCTACATTGAAAAAGTCGCCATAAGCTGGGCCGAGGCCGGTATTGCTACGCCGGAAGAGGCTGCTTTGCGCGCCACAAAATATGACAAGGATATCTACACCGTGATGAACGCTCTGGGCAGAACAGGCTCTCCCACCAAAAAGGAGGCTTCCTATATCCACAAGTGGCTTCACGAGTACGGGTTTTCGCTGGACATCATTCTGGTAGCCTGTGAGAGATGCGCCGTCGCCACGGACAAGCACCGCCTTGAGTACACTGACGGTATTTTGTCTAGCTGGCGGGAAAACGGTGTGCATTCCATGCAGGATATACAGGATGCGGACGCAGCTTTCCAGAAAAAGAAAACGACGAAAGCTGCCCATTCCTCTTCCTCCGCGAATCCTTTCCACCAGTTCCCGCAGAATCAGTACGACTACGACGAACTTCTGCAGAAAGTAAAAATCAATTAGGAGAAAAAATTTGGCTCTGACAAACGCGCAATATGAAACGATCATTCACGAATATGAGGAAAGACAGACGAAAAACCGCCACAAACTGGAGGCTCGCCTGCAGGAGATCCGAAGCTCCCACCCGGAGTATGCTGCACTGGAAGACGCTGTCTCCTCCTTATCCGTCTCCTATACCCGCCGTCTCATCGACGGGGAAGCCGGCGCAAAGCAAGAGCTTTCCGACTCCCTGCGGGAACTGCGCCAAAAAAGGGTGGATTTTCTTACGGAAAACGGCTATCCCGCCGACTATCTGGCACCCGTCTATGACTGTCCCGACTGTCTTGACACAGGTTATATCGGCCAGAAAAAGTGCCACTGCTTTGAGCGCAGGATCATCGAACTGCTCTACCATCAGAGTAATCTTTCCGGCACTCTCTCCAAAGAAAATTTTGACACGTTGTCCTACGAATGGTTCTCCGGATCCGCACTCTCCGATTACAAAAAGGCTGTGAACGTTTGTAAGGAGTTTGTATCCTCTTTTGACACCTGCCACAAGAACCTTTTGTTTATGGGTACCGTAGGCACCGGCAAGACGTTCCTCTCCAACTGTGTCGCCAAAGCTTTGATCGACACCTCCCATTCCGTGATTTATTTCCGTTCCGCCGAACTGTTTGACACCTTCGCCGGATATGTTTTCGGCAAAGATAAAAGCGCTCTTGAACATTTCTTAAACGACCTGTACCGCTGTGATCTGATTATTGTTGATGACCTCGGCACGGAGCTGGAAAGCTCCTTTGTGACCTCCTACTTCTTCACCTTTCTAAACGAAAGGGAGCAGCTTGGAAAATCCACACTGATCACCACCAATCTCGGTTTAAAAGAATTGCACCAAAAATACAGTGACCGAATCTGTTCCCGGATCATCGGCAATTTTGAGATATGCCTGTTAACCGGTCCCGATATCCGGATCCGCAAGAAAACCTAGAGAGCATAAATTTTATATTTACCCTATTTTAAAGAAAGGACTCCACATGACAAAAAAAGAAGAAAAGCGAAATCTGGAAAACATTCCCGTAGGCTCCCTCGGGGTCATCGCCTTAAAGGGCTGCAAGACACTTGGCGAAAAAATAGACTATTACCTCGTCAAGTGGCGGGCCGAACGCGAGAGCGAACATAAGGACAGCCTTGCTTTTGCCGGCTATCAGCGTGATACCTACCTGTTAAGCGTTGATATCCCGCGCTTTGGTTCCGGTGAAGCCAAAGGCATCATCCGTGAATCCGTCAGGGGCGACGACCTCTATATCATGGTGGACGTCTGCAATTACAGTATGACCTACTGCCTCTGCGGTCAGGAAAACCATATGTCACCCGACGACCATTATCAGAATCTGAAAAGAATTATCTCGGCGGTTGGAGGCAAAGCCAGACGAATCACCGTCATCATGCCTTTTCTCTACGAGAGCAGACAGCATAAGCGGACAGGCAGAGAGTCCCTCGACTGTGCCCTCGCGCTGCAGGAACTCGTCAGTATGGGCGTTGACAACATCATCACCTTTGATGCCCATGATGCCAGAGTGCAAAATGCCATCCCTCTGCATGGCTTTGAGACGATACAGCCCGCCTACCAGTTTATCAAAGGGCTGTTACGCAATATAAAAGGACTCTCTCTCGATGCAGACCACATGATGATCATCAGTCCCGACGAGGGCGGAATGTCACGGGCTATCTATATGGCGAATGTGCTGGGACTCGATATCGGCATGTTCTATAAGAGACGGGATTACACCCGCATCGAAAACGGCAGAAATCCTATCATAGCCCATGAATTTTTAGGTTCCAGCGTGGAAGGCAAAGATATGATCATCATCGACGACATGATCTCCTCCGGAGAATCAGCCATCGAAGTGGCAAAGGCCTTAAAAGCCCGCAAGGCAAACCGAATTTTCATCTGCTCTACATTCGGCCTGTTCACCAACGGACTGGCTCGTTTCGACACCGCTTACGAGGAGGGCGTTATCGACCGCGTCCTGACGACAAACCTGATCTACCAAACGCCGGAACTGTTGGAGCGGGAGTGGTATATCAACTGTGACATGAGCAAATATATCGCTTATATCATTGATACTTTAAACCACGACTCTTCCATCAGCGATCTGCTCGATCCCAGCGAAAGGATCCAGCAGGTCATAAGCAAATATAAGGCAGATGAAATGTAGGACGAACATTCGCAGAAAGATGCATCAGTTATTTACACATTTTAAGAAAAATTTTAAGGCAGTACTTGCAAAATTTTGCAGGTACTGCTAAAATAGAAATTGTGCAAGAAAGATGCAGGCGTAGTTCATCGGTAGAATACAAGCTTCCCAAGCTTGGGAGGGGGGTTCGATTCCCCTCGCCTGCTGCTGCAAAGAGTCCGTGTTTATGGACTTTTTCGTTTTTCGTGACAAAATTTATGACAAAATATTCTTCACTGTTGCTCTCTTGCCACCTGCAAACGCCTTGGAATAGTAGAACTGCATAGGTTTATTAAGTAGTATATGGCAGATAGTAATATATTGAGTTTCTCTGAATCTGAAAGCATTACCGGCTCTAAAGAAGGAACCTATGAAATTTACATTGAATCTGATGGAATAAAAAGCAATTCAAGTAATTTTAACACATATGATAATCCTGAACAGCAACAAACATCGGCCGCTTACGTTTTAAATACGAATACCCAAAAATTTCATTATCCTTCCTGTAAAAGTGTAAAAAATTGCTCCGCAAAATTATGCCACCTCATCCAGTTCACAGAGGATTCTCTGTGTATGAATAGGGTTGTTGATAAACTGAAAAGTATTGAAAAATCATATTTTTTTAATCAATATGTGAAAATTTTTACACAAAAAGTGTTGATTTTTTACCGTAGAGGGCATAATATAGAGATGTAACAAACAGTTACATTGTATGAACATACCCCTAGCGGTAGTCCTCCCACTATAAGGGAAGCTGACAAAGCTTGGGGTATTTTTTAATGGAGGAAATATGAATAAAGATAACAAAAGAAAAATTTTCGAAAAACATGCTGTCAGAACTGCTATACTAGTAGACGGTGGTTTTTACCGCAAACGAGCAAAAGCTCTCTGGGGAAATAAAACCCCTGCCGAACGTGCTGATGAACTAAATGACTACTGCTATAGACATCTTAAAGATAATTATGAAAATCGTTATCTATACCGCGTATTTTATTATGACTGTCCACCAATTGCTAAAAATATCTATAATCCTGTCACACAAAAGACCGTTTCTCTTGAGCGTACAGCAGAATATACTTGGATGAATGAATTTTTAAAAGAGTTAAAACATCATCGCAAATTTGCGCTTCGCATGGGTAGAATTAGCGATACTCAAGTGCACTATTCTCTTAAACACGAACCTACTAAAAAGCTCTTACGCGGTGACATTAAGATCAGCGACATAACAACTAACGATTTAGAATTAAACTTGGAGCAAAAAGGTGTTGACATGCGCATAGGCGTCGATATATCTTCCTTAGTTTTTAAAAACCAAGTTAATCAGATTATTTTAATATCAGGAGACAGCGACTTTGTTCCGGCAGCTAAACAAGCGCGTCGTGAAGGGATCGATTTTATCCTTGATCCAATGCGTTCTACTATTAAAGATGATTTATTTGAACATATAGATGGTATAAGAACTCCCTCTATGAGTACGATACATACTCGTAAAGAGATTTAAAATAATACGCATTCATTGCGAATTCGCAACATCAGCTTTGTAGGTGAACTCAATTTCCTTTCTGCCACGCAGCCGAAACGGCAGGGCGCATGAGAAAAATACGCTCGTTGGGCACAAAAAAGACGATACAGCCCTTGTGATCGGGGCTATACCGCCTAATCTGAAATTACTTCCCTCTAACCGTAAACATTTGATTTTACTGGATAACCAAAAAAATTTTATTTAATTTCAGTAGGTTTGACTAAGATATCCAGTCACCGCCCCACTCATCATCAGCCATTTCAGCGCTGTCATCATATAACTCATCACGGGATTTATTCATATAGTTCCATATCTCCGGATGTTTGTCATACATCGATGTAGTTGCATCATTCAAGTTTGCAAAAACATCCACCGCCTTATCATATCCCCAACTTTCAAAATAAATATATCCATTCGCAGAACCCCACGAAAGATAACAATTGTCCAAAATCCCGCCTTTCATCAGATCAATGGAAAGATTTTTTAACATTTGGTTCAACTCATTGCTTTCTTCTTCACTTCTCGGACGCTGTATTAAACTCAACGTTTCCCCTTTGATCTCTGCCCCGGCGCCTCTTTCTGTAATTATCTGTATGATCTCGTTTCTGAGCGCCTGATATCTGGGATCTCCCGACCAGTCACTTCTGACAAAACCGTCCGCAGGATCTGATACAAACGGGGTTTCCAAAGGCTCTCTGTGCTCCACCAACCGGCCGTTTTCGCCAAACGTATACCATATCCTTTCCGTTCTCGGCGTCAAATCATAATCAAAACCTGTCATGATTCGACCCATCCTAAGATAATTTTCATCTCCCGGCTCCAGAAGAACTCCAAATCTTGTCACAGATACTTCCTGACCTGCATAAGCCTTTCTTCCCTCCGCTTTTCCACACATGGCATAGTGTTGAAACAGTTTTTCTTTGTCCGTTCCGTATACAGCCGTTATATCCGGATTACTCTGCGCATAATATTCTGCGTCAAATACTGTACCGTCCGCCATTTTCTCAGGTGCGGCAAATACTGTTAAACCGCTGCTTAATACTATTGCCGCTGCCATGACTGCAAACATTGCCTTCTTCATTTTTTAGCTCCTCCTTCTTTCAAGAAACTCATTTCCTAAACTTTTTTTGATGTTTATTATACCATCTCGCCTCAAAGTTTTCAATGTAAAAGAATTTCTTCCGCGGCTTTCGTTTTCCTTTTTGCAGCACAGGAACGACCGTCATGGCCGCAATACTTAATATGATAATGCCGCTCCCGGCAATCTGTCCGGGCTTCAGGTGTTCCCGCAGCAACAGCGCGCCAAAAACGATACTGCTGACAGGCTCAAAAACCCCGAATACCGAAGCTGACGCCGCTCCGATGCGCTCCACTCCCTTTTGCTGCAAAATCATAGCAATAACATGATTCAACAGTGCGATCAGCAGTACCGTGAGCAACGTAAAACCGCTCCCTTCAAATCGAAAGGATCCGGCGGCAATCCCACACACCATTCCCACTGCCGCCATCACAGCACAGGTAAAAAAAGCAACCGACAGTTTATCTTCCTTCAACACTCCCGACCGGTCTACGTAAATCAAATAGAAGGACCATGCGAACGCAGATATGACGCTGAACAAATATCCTTTCCACTGTCCCCCCGATGCATCCTCAAAAAATAGAAAGAGACTCAGTGCAGAAATGACCAATATAATTTTGGACGCTGAGGAAATCCTTTCCCTGAAAATAATCGCCGAAAAAACACTCACCAACACCGGATAGATAAAGTGTATCGCCGTCACCGTACCTACCGGCAGATAGGCGTAAGCGCTGTTTAAGGCAAGCTGTGTCATGGAGATGCCGAAAACTGCAAGCAGCGCCGCTTTGGGGCAAGCTTGACGGGATAAATAAATTTTTTCTCTTTTGAACATTTTGAGCATAAACAATAGCAGCATCCCGCAAATTCCACGCAAAAACATCATCATGCCCACGGATAACTGTCCTTTTAAAACCTGTTTGCTCAAAACGGCGCACAGCCCGTAAAGAGCTGCGGCAAAAATCATGTACAGCCTGCCTTTGATTTCCTTCGACATTACCCTGCCAAACCTCTATCCTTCGAACCGCCGCGGTAACCCATCCGCTTTCCCTCATCCGGTTCCATCCCAAGCTTTGCCGCGGAAACTGCCCCGTACAATCCTCCGTCATATCCCAACTTCGTGGGTTCCACCGAAAACAGCTTTGTGTAATCCGCCCCTTTGTAGTGCTGTTCGTTCAGCGTTCGGACAAGCGCTGCTTCATAACAGTCAAATGCCAGAGAAAGTCCCCCGCCGATAATCACTTTCTCCGGATCCAAAAGATTGCAGGCCGAGGCGATCACTTTGCCAAGATAGTACCCCTCCAGATCAAAGACCCTGTTTGCCAAAACGTCTCCCTTTCTGGCACGTCCGGCGAGAATGCTGCCGTCGGGATACTCACCGTTCTCAAACGGCGCTCCTCCCGCATCCATGTAATTTTGACGCAGCCCCCTTCCGGATGCATACATTTCCAGACAACCGGCATAATCTCTGTTTTCCAGAGGGCGTCCGCCCTCTTTCACTATGCACATGCCATACTCTCCGGCAGCCCCATGGCTTCCATAGTACAGCTTTCCATCAAGAAAGAGGGCGCCGCCCACACCATTGGAAACTGTCAGGTAGAGAAAATCATCCACATCCCTGCAGGCGCCGAAAAGCTTTTCCGCCAGACAGCAGGCATTCGTATCGTTCTCGATATAAACCGGTATACGGAATCTTTCTCCCAGAATCTGCGCGACTGGCACATGATATATCCCCATAAATTCAGCACTCAGCCAAATACCTTTCGCAGGGTCGGCAAAACCCGGAATCGTCACGCCTATGGCTTCGGGAAGCCGCCCTTCTTTTTCCGCCTCCTCACAGAGCATCTGCACAATATCCTCTATCACCGCCAAAACATGTCTGCTGTCATATCTGTCCCACATCCGTTTCCCCGTATGTGTAAGCTCTCCCTCGCAGTCCGACAGTCCCCATGCTATCTTGGAGCCTCCTATGTCAATTGCAACGATACAATGTCTCTTCATAATATTCACTCTCCCTTTGTCAGTTGTCCTTCGCCTGATCCGGACTGACGAAACTGGGTTCCATAACATGTTTTAACGCAAGGTGAACGCTCACCGACATATCAAGCCCCAGATGGTCTGAAATCTGGAACGCCAGAATCTGCAGGGGCACCAGATACTCCAGACAGTTCACATACTTCACATTTGTTGCATTGATCGTAAGTTCCAAAGACTTGCTGAAATTGTCCTGCGTACTGTGAAGAAGCAGACAGCCCATGCCCACTTTCTCCTCAATAAGAAGATCGTAGAGCTTCAGCATGCGTTCTCTCTCCGGTCCTTCTTCCGCACAGATCATCACAATCAGTTCATCTGAAGAAATGGAACGGATATGCCCATGCATAAACTCCTCCAGTTCCACTGCAATGCTTGGTTTTTTATGGGATTCCACAAATTTCAGCACGATCTCGTTGACTGTCCCGTAGTTTGCGCCGTACCCCAGCAGATGAAAACGGCCGCAGTTCATGATAAGATCCATATATCTGTCAAACCATTCCAACGTGCATTCATATGCGTTCAGCACGGTTTCCGGCAGCCTGTTCAGCCCTGCCATATATTCCCCGTATTCCCCTTCGGAAATTCTGCCTGTCTCATGAGCAGCTTCCACGAATGCCAGCAGAAAAAGAAAAATTCCGGTGGAATGCCCTTTTGTGGAGGGAAGTCCGTACTCTCTGCGGGAGGGCTTAAAGATCACGACATCGCTCTCTGCCGCCAGCACGCCTTCCGGCTCCAGTGTTGTGGACACAACAGGAATGCCCAGTTCCTTCGCCTTTCTCGCAATCAGGACCGGTCCCTTTGTTCTGCCGGATTCCGCCGGGCAGATCAACAGAATTTCCTCTTTTTTGTAAACACCGGAGACATCAAAACCGTCGTGATGAAGGAACAGGCCCGGCGTAGAATATGTAGCGTCCACCTTTAGGATATCTGTGGCCGCATATTTTAACGTCATCGCAGCCCACCCCGGCGAACCGTTGCCCACCAGATAAATACGTTTGAAATTACGACTCTTAAAAAGTTTTACAAACCCGCTTACATACTTTTCTTTCTCCGCCAGAATAGAGGCAAAAATAGAAGCCTCCTCCTTTATTTCTTTTAACATATCCTGTGCATGTTCAGATTTCATAATACATTCTCTCCTTTATTATTTAAACAATGAATATCAGCCTTTGAGGCCGGACATGGCGATTCCCTGAATAACTTTGCGCTGGAAAAAAAGATAAATGATCAACGGCGGCAGCATGGCAATCAGCATGGCAGTTACTTTAATGCGGGAATCCACATAAAAATTCGGATTGATCAAATTGGTAATGGTTGAACTGATCGCGGTGACGTCTTTCGCCGAAATCAGCTTTGGCCACAGATAAGATCCCCACGTCCGCAAAAACAACAGAATCGAAGCCACTATCAGCCCGTTCCTCATCAGAGGCAGAATAATTCTGAAATATACCTGAAAATGACCTGCCCCGTCAATTCTTGCGGATTCCACCAGTTCCTGCGGAATGTCCTCCGAAAACTGCATCAGTATAAAAACCGACAGCGGCGACACCATATATACAACCGCCACGCCTATATAAGTATCCGCCAGCCCCAGTTGGAAAACAAAGCGGTACAGAGGAATCACATACAAAATAAACGGCATCATCATGGACACCATAACAATGGAAAAAAATAATTTTTTCCCGGGAAAATCATAAAATTTAAATTCATATGCGGCGAGAGACGCCGTGATCAGCATTACGGCAATAGCAATCACCGTATATATCATCGTATCCTTCAATGCTTCGGGAATATCACAATTATGCATTACATATGAAATATGTTCTATTGCAGCGCTCACCGAATTCGGAACAAACGTCCGCATCAGGTTTTTGGTATTATCCGTAAAAACCCAGGTGATCACCAGATAGACAGGGAGCAGATCCACGATCGCCCAAAACACTGCCATAAAAGTCAGGATACCCTTTTCATTTATCTTTATTTGTCCCTTCCTGTTGCTTTCTCCCACAGACAAAACCTCCTTTCTTTTAGATGGTTCTCTTTTTCCGCACCCTAAACAGAACAAGTGTGATCAACATAATGATTCCTGTCAGAACCACGCCCTCCGCACACGCCCTGCCCAGTCCGTTTGTCGTTCCCGCATAAATATTTCTCACCATTTCCATCACCGGGAATAAAATCACCTGCCCCGGCCCGCCCACAGAATTGATATCCGCCTTGCTGGTAATGATCCAAGGGATATCGTAGACCTGAAGAGCGCCTATGAAAGAATTGATGATGACAAAAAACAGAACCGGCTCTAACAGCGGCATGGTGATCTTCGTCATTTTCTGGAAAGTGGAAGCTCCGTCAATGGACGCCGCCTCGTACATTTCCTGTGAAATATCCTGCATTCCCGCCGAAAGGATGATAAAGTTAAAGCCCGTTGCATTCCAGATGTCAATGATGACCACCAGCGCCAGCGAATACCCGCTGTCAGTGGTCCAGCTCACCCCCTCAAACAATCCAAGTGCATTCAGCGCAGATGTAAAAACTCCGGTGTTGGCCGCCATAAACATACACCATATCCCTGTGCAGAGAAACAGCGGCAGAACCGTGGGAACGTAATAAATTCCACGAAAAGCGTTAAATTTCCTTCTGGATTTCCCAAACCGGAACTGATTCACGACCAGAGCCAGTATCAGCGATATAGAAAGGCCGATCACAATTGTCATAGGCACATACACTGCAAGATTCTTCAGCGATTTTAAAAAACGTATGGATGTGTTGGATGTTCCGTCAAAAATCGTTCTGTAATTGTCCAGACCGACAAAATGAATTCCGGCCCTGATATCCACCGACCAGTCGGTAAAACTGCGAAAGAATCCTTGTGCAATGGGAAAGAATACAAACACAAGCAGCAATATCATAAAAGGCCCCAGTCCAAGATAGCAGGCGGCATTTTTCTTTATGCGGGCCAATAAGCCCGGTTTTTTCTTTGAATAATTGTTCATGCGTACTCCTTTTCCACTTAACGGGGCCCCGTTAATGCCCCGCGGGGCGAGCAGGGGAAAGTTTCCCCCACTCGGTTTCTGCTTTCTGCTAACCTAGCCCTGTTCCGCATACAGCGCATTGACGGCATCTACCATTGCCTTCGCACCCTCCTCGGGTGTGTAGGTACCATTGCCTACCAGTGTAACCACGTCTGCAAATGCGCTCATCCAAAATACATTGTCATGGAAGAAATCCATCTGGATCATTCCGCCTTCGTTGCCTTTTGCCTGCATTTTGCACATCATGGTCTGCAGAACTTCCGGATCAGACATAACGTCTTCTCTAAGAGTAGGACGTCCCACTTTGATCGTCCAGAGCTTCTCCGCCTCATAGGAACCTAAGTATTTCAAAAGCTCTTTAACAACTTCATTGCGGTCCGCATCGCCGGAATCCACGCCGTAGTAGTAGTCCCAGCCTTTCACGCCGCCGGTGTAGCTTCCGTCATATCCGGGAAGCAGAACCACATCATAATTCACTCCGGAAGCCTGAATCGTGTACTCTGTCCAAGGGCCGTCCAACAAAAATCCGATCTCGCCCGCACAGAAGCTTTCCACAGTAGCATCCTCGCCGTAAGGCATGTTGTTCGCATACTTCTCAATTTCCAGCAGCGTCTCAAAACTTCTCACAAGCTGCTCCGGCAAAATGGTGGTTTTGTTGTCTTTTACGCCCACCGTAATGGTATCCCCTTCAGCCGCGGCGATGGTTCCGATGCCGTACCATCCGCTCTGTACCCAGGAGTTGGTTCCCGTATATCCTGCCTTCTGGATTGCCTGAAGATCCGCAATAAACTCGTCCATCGTCGCATACTCTTCCTTATACTCGCATCCTGACTTTTCCAGAATGTCCAGATTGCGGTACATATGGGAAACATAGGAAATCAACGGAATCGCCCACTGTTTTCCCTCATAAGTCACATGGTCTACTGCATCGTCATAGAAGCCCCCTGCCCATTCCTCGTCCGCGTAGATATCGCTCAGATCAAGCAGGTCTGTGGCCTGATAAAATTTCTGAGCGTCACGGGCGGAACCGAAATAAACATCGGGAAGGCCCACGCCGGCCATGATTGCCGCAAGTCTCTCAGCATCTCCCATGGGAACCAGTGTGATAGATTTCACATTCTCATTGTTTGCGAGAAATGTATCAATATACTCCTGCCAACACTCGCCCTGTGTCTCCAACACCATATCCGCGCCGACCCAAACTACCAGTTCATAACCATCCGCCGCATTATCCGATGTGTTTGTGTTGTCCACCGTCTGCTTTACTTTACTCTCTTCAGTCTCTTCCGCCAGTGTGTTTTTCTCCTCCGAGGGAGCTTCCTGCGCAGTGCCGCACCCTGCAAGCATACCTAATACAAGGGTACATGCAAGAACTAAACCTATTCTTTTTTTCATGTTTTCTCTCCTTTTCTTTTACAGTTCAAAAATTTTTTTCAGTTCATTACAATATCTCTGGAAATTGATATCTCTGGCAAACAGTCCGTATCTCTTCTCTCCCACCAGAGCGCCATCCATGTCGGCTCGTGCAAAGCCATAAAACCAGAGCGGAAGAATATAGAAAAACGGTGTGAGGTACTCCTCCATCTCAGGCATCCGCACTACTGCAGTAGAGAGCTTTTCCATGGCTGCCGTAGGATGGGCGGTAAATACCACGGTGGGCGATCTGGAATACTGCGCTCCCACAAGAATATCCATACTCTTGTGATAATCTTTCTCTCCCGGAGCAACAATAAATATGATATGCCCATCGTCAAGTTCTCTGAACCGCCCGTGGTGAAGATCCTCCAAATCTTCCGCAGCGCCGAAATCCCAACAGTACTCACAGATTTTCAAGGCTCCCTCCGCCACGGTTCCGGCATTTGGACCGGCACCGATCACCACAAAATTGCGGGCTCCTGTGGCGGCAAGTTCTCGGCTCACATCCATCATCTTGTCAAATATTTTTCCCATATTTTCGGAGAATATCTGAATCACTTCCGCAAGTTTTGCTTTCCACTCCTCAACTCCCGCCGCATCAAGGGTTCCTCCTGCCTTTCCCAGAGCGAGCGCAAGTTCAAAAGAGGCCAACATAGCATAAATATGAGATACGCTGTATCCTCCGCCAAATTCTTTACCCGCAGCCGCGGCGTCGTCCTTGTCCACACTGGAGATTATCCGGTGAGTACCGGCGCAGGCCAGTTCAGACTCTTTTTCTCCTGCCATACCTATCGCAAGCGCCCCCCGCTTCCCTGCCTCTGCCACACTTCCAATGACGCTCTCCGTGTTGCCGCCTGTGCTGTATCCCAACACCATGGTGTGGATGGGATCATGCAGGTAATCGTCTATCCTCTGTAAAAAGTGATACGCCGGCATCGTGTGTGCATGTACTTTTGCTATATGCCCCAGCCATACTTCCGCCGTCCGTGCACTGGCCAGAGAAGTGCCGTGTCCCACCAGATACACCGTATGTATCTGTGCAAAACGCGGATCCTTCTCCAATTTTTCGATGCAGGCTGCAGTCAAATCCCATGATTCTTTCCACTCTTTCCCATCTGCCAGCGTAAATATCAGTTCCTTAAGATTCTGATTTTGTCGTCTGATTTCTTTGCTGTCCATTTCTTCCCTCCTCCACTTCGTATTTGATCAGAGCCGCCGCTCCGATCACTCCGGAATCCTCTGCGCCCAGCTGCGAAATACAAAATTCCGCATTGACAGAAATCCCAACTTTTTTTGCAATAGCAAGTACTTCCTCTTGAATTCTTCTTACAAGTCTTCTGTTTGAAGCCACTTTTCCGCCAAAAACATACATACCGCTGTCCAGAATCGCCTCCATATTGACAATTCCAAGTGCCAGCTCTCTCACTCCCGTTTCCACAATGACAGCGGCTTCCAGATCACCTCCTTCCCATGCCTTAAACAGAGCTTGAACGGGTTGTTCCTTTGTCTTCTTTCCTCCCCAAAGTTTCTGAGCCTCTCTTAAAAAACTCTCTCCGCTGATACGGCTTTCCAGACTTGCATACCCCCTTCCTTCTCTCAGGAAATACCGGCTGATTTCCCCCGCATTTCCTTTTTGTCCCCGGATCATCCTTCCGCCCGAAACGATCCCGCAGCCCAGTCCGGTTCCGATGTTCACATAGACAAAGGAATCCCTGCCTCGTCCTGCACCGTATAAGTGCTCTCCGCTGGCCATGGCGTTCACGTCGTTGTCAAGCCTTATCGGACCGTTGAAAAATTTTGCGGCCACACAGCATATATCAAAATCCACAGCATCGTTTACAATGCGTGAAAAAGTGACCCGTTGTTCCTTGTAGTTGACTTCTGCGCGGAAGCCTATCCCCACTCCCTCCGGATGAATTTCCCCGTGTTTATTCAAAAAATCCCTTAGATATGCCGCAAGATCCGTTTGGAACGCGGCATATGTACCCCATCTGGTCTGATATTTTTCCACGGCTCTCAGATGTCCTCCATCATCCACAATTCCTATCTTGATCTTTGTGCCTCCGACATCTATTCCCAGATATACTTTTTTATCCGTCATACTGTCCCAAACTCCTCATACATTTTATCAAAAGCAACGTTCAGATCCGGATCTTTTGAAAACAGCCCCGAGGTCCCTATGATAAACACTTCACATCCGGCTCCTTTGAGCATTCCGAACGTCCTTTGGTTGCAGGAACCGTCAGCTTCTATGAGAAAGTCATACCCCTTTTCCTTTTTTAATTTCGAAGCTTTTTCTATCTTTTCGAGAGCTCTCGGGATGAACTTCTGCCCCGCAAATCCGGGCTCCACAGTCATGATCGTTATCTTATCCAATAAATTGATATATTCACTGATATGATCCAACGGCATGGCCGGATTCACCACTATCCCCGCTTTGCACCCTAAATCTTTTATTTTGGATATGGTACGGAAGGCATTCCTGTCTATCATCTCTGCGTGTGGGCTGATATAGTCGGCTCCCGCCCCGGCCAGCTCTTCGACATAATCATCCGGATTCTCCACCATCAAATGCACATCGATAGGCAGCGCTGCCCTTTCCCTGATCTGCGAGACAAACATAGGAGAAAGAGTTATATTCTTTACATAATGCCCGTCCATTATATCGATATGGTAAAAGTCAGCACGCCTGTTGATCACTTCTATCTGTTCTGACAGCTTCATAAAATCCGCACACATCATGGATGGTGAAAAATAATACTTTTTTGCCTGTACTGCATCAACACCTGAAACCATAAATTCTCTCCCCGCTTTTACAAAATGATTTGAAAATTTGACATTGTTTGTGCACATCCGTATAATTATCTTAGTCTTACCCTATGAAAAAGTAAAATCAGTGTTTTTAATGTCTGGAAACAGTTTTTTTGAGGTATAAAAATGGATATCAATCATTGTCGTATCTTTTTAAAGGTGGTGGAATGCGGCAGCATCAGCTCCGCTGCACTGGAAACAGGATATACACAATCCGCCGTCAGTTATATTGTTAAAAATCTGGAACAGGAGATGGGCGTAAAGCTTGTAAACAGGGAGCGCTCGGGTATCACTCTGACCAAAAACGGCACGGTTCTCCTTCCCAAATTCAAGGCTATTGTCAATGCCGGTACCCTACTGGACAATTCTCTTTTTGAACTGACTAATCTTTTATCCGGAGAAGTTGTTCTGGGAGGGAGTTACAGCTCAAAAATAATTTTCTTTCTGCCTGTCATAGAAAAGTTTCATGCCATTTATCCCAGAGTTACTTTCAAATTTTTAGACGGCTCCGGCCAGACAATTGAACGCTACCTCACCGAAGGAATTGCGGATTTAGGAATTTATACTTACCAGAAAAATACAAAACTGCATTATACTTTCATAAAAGACGATCCGCTGCTTGTCGTCCTGCCTTCCGATTGCACCGACTATCCTGAAGGTGTCTTTCCGATCAATGATATCAGCAAGCATGACTTTATTACCACCTCGTTTAACGACGAATATAATATACTGAAAGAATTGAATGATAATCAGATTCTCTGCAATACCCCCATTATGATGGATGATACTTTTACCGCTGTATCAGCCGTTGAAAGACATCTGGGCATTACGATCCTCTCAGAACTTTCTATGAAAACGAAATCTCAATACAACGTGAGATGCATCGGTTTGGATCCGCCGAGGCACAGAAGACTGTGTCTGTTTGTCCGGGATCTGGACGCTCTTACCCCGGCAGCCAAAAAATTTTACGACTTTTGTGTCTCAGAATTTCCTGCTCTGGCACAAAAATTATGAGTTTTTACTGCCAATGCAAAACTTTCGTTCTTGACATTTTTTTTATTCTCTGTATAATAGGATTTCGGAAAAGTTTGTAAATCAGATTTTTTCAAAATTACAGCGTCAGTTCGAGACCTTCCTGACGTAAAATAAAACTAAAGGAGACAAATGAATATGAAAAAACAATCTTACGGCGAAGCTGTCCCTGCTAGGGTTTCTTCGTCTTCCTCGCCGGCCATGCTGGTTCAGGCTGCCATGATCGCAGCAATTTACGTTGTGCTCACATTGCTCGCCAACTCTTTAGGGTTAGCCAATTATGCCATTCAGGTGCGTTTTTCCGAAGCTCTCACCATCTTGCCCTTTTTTACTCCGGCCGCAATTCCCGGGCTTTTTGTGGGCTGTATTTTGAGCAATCTCCTGACCGGCTGTATGCCTCTTGACGTTATCTTCGGGTCCTTCGCAACATTGATCGGAGCCTTTGGCACCTATGTGATCGGCAAAAAGAGCCGTCAGGCCGGCGCCCCTGAAAAAAGACTTTCCGTGCTGGCGCCTCTTCCGCCCATTATTTCCAATACGCTGATCGTTCCCTTTATTCTTGCGTACGTATATCAGTTTGAGGGTTCAATCCCTTATTTTATGCTGACGGTGGGCATCGGCGAATTGATTTCCTGCGGGATTTTAGGGTTAGTGCTTCTTTTCTCTTTAGAAAAGCGCAAAGGTATATTTGTCCCAAAATAATTTTAGAAATTTGCAGCTTGACAGCCGGCGTCTGATATGATATAAAATATAAAATTGATATTGGTACTTTTTACCGTATCAAAAAACAGAAAATACCCGGATGAGGGAGTAGTGGCGCAACTGCGTGTCCAGTCAACATACGCGGCCTTTAGGTCTGGCTTGACTTAAACAACGAGACTCATGTGTAATGATAACCCGTCATATGTTTATATGACGTCGGCTCCGTTACACTTGGGTCTTTCTTTTTTATCAACTCATTATAGAAGCGTGGTAAACAGCGCAGCGCAAAATTTTGCGCGGAAAGGATGGTACACTATGGAACTTATGATCACAATTCTCCTGTTTCTTGTCGGCATCGTGTTGATTGTCAAAGGCGGCGATCTCTTTGTCGATGCGGCCACATGGATGGCGGAAGTCAGCGGTATCCCGAAAGTCATCATCGGCGCCACCGTTGTCAGTCTTGCAACTACACTCCCCGAAATGCTTGTCTCCGTCATTGCCGCGGTGGACGGTAAAGTGGATATGGCTGTTGGTAATGCCGTGGGCAGCGTGACAGCCAACATCGGGCTGATCATGGCGCTCTCATTAGTTTTTATGCCCGGTGTCATCAACAGAAAAGACTATGTGCCGAAAGCCGTTTTGATGTTCTGCGCTTCGTTGGTCATTGTAGCTTCCGGCCGCGCAGGAAATATCGGCGTATTTCTCTCCATTATTTTAATCGCAATTTTTCTGCTGTTTCTCTTTGAAAATATCCGCTCCACCAAAAATTCCATGAACAAGACGGGGACAGCCGCTCAATTTGACAATAAAGCGGCGGCCCTCCATGCTGCAGAAGGCGCCGCCGTTTTGTCCAAAACACAGACTCAAAAATCTGTCGTCTTTATAAACCTTGCAAAGTTTGCCGCCGGCGCAGTAGGCATCGTTGTCGGTGCAAACCTTCTTGTCAACAACGGCAGTGAACTGGCCCGCTATATCGGCATCTCCGAGCGGATCATCGGCGTCACGCTGGTTGCCGTAGGCACTTCCCTGCCGGAACTTGTCACTACCATAACCGCTATAGTCAAAAAACAGTCCTCTCTGTCTATCGGCAATATCCTCGGAGCAAATATCATTGACCTGACGCTGATCTTGCCTGTCAGCATGGTCTGCGCCGGAAAGCCTCTTCCGATCGCAGCCTCCTCCGCCGCTTTGGATTTCCCTGCCTGTTTGTTGGTAGGCTGCATTGCGGTATTCCCGATGATCATCACCTCAAAGTTTAAACGCTGGCAGGGATTTGCTCTTCTCGGCGTCTATGCGGTATATCTGGTGCTGACCTGCACTGCATAAGAAACGCTGCTCAATAGAATATATGCCCTCCGATGGAAATTCCGGTGAGGCCTTCGATCGGCGTCCGGAAATACACGCAGTCCCCGACATTGGTGACACCGCTCATCGCTTCGTCCGCTGCCTGATAACATCCGGCGGTAGCCTTGTTCTCGTTGAGTGCGATGGCAAGGCGGCCGCTGGCCACCGGAGAAAACTGCTTTCTCTGATATATTACACCCGTTATTGTATCCGGATATACAGAACTGAGCACGCGGTTGATCACTACCGCTCCAACAGCCAACTGGCCCGCATAGGGTTCTCCGCCGGCTTCACAATAAATCAGATTTGCCAAAAGATATCTGTCCGACTCCGCAAAGGATACTTGGGAAATATCTCTTTTTGCCGACTGGGAAGCCAATTTGGACATGGCCATCTCCTCCGCCAGCTTTTTCTTTAATGCTGCGATATCCGCGTCCTGCGCCTTTATCTTCGCCTCATAGGCTTCGGCTTCCGCCTGCGCATTGGAAAGCATTCCCGCATTCTCGGCAATGTTGCCCGCAGTGGTGCTGATGTAACCGCTGACTTTCGCCTGCTCCGCCTCCACTTCCACTTTATAATCCGCAAGCTCCGCTATTTCCTTTTGCAGCTTCTGTTCCTCCTGCTCAATCTGATCTCTGGCAGCCTGAAAATCCTGCAATTTCTGCTCGTCATAAGCGGAAATCGCCGCCACATAATCATAATAGTTCAACATCTCCGAAACACTGCCGGCACCCAACATACCTTCCAAAAGCGCATAGTCGTTTCTCTCATAGGTATACTGGATGCGGCTTTTCATTGCTGCATACTGTTTCTCCGCGTCCGCCTTCGCTTCCTCTAACGCCTGCTGCGTCTCCAGAATCTCTTGTTCTTTATCCTCAATATTCTTTTCCAGTTCCGCAAGCCGATCGCTTACGCCGGTAAGCTGATCATTCAGATTATTCAGCATCCCCTGCAGCGTACCCAGTTCACTCTCCAGACCTGAAATATCCTTGTTGGTTTCATTTAGCTGGTTCTGCGTCTGATTCCGCTCCTCTTCCGCCTTTTTGATTTGTTCCTTTGTGCTGTTTGTGGCATACGCGGAAAAAGACAGCCCTGTTGCCAAAGCTGCCACCAGAAAAAATGCCGATATCCGCTTTTTTGTTCCGGTTGTCTTTTTCATACGTTGATACCCTACAGTTCCAATTCTACTTTCCTGCCGGTCGGTTCATACTGTTTATAAGCAACGCCCGACGCGTCAAACAACCGTTTCGACACAATATTTCCGGGAGTGCCGTCATATTTGTCGCTGCCGTAAATTACGGTCTTTATCCCCGCCTGAATGATTGCTTTCGCGCATTCGTTGCAGGGAAACAGCGACACATACAGCGTCGTCCCTTCCAGAGAACCTCCTCTGAAATTTAGAATGGCGTTCAACTCGCTGTGGGTCACATAGGCATACTTTGTGGAGAGCATATCTCCGTCCCTATCCCAAGGAAAATCATCGTCAGAACACCCCATAGGCAGCCCGTTATACCCCATAGACAAAATCTTGTGGTCATTGCTGACAATGCAGCACCCCACCTGTGTCCCCGGATCTTTAGAGCGCATTCCTGCCAGTCTGGAAACTCCCATAAAATATTCATCCCAACTGATATAATCTGTCCGTTTCATCTTCGTCCCCATATAAGCCCCTCATCTTCCCAAAGACGCTGCGTCAAACTATTTCGTCCCGAATATCCTGTCTCCCGCGTCCCCAAGCCCCGGCACAATATAGGCATGTTCGTTGAGTTTTTCATCCAGAGCCCCGATGTAAATATCCACATCCGGATGTTCCTCCTGCATTCGCTTCACCCCCTCCGGCGCCGCAATAATGCACATGAAATGGATCTTTTTACAACCTTTGTCTTTTAACAGGCGCAACGCCGCCGTCGCAGAACCGCCGGTCGCCAACATCGGATCAACCACAAAAACTTCCCTCTCGCCGCAGTCCAGCGGAAGCTTGCAGTAATACTCCACCGGCTCGTGAGTCTCCGGATCCCTGTAGAGTCCGATATGCCCCACCTTCGCCACCGGTATCATTGTCAGCACGCCGTCCACCATACCGAGTCCGGCTCTCAGAATCGGCACTATAGCCATCTTCTTGCCTTTCATCTGTTTCACCACGGTTTTGCAGATTGGCGTCTCAATCTCCACATCCGTAAGCTGCAGGTTTCTCGTAGCCTCATAAGTCATCAGCATGGCAATCTCGCTGATGGTATCCCTGAAATCTTTTGTCCCTGTCTTTTTCCGGCGAATCCATCCAATCTTATGCTGGATCAAAGGATGATCCATGATCACTATTTTCCCCATGTTCCTCTCCTTCTTTTGTTCTCCCATATTTCCTGCTTTCTCTGTCCCCTAATTGTTCTCAATCTTCGCGATTCTTCTTTTATGCCGCTCATCCCCTGAAAACGGCGTATGCAGAAATCTGTCCACGATATCGAGCGCCAGAAATTCTCCCGTTACGCCGGCCCCCAGCGACAGCATATTAGCATCATTGTGGAGTCTCGTCAGTTCCGCCGACACCGGATCGCCGCAGAGCGCGCACCGAACGCCGGGTATCCTGTTGGCGCAGATGGAGATACCTATCCCCGTGGTGCAGACAAGAATCCCTTTGTCGCAGGCTCCCTCCGCCACCGCTTTTGCCGCCGGCTTCACAAAATCTGGATAATCACAGGATTCCTTACCATAACAGCCAAAATCCTTGTACTCTATTCCTTCTTTGTCCAAATACTGTTTTATCCGTTCTTTCAAATCAAATCCGCCATGGTCCGATGCTATCGCTATCATAATTCCCCTTTCCGTGCATTTTCTGCACTGCTTTGTCTTCTGCTTCCAGTATACCGCAAAACCTCCTGTTTTAAAAGAAAAACTTAAAAATCAGGTTTCTATACTTTCTCCTGCTGCCTTTAACCCTAAACCTTTTCCAGCCTGTGTCCCGCAGCTTTTAACAGCCTGTTCATGACCGCTTGCCCGATGCCGCTCTCCGCAAAAGCCTCGGAATAGATAACGTCCATTTCTTCCTCATCAAATTCCCGCAATATCCGGTAGAGCTCTCTCGCTGGCTCCTCTTCGTTCGCTCTGTCTCCGGCACTCTTAACAGAAGCAGCGCGGTAGCGATCCTTTGTTGCATCAGTTGCGATCACGCCGCCGCGAAGCCCTTTTTTCATCGCCGCCTCCAGCAGACCGTTTATTCGCTTTACAACAGCTTCCTCTTCACCGGTAATGATCGTCAGTTCCGCCTTTGGCGCATAATGCCTGTATTTCATGCCCGGCGCCTTCGGCGCTTCGCCGCCTTCCGTTTCTGACAGTCCCCTGTCTGTTTCCACTTCCCCTAACACTTTGGACAACATTTCCTTTGTGATACAACCCGGTCTTAAAATGGTGGGCGCCCCCTCCGTAAGATCCACGATCGTGGACTCCAGACCGATACAGGACGGGCCGCCATCCAGTATCATGTCGATCCTGCCCCCCAGATCCTCTCTGACATATTTCGCAAGGGTAGGACTGGGTCGTCCCGAGATATTGGCACTGGGTGCCGCCACATAGCCCCCCGCCGCCTGAATCAAAGCGAGCGCCGTCTTATCCTCCGGCATCCGCACCGCTACAGTGGCCAATCCCCCGGTTGTCTCCGCAGGGATCAATTCCGACTTCTCAAAAATCATAGTCAATGGACCGGGCCAAAAAGCTCTCCCCAATTTCTCCGCCGCCCCCGGTATCTCCTTTACGATTGCCGCCAGATCCTCCCATCTGCAGATATGCACGATAAGAGGGTTGTCCGAAGGACGTCCTTTAGCAGCGTAGATTTTCCGGGACGACTGCGGGTTTAACGCATCTCCCCCGAGACCGTAGACCGTTTCCGTAGGAAATGCCACCAGACCGCCGCTTTTGAGAATCTTTCCCGCTCTCTCTATAGCCGATACGGCAGCCTGTGTCTCCCTGTTTTCATCTGTTATTTTGAATAATTCTGTGTTCATACGGATCGTTTGCTGTTCCTTTTCATGATTCTGAAGCCATATATCTCAATATCCCCAGATGAATTGCCCACGCGACCCTGTCCTGATAAGTTTCTTCCAAAAGAAGTTCCGCCTCCGCCCGGTTTGACAAAAAGCCGCATTCTGCTATGATGATCGGTGTCTGTGTCTTTTTCAACAGATAGTAACTGTCGTTTGCCTTCGCCTCCCGGTGATTCTCTTTGTCAAGCGTCTCCGCTAACGTCTCCTGCATAACCTGAGCCATCGCTTTTCCCTGTAAACTGGTGGCATAATAAAATACCTGCGCTCCCCTTACATACTCTTCCGAATAAGAATTCTGATGGATGCTCACCGCCAGATCCGCACCGGCGGAATCGATAAATGCCACTCTGTTTTTCATGTCCTGCACTTTTTTGTTGGAATCCTCCGGCCGATAGAGCCCGTCTTCTCCCTCTCTGGTCATCAAAACTTCCACACCGGAAAGTTCCAGATACCGCTTCAGCTTTTTTGCTACAGCTAAATTGATATCCTTCTCCAACGCCTGATTGATGCCCACTTTTCCGGGGTCGATGCCTCCGTGCCCTGCATCGATCACCACCAGCGGCCTATCTTTTCCATCTGTCGTTTCACTTTTCTTATCCTCCGCAAGCCCAATCGTTTCGCGGTGGATCACGATATCGCCGCTTCCCGTTGCCACATACTCCGCCGTACGGCCGGAGAGCAGCAGCATTGCCGCCACAAAGACTGCGCCCATACCTATCCTTATTTTTCGAAATTGTTCCTCCGTCATATTGATCCTTGCCCGTCCTGTTTCTCTTTTCTTACTATTTTATGAGAAACAGGCCGTGCATATGTTACGGGAACATTCTACAATTTTGCTTCCTTAGCTTGCGCAGTAAGCAGCGATCAACTCCCAGATATCCGGCGTCTCCAACCCCAGCTTCCACCCGGCTACTCCGGCCAGATCGTAGGTTCTCATCACATCGAGTTTCACCTTCACGGAGTCATAATCCTCCAGCCAGACCTGATAAAGCGTCTCATCTTTTTGAATCTCTCCGTAATGCTGGCACTCGCTGTCCAACCACTGGGGCTGGATGCTGTTGCTTGCCAAAAAATCTGCTGCTGCCCGCATCCCAACGGCATCACTGGTCACTTCTGTTCCGGTAGTCTTCCAAATCCTAGTGTAGAAAGGAATGCCGTTGATAAGCTTCTCCGCCGGCACATACTCCAACGTATCGGAAATTCCTCTCTCCACATAGTCGATACTCGCCACAGAGCCCGCCTTACCGCCGCTGCCCCAATGTTCGTCATACCCCATAACGATCACGTAGTCCGCATAAACACCCTGTTCCCTTCGGTTATACCAGATCGTGCCGCCGGATACCGGATAGTTGTCCACCGAGAGTACGATCCCGTTTTTCCGACACTCCACGGAAAGCTCTCTGATAAATTCCACAAAATGCTTTCCTGTTTTTTCATCTATTTTTTCGAAATCTATATTCAGTCCGTCCGCCCCGCAGTTCAGAATTTCCCTTGTCAGATTTTCGATCAGTCTGGCTCTTGCAGCGGAAGAAGAAAAAATCGCATACCTGTCCACTTCCTCCGTAAAGTCATCTGCCAGCGCCCATACTTCCAGTCCCATTGCGTGGGCGCTTTCCACATAGGATCTTGATGCGTAACTGACGATATTCCCTTCATTCCCTGTCAGGTGGAACCATGTCGGAGAAATCGTGTTAAGTCCCGCCGTGTTCGCAGTGACCTCTGAAAGCGTGGCATTTCCGCCGCTTCCCGATATCTGGTGCCAGCCCATGTTGATCTTATAGTCTTTTGAAATGGATGTAAATTCCAGTTCCCCATACATGGAAGAATTATTTAAAATGGACGGCGTCACAGTCTGCGTCTCCCCCAGCTTCTTATTTTCCACATAGCCGATAAAACCGTCCGCCGTTTTCACTTTCGACCACGTCTCCATCTGCTCCAACAAAATCACCTGTTCGCCCTCAGACACCTCTTTTAAAATTTCACTCTTTACGCCGCCCTGATATCTGACCTGCGTATCTTTCGTAATTTCTGCTGTCTGTCTTTCTCCGTAGGACGTATAAATCTGGATCCTGTTCGGTTCCCTGAACGTCTCATAGTCAAATACCGTGAACAGTCTTATGAAATCCACTGCAATATACAGCGTGTCACCCTCATAAAAGGCAATCTGATAATCGCAGATATTTTCCACTTCGCCATCCATGTAACTGTTCTCGCCAATATTGTAAGAAAGGATCCTGTCCGGCAGCACGTAGCGGATCGAGTTTTCTTCTTCATTCACATACAGCCTTGTATAGATAAAGTGATCGCTGACCGTATCGTATGTAATGTAAAAAGTCCCGTCCGCTGCCACGCGGGCTTTCTCCCCTGTAATCTCATCCTGCAGGATGATGGCCGCTTCATCTCCCGTAACGCCAAAATACTCATTCAGATCGGCCTTTTCCTCGGAGTAGGAATATTTTTCCCGAATCAGTGATCCGAAACTTATTCCCCCGATAATAACAATAAGGACGATCGCAATTAATACCGGAATCAATTTTTTCATGCCTGTACTCCTTTCAACCGTCCCTATTATACCAAACTATTTCCGTATCGTCATTATGATTTTTCTGTGAAAGAACCAATTTTCTTTTCTGACATATAATATCACTACGAGGGGCCTCTCTTCCGCAATAATTTTGTCAGACTATATTGCATTCAAATGGCTTCCCAAATGATCACTTTTCCATGATTTTGTCATAACGGATCTGAATCAACACGCCGTCATCGCCTATTACGAAGTCCGGCATATATACGGTATCCTCCCTGACGAACCGTTCCACGATCCGGCTAGGTGACGCAGGCCTTCCATCCAGATACAGATCGATACCCTGTTCGAGAATGGCCTCCAGTTTATTTTTCATGGATAATATCTCATTTTTATTTTTTGACATAGTTTCTCCTTCCCGCATATTCTGCTCTTCCAAAAGGAGTCGTGATATATAATGATAGAGCTGTTTTGCTTTAGAATGTTTAATTTTGAAATTGCAGATTATTTTCTTTTTTGTTGACGATACTAAGTAAAGATCGGTTTAAGACACTTTACTATGACCAAAAATAGTTGAAAATAGTTATACCAGAATACCCGGACGCGTAAATGTATTTAATAGTTTTAGTAATAATAGTTTTGGATTATTATATATAGAAATTCAGTTGGAATATTTTAAACGCAGAATCGACACATAAGCCTATAAGACATCTCAAATACTAACCTAAATATTATATTTTTCCTGAGATGAAGTCATTGTTTAGAAAATTCTGAATTTGCAGCAGATAAATCTCTGCCCGGCAGATACGAAAAAATTTCTGCCGATATGTTAAAATGCCTTGCCTCCTTCCGTTACAGATTGTCCAAAGGCACTCTGGAGTTATATAATACCAAAAAAAATGGCAAATTTCAACTATTTTATTAATTTTTTTTAAACTGTTTTCCAAACCTATTGACTTGTCCACCGGCAAAGTATAAAATTCCGGTAAGAAATGATAATTTCATGGAAATAGTGTCGCGGAAAGTCCGTGATGTGGGAGTATAAATATATGAAAATAGAGAAAGTAAACGATCATCAGATACGTTGTACGCTGACCAGAGAAGATCTGCTCAGCAGAGAACTTAAAATAAGCGAACTTGCCTACGGAACGGATAAAGCGAAAGACCTTTTCCGTGATATGATGCAGCAGGCAGCTTGCGAATTCGGCTTTGAGGCTGAGGATATCCCTCTCATGATAGAGGCTATCCCTTTAAATGCCGAGTGCATCGTTTTAATCGTCACCAAGGTGGAAGACCCTGAGGAGCTTGACACCCGTTTCGCACGTTTTGCCCCTTCCGTCAACGAAGAGGGCGAGGAAGGGGGGAACTATCCCGAGATCACCGACGAAGTGATGGATCTCTTTGAGCGAATCCACCAAACCACCCCTGCCGAAAAAACCGTAATTCGGGAAGCCGACGTCCCCAAAGACGCAAAAGAGGAAAAAGAAGAGGATGTTTGCCGCATTTTTTCGTTTTCTTCCTTCAGCGAACTGACTGCTCTGGCCCGCATTTTCGGCCCCGGTCTTGTCTGTGAGAACAAACTTTATAAAAACGAAGTGAAGAGCCAGTATCTTCTCGTTGTAAACCAGCATTCCCTCTCCGCTGAAGCTTTCGGAAAGGTCTGCAACACAATCTCAGAGTACGGAACCACATCCAAGTCTCTGCAGACCGGCGTCGCTTACATGGATGAACATTTCGACTGTATCATCCCCGAAAATGCGCTGCAAAAACTTGCCGGAGTCTGACCCTCAAAAGAGCCGGGAAAAATCCCGGCTCTTTTACATTTCATTTTATGCGTTCGCAATTTTTGCCATGAGGTCGTCGATGTTGATGCCGTGCACCATGGCCGCTTCCTCCAGAGATTCTCCCTGCGCCGAAGGGCAGCCAAGGCAATGCATGCCCGCTTCCATCAGAACCGGCGCAACATCCGGGTTTGTCCGCAGGATTTCTCCTATTGTCATTTCTTTCGTAATACCACTCATATCTGGTCCTCCTATTTTGATTACGGCAAATACGTTTTTCATATCTGCCGTCCGCTTTTTTCTTAAAACATATACAGTATATCCTCTCCACTTTTTCCTGTAAATACCCTGATTTCTTTTATTTTGTAAAAATTCCATAAAAATTATTTTTACCTGCGTCCGTATACTGCGAGAATGCTGTGCTTTTCCTTAAAATCCCTGTCTGTGTATAGAAAAAAGTACATCCCCATCCTTGACTTAAATACATTCCTTACACTATAATAACCATTATAGAATCATTGATCTATAAATTTTCAAATTCAAAATATTATAAAACAGGAGGCATCACAAAATGAGACCAGAATGGACAGGTTTTGTAGGCAACAAGTGGGATCGCGAAGTGAACGTTCGTGATTTCATCCAGAAGAACTACACCCCTTATGAGGGCGATGATTCTTTTCTTGCTGAACCTACACAAAACACAAAAGACTTATGGGAAATGGTACTGGATCTTTCCAAAAAAGAGCGCGAGGCAGGCGGCGTGTTAGATATGGACACAAAGGTTGTTTCCACAATCACATCCCACGGCCCCGGCTATCTTGACAAGAGCAAGGAGACTATCGTAGGTTTCCAGACAGATGCTCCTTTCAAAAGATCCTTACAGCCCTACGGCGGTATCCGTATGGCAGAGAAGGCTTGCTCGGACAACGGTTATGAAGTAGATCCTGAGATCTCCGAGTTCTTCTCCACCCACAGAAAAACACACAACGCAGGTTGTTTTGACGCTTACAACGCTGAAATGAGAGCCTGCCGTTCTTCCCACATCATCACAGGCCTTCCCGACGCTTACGGCAGAGGCCGTATCATCGGCGACTACAGACGTGTGGCTCTGTATGGTATCGACAGACTGATCGAAGACAAGCAGGATCAGAAAAACTCCACAGGACGCGTTATGACTGATGAAGTGATCCGTCTTCGTGAAGAGATCTCCGAGCAGATCGTTGCTCTGAAGATGATGAAAGAAATGGCTGCTTCCTACGGCTGCGACATCTCCAAACCCGCAACCAACGTACAGGAAGCTATTCAGGCTACTTACTTTGGTTATCTGTGTGCTGTTAAGGAACAGAACGGTGCTGCTATGTCCCTCGGACGTACATCCACATTCCTTGACTGCTACGCTGAGAGAGACTTAAAGAACGGCGTATTCACAGAAAGCCAGATTCAGGAATTTGTTGACCACTTCATCATGAAGCTGCGCTGCATCAAATTCGCTCGTACTCCTGAGTACAATCAGATTTTCGCGGGCGATCCGGTATGGGTAACAGAATCCCTCGGCGGTATGGGCGTTGACGGCCGTTCTCTTGTAACAAAGATGAGCTTCCGTTTCCTGCACACACTGACAAACCTTGGTGCTTCTCCGGAGCCTAACCTGACAGTTCTGTGGTCCACAAGACTTCCCGAGAACTGGAAGAGATACTGTGCTAAGATGTCTATCCAGACTTCTTCCATCCAGTATGAGAACGACGATCTGATGAGAGCAACTCACGGCGACGATTACGGTATCGCGTGCTGCGTATCCTCCATGGTTATCGGTAAAGAAATGCAGTTCTTCGGCGCTCGTGCAAACGTTGCTAAATGTCTGCTGTACGCTTTGAACGGCGGTGTGGACGAAGTGACAAAGAAACAGGTTGGTCCTAAGTACCGCCCTGTAACCGGCGACGTATTAGACTTCAATGATGTCTGGGATAAGTTCATGGATATGTTAGAGTGGCAGGCAGATGTTTATGTAAACACTCTGAACATCATTCACTATATGCATGACAAATACTGCTATGAGAGAGCTGAGATGGCCCTTCATGACAGAGACGTAAAGCGTTACTTCGCAACCGGTGTTGCAGGCCTTTCCATCGTAGCTGACTCCCTGTCCGCTATCAAGTATGCGAAGGTTGAAGTAGTTCGTGATGAAGACGGCGTGATCGTGGACTTCAAGACTACCGGCGAATTCCCGAAATACGGCAACGATGATGACCGTGTTGACGATATCGCTCAGGAAGTTGTTCACAGATTCATGACAGCGATCAGAAGACACCATACCTACAGAGAAGGCGTTCCTACAACTTCCATCCTTACCATCACTTCCAACGTAACATATGGTAAGGCTACAGGCAACACACCTGACGGACGTAAGAAAGGCCAGCCGTTTGCTCCGGGCGCTAACCCGATGCACGGCCGTGATACCCACGGTGCAGTCGCTTCTTTGGCTTCTGTATCCAAGCTGCCGTTCAAGGATGCACAGGATGGTATTTCCAATACCTTCACGATCATCCCCGGCGCTCTCGGCAAAGAGGATCAGGTATTCTCCGGTGATATTGAGCTGGAATTAAAATAAATTGAGTCATTGCTAAGGCGGCTCAATGCCGCCTTAGATATATGAACTGGAGTCAAAGTAAATTATGGATGATAAAACTTTAATTGACGATCTTGTTAAAATGTTAGATTCCGGTATGGCCGACGGTGTCGGGCATGTGAACATCGATTACGATGAGAATGAACAGGATAAGTCTGTGCAGACAATGGGCTGCACAGACTGTTCCAGAACGCCCCTCGCCTGCAGCGTTCCGACTCTGGAACAGGGGTTGGACGATTATTCCGGTTCCAACATATAATTTAAAAATTTGTATATACTATGGAGGTAAAGACAATGGCAGCATCAAATGCAGCTCAGGTTGATAACTTGGTATCCTTGTTAGATGGCTATGCAACAAAGGGTGGCCACCACTTAAATGTAAACGTATTAAACAGAGATATGTTGCTGGACGCTCAGAAGCATCCCGAGAACTATCCTCAGCTTACAATCCGTGTTTCCGGGTACGCTGTAAACTTCATTAAGCTGACTCCCGAACAGCAGGCTGACGTTATCTCCCGTACATTCCATGAATCTATTTAATAAAGATTTTTCGGGGAATAACAGTAACGAATAATTTATCCCCTGAGGCACCGCCTCAGGGGATTTGTTTCAAAAAGGAGCACCTATGAAAGGACGCATTCACTCACTTGAAAGTTTTGGCACCGTAGACGGTCCCGGCACCAGATTCGTAGTCTTTGTGCAGGGATGCCCAATGCGGTGTGCCTACTGTCATAACCCTGACACATGGTCTATGGAAGGCGGCACAATGATGGAACCGGCTGAAATTATTGAACAGTATGAAAAAAACCGCCCCTTCTACAAAGACGGCGGTCTTACCGTAACCGGAGGCGAGCCTCTGATGCAGGTGGATTTTCTGATCGACCTGTTTACTCTGGCAAAGGAACATGGGATTCACACCTGTATCGACAGTTCCGGCATCGCTTACAAGGAAAATAATGCCGCTTTTATCCAAAAGCTGGATAGACTGATGCCTCTGACTGACCTTGTTATGTTAGATATCAAGCATATCGATCCGGAAAAACACAAAGAACTGACAAGCCAACCAAATGACGGCATTCTCGCCTTTGCAAAATATCTGGACAAAAAGCAGGTTCCCGTGTGGATTCGCCATGTAATCGTGCCCGGTCTCACAGATGATGAAAAATATCTTTATCAGTTGGGATATTTTATCGGCCACCTCTCTAATCTGAAAGCTTTAGATGCTCTTCCTTACCACACAATGGGTGAGAAAAAATATGAGAGTCTCGGCTTAGATTACAAACTTCACGGTGTTCCCGCTATGGATCAGAAAACGCTGCTTGCCAAAAAGCAGGCTATTCTGGATGGCGTGAAAGCTGCCAGAAAAGAACTGGAAAAATCTTAACTTACAGATTTTTTAAATTTTTCCATTAAGATTTTGTCCTTTTGGACTTGTATATCTCATAAGATTATATTAAAATAAAAAAGGCTGAAAGATGCGGTTTCAAACCGCATCTACGGCGCAAACTTTATACATAAGGAGGATCTATCTCATGGCATTTGTAATTGGTGATGGTTGTGTAGGCTGTGGCGCATGTGCCGGCGCATGCCCTGTTGGCGCTATTTCAGAAGATGGCGGCGTATTCGTTATTGATGAGAGCGTATGCATTTCCTGCGGTGCCTGTGCTGGCGGCTGCCCTGTTGGCACAATTTCCGAGGCTTAATAAAAACTTCACAGGTTAAGCAGGTGTCGTTTTCGCGGCACCTGTTTTTTGTCACTTATTTATTTTTTCTTCTGTCTGCTAAACAGCTTTCTTTTTTTTCTCTCCCCGTGCCCCTTATCTTTCCGTCCGCTCTTTCCCCGCAGCAGTTCATCCAATTGTTTATAATGCTCCTCCTCCTTCATGAGGCGCCTTTCTTCCCTCTGTTCTTCCCGCTCCTCCTGCATTCTGAACTGATAGTCCAATTCCTTTGTAAATGTCTCCGAAAGTTCTTCAAAAAATTTTTCATTGCTCTCCTCCACGGCTTCGGAAATCAGCTTTTTCATCAAATATTCCAACCGTCTTACCTTTTCATCCGCTTCCTGCACCGTGACTTCTCCCACTTCCGGCAGGCGCATTAGTTTCCCATTTTTTAAAATCATACGAATTGCCTTAAGCTGAAGCCCCTGTTCTTTGAGTTTCTTGATTTCTTGAAATTCCGTGATATCCTCCTCCGTATAATATCTGTGTCCCAGTTCGTTTCTTTTTACCGGCAGTTTCAATTCGTCCTCCCAATAGCGCAGTACATGGCTCTCCACTTCTACTTTTCTCGATGCGTCTGAAATAAGATAAGTTTTTTCACCTTCCATAAAATCCCTCCTTAAATGTTTCTGTTTAAATAATCCTGCAAGTTCCTTTTTATCCAAAAAGAGGAATGGCCATTTTCGCCATTCCTCTTTTGTAATAAGTATCATCTCTGCTTCTACCGCTGAATATTTGCAAACTTTGTATAATCCGGCAACCAAGCCAGTTCCACCGTACCGATGGGACCATTTCTCTGTTTTGCAATAATGATCTCAGCGATGCCCTTTTTATCGCTATCCTTATTATAATAATCGTCTCTGTATATAAACATCACGACGTCCGCATCCTGCTCGATAGCGCCGGATTCACGCAAATCCGAAAGCATCGGTCTGTGATCCGGTCTCTGCTCCACTGCACGGCTCAACTGGGACAACGCGATAACAGGTACGCTCAACTCCCTCGCAAGAGCCTTTAAAGATCTGGATATATCCGAAACTTCCTGTTGTCTGGAATCCGTTCTGCCATTTCCCGTCATCAGCTGCAGATAATCGATGATGACCATCTGAATATCCTGTTCCATCTTAAATTTTCTGCATTTGGAACGAAGCTCCGCTATGCTGATACCCGGCGTGTCATCTATGATCAGCTTCGATCTGCCCACGATCCCGGCTCCGTCGATCAAATCTTCCCATTCTCTGTCTGACAGATTTCCTGTTCTGATGTGCTGAGAGTCCACTCTCGATTCCAGAGAAAACAGTCTGTTCACAAGCTGTTCTCTGGACATCTCCAGACTGAATACCGCAAGGGGCAGATCGCTCTTAAAGGCCACATACTGCGCGATATTCAGCACTAATGCGGTTTTCCCCATAGAGGGCCTTGCCGCAATCAAAATGAGATCCGCAGGCTGCATTCCCGCCGTCTTATAATCAAGATCCAAAAAACCGGTAGCAATGCCGGTGACATTTCCTTTTGTCTTAGACGCTTTCTCAATGCGCTCCATAGCGCTTAAAACAATCTGTCTGATAGGGACATAGTTTCCGGTATCCCTGCGCTGTACGATGTGAAAGATGCTTTTCTCCGCATCCTCCAGAATCGTCTCCAAACTATCTTTGCCCACATAGCATAGTCCCGCAATCTCCTCGCTGGCTTTTATCAACCTGCGCAGTACCGCCTTTTCCGCGACGATCTCCGCATAGTCCCTGATGTGAGCCGCTGTAGGCACCGCCAGCATGAGATCCCTGACAAATTCCAGACTGCTTACCTCCGGCGGCGCTTCCTTCTCTTTCAGCTTATTTTGCAGCGTCACCACATCCACAGATTTCCCTGCGTCATTTAACTCTGCAATGGCAAGAAAAACCAGCGCATACTGCCTGTTGTAAAAATCTTCCTCACTCAACATATCGGCAGCCACAGTAATGGCATCCCGGGAGATCATCATGCACCCGATCACCGACTGTTCTGCCTCAATACTATGGGGCAATACTCTCTTTAAGAGCGCTTCCTCTGCTGCCATTATGCTTCCTCAACTTTTACCCTTAGTTTCCCTGTCACCTGCGGATGCAGTCTGATTCCCACCTCGTGGAACCCAAAACTTCTGATAGGCTCCTGCAGCTGTATCTTCTTTTTGTCGATTTCCAGATCACACTGCTTCTTTGCGGCTTCCGCTATCTCTTTGGCCGATATGGAACCGAATACCCTGCCGCCTTCTCCGCCTTTTATTTTTACCGTCACAATCTGGGCCGCAATTTTTTCCGCAAGCTCTCCCGCTTCATCCAAAAGCTTCTGAGCATCTTTTTCCTCTTTCCTTTTCTGCAGCTTCAGATCGTTCAAATTTTTATTATTGGCCTCTATGCCCAGTTTTTGCGGCAAAATATAATTCCTCGCATAACCGTCGTTTACTTCTATGATCTCGCCCTTTTTTCCGAGTTTTTTTACATCTTCTATCAAAATGATCTTCATGAGATCGCACCCTCCTGTATCATAGTATCTAACGTATTCTTTACAATGGAAATCGCCTCCATCAAAGATACATCTTCCATTTGGCAGCCTGCGATATTCATATGGCCTCCGCCGCCCAACCGCTCCATAATGATCTGCACATTCACTTCATCAATAGACCTTGCGCTGACATAGACCTGATTTTGATAATCTGTCAGCACAAAACTTGCTTTCACCCCTTTGATATTAAGCAGCTCATTTGCGGCCTGCGCGCCCACCACGGTAGGACTATGCAGCTCCTCACTGGTACAGATGGAAATAGCGTAAGCGTTCCGGTAAATCTCAGCCTGACTGACCGTATCGGCTCTCGCCTTATACTCGTTGGCATCCTCCCTGAACAACTTTCTGACTCTCGTCACATCCGCGCCGTTTCTGCGCAGGAATGCCGCTGCCTCGAAGGTACGCACGCCGGTCTTTGTCATAAAGTTATCCGTATCTATCATAATGCCGGAATACATGCAGTCCGCCTCATCCGGTTTGATCCTGATATTGTCTCCAATATACTGCAAAATCTCTGACACCATCTCACAGGCCGAGGAAGCATACGCCTCCACATAGGACAGCGTCGCATTCTCTATCGTCTCAGCGCCGCGCCTGTGATGGTCTAATACGACGATAGATTTGCAGGACTTTAACAGCTCCGGACACTCCGTAATGCTCGGCTTGTCCACATCCACCACCACAAGCACAGAATTGCTGCCTGCCAGTTCCAGTGCTGTTGCAGTGTTTATGATCATGTCCTCCTCGTATTCCGGATTATCTTTGAAAAGCTGTACAAACGGATGAATGGAAGTAGTTACATCGTTGATAACGATGTGCGCTTTCTTTTCCAACGTCACAGCTATTCTGTAAATGCCCACCGCGGAACCGAAACTGTCTATGTCCGCCATGCGGTGTCCCATAATGATCACCCTGTCTTTTCCGGTGATAATCTCCCGCAATGCCTGCGCCTTCACCCTCGCTTTCACACGGGTATTCTTCTCCACCTGCTGGCTCTTTCCGCCGTAGTAAGCCACATTCTCCGGTGTCTTGACAACAGCCTGATCTCCGCCTCTCCCGAGTGCCAGATCGATGGCATTTCTCGCAAATTCATAATTTTGAGCGTACGTCAAGCCGTCTAACCCCACACCGATACTTAACGTCACCGCCATCTCATTGCCGATATTGACTGTCTTGACGTCCTCCAACACGTCAAAGCGGTCTTCCTTCAGCCGCTCGACGGCTTTCTTTCTCATAATTACCAAATATTTGTCTTTCTCCAGTTTTTTGGAGATACCGTCCAACGCCGAAATGTATTTATTCACTTTTCTGTCGATCAGCGCAATCAAAAGAGAACGTCTCACCTCTTCCACGCTCTCTAACGCCTCATCGTAATTGTCCAGATAGATCAACCCCACAGCAAGGCTTTGATCATCAATCTCGCGCAGCGCGATTTTTAATGCCGTCTCGTCAAAGAGATAAATGGCTATCAGATATCCGTCGTAGTTTTCCGCCTCCAGAATATCGCTGTTTAACGCCATCTCTTTCAAGGATATCTTGCGGGTTCTCACATGATAATCCCTGTTCTCAAAGTTTACGTCCATCTCAGTGAAAACTTCTTCTCCCCGTCCCGGAAGTTTTTCTTTTGTCATAGACGGAAACAGGGTTGTAATGGACTTCCTGTAACCTTTTTCTTTATGTACCAACTTCTCGAATTCTCTGTTGGTCCATATTACTTTTCCCTGATCATCCAACAACGCATGAGGCAGCTCAAGATCACGCAGAAGTCTGCGCTGTATCTGCCCGTACTGCGTGGCAAAACTGACCAGTTCATTCATAATTACAGGTTTCACACGGAAACATACTATCCCATAACCTATAAAATAAATAGCAACAAATGCCGTCAGCAATAATCCCGCTCTCACATCAAGCGTGAATACTCCTACATCGATCAGCAACATGAGAAATCCCATATACAGCATAAAATAAAACTGGAATTTCAGCTTACCTTTTAACTTTATTTTACTTTTCATCTCCATACTCCTGCATGACATAATTTTTCCGCCATGCTGCTTATTTCTCTCGTACATAATGTCTATCGACATTATGCTATGTCTGCAAGCAGACATATCACCTCCTATGGCTACTGCGCTTCGCTTCGAGCCTGTATAATGTCTATCGACATTATGCTATGTCTGCAAGCAGACATATCACCTCCTATGGCTACTGCGCTTCGCTTCGAGCCTGTATAATGTCTATCGACATTATGCTATGT
>CAJTNC010000009.1:99146-105272 GCA_910577955.1 uncultured Lachnospiraceae bacterium
CCTCCTATGGCTACTGCGCTTCGCTTCGAGCCTGTATAATGTCTATCGACATTATACCATCTCCATACGAAAGATGCTATCACAAAATATAGACCGTTCTTGTCTATATACACTACATTTTGCGGAAAACTCCGGATTTTTGTCATAATTTGCGAAAAAATAAGCCAACTGTCCTAAAACAGTCGGCTTATTCCATACACCGTAAACTTTTTAGTCCTGAACATAGGGCATAAGCGCCAGATGTCTTGCTCTTTTGATAGCGGTTGTCAGCGCTCTCTGATGCCTTGCACAGTTTCCGGTAATTCTTCTAGGAAGAATTTTGCCCCTCTCAGACACATATCTTTTCAATTTTGCTGTGTCCTTATAATCAATCACATTGTCTTTTCCACAAAAAACACAAACTTTTTTTCTTCTGCGAATCCCGCCTCTTCTCTTCATCGGGGAATCCGCTTTGTCTGTTTTATTATAAGCCATTTGAGTGCCTCCTATCTGAAATAATATCATACTAGTTGAACGGCAGTTCCTCGTCTATCCCATCAGGAATATTCATAAATCCGTCTCCGGCTCCTGACGGCGCCGGTCTGCTGTTTCCTGTACTTCCGGCGTAGCCCCCATCCGAACCGGAATTACCGTTTTTGCTCTCCGCAAATTCCTGATCCTCCACCACTACTTCCGTCGTGTAGACAGTCTGTCCTTCTCTGTTTGTGTAGCTGCCTGTCTGGATCCTTCCCGTCACGGCGATCTTCGTTCCTTTGCGCAGATATTTCTCAGCAAACTCACCGCTTCTTCCGAAAGCTACACAGCTGATAAAATCTGCAGTCTGTCCGTTATCTCCACCGCTGTTACGGTTAAATCTGCGGTCTACCGCAAGAGTGTACCTTGCAATTGCCAGAGGTGTCTCCCCCTGAGAGTATCTTACTTCAGGGTCTCTTGTCAGACGCCCCATAAGTATTACTTTATTCATACGTTCTCCTATTCTATTTCTCGTCCTGTTTCACGCACAAATATCTGATTACTCCGTCCATAATGCGCATGCGGCTCTCAATCTCTGCCGGCGCAGACGTCTCAGCGTCAAACTGGATGAAGTAATAGCAGCCCTCTTTCATCTTCTGGATTTCATAAGCAAGTCTTTTCCTGCCCCAGTCATCCACGTTGGTGATCTGGCCGCCAAATCTCTCGATCAGGGCTTTTACTTTTTCTACAACATTTGCCCGACCTTCTTCTTCGAGTTTTGCGCTAACAACAACGGCTAATTCATACTTTGTCATGTTAGTTACCTCCTTTTGGTCTCTGGCCCCCGCCGAAAGCAGGAGCAAGGAATATATATCACGAACATACATTTTATCACGAATGCCTATGTAAATCAATACTGATCTTCAAAAAATCCGTCTAAATATTTCAGAGTTTTTCAAAAATCTGCCCGATGCTGCCCTGCACAACGAGATTAGCCGCTCCGTCCTTAGGCGTCGGCGTTTTATTGACAAGCACCAGCTTCTTTCCCTGATAATAATCGATCAGCCCCGCCGCCGGATAAACCGCAAGGGATGTTCCGCCGACAATCAGCACATCCGCCTCCTGAATATAGCGCACCGCAGAGGTAAGCGTCTTATTGTCAAGCCCTTCCTCATACAGTACCACATCCGGTTTTATAGTTCCTCCGCAGGAACAGGCCGGAACTCCCTCCGCATCTTTAACCGTCTCTACATCATAAAATTTTCCGCAGTCCTCACAGTAATTCCGAAGCACACTGCCGTGCAGTTCCAGCACATTCACACTGCCTGCCTTCTGGTGTAAGCCGTCTATGTTCTGCGTGATCACCGCTTTCAATTTCCCTTCCGATTCCCACTGCGCCAGCTTTTTATGGGCGGCATTTGGCTCTGCGTCCAGATACAGCATCTTATCCCGGTAGAATCTAAAAAATTCTTCTGTTCTTGAACAGAAAAATGTATGGCCCAAAATTGTCTCAGGCGGATAATCATATTTTTGATTGTATAGTCCATCCGTACTTCTGAAATCAGGGATACCGCTCTCTGTAGAGACGCCTGCTCCGCCAAAAAATACAATATTATCGCTCTCATCAATCCACTTTTTTAAAGTTTCCAGCTCTGTCATCACCGTTCTCCTTTCCTCGTTTTTCCTCCGGTATCTGATGACAAAAGCCCTAAAACATTCTTACACATTTTAGGGCTTTCTCAGAGGCGCAGACCGGATTTGAACCGGTGAATCAGGGTGTTGCAGACCCACGCCTTACCGCTTGGCTACTGCGCCGTATTTTACTGACATAATTCCAGTTTTTCAACTGACTCCGACGGGAATCGAACCCGTGTTACCGCCGTGAAAGGGCGGTGTCTTAACCGCTTGACCACGGAGCCGCTTTCCATCCACTTGCTGAGGCGGCCATTACCGACTGCTTCAGCAAGTGATATAATAACATATTCCGGCTCATTTTGCAAGAAAAATTTTCATGTTTTTATTCTGCTTCTCTATTACAGATATTTCTCCACGATCGCCTGCATCTGTTCCCATTTATCTTCCATATCTTTCACCATGCGTAACTGTGTCCTGCAGCGATCCAGATTATGTTCCGGACGATCGATTTTGAAATAGTGATCCCCCTCAAGGTAATCCGCCAAAAATCTCATGCCGCACTCTAACGTCATCAGTTTTGCCCCCATAGGAAGCATCCGAATCTCCTTCTCTGTCAGCGATCCGCCGCACCCCTCAATAAATCCCTTTGTATATAATGCAAACAGTTCCAGATCACATGATATTTTAGAGAGGTCTTTCTCGTCTTCCTCCCCTGTATTTGCTCCGAAACGAATGGAGTCGCCAAAGTCATACAGCGCAGACCCCGGCATAACAGTATCCAGATCGATCACACAGATTCCCTTGCCGGTATTCCGGTCCAACATAATATTATTGAGTTTCGTGTCATTATGGGTAACTCTGAGCGGAATCTCTCCGGTCTCCAACATATCACAGAGCACATGACAGTCTGCCTCCCGTTCCAGCACAAACCTTATCTCTTCCTGTACTTCCGCTGCCCGCCCCATGGAATCCGCTTCCACTGCTTTCTTAAAATTCTTCAGACGGTCTACCGTATTATGAAAATTAGGAATTGTCTCATGCAGGCTGTCCGCAGGATAATCCGCCAAAAGTTTCTGGAAATGGCCAAAAGCCACGGCGCTCTCATAAAAGTCCTCGGGCTTCTCGACCATGTCAAAACTGTCTGCATCCTCCACAAAGCGGTACATCCGCCAGAAAGTGCCGTCCTCCGCTTTCTGATAATATCCTCCGTCACGAAGACAAATGACATTCAAAGTCTCCCTCTCCGGATCTCCGCCTGCCTCCTCTATTTTTTTTCGCAGAAATGAAGTTACTCCCACTACATTCTCCATCAAACCGTCCGGATCTTTAAATATCTCATGATTCATCCTCTGCAGGATATACTTGCAAGTGTCTCCCTGACCTCTTCTGCAGGTCACAAGATATGTATCGTTAATATGTCCGTTGCCGTGTACCTCTATACTTTCTATTTCTCCCTCTGTCTCAAATGCCCCCAAAATCTGTAATAATTCTGATTTTTCTCTGCCCATGCCGCACCTCCAGCCTTTCCCGATCCACACTTTCTCAGCCAACAGCCACATGCTTCGCAAGTGGCTTTATGCTGTCCATTTTTTCATTATAATAAGCAGCATCTGCAAAGTCTTTGTATTATCTATCCACCTTTTTGCATTTTCAGCTTCTCATTGTATGATTTACACAATTTTTTATTCATATTTATCTGATACGGGAAATTTTAACTTTACCGCCATGATGAATCCGCAAAAATATTAAGCATTTTCCCTTTGATACTTTTTTCTCATGTGACATTTTAAACAAACTGCCAAAAATATATTATTCTCTTTTGCTATTTTTGCATTTATGTATTATAATTATCTAGACTTAATTCATTTGCTGTACAATCGATTTATTTTTAGCAGAGGAGCGGAAATTATGAGTTACAAAAGCGTTTACCTGCAGGATACCCTGACAATCCACGATATATATTCCATTCACTATTTTGAATATATGTGTGATTTTTCTTTTCCCGGGGAATCTCACGATTTCTGGGAATTTTTGTACGTGGATAAGGGGGAAGTGAACGTCCTTGCCGGAGAGAAATCCCATGCGCTCAAAAAAGGAGATATTATCTTTCATAAGCCCAACGAATTCCACAATGTTAATTCAAACGGACTGATTGCCCCGAATCTAGTTGTCATTTCTTTCTCCTCCCCTTCTCCCGCCATGTCCTTTTTTGAAAACAGGATACTCCAAATCAATGAACCAGAAAGACTTCTTCTGGCTCAGATCATTCAGGAAGCAAAACATGTTTTTGAAGGACGAATGGACGATCCCTATCAGGAACAATTGATTAGGGCAAAAGATCCCAGCTATGCGGGAGAACAATTGATCAGGCTGTATCTGGAGCAGTTACTGATACAGCTCATTCGCCGCTATACGGTTAGGACTTCCTCCCCGAATCCTCCTATCGTCAAATCTGTCAAGCAGAAGGCGGACAGCGAGCTTATGGCCCAGATACAGGCTTACATGGAAAGCCATATCTGCGAAACTCTGACCATAGAACAGATATGCAAAAATAACTCCATAGGCCGTTCTCAGCTCCAGAAATTATTCCGGACAAAAAACGGCTATGGAGCTATCGAATATTTTTCCAGAATGAAAGTTGAACTGGCTAAGCAGATGATCCGGGAAAATCATTACAACTTTACACAGATCGCTGATACTCTGGGTTTTTCCTCCATTCATTACTTTTCCAGACAATTTAAGCAGATCACAGGAATGACCCCGTCGGAGTATGCCTCCTCCATCAAAGCTTTGTCGGATCAGCCCGTGTAAACCCTATAGAGGTTCTCTGTGCTGTCCCTGTCAGACTTTATTCTACTCCCACAACCCCTGCGGGTACATGCCTTTGTCTTTTAAGTCCTGAATCGCCTTTACAACTACCGGTTTGTCTTCCCTGTAAGTCACACCGTACCAACGGTCTCCGGACTTCAAAACAGTCACTTCCGCCTTATCTTCTCTGATCAGTTCATCCACCACAAAAGGAAGAAAATACTCGCACTTCAAGGGATTTTTCTGAATGTTTTCTCTCAAAAAGGCGGCAAATCTGTCCCTGATCTCCGGAAGCATGCCCTCTGTAAATCCCCACATATTCATAGACACTACCGTATCTCCCGAAAGTGATACCCATGTCGTTCCGTCGTCTTCCGTATAGGCCGGACCATCCGCCCGCTTTTCAATCCGTACTCTCTCTGTGATCTTTGTCAACTTCCCGTTTTCATCTGTCTCACAGACCCCCCGCGCTACATGGCCGTTCTCTGTCAGCGTATTTTCCAACATATACCCAACCATCGTATATTGATATCTGTCCGTATCCTTATGAGATGCCAAAAAATCATAGATCATCTGAAAAGCCTGCTGGCCGTAATAATCATCCGCATTGATCACTGCAAAGGGGCCGTCCACCGCTGACAGGCAGGATAACACCGCATGCGCCGTTCCCCAAGGCTTTACTCTCCCCTCCGGCACGCTGAAGCCTTCCGGAAGATTCTCCATATCCTGATATACATATTCCACCTGTATCCGCTGCTCCAGACGGTCTCCGATTTTTTCTTTAAAGTCCTGTTCATTCTCTTTCTTGATAATAAAAATAACTTTCTCAAATCCCGCCTTCACCGCATCATAAATAGAAAAATCCATGATGATATGGCCCTGTCCGTCCACCGGATCGATCTGTTTTAAACCGCCGTAACGACTTCCCATTCCAGCCGCCATAATGATAAGTACCGGTTTTTTCATATTTCCTGCCCTCCTGTATTAAAACTGCATCTTTTCTGACAACTTTTTTGCCGCCCTGTCTTTAGTATATACAGCTTTCCATACATGCGCAATAGCACTATCAACACTATTTTTTATATAAAAAGCCTTACATACAAAAAATCCCGTAAACCTAACGTTTTACGGGTTTGTTTCTTATTTTTTACCTCCCCCAGTTGGACTCGAACCAACGACCCTGCGGTTAACAGCCGCATGCTCTACCGACTGAGCTATGGAGGAAAATGT
>CAJTNC010000010.1 GCA_910577955.1 uncultured Lachnospiraceae bacterium
GGCGTCGTAGGCCACCAGTTCCCCGTAATCCTCTTCTTCTCCTTCCGGATAGTAGTTTTCCGGCTCCCGCAGCGCCGGGTCGTTTTCCGAGACGTCCGGGATGTCGTTCCCCGAGACATCATTATCCGAGACATCATTCCCGGAGACGCCGCTGTCAGGCTCCTCCTTCCCGGGGTCCTCCCTGTCGGAAGCGTCATTGCCGGAGACCTCCTCTGTCTCCTCCTCTTCCTCCTCTTCCGGATCCTTCTCAGATCCCTCTTCCTTCTCTTCCTCTTTTCCGCTCTCCGGATCCTTTTCCGTGTCTGTCTTTTCCGTATCTTCTGTCTTGGTATCCTCTGTCTTTCCGCTGTCCGAGGCGTCCTTCTCCTCCTCTGCGGCCTCCGTTTTTTCCTCTTCCCTCTCCCTGCCGGTCTGCACCCCGGAAGTGTATCCTGTCTCTGCCCGGGCTGTCACCGCCGCGCCGTCCTGCAGCACCAGCAGCAGCACCAACAAAAAACTCCATAACCTCGCCTGCCGCTTTTGTCTCTTTGCCATCTCTTCTCCCCCCGTAATGTGTAAAATTTTCTGATAAAATCCCCCTTTTTCTATCATGATATCAGACATGGAAATTTTTTCAATAGTCAAGATAAGAACTATTTTTATTTACATATATAGCACTCACTAAATATTCCTGTGGTTATATGTATAATTATCATAACCCTATCCTTCTCTGTATTTACTTTCAATGCCTCATACAGCCGATATAAATTTGAAAACTTCTTTATTGCGGGAAGCGAGATATGTGAATAACGTATCACGCTGTTCTGACATGGCTTTCTTAAATGTTTTAAAACGCGTATGAAGGAACAAAATCTTTTTGAAGTTTACTAAAAACTAAGGAACCGCCGTATACGGAGTTTCTTGTTGTTAATTGCAGTCTGCAATACGAAATATCCTGCTCTTGCATACATTATCTAAGAATTTCTCTAAATCCGTATCTACGACATACACATATTCATCATTGACGTTCTGCTGACATTGTTTCAGTGCGTCATGCGCGCCCCTTATTTGTCGAAAGCCAAAACTGTTTTCCGAAATTTCCCTTTTGTTTCTTTGGGTATTTCTACCCTGCAGACTGGGTTTGGTTTGTATTTCCCGTCTTTGAACTGCCGGATTAGCTGCCTTTGGTTATCTCTGAGAAACGGCAGAAGTTCATCTACGCTCACCCCATCAATACCACCTGCTCCCTTGTTTGACTTCACTTTCTTAATATACATTGTTTAGTCGGTTGTAAAAGCATCCGCCGGCGAGACCTCCCCAGATAAGAACGCAATCTTTCACTCCATGTGTCTGCTACATTTACCACAGTTAGTTCTGGGTAGTTATTGGACTTCGACTTGGATTCCACCTCACGATGGACACCCTTGCTCTTGGCTATACACTTCCCACTACCGGGGCGTGTTACGGACTTTCACCGATTAGATTGCGCCCATACTGAGCACACACATAAAAGAGGCAGGGAAACTTATTCCCTGCCTCTATGAAATCTCCTGCTTCATATGATATCATTCTTTCCCAAAATCAAGCTCTTCCAGCACAACCAACGCTGCTCCCGCTATGATACAAAAATCCGATACATTAAAGATCAGGTTCCTGATTCTCTTTACCGGAACATTAAGCCGGAAATAATCCACCACATATCCCCGCTTTAACCTGTCGTAAGTATTGCTGAAAGCTCCGCCGAGCAATAACGACAGGCCGGTTTTCAGCACCCCTCTTCCGGCAACTCCGAAACTGCACAAAAACAACGCTGCAGCCATGGCCGTCAGCGCCACAGACATCGTTTTCACGATCTTCGGCCTTTTCTCCCAGATATTAAGGGCCGCACCCCGGTTGTGATATTTCGTCAGTATGATCGTATCATGCAGCGCTTTTTTGCTGCTGCCCTCCGGGATTTTTTCCTCCACATGTTTTTTCCAGAAAAATTCTCCGGTAAAAACAGAAAGTATAATCAAAATGTACCGCATCTTCCCTCCTTTATTATGCTGTCCCCCCTCTTTTACTATTATTAAATCAAATATTTTTTAACCTATCACATTATAATATAAATACATGCAAAACTCAATAATACTTATTCCTCTTGCATTTCTCCTGAAAATCCTTTATGCTTATACGGAAACAGGTGCCCGTCAGGGAGAATAGGAAAGCAAGTTACGCTTCACGGTCACGCCGCTGTATGGGAGGAGCGCAGATCGATATGCCACTGGGAAACCGGGAAGGTAAATCTGTGTGATGATGCCTTAGTCAGAATGCCTGCCTGTTTTGAAAGACCCATGCGTTACGAGGGATGACGACATGATTACAGAGTTTATTCCGGCTGCCCTCATTTTACAGGCAGCTTTTTTCACCCGCATTCCGCGGTTCTGTTTTCATGCTGTGATTCCCTTATAAACAAAATAAAACATAATGATAAGACCGAGGGCTTAATTGTCTCGGTCAAATGGAGGAACGTCATGAATACAAAATCAACCAATACCAAAAAAATCATTGTTTCTTTCGCTGTGCTGCTTGTCCTTATCGCAGCGCTTCTCAGCGTCTACCGCTTTACAAAAGGAACTGTCTCCGAAGGAGGCAAACAAATCACCGTCGAAGTGATCCACGGGGATGGCTCACAGAACTCCTTTACCTATGACACGGAGTGCGAATATCTCGGGGAAGTGCTGACGGATGAAAAACTGGTGGACGGTGATGACGGCCCTTACGGCATGTTCATTACGACCGTGGACGGTGAAACTGCAGATGATTCCAATCAGGAATGGTGGTGTATCACAAAAGACGGAAGTCAGCTCAACACTTCCGCCGATCAGACTCCCATTGCGGACAAAGATCACTATGAGCTGACGCTGACGATCGGATATTGACCGCCGTCAAATAGGCGAAAGGAAAGTACGGATATGCACCGAAAACAGATAAATCCCTCAGACAGCACACGAAAGCTTGTCACCATGGCAGCTCTCAGCGCCATCCTGCTCATCGGGCAGCTCGGCATGGCCTTTTTGCCGAACATTGAACCGGTCAGCACATTGATCATTCTATATACGCTGACCTACAGAAAACAGGTTTTTCCCATAATCTATACTTTTGTGCTTTTGGAGGGTGTGATCTTCGGCTTCGGTATCTGGTGGATAAGCTATCTTTATATCTGGAGCATTCTGGCCCTGATCGTTTTGCTCCTTCATAAGACGGACTCTGCCTTCTTCTGGGCAGTGGTGTCCGGCGCTTTCGGATTATTGTTCGGGGCGTTATGCGCCATTCCCTACTTAATATCAGGCGGCCTATACGCCGCTTTCTCCTACTGGAGCGCCGGCATCCCCTACGATATCCTGCACTGCGCCGGAAATTTTACACTGACGCTTATTCTTTACAGGCCGCTGTCGGATCTTTTTAAGCGGCTTTTTGCCGAGCAGCAGGCGTCAGACTTCCCGGATCGTCCCTCTGTCAGGCAAAAGAAAGGACAGTGAAAGGCCCTCTGTGTCAGAAGCCTTCTCCTGCCCTTTCCCTTTTCTTTCTGTTCCTTCTCCCCGTCAACGTACACAGGGCATACTCGGATCTCCTTCCGCCCCCGGAAGCATTTTTTCTCCCCGGATCCATTTTTCATCCACGCACACATATTTGACACATCTGCGGTTCCCGAAGCTGTATGCCGCATGGATCTTTCCGTCCTTTGACTGCATCATCACCGGATACTCGTACCGACGATTATTGATATCGTTATATTCTCCGACAAACCCTTCCCCAGGCTCTACGACACGTCTGTAAGGCCAAGTCTTTCCGCCGTCTTCCGAGATGGCGATGGTAACCGGACATCTCTGGTCCGGCCACACGGTCTTTGATCTGTCCTCATTGTATTTTACCGGGTTGTATATGACGGCCAAAGCGCCGCTCACAAGTTTTATGGCAGATATCGAAGAATTATTGTTCGGAAGGCACGTGGGCTGCGGACTGCTCCAAGTCTCTCCGTCGTCCTCGCTGTGTGCAATGTAGATATAATCCGCAAACCGGCTTCTGAACAGCGCCGTCAGTTTTCCGGGCGCCAGATCCGCAAAAGCTCCCTGAGGTGCATAATCTTAACTGTAAGCAACACCAATATTGACGCAGGAGGATATGCACATGAATGATTACAGCAAAATCACAGCCCTTTACTCCCGCCTATCCGTGGGGGACGAGGACAGGGACGGCGGCGGGATAGTCAATGCCTGTCACCGCCGCCCTGTTTTAGACTTTTATTGAACCGATAAATCTACATTTATCGATCTCTTTTCCCGATGAGCAAAAATAACGAAGTCCCCTTCCTCCCGCCGTCTAAGCTTCCTCCACATATTCAAAAAAATCAAAATCCGCATAATGCTGCCGCTTCACTTTATCCGCACAGGTTAGGCCCACCATCGTCCCGGTAAACTCTCCGTACCTGCAGTATTCATCCGAGAATTTGGAAGTGTCAAACACCCTGCCGATTCTTTTATAATCCTCTCCGTCATAACTCCAAGAGAAAAAGGACTCCCTGCCCCGGATCGTCAGCCGGAAATAAATCGGACAATCCTCCACCGGTATGCGAGTGTTCAAAAATTCCGTCTTCTCCCCGTTTTCCAGATGAATGACCGAAATGGCACTCTGTCCTAGGGTCTCGCTGTAATACTTCCGCAGATTGATATAGTTCATATTGTCATAATACAGGATGAGTCCCGCGCTGTGTTGGTGCACCTGCGGCACAAACTCCATTTTTGTCGTGATTCTGGCGCGGAAGGAGGAAAGCTTCCTCGCCAGAATGCTCACCTGATTTAAAGAAGTCCGGGATTCCTGCCCTCTGATCCTGACAAAGCCCGGTCTGACTCTCAGATCCACAAAAGTCTGAGGCAAGATCCGCGGCGCATAGTACCAGTTCCCGAGCTGCTGCGTGTCAAAATCGTCGAAGGAAGGAATCTTCTCCGTCGGATATTCCGGCAGGTCGCTCTCCACCTCCTCCGTTTTCGCCAGATTGCTTCCGTCTATGGTGCGAAGCCAGCCGTTATCCGTCCATTTCATTCTCCGAATTGCCGTCTCCCTCCCCAGTGTACAGCGCAATTCCGGCACAAAAGGTCTGGCGCAGAGATAGACCATCCACGTCTCCCCGTTATGTGTATCGACCACACTCCCGTGCCCTGCCTTCTGCAGCCCACAGTCGGGGTTGTAATATTGCGGTTTCAAATGATCCGGATCCCGGCGCTCGTTTGGATTTCCCGGTGCCGAGGTGAGAATCGGATTTTCCGGATCTCTCTCATAGGGGCCCCACACTGTTTTTGATCGCCCCACGGTCACACAGTGATTGTAGCCGGTACCGCCCTCCGCGCACATGATATAGTAATAGTCTCCTCTGCGGTACAGATGTGGGCCTTCGATACAGCCTCTGTCGGTACCGCCCTTCCAGATCCGTTTCGGGTAACCGATAATCTCCTTCTTTGCCGGATCGTACTCCGCCAGACAGATCACGCCGGGCTTCTCATATCCGGCTCTTGTCTCCCAATCCAGAGACACTACGAATTTGCGCCCGTTCCTGTCGTGAAACAACGACGCATCAAACCCGGCAGAGTGCAGATAGACAGGCTCGCTCCAAGGCCCCCGCAGATCCTTCGCCGTGATCAGAAAATTATCCACATCAAAGTACCGCGCATTCATGGAATTCATCACACCATATACGACATAAAACAGCTCTTCCTCCTCGCAGTAGGTGAGGCAGGGCGCCCAGATGCCCTTAGCTGACGGAAGTCTGCGCAGATCGATACTGTGCCCCTCCGAAAACACATGGCTGTATAGTTCCCAGTTCTTCAGGTCTCTGGAGTGATAGATCGGAATTCCCGGCAGCCACTCAAAAGTGGACACCGCCAGATAATAGTCCTCCTCCTTTCTGCAGATACACGGATCGGGATTAAATCCCGGCAATATCGGATTTGTGATCATATTTTATTCCCTGTCCTTTCCGGTGCCTGCAGCCCTTTCCGTATGCTGTCACACACAGGCGCCAACCACCAAACTATCTCTCCTCCAGTATCTTCACGTCCCAGTCTCTCAGCGGAATCTTCTCTCCTTTTTGATAGATCTTCCCCGAAAAAAGTTCCGCCGCCTTCTCATAAGGACATTCCATCTCCCTGCATTCCTCGCTGTAATGCAGGATATAGTGTAACTTCCTGCCGTCGGCAGTACCGCTCTTTACGATCACCGGCCATCTCTGGGCCGGCGCTTCGATGCACGCATCCGCCGCGGCCATGAGCAGATACTTCTTTAACTGCTCTTTCTCCAGATAAGTCCCCACATAGTAGGCCGAACCCTCCCCGCACTTGTTTCTTGTCACGGCGTCGTACTCCCCCCAGTATCTGTGTTCATAGCGGGCCAGAGTCTTTGCTTCCTTCGCCTGCAGCAGCTCCGCAAAAAATCGGACTCTCTCTCCCTCCACCGTGATCCTGTCAGGCTCCGTAAACTGTCGGTATGTCATGCCAAAACACCCGGTGAGCCCGTGGGGCTTTTTATCCGGATAAATGCTTAAATTTCTGTCCGCCACAAAGCTTCTGAAGGTACTCATAAGCACACCCCCCTGTCTCACGAACTGTTCAAGCGCTCTCACGTTCTCCTCCGACACACTGTAGAGAGCGGGCGTCACGATCATCCGGTAACGCTCCGGCTTAAGCAAACTTATGTCAACTATATCACATTCTATATTCAGTTCATACAGGCTGTCATACACCCAGCGCACGATGTCATTATAGCAAAGGTCCTTATCCGGCGGATACCACCTGAGCGCGTCCAAAGATCCGTTGTCCACCACCACCGCCACCCTGTTTTCCTTCTTCAGATGGCAGATTTGTCCTCCGAATTTCCGCCACTCCTTCCCAATCTGACAGGCCTCGCGATAGGCCTCATTCTCCTCCAGATCATGACTGAGCAGACCCATCCAGCAGGCCTCGTATCCATTGTGGATGGAGTGCCAGTTCCAGTAGAGCATCCCCGCAGCCCCCGAAGCCAGATGGCTGTAGGCGTGAAGCCGCAGCTGTCCCGGATAGGGCGTCCAGTTCTTAAATCCCTGTGCCTGTGTCTCCAACACCAGATAATTATTCTGTTTCAGACAGCGGATCTCATCTCCGCCGAAAGCGATCTCTGCGCCTGTCAGTTCATCCTGCGTCGGATGATAGATATCCGTCCCCATAAGGCTCACCGCTCCGGAAGCCTCCGCATGACTGATGTCCGGCTGAACTCCGTAGGAATACCCGTCCTGAGCGATCTCTGCTCCGAATTTTTTCCAGGCAAAATCAAAATTATGGGTGATAAACTGATCTTTTCTCTTATACTCCGCCACAAGTCCTGCCTGCCACTTCAGGTATTCTGCGGCGAGGCTTCGCAGGAAGGCCTCATAACAGCTCCCAAGTCCTGCGCTGCAGCATCCTCTCATATCGGGAAAATCATCCCAGCTATGTATCGCATTGCTCCAGTAGTTCAGATAAAACGCCCGGTTGAGTGCATCCGTTGTCCCGAACCGTTCCCGCAGGTATTTCACAAACAGTTCCTGCGCATACTTTCCGTAGTTCCCATAGTGCTTTGTCTCATTATCGATCTGAAAGCCGATGACCGCCTCATGCCCCGCGGTGTGTTCCGCAAGATTGCGGATCACACGCTCCGCATGAAACCGAAAAACCGGATGGACAATGTCCATAAGCTGTCTGGACCCATAAGCTGCTCTGCCCTCTTTTTTCTCCACCATGATCTCAGGCTCCTTTCGCACAAGCCATGGAGGCAGCGCATAGGTGGGCGTTCCGACGATCACAGACATACCGCCCTCCTTCGCCGCCTCCAAAACTTTGTCGATATATGAAAAATCAAACCTTCCGTCCTCAGGCTCTAAACTGCTCCAGGTGGATTCCGCGATCCGCAGCGTGTTCATCCCCGCCTTTTTCATCATTTCTATGTCTTTTTTTATTCTGTCATAAGGCATATACTCCGGATAATATGCCGCGCCAAACACTAAATCACACATTTCAGACCTCTTCTTGTATCTTGCTAATTTATTTGCTTCCCTTCCATCTTCCTGCTTCCAGATCTTTCACTGCATCGTCATAGTGTTTATCCAGATCGAAAAACAGCATACATACGACGCCGATAACGGTTGTGATCACCGGCACCCAGATGTAGCCCACTTTGATAGCCGCCAGCGCCGCCTCACCGGTGGGATTGCTGTCAAAACTGCCGGCCGTCAGGATCCAGCCCAGCGCCGCCGTCCCGATACCGGAACCCACCTTCATGCAGAAAGAGGATGCCGCGTTTCCCATTCCCATGGCCTGCACACCCGTCAGCCAGGAACCGTATGTAATGGCATCCTGCAGCAGACCAAACATCGTGGCCGCAATGCATCCGAAGGCTGCGCCTTTGAGGATATTGCAGCCAATGACCATGGTCACATTTGTTCCGACAAAAGCAGTCAGCGCAAATGCTATCGCCGCTATTGCCATGCCTGCCATCGCCGTATAGCGTTTTCCGAATTTTTTCATAATAAACGGCGTTGCAAACATCATCACGATCTGCGCCGTGGACAGAGGGTTAGATATCGTCGCATAAAGATTCACATCCCCCAGCACATACTGTGCATAGTAGGCCGCCCCCCCAAAGAAAGTGGACATCATAAAATACATGCTGAACAGAAATACCACTATGATGATCCAGTATTTGTTGACAACAAGACTCTTTAAACATTTGATCAGGGACGGCTCCTTACCGTTTTCCGCTCCCTGTGCCGCATTCTCCACCACCCGTTCTTTGCAGAAAAAGAAGGTGACCAGATTCAACAGCACAAACACGATCATCAGCACCACAAACGTCAATGTCCATCCCTTCTGACTGTACTGGTCGCCGCCGCCGAAAGCCCCGCACAGTTTCAGCACAACCGTGTTTATCGTCATGGTACCGGCAGTGGCAAGCAGCATGCGGAAATTGCCGAGAAGGCCCCGCTCATACTGATTTGTCGTCATCAGTCCCTGCAGCGTAGCATAGGGGACATTTAGGCCGGTGAAAAAAATAGTGGAAACCAAATTGTACGTCAGAAACATATACGCAATCTGCGCAGAGCCCGCAAGGCTTGCCGGTACCGAAAACATCAGCACGGTGCAGACCGCAAGCGGAAAGCACATCCGCAAGATCCAAGGGCGCGCTTTTCCCCACTTGCTCTTTGTCTTATCGACGATGCGGCCCATAATCAGGTCCGATATGCCGTCAAATATTTTTGAAACCGCCATGATAGAGGCTGCCGTTGCCGCCGCCACCCCCAGAACATTTGTATAATACACCAGCAAAAAAGCTGAGATTGCCGAATATACCAAATTTCCCGAATAATCTCCCAGGCCATAGGCAACACGCTCAAGGAATGATAATTTTTCGTTGGAATCCGATTTTTTTGTTTGAACACTCATTTTTCTTCTCTCCTATTCCAGTTTCGCAGCATCCCTTCCGGATACTGCCGTTTCCGGTTCTGCAGCGCCCTTTAAAGCGCTGCCCATTTGTTATGTAAACCTTATACAGTTGCCGGGAACCACCCAAGATCCACGCTCTTTCCCAGATCCCAGCAATCCCATCCGCCCCAGTTCTTCTCATTCACCGTGTCGAGCAAAAGCTTATAACTCCAATAGAAATACCCGGCCCCCTGATCCCAGGCCGCAAGTTGTGCATTTGCCAGCTGAGCGTACAAGTGCTTTTTTGTCTCCTCATCCATCAGCTGCTCATTTTCCTGAAAATCCATTCCGTTCAGAATGCTCTGACCGCCCTTTGTGTCCACCCCCACCGCGTAGGAGTTGAACAGGCACCACTCTCCGCAGACAACCGGCACATACTCCTGTACCTGCGCAATATCCTTTGCATAGGACTCCTGTATATATTTAATATAGCCGTTCAATGTCTGTTCGCAGCCCATAGCCTCGGCAAGCATCAGATACTGGTGGGTATCCAGCATAACATTCTGAAATACCGGCTGTGTGATAAATTCTTTCCACGCATGGATCTGAAATGCATCGTGGAACACCACATATTTATCCTCCGCCATATTCGGCCGAATCCTATCATAAGCGTCCCTGTAAAACTTTTTTAAAAACTCCAACGTATTCGGTGCGCTGCCGGCCGCCAGTTCCTTGTCTACGGCTTCATAGCGGTTTTCCACATCCATTATGGACCACATCGGTTCCGTGATCGGCTCATTGATCGGCGTGATGCCGAATAACCCCTGCCTCTTCCCGTAGCGTTTCGCCAGCTTCTCTAACACATTTAACACAAATTCCACTTCCTCAGGTGTCTGGCTCCACTTACAGACACCGCAGATCCCGCCATTGTCAAATCCATTCTGACTAAGAGGCGCCGTGTGCAGATCAATCAATATCTGAAGGCCGTATTTTTCCGCCCAGGCAAAAGCTTTATCCAGTTCCCCGATACACCCGATGAATGGCGGTCTGTCGCCGAAGATGAAGTAGGGTATCGGAATACGGACTGTATTTAGTCCAATCCTCTTGATCGTTGCAAAATCACGCTCTGTGATATACTCGCTCCGATGTATCTTGATGCGCGCCTCATAGACTTCCGGCGACAACTGCGCAGGCAGATAATACTCATCCTCCGCCGTCGTTCCATCAAACAGAGCCGGACTCATCCACTTCTCCAGCACAAGCCAATTTCCCAGATTTACTCCCTTTACTTTCATCCATTCATCCTCCTTCACATTATTGTTTTTCACTTTAAACGGCCGTTTTCTCTTCTTTACCTGCTTATTGTAGAAAGAAAATCAAAAATTCTATATCAAATATCTCATATTTTTATCACTTTTCACTGATTATGTGATACAATGTCAGCAGACATTATACAGACTCGGAATGAAGCGCAGCAGAGATACAAAACAGCATGACTGCGATGGCAGCGGGCAGTACGAAAACAGGAGGTGTCCTAAAATGAAAATCACCATGAACGAATTGTCCTTGATGAACTACATTTCCCGCTATCTGCACACCTGCATCTGCAGATATGACGGCACATACCGAATGGTTTCCTCCTGCTGTTCCAGAAGAGATTTTCCGATTTCCGTTCTGCAGCCGGAAGAACTGATAAAACCACTGATTGAGGAATCCTCCGCCACGCTCCCCCGAATCGTGTCCGCAGAAGGGAATCTGATCTACGGCGTCATCCCCTTTCAGAACGAGTTCTATCTGGTTGGCCCTAATATCTTACAAGGTACTGTTCATCTGAACCACCGCATCCACGATCTGCCGCAGACAGAGCTGTCCCGCGTTCCACTGTATGAGTGCGGGCTCACGGATTATGTCCGCATTCTGCTCTTGCTATATCATCTGGAGGAGGAAAAGCCGGAGGGAGAGACCGACATCATTAAAGAAAACTGTCTGGAAAATTCCATGGCGAGAAACATTCGGAAAACCTACACGGAAATGACTTTTGAGAGAAATGAAACAGATAAACCCCACAACCCTTACGATCAGGAATTCAGAGAGCAAAGGAGCATAGAAAACGGCAATATCACCGAACTGCGTGAGAGTCTCGCGGAAGACTATGTGGGCTCCATCGGCACTCTGGCCAAAGATCCGCTGCGGCAGGCGAAAAATCACGCTATCGTGCTGATCACACTGGCCAGCCGCTCCGCGATTCGGGGCGGTCTCTCCTACGAAATCTCCTATTCCTTTTCGGACAGTTACATTCAGAAAATTGAAGAGTGCAGGGATCCCGTTTCTGCCATGCAGCTTGCAAGAGACGCGGAGTTCCACTATACCGCCATGGTCCACGAACAAAAGAGCCAGCAAAAAGGAACGCCGGTCAGGGAAAAAAATCCCCATATCCGGCGGTGTAAAAACTATATTTATTCTCATCTGCACGACAAACTGACCGTCCGCTCTCTGGCCGCTGCGCTGGATCTCAACGCAAACTATTTATCCGGGCTGTTCCAAAAGTGCGAAGGCATCTCCCTATCCCGCTACATCCTCCGTGAAAAAATAGAGCGCGCTAAAAATCTGCTCACTTACTCAGAGTATTCCTATATTGAGATCGCGGCCTATCTCGGATTTTCCTCCCAGAGCCATCTGGGCACGCAGTTCAAAAATATTACCGGCTGTACCCTTCATCAGTACCGCAGCCGTTACGGGACAGGATAACCCGTCAAATATTTGCTGTCAGCTCACGATCCTGCCGTCCTCAATACGAATAGTCCGATCGGCCAACTGCGCAATTTCGGGATTATGGGTAATCATAATAATAGTCTGCCGGAATTTCCGGCTCGTCATCTGCAGTAAACGGATCACATTATCGCCGGTCTTGGAATCCAGATTCCCGGTGGGTTCGTCTGCCAGTACAATATCAGGCTTGGAGGCAAGGGCTCTGGCAATGGCCACACGCTGTTGCTGACCGCCGGAAAGGTTGTTCGGCAGACTGTGGATTTTCTGTTCCAGTCCCAGCAGTCCGACAATCTCCTCCATAAATTTTTTATCCGGTTTCTGTCCATCCATTGCAATCGGAAAAACAATATTTTCCCACACATTCAAGGTCGGTATCAGATTATAGTTCTGGAAGATAAAACCGATACGTCTGCGGCGAAACACAGTAAGCTGCTCCTCTTTCAGCCCGGACAGTTCCGTATTGCCAATCGTGACCGTTCCCGATGTCGGGGTATCAAGGCCGCCCAGCATATTCAACAAAGTAGATTTGCCGGAGCCGGAAGTGCCGACAATGGCAACGAACTTTCCGGTCTCTATCTCCAGATCTACACCATCCAGAGCATGAACCTGCGTCTCGCCCTTTCCATAGTATTTTTTCAGATTCCTTGTCTGTAAAATGATATCAGCACTCATAGTCAAATCCTCCTCATCCGATTATTCTGCAACACGCAGCTTTTCAACAATACTGCCTTTATTGAATACTTTTAATGCAATCACCGGCAAAATGGCGGCAATGATCAGAAGTAAAATACACACAATGACAGCGGGAACGAGCGTAAAACGGAACGTAAAATACCAAATATCGCCGATAAGCGTCTTCACCACAGTAAAAGCAAACAGCACAGACAGAAGCAGGCCCGCAATACACACGCCTATGGCATAGTAAACACTTTCCCAAATCATCATCCGGGTCAACTGCTTCGCCGTCATACCGATACTCTGCATGGCCGCAAATTCACGACGCCTTGTCAGAATAGATGTAATGATGGTATTTACTAAATTCAACACTCCGGCCGCACCGAAGATAATGCCGATCAATCCGCCTACAAATCGAAGCATGGTACGGGTTGTAACAGCATCCTGTCTGGCCTCTTCAGCAGAGGCAAACCCCAGACCGGGATCTTCATTCGTTATATAGCTTTGCAAAAATTCACTCATAGCCCCCTGTTGTTCCTCCTCTACATCAAAAGAATATTTGTAAATAACCGGTTCATCGTAAATCTCCGTGTAAACGTCGGTCGGAAGATACAGGAACAAACCGTCCCTGCCGACTTCAATGGTGCCGTTAGTGGTATAGCTGATTTCCATATCGTCACCGTTTAAGGCGGCCTTGGCTAACACAGGCAGTTCCATCATCGGTTCGCCGTTTTTAAAAACCGTAATACTGTCGCCCACATCCAGCAGATCGAAAGCCGGTATCAAAACGGAGGTCCCCATATTGGATCTCACTCCCAGCAATACGCCTTCGCCGTTTGCCATCTTCTCATAAAGGCTATGCGCATCTGTTTCTCCTTCCTGAATATCCATACGGGCAAGAGCTGTTTCTTCCATACCGTACACATTGCAGAGCGCGCGTCCGTCATCGCCAAGATGAAAGACGATTCCCTCCTCGGTACCCGCATAGTTTATACCGGTTTCTTCGTCAGTGCCGGTGTAATCAAATTCCACCGGAAAATCATAAGTCACATTACTGTCATCCAACGTATTTTTATAAATGGCCGAAGCCCCCTTTACACCGGACTGTGCGTTGACGGCGTCGATCACTTCCTGCCCCAGCCCATGCTCGCGTCTGGTAAATCCTTCCAGAATGTTTTTGCTCAGTATGTTCACAACAGCGAAATCGGTCCGAATGCTGTAAGATACCTGCTTTTCTACGTCCACGCTGTCAGCGGCGATCCCCACACAGTTAAGCAGGATAACGCACAGTGACAAAGAAGCTACTATAAAAGCGGAACGCCGCTTATTACGCCCCAAATTAGACCATGCCAACCGGAACAGGCTGGCGCCGGCGGTGCTTTTCTTCGCGGTTTTTCCACCTGCCGCCTCCACATAGCGGAACGCTTCGATCGGCGAAATATTTGCTGCGGCCCGTATCGGTTTTCTTGTGGAAAGAAATACGGTAAAAGCGGACAATACCGCGGCCCCCGCAAAAATTATCGGGGACGGATTTACATGGATCGCTACATTCTCATAGCTGGAAGACAAGGTACGCATCATGTAAGGCAAGGTCGCTTTTCCGACAAAATAGCCGATCAGTAAGCCCAAGGGAATACCAATGCCGGAAAGCCACAAGGCCTGCAGGTTTATCAATTTCTTTACCTGACGCCTGCTCATACCCACCGTGCGGTACAGACCGTAACGGCGGATCTCCTGCATCACCGCAATGTCAAACACATTGTAGATCAATAAATATCCGCAAAGAACAAACAGTATGATTATTACAGCCCCAAGCACAAGAGTCGCAGGCTCCGGCGCAGGATTGGTCACCGCATTGATCGTCGCGGATAAAGTATCGGAGTTGGCTGCGTCCGGGTCGCCGCCCATCTGCCGCACCCAATGATCCAGATTTTCCCTAAGTCCTACCGTGCTTGCCGCTGTAAAGTCAGAATAATAGGTTCCGGCCATATCCCGGTTCTGATCATAGGTGTACTCAAAAATATCGGGATGCGCGTCCCGAAATGCCTCTCCCGCCCACATCATGCTAATTTGCTCACCAGTGGCTTCAAACCAGCCGGACACGATCATATCCAGCTGATATTCCCGGCCGTGAGCCGTAAACACAATGGCGACATCAGCTCCCACCTCCGGCTCCACTCCCAAATCTCTAAGCGCTGCATCCGAGGCAACAATCTCGTTTTCCGCCTTTGGTATACCGCCGTGGACGGGCATACAGAAAGTCAAATCAGCCTGAACAGAATCCAGCACATCAAACTCCACGTTATGATGAGCCGTATTCTCCAGAAAACCTACCGGCATCCGCAGGCCGTATTCCCGGATAAAATCGGCATCCTCCAAAGCCTCAAACTGCTCAGCAGTCATATTGTGAAAATCACCGTCCGATCTGCTGCCCTTCAACATCTGCATCGTCAAAGTTATAGATTCCGCCGCTCCCAAACTGATCGTGACAACAGTAGTAAACAGAATTGTAGTCAGCATAATCGCCAATATCGCAATCAGGTTTCGCATCCTGCCGGCTCGAAAACTGCGCCCGGTGAGAACACCTAACATATTTTTCATTGTATGATTCTCCTTTCCCGTTTTTGGCATAATAGGCAATTGCGAAACTCTTCTTTCTACTGTATTGCTCGTATAAAATTTACGTATCCATAAGCAGGCGCTGCGAGACCGTCGGCAGTTAGCAAATGGGAAATTTTTAAATTTCACATGAGCTTACTGCCGCTACGGTTAAGCCGCAGCGAAAGCGTGCCTGCGTTAGACCGTATATTTTATACGACTGAACAACAAAAACAATGCGTTTCGCAATTATCTATTTTCAAAATAAGGATATCACAGTCATGTCACAATTCAGGCACAGGAATGTCACAAATTTGTGACGAAAAACAGCGGTAAATCCGTATAAAAAGTTTACCGCTGTTTGGCATTATTTTCTTTTCGATTTTCAGTTCTATGGATCCGGCAAACTTATCGCACGATTTTTCCGTCCTGCAGCCGCACTACCCGGTCCGCAAGCTGGGCGAGATCAAGATTATGGGTAATCACAAGCAATGTCTGGCGAAATGTGGCGGCGGTCATTTTGAGCAATCCGGCAACATTTTGTGTTGTTTTCATATCAAAGCTGCCGGTCGGTTCATCGGCTAAGACGATCGAAGGCTTTGTGATCAAGGCACGTGCAATCGCCGTACACTGTTGTGCTCCGCCGGAAAGCATATGCGGGCGGGCGTCCAGATAATTGTCCAATCCCAGCAGATGCACAAGGCCGGAAAAATACGCCGGGTCCGGTCTGGTGTCATCGAGAGCCAGAGGAAATACTATATTTTCTTTGACCGTCAATTCCGGTATCAGGTTGTATCCCTGAAAGACAAATCCAATCCTTCTTCGCCTGAATACCGTAAGCTGTTCCTCTCCCATTTTTGACAAATCCATCCCGTCCACGGTTACGGTTCCTTCTGTAGGTTCGTACAGCCCTGCAATCGTATTTAACAGCGTAGTTTTTCCGGAGCCCGATGCGCCTACAATGACCGTAAATTTTCCTTTCTCTATGGACAGGTCGATTCCATCCAACGCTTTGACTACCTGCGATCCATCCCTGAAGTATTTCTTCAAGCGTCGTATTTCCACTATATCCATAATCCAACTATCTCCGTCAGCTTAACAGGAAGACCGAAAATGTGCTTCCCTTTCCCTTTTTTGATTTTACTGTGACATATCCATTCTGTCTGGCGATGATTTCCCTTGCCAGATACAGCCCCAAACCGACGCCTTCCTCCGCGGCCACTTCCTCCCCCCGATAAAAGCGTTGGAATATGGCATTATAATTTTCCTGATCAATGCCTATCCCGGTATCGCTTATGTCGATCCGGGTATAAAATTGCCACGGACGCACGGTAATGCTGATTGTACCGCCCTCCGGCGTGTACTTCACCGCATTATCTAAAATGTTGCCGATAGCTTCCGCCGTCCATTTCGGATCGTGCTTCACGGTCAATTTACTATCGCAGTCAGCCGAAAGCCGGATCCTTTTCTTTTCCGCTTCCGCCAGTATCATACTCATGGCGCCTGCAATCGTATCACTGAGTCTCATCTCCTCCAAATGCAAAACGAAAACCCCGGTCTCCAGTCGGGACATTTTAATCAGTGACTGCATCAAAAAATCCAGCTTGTCAATCTGCACAGCCATCAAGTTCAAAAATTCCTGCTGCTTGTCGGGCGGCAGTTCATGCTGATTTAAAATACCGGTTATCATCCGGATGTTCGCTGTCGGCGTCTTGACCTGATGGGATATATCACTAACCAGTTCTTGTATCGTCTGCTTGTCCCGCCTGCTCTGCTGCTGTTCATCTTTCATTTTCTCATAATATTGCAGCAGCTTATCCTGTACCTTTGAGATAACTGTTTCTTCATACGGAAAAAAGCTTTTGGATTCCTGCCCCTCCATCAGAATGTCAACGATTTCACATATATCATTTGAAAGATCAGAAAGCTGCCGGCTCTGCCAAAGAGCCCAAAATACTGTTGCAATAAAAGCGACAGCACAGAAAACAAATAGAAAGCCGCGTATGAGCTCTTGGGGAATATAAGGGAAAAAAAGTCCTGTCATTCCGGTACAAAAAGCAAGACCCAAAAGCAGTCTTCGGCAAAATCCTGTCAGGCGCATTTCTTTCATACCGCTTCCCCCGTCCAAACATATCCCATACCGCGCACCGTCTTGATATATGTATGGGTATCGTCTTCAATTTTGTCTCTTAACCGATTGATCGTGACAGTCAACGCATGATCGTCAACGAAATTGCCCTCCATATCCCAAAGCCGCTCCAACAGCATCTGCCTAGTCAGTATGTTTCCGGCATTTTCTATCAAAACTTTCAGCAGCTTATACTCATTAGAAGTAACGATGATTTTTTCGTCCCTGCGAACTGCGGTAAGTTTATTGAAGTCAAGGGAAAGAAAGCCGTCGCTCCAACAGTTCATCATTTGCTGTTCTAAGGAACGGTTTCTTCGGAGCGCAACCTCTATGCGCCGCAGAAGTATTTTCATATTGAACGGTTTTGTAACGTAATCCTCTGCGCCGAGATCAAAGCCATTCAAAATATCCTGTTCCAGATCATTCGCCGACAAAAATATGATCGGCATTTGCGGGGATACCTTTTTTATAGTGCGGCATAGGTCAAAACCATTTCCATCCGGCAAATTCACATCAAGTATTGCCAGATCAAAATGGTCGCTTTGAATAAGCTGGTACGCCTTTTTACAATTATAGGCGGCAACCGTCAGATAATCATTGCGATCCAGTTCAAAACACATCACCGTACTCAGAGTTAAATCGTCCTCAACAACCAACAATTTCATCTATTCAGCCTCCGTTTCCAAGATTATATTTCTTTTCCCCGAAAAACACAAGCGCCTTGTATCACATCGTCATCCACATAAAACACACCGCACATAACTTTCCCCGCCCTACAAATTTCTTGTCCTTTCACGCTCCACGTCTATTCCTAATGTTACCCCGCTGCGCCTCTCTTTATCCAGACCGCCGCCCATGTGGGCGACATTGCTCTTTAAAAAACACGCCCTGAATACCGCATCCTCCCCGTACTTTTCCCTGATCTTATCTACCGTCCTGTTTAGGGTTTCCAGCCTGTCATATTTGTGTCCGTCAAAAAGATTATACTGCCGTCCGGTATTATTTTCTACTTTTGAAGTATGCACGCCGATTTGTCTGATCGGCGTCCTTCCGTCCCAAAGCTTTTTGAATATTTTGCATGCCGCCGTATAAATTTCCTCCGTCACATCGGTAGATGTGAACAACTGCATCTGCTTATCGGCGTACTGAAACTCACAGGTGGTGATATGCACACTTACCACTTTTATTTTCACATGGTCACTCCGCAGCCTCATCCCCACTGTCTCGCAGAGGGAGAGCATTAAGTGCTGCGCGTACTCCCTTGTCACAACATCCACGGGCGCTGTCAGACTGTTCCCGTATCCCTTATTCGCCTCGTGCGTAAACAGATAGGGCTGCAGATCTTCCCCTCTCGCATATCCCTGTATGATCTCTCCGGGCGTCTTTAAATGCGCCCGGATCATTTCTTCATCCGCCTGTGCCAGCTCCCCGATCGTAAAGATCCCCAGACTATGCAGTTTAGCCGCAGTGGCTTTTCCCACGAAAAACAACTCAGAAACCGGCAATGTCCACATCTTTTTTTCTATCTCGTTCGGGAATAAGGTATGGACTTTATCCGGTTTTGAAAAATCCCCGGCCATTTTTGACAAAAGAAAATTTGTGGATATCCCGATATTCACCGTAAATCCCAGTTCCCTTTTTATTTCATCCTTCAGCCCATAGGCCAGATCCACCATCTGTCCCTTCCCGTACAGCTTTTCACAGCCGTCAAAAACCGCCCAGGCCTCATCGATGCTGTACTGGATCACCTGCTCCGTATACTGTTTTAGTTTTTCAATAAATGCTCTGGATGCGCTGACATATAAACCATAATCCGGAGGCACGACAACAAGCCCCGGACATTTCTGCTTTGCGGTTACAATGGCTTCCCCGGTCTTAATACCGTACTTTTTCGCCGGCGTACTTTTGGCAAGTACGATCCCGTGCCGTTTTTCTTCATCCCCGCCCACAATACTCGGGATCAGCCGCAGATCGATCTTTTCCCCCAGTATATTCACCCGGTATGCCGCACTCCAAGAGAGAAATGCACTGTTTGCATCTATATGAAAAATATAGGTTCCCATATTTACAGAAACTGAAAGATCCGCCATTTCTGGGTTGTCGTGTTGTATCTCATCTCCAGTGTTTTACAAATCTTGCCCTGCCTGATCCGACATACAAACTGTTTCTCCTTTATTCCGACATAATTTTTTTCTCCCCGCGATATGATATCCTCTATTCGGAATTTCCTGATTTCATGTTCTTCCGTTTCCAGCCGAAACCACAGGGGAGTGATCCTGCCGTCACGATCTGTAACCGACAGGATCTGGATCGGAATATTGACTGCCTCTGTCTCGTATATCCCTCCATGTACCTGATCTTCCATTCCACTCACCTCTTTTCAGAACGTATGTTTGTTTTTTCAATATAACAAACACATATTCCGTTGTAAAGAGGGAGTTATTGCCATTTTTCGTTTAGGCCATCCACTGCCTTTTTCTACATACTTATTGTATAATTTCCGGAAATTCTTCCACTTCTTCCATCGTCGGAATACTTGGGGATGCGCCCTTTCTTCCCACAGCGATCGCGCTGGCCTTCGTCGCTGTTAAAAGCGCCTCCGTCGGCCGTTTTCCATTAACATATTCCGCCATAAAATACCCGCAGAACGTATCTCCGGCCGCTGTTGTATCCACTGCATCTATTGAGAAAGCCGCCTGATAACAATGCTCTCCCCTTCCGCGGTAACATGCTCCCTCCGCTCCGAGCGTCAGAACAAATACCGCTTCCGGATATCTTTTTTCCAGACAATCCAAAATCTTTTCCTGACAGCATTCCGGCGTCCCCGTCAACGCCATTCCTTCCTTTTCATTCAGTATAAATATGTCTACAAGATTCAGCGGGTATTCGTATAATGCCTTATTGGTCGGCGACGGATTAAGGGCAATGATCATTCCCTTTGCTTTCGCGTTCTCCATGATATGAGAAATATTGGATATCTCATTTTGAAGAAGTAAAATGTCTCCCTTTTCAAAATGTCCGAGCACCTCATCTACATAGTTTTTCGTAATTCTTCCGTTAGTTCCCTGCGTGACAATGATCCTGTTTTGTCCGCTCCCATCTACCTCTATCACCGCATGACCACTCGGCTCCGATAGTACCTGTAAAAATGTGGTCTTTACCCCCGCCTCTTCCAGCGCGCTCTTCAATCGCATCCCATCCTCGCCGATCGCCCCGGCATGATACACCATAGTCCCTGCCCTTGAAAGCGCAATGGACTGATTCAATCCTTTCCCGCCGCAAAACTCCTGATAGTCCAATGATAAAATCGTCTCTCCGGGCTGCACAAAATCCACGACCTTGTATACCTTGTCAATATTTAAGGATCCAAAATTTAATACCTTCATTCTTTTGCACTTCCTATAAATTTTTTAATGCCTGACCGCACTTTCATATGTATAAAGTTTCCCTCTGAAACACAGACCGTTTCACCGCTGCACTTCCGGTCCTGCTTTCTCCACACCAGATTATCTTTCACCGGAAGATAAACATCTGCCACACAGTTAAACGGAATTTCCACCTTCACGCTCAAACTGCCTCTTTCGCCTTTCTTCCAGCAGCAGCTGTATTTTCCCGCCTGCGTTACAATGCTTCCTGACGCGTACTGTAATTGTTTCGGTATCAACGGCCGAATCACTGCACTGCTGAATCCCGGCGCTCCTTCATCCGGTCTGATTCCGACCAGATATTTGTGAAAACAGGATGCAACGGCTCCTGACATTGCATGATTGAAGGAAGCCATATTGGATTTTCCATGATAAGCATCCACTTTTTCCCAGCGCTCCCACAATGTAGTCGCGCCATTCTCCAACATATAGCCCCAACTCGGATAGGTCTTCTGCGTAAGCAGATGAAACGCCTCATCGATATATCCGTTTTGGAACAATACTTCCACCACATATTTGCTGCACTGATTTCCTGTTGTAAGGTGATAGTTATTTTGTACGATATTTTTCAGGAGATGTCCCAAAACTTCTTTTTTCTCCTCCTCCTTTTCCAGCATGTCAAGATAAAGCGGAAAGGCATTACATGCCTGACTGTTTGTACAAAAAAAACCCTCCTCTTTCCTGTAATACTCTTTCAAAAAAGCATTCTTTACCTGCTCTGCCTCCTCCGCAAAGCGCTCTTTTTCTCTGTCGATCCCCAGAACCCCCGCCATCTTGGCCAGCAATAAATAATTGTAATACAGATAACCTGTAGCCATAAAAACAGGAGGGGTTATGCGCGAAACCGCACCGGCTCCAATACTGTCCGCATCACACCATTGTTTCGGACTCGCCCAGTCTCCCATCGGTGAATAGCGGACAATATAGTGATCAGAGTGTTTCTTTAAAAAGGCAACCCACCTTTTACATGCCTCGTAATTCTCCTCAATAATCGTGCTGTCCCCATAAAAACAATAGACATTCCATGGGACTAACAGAAAACTGGTGCTGACCGGATCCGCCGGCTTTTGCCCCATCCTGAAAAAAGGCGCCGTATCCGTAATTGCTCCGCTGACTCTTCCCTGACAGTCCCTGATATCCCCGGTCCATTTTTTATACAAGTTGGAAAGTCTATAATTGTAAAGGGCGCATTCATTGCGCACCGTCATATCATTGAGCCAGGCCACACGCTCCGCCCTCTGAGGGCAATCTGTCGGAACACCATGCAAATTGCTTCTTTCGGACCACAGCATACTGTTATAAAAGCGATTCAGCAGGTCATCACTCGTTTTAAAATCACTGATCCGCGCAACATCATTGTGCACCACACATCCTATGATGCGGTCAAATTTCAGATTCTCCGAAAGGCCTTCTATATTGACATAGCGAAACCCCCTGTACGAAAATCTGGGCTCCAGCGTTTCCGATTCCTCTCCTCTCAGCACAAACAAATCCGATATATGGATCCCGTTATAAGAACTGTCATTGATGGAATGATCCGCATTCTCCAGTTCCGCATATTTTACTGTGATAACATCATTTTTTTCTCCTCGGCAGATCAGACGAACCCAGCCGGCGAAATTCTGTCCGAAATCCACAGTAAAACTTCCGTTGTCCAGCTTCCAAATCCGTACAGGAACAAGTTTCTCCGTGATACGGATCGGTTCCATCATCCGGCTGACGATCTTTTCACCCGGCGGATCCTGCTGAAACACTTTTTGCCAGCCATCTTCTTCTGTCATAACATATCCCGGTATATCAAACCCGTCTTTTATCAGATTCCTGTCAATATGCTCCCCTGTATATACACTGTTTCTGACAGACGGAGCCTTATCCGTGCAATAGCACTGCTCAGATGTGCTTTCTAACCACTCTAGCCTTCCGTCTTCATATTCCACCCGTATTTTGACGGCACAGATATGCTCGCTCTTGGCAATTCCCCGTTCTGCCGCCTCTATTGCAAACAGCCCGTTTCCGATTTCAATTCCGAGGACATTTTCTCCCTCTTCCGCTTTCAGAGGGAACGTCTCATACAATACCGTTTTTGTGAATTCCGTAGGCGCTCCGAGATAAATATCCCTGCACCTACGCCCGTTAAAAGATGTGATAACATAATTCGGACTGGCCACAAAGGCCGTCGCTGCCGCCGGTTTTTCCGTCAGATAAAAAGGCCAGCGGATCAGATAAGAATGGTTTCTCACACCGGCTCCCCCAATCCAGTCTTCATCCCAGCACACATTTTCCAGAATGCCCGTCGTGAACGTATTTACATCGCTTTTTACTCTCAGCTTTTGTTCCGTCTCAATTTCGACCGTATAATAATATGTTCTTCCGCTTTTCAATATATTTTCCGGTATCACGCTGCTGCTTTTATTCGTCTCTGCAAAACCGTCATCCCAGACAATCCTGTCCATCTGTTTGAATTCGCTCAGCTGAATATGATATCGTTTCTGCGTTCCATACATATGATCCAGCGTCCAACTAAGCATCGGGCTTTTACAATCTATCCCTATCGGTGAATCCATCCGCTCACACAAACAATTTATTTTCGCCTGTTTTTCAATCATCCTGCCATTCCTATGCTTTCTGTGACATAAAAGTGCGATCTGTTACAGAATCCAAAACGATTGCCACTATAATAATGATCCCTTTGCACACCCATTGCCAGTAAGAAGAGACATTCAGAAGATTCAGCATATTATTGATAACGCCTATCAGCGCAACACCGAACAGTGTTCCTACCACTTTTGCCTTTCCTCCCCGCATCGGCGTACCTCCAATCACTACCGCCGCAATCGCATCCATCAGATAATTCTCTCCGGCTGTGGGAATTGCTGACGCCACACGGCCCGTCAGCACCGCTGCTCCAAGGCCAAAGCAAAGTCCGCCTATCATCATTGTCGTAATGTTTATAAATTTAGTGCGTATCCCGGAAACTTCTGCCGCAAAAAGATTGCCTCCGGCTGCAAGCACATGACGCCCATATGTGGTTTTGCCTATCAAAACTGCCATTAAAATCACGACAATAATCATGATAAAGAAGGGCATCGGTAAAAATCCCAGTATCTGTCCCTGTCCGAGATATTTCACACTGTCACTCAATCCTCCAACCGATTTCCCATCCGTTAAAATCGAAGCAATTCCTTTGTATATCTGTCCGGTGGCCAATGTCAGGACGAAATTGGGCAGATTAAAAGTTTTGATCATAACCCCATTTATCAGTTCACAAAACGCACCGAGCAAGATCGCTGTCATGAGCGCCGGGAATAGCGGCATATGCAGCGAAACTATTCCATAAACCACTCCGCAGAGGCTGACAATATTTCCAACGGACAGATCCATCATTCCGCCGCCAAGAAGAATCGTATACCCGATACTGATGATGGCCAGCACGGAAATCTGTCTCATGACACCGGCAATATTATTACTCCCCAATGTGGTCCCTCCGGTAAGCACCACCGATACAAGAAGCATCAAAATCGTAAGAATAATCGCTTTATTGTTCAAAACAAGCAACAGTACGTGATTGTTTTTGTTTTTCATTTCCTTCCTCCTGATCTCAAATCCCAAAAGCCTTTTTCATAATCTCGTCTGAATCAAATTCATCGCGGGAAAATTCCCCTGTAATTTTTCCTTCTCTGACCACAAGAACCCTATCCGAAATTCCCATGATCTCCGGAAGTTCAGAAGAGACAACCAGTATCGTCTTTCCCTGTTTTGCCAAATCCCCTATAAGTTTATAAATTTCAGCTTTTGCGCCTACATCGATCCCTCTGGTGGGCTCATCCATGATCAGTACATCTGGTTCGGTAAGCAGCCATCTTCCTATGATGACTTTCTGCTGGTTGCCTCCCGAAAGCAGAGATATCTCACTGTTCATAGATGGGAATTTGATCCGCATTCTTTTTGCCATCTCATCGGTATCCTTTTTTTCCTTCTCTTGATTTAAAAATCCTGCTTTCGTGATTCTTCTGAGATATGCAAGCGATTCATTTACACGGACAGACTGTATTGCAATCAGCCCCGTATGTTTTCTGTCCTCTGTCACCATCGCTATTTTTCTGTCGATTGCCTGCTTGGGATTTCTTACATCGATCTCTTTTCCATGCAGTTTTACTGTGCCTCCGTCCTTGGGGGTGATCCCAAATAACGTTTCCATGATTTCAGTACGTCCCGCCCCGAGCAGTCCGGCAAATCCCAAAATCTCACCCTTATGCGCTGTAAAGGAAACATCATTAACCACGTTTTTCATAGTCAGGTGGCTCACTTCCAAAACCGGTTCCCCAATCTCCACCTCAAGTTTCGGAAACATATCATTCATCTCCCTGCCAACCATAAGTTTGATCAATTCTTCCTCTGTCGTCTCACGGATCAGTCGTTCCCCGATATACTCACCATCCCTGAATATCGTCGCCCTGTCACAGATATGAAAAATTTCGTCAAATTTATGGGAAATATAGATAATTGCTTTCCCCTGTTCACGAAGAGAGGAAATGATATCATACAATCTATTTACCTCTTCATCCGTGAGCGCACTGGTCGGCTCGTCCATGATGATAATATCTGAATCGTAAGATACCGCTCTCGCAATCTCAACCAGCTGCATCTCTGCAATACTCAAAGCAGAAACCAATGTGGATGGTGCAATCTGCAGACCGAGCCTGCCCAGTATTTCCTCTGTTGCTTTCTCCTGTTTTTGCTTATTGATAAAACATCTGTTTCCAAACAAATATTCTCTTCCAATCCACACATTCTCAGCTACTGAAGTGGTTGGAACCAAATTGATCTCCTGATGTATCATGGAAATCCCTTTATGAAGCGCCGTCATCGGAGATCTGGGCACATATCTTTCTCCTTTATATTCCATTTCCCCTGATGTCGGCTGATACATGCCCAGTATTATCTTCATCAACGTTGATTTTCCCGCACCGTTTTCGCCGAGAAGCGCATGTACCTCCCCGGAGTAAATGTCCAAATCAACCCCTTTTAAAGCTGTCACTCCCGGAAAACTCTTTGTGATGTTTTTAACCTTCAAAATAATTTCGTTCTTTTCCATGGCGCTCTCCACTTTAATCATGCTCCGATCATTTTTCTTTCAGAACCTCTTCCATATTGTCAGCAGTCATCAGTTCATAGCAATCCGGATTATATATCTTATTTTCATATGACTCACCGCTTGCTACTCCTTTTGCTACTTCAATGATCGCATCTGCAACCTTTGACGCGCTCTGCGACACTGTTGCATCCAGTTCGCCGCTCTGAAGATACTGCTGCCCGATGTCGCCTCCGTCACATCCGAATACCAAAAAGTTATCAAAATCCGTGCCTGCAGCAGAGAGCGCCTGAATCACAGCCGCCGCCATTTCGTCATTTGCACAGGCAATACAGTTCATATCAGGCTGCGACTGAAGCCAGTCTTCTGCATAAGCCATCGCTCCTTCCGCGGAAAACCCCATGGAGACCTGTGAAGCGAACGTATTGACTCTCGAAACGTCTACAGCATCATATATCCCGGTCTCTCTCTTTTTGATCACTTCATTTGTGTTTCCGTTGATATATCCCATGTTAATGATTCTGCTTTCATCCTCATCAAGCCACTCCTGCATATAAGTTCCGATCAGCTGCCCCACCATGGACTGATCCCCTACAATACGGCAGTCATAAATATCCGTATTGACGGGCGTATCCTGAATGACACAAGCTATCCCTGCATTCTTTATCGCTTCCACACAGGAAACAGCCGCATCCGAATCAACAACTCTCATGACAATAACGTCGGGATTCTGTGCAATCAAAGAATCAATATCCGAAAGCTGCTTTTCGGCGTCATTGTTTGCATTTGTAAAAATAAACTTGATTCCTGCCTCTTCCCCCTTCTCCTCTAATGAATTCTGAAGATCACTCACAAAATCGATCTCTGTGTTCATCGCCATGCCAACTACAAGTTTATCCTCTTTGCCGCATCCTGCCAGACTGCAGGCAACCATGACCACTGCTGCCATCAATACTGCTGTTCCCTTTTTCTTCATGTTCCTTCTCCTTTTTCTTTTTTATTTTTAATGCCGTTTACGGCACTAATTGCTTTTTGCTACCGAATCCCTGATGATCAGTTTTCTCTGAATCCGATATTTTCTCGGTTTCCCCTCATATTCACCGTTTAAACGTTCCAACAAAGCCCTGACAAATATTCTTGCATATTCCGCGCTGTCATTTGTGATGGTCGTTAATTTAGGATTACACAAATCAGAATATATAATATCATCGACTCCGGTTATCGAAATCTGTCCGGGAATGTCCACTCCCATTTCATTACAGGCTTGATATACCCCGAGAGCAATCAGATCATTTGCACAACATACCGCTGTTGGCTTTTCTTTCAATGCCGAAAAATAATAGCCTGCTTTGTGTCCCGCATCACTGTCCAATACATTCCCCATAATAAAAACATAGCTCGAATCAACGGATATCCTCGCTTCTTCCAAAGCCCTTCTATATCCGTTTTCGCGGTTCTTTCCGGTCTGACTGTTTACCGCCGCCCCCACGAAGGCGATTTTTTTATGCCCTTGTTCAATAAGATATTTCGTTGCCATATAGGTGCTCTCACCTTCGTCGCACAATACAACATCAAACAGATCCGTGTCTATCCCGTTTGCAAGTATTACAGGAACTTCCATTCCCAAAAGCATTTCTTTCACCTCACTGTAAAAGTGGCCGCCCGCCAGAATAATACCATCTGTCCCCATCATGACCGCGCTTTTCACACTGTCCATCTCTTCTTTCATATTTCCGAATGTATTAAAAAGACTCAATGTATAACCTTCTTCTTTCAAAAGTCTTTGCGAAACGACGGACATCGTGGAATAAAACGGGTTTTGTATATCGGGAACAATCAGCACAATATTTTTGGTCGAGCTGGTCTTCAGCCCGCGGGCAAGTCTGTTTGGCCTGTAGTCTAACTGCTTTATTGCTTCCGCAATTTTTTTCCCTGTCTCCTCTTCCACATAGCCATTGCTGTTGATATATCTGGATACCGTTGAAACCGCCACACCTGCTTCTAATGCAATATCTTTTATCGTTGCTCTTCTTTTCATACTCTCTCCTTTCTTGTGGAAACGTTTGTATATCTTTCCAAAAATATCATATAATTTATTTTATTTCAAGAATCATTTTGTTTCCTGCGGAGATTTATATGCTTGTTTTATGTGAAAACGTTTCTACTTTTACAAACATTTCCTTTGTTTTTACTTACTATTTATATGGAAACGTTTACATATTGTATATTATCACCACTCGTCTACTCTGTCAAGGAAAATATTTTAAATATCTTTTTATGTTGACAGAAACAGGGATACAAATTAAAAAAGAGATAGGCGCATTGATATGACAGGAATCCGGTGTTATAATCGACTCAACAAATCAGAATTTATCAAAAAGATAGTTTGTTCTGGAGGAAACCATTTTATGTTTCAAAAAGCAATAATAATCGGTTGTCCGGGTGCAGGAAAAAGCACATTTGCAAGAATACTGAGTGATAAAACTCACTTGCCTTTATATTATCTTGATATGTTATGGCACAAGCCTAACAGAACAACTGTTGACAGAAATATATTTGACAAAAAATTAAAAGAAATTGTTTTAAAGGATAAATGGATTCTTGATGGAAATTACGGAAGAACACTTGAAATGCGTATTCAATCGTGTGAAGCTATATTTTTACTGGACTTTCCAGTAGAGGAATGTTTGGCTGGAGCAGAATCACGCATAGGCAAACAACGTGTAGATATGCCATGGATAGAGACAAAATTTGATGAAGAATTTAGACAATGGATTATTGATTTCCCTAAAAATGAATTGCCAATCGTATATGAACTGCTTGATAGATACAAAAGTGAAAAAAGCATTTATGTCTTTCACTCAAGAGCTGATATAGATGATTATTTATCGAAAATGTTTAGTTAAAAATTCCAAAAAATTTGAAAAAACTTTTGACACTATCCTTTCATATATAATCATCAGAACAATATAAAAAGCAGCAAACCGAATAATTGATTTACTGCTTTTCGCCGAAAACGAAAGCGGGTGTTTCCGGATTCTGCTCGTCGTATAAAAGAAATTACATTGTTTTCCAACAGCGCTCTTTCATAAAAGCAGCAATAACAGAGATTTCTTCTCCTTCATAATATTTTACAAGCATTCGTTTGAACTCCGGTACTTCCTTTTCGGGAATTACCAAAAAACCTCCGCCATGTGAAATGAGATAATGGTTTGCAAAAATGACAGAGGCGCGTTTATTGCCATCCAGAAATATCTGAGTTTTCATACAGTAAAGGCAAAGTTTGATAGCTATGTTAATAGCCTCGTCATTTTCCTCCACAATCTCCCGGATTTTGTCTTTTACGTCCAGTTCGTTGGGCAGAGGCGGAACATAAGACGAACCGCCTATGGCAACGGGAACGCCTCGGATCCGACCACCTTCTGCAAAAAAGCCTTCATTAACAAGCCTTGCAATATGGCTAAGCATATAATAGTCGGAACGGCTGGCAGCCACATCACGGTCCAGAATAAACTCCCATGCGTGTTTCAGATTCAAAATCTTTTGCACATCGGCAGCCGTCATACCGGAAACCATTCCATTTTCTATGATTTCTTCCGTCTGTGGAAGGGATGTTGCAACACCCTCTAAAACAGCCTGATCATAGATATTCATTTTCATATTGGCACGCGCAAATGCTATGTTATTTATAACATCAGCAGAAAGTTCATCCTCAGAATATCCGGCTGCGGCAAGTTGCTTTTCAATTCTTCGGAGTGATTTTCTGATCTCACGGGCTTCTCTGGCATTACGAAGAAGCAAATTATACAATTCTTCGGTATATGCACCCACATAAACAGATGTCTGTCTGCCCGCCACACGCTTTCTTACATAGAGATATTTTCCATCACCACGTTCCTTGATTTCAGGTGTACCGTCATAGGGCATCAAATTCAGTCTTGCATGAAGATCTGCACGACTTCTGAGCAACTCCTGTATCTCATTATACTGTGCTGCCATTGTTTCTCCTCCTCTAAGGAACAATCTTTGCAATATTTATATCATAATGTTCTCCAATAATCAATAAGTATTGGGGAACATTTTTGCAAATATATTATTTAAATATTCCCCAAATAAATATATGAGATAGTATGTCCCCTTCCTGATGTTATATTCTAAAGAAAAAGATTTCCTCCATATTATCCGAAATATCATCCGGAGAATATTCCTGCATCTTCATAGTTGGAACATCATATTCTACCGTACCGTCCGCTGATTCACCTATAAGGGCTATATTTTCCGGCAGATCACCCTCTTTAAGCATCCCCAGATACACAGCAGCACAATCTTCCAGTGCAGCCGGATATGCATAATTATATTTATGATCACACCCGCAGCGCCTCAAAGGTCTGCTGCAGATTCAATTTCCCATACCCCCATCTTCTGTCGGGATACTCCATTCCCGCCTCCTTGGAAGCTCCTCTCTGGAAATAGCTTTTGATTTCTCTCCCCTTAATAAACACATCGTTTTCTCTCACAACCGCCCACTCCAAGAACTGTGCGACAGCGCCGGCGGTGATGGCTCCCGCCATACTGCTGCCTGTAACCGTAAAACTTCCGAGGCTGTTCATGTCCTCCGCGCCGGCCGGGCCTGACAGCGCAAGAGGCGCTCTTCCGGGCACCGGAATATCCACTCCGGGCGCGGCAAAATCCGGCTTGATCCTTCCGTCCACCGCAAATCCTCTGCCGCTCTCTCCCCAGAAAGCCCCGGTTGCATCCGCATATGCGGAAATGGTAATGACCTCCTGAGCATATGCGGGTTCCGTCAAAGTGACCTCCGGATCCGGTGCTAAAAAGAAAACCTCTCCACTCAAAAAATTTTTAACCGGCAGCCACATGTGAAAAGTGCCGGCATTGCGCATCTTGATTCTCCAGATTCCGGGAGTCGGATTTTCAAACCGCAGCACCATGAGCGTCCTGCCGGAACTTTGTTCCGCCAGTTCAGCCTCCACATAGATCAAAGTCTGCTCAAAAATAAACTGGATCCGTTTACTGCCGCTCACAATACTGCTTAACACCGCACTGCTCTCCCCGCCCGGCGACATGATAATAATCGAAAAAATTTCCGGTATGCTTCCCCAAATCTCCAGTGTAAAACCGTTTACACCTTCGCCGGCTCTCAGCTCTACATCCGTATCTCCTTCCCCTGCAAAATGTCCTGCCTGATTACCCTCATTTCCGCCGCATACTACAACAGCCCTGCTTCTCCGCTGGGCCACGTCATCCAAAAATTCAGAAAACAGGGACGTACCGTCGTGAGGTCCCATATTGCTTCCCATGCCGAAACAGTACACCAACGGCCTCCGAAAAGGTTCGCAGTAGCTGTCCATAAACCGATACCCCAGCATGATATCCGCTTCACTGTAGGCTTCCGCTCCTTCGGCAATATAATAAAACTGCCGCAGATCCTTGCCCGCCTGCCTGCACTTTACAATGACATACTCTGCGTTTATCGCGCCGCCGTACACTTCCTCTCCCACTTTTCCCCCTGCCGCTCCCGCCATAGCGCTCCCATGCCCAGTCTCGTCTCTGGAGGGGACTTTCAGAAAGGGATTATCACTCTGCAGAGCTTCGTTGATTTCTGTCTGTGTATAGACAGTCCCGAAAGGAACATCCAAAGACCCTCTCCTCTTCACACTGTCATCGTTCCAGCGCCTCATCCTTTCCGCTGCAGGCATACCGCTGTCTTCCCTGCCCTCTTCCAAAACAGCTTCGTATGGTATCGTCTGATCCCATATGGCCAGAATGCGGCTGCTGCCATCCTCCCTCCGGAAAGCCGGCATCGTATAATCTATGCCCGAATCCGCAATACCAATGATCACGTTTCGTCCGGTAAGCCCGAGAGGAGGCTGCTGTGCCTGAAGGATACCGGATTTTAGCAGCGGAAAAGACACATTCTGCATCGGTGTGTACAATTTGGGTAAAAGTCGATAGGTATAGTCCGTAAATGACAGGGGTGTCAGAATCCCCTTATTGATAACCAGCACTCCTATAGAATTGCTGATCTTCATATAACAGAAATTTTCCGATATGTTGTCAAGTTCTTCTTCCAGCGGCCAAAAATCAAGCAGGGCGCTGAAATAATCGTTGCTGTAAATTCTCTCTTCACAGTAAGGCATAAAAAGTCTCCAGACACACTTTTTTTATCCTATGCTTTTTATGCCCTTTCCGTTCTTCTTAAATATTAATCGTCACAATACTTCTTTACAATAATTACGAAATCCCCCTTAGCTTCGGTGAAGGCCTTCAACAATTTTGAAGAAAAAACACCGCTCTGACCGGTTATGATCATTTGATATGCCTTATCCGTTGAATAAGCGGCCTTATAAATTCGTTTTGATGTGAGCGCGTCATAAGCATCCACTAAAGAAACGATCTGCGCCGCAATACTGATCTCTTCTCCCTTTAAGCCGTCCGGATAGCCGTTTCCGTCATACTTCTCATGGTGATGCCTTGCAATATCATAGGCATAATCGCAAAATTCTTTACTCTCGAGATGGATCACCTTTTCAATGATCTCCGCGCCTTTCGTCGTATGCGATTTTATGACTTCATACTCGTCTTCCGTCAGTTTCCCGGCTTTCAGGATAATGTTGTCCGGAATCACTATTTTTCCAATGTCATGCAGAGAGGCTGCCAATGCAATCGTATCCAGTTTCTCCTCCGTCAGCTTATACTCCGGATACAGCTTCATCACACTTGTTCCCAGACACATTGTGAGCTCTCTCACTCTCTTTATATGCTGCTCCGACTCCAGATTTCTGAATTCCACGATATTACTTAAAGAAGTGATCAAAACTTCTTTTGCATGCCTCTGCTTTTCCGCCATTACTTTTAGCATAGCATTTTGCTTCTGGAGTTTTTCCGTCTGGTTTTTTACCATAACCTCCAACTGCTGCTTATATTGGAACACACCGATCATATTCTCCACAAGCTGTTTTACCACTTCGGGATAAAAGGGCTTTTTCACGGAACCTACGGCGCCGCACTCATACCCTTTCTTCTCTAATTCCACTGTCATATCGGTCGTGAGCATAATAAACGGAATCCGGCTTAAAAACTTTTTCTCGCTTAACCACTCCATCACTTTAAAACCATCTCTGGCAGGGATCATGATATTCACCAGCACAGCGGCAAGGATGGCCGTCTGCTTTCTCAATATCTCAACGCCTTCCCTTTCATTCGTAACTGCCTGAATTTTATATTTTCCCCGAAGTATCTCCTCCAGCCGTTTGCGGCTTTGCTCATCATCTTCCAGAATCAGTATTGTATCACGCACCATTTCCGCCGTCCCCTCTTCCCTTTATAATTTGACCATCACAACGTTCTTTCCTCTGAGTTTAAAAATAATCCTGACCATGGAAGACGGAAGCACATATTTTATCGAATTTATCTCGACAACGCTGCCCGCATGCGCAATCCCTCTGACGATCACCGCTTTCATCTCCTGCCCGGTCATATTATCCAGTTTGGAAACCTCTGCATCCAAATCAGCCAGTTCCTTATCCTTTGCCACAATTGCGGCATTCAGTCGTTTGATCAATTCCGCCGCCTGCTCCTTATCCGGCGGAAGCGCCTGCAGAATGCTGTTCCACCGCTCTTCCAACATCTGCAGTTCATCCTGTATCTTCCTTCTTCTCCGTGCATATACATCCTGCAGCTTAGTGTAGAGCACATTCTTTCCCACTTCCAGCATTGTCTTTAAATGAGACTTGTTTCCGAGATTGTAAGTATCCACACCTTTGACCGCACGCGTCAAGCCGCCCAGCAGCATCCCTTTGCTGCCTGACAGGATAACCTTTTCCAACGTATTGATGTTGCTGTTCATAATATAGTTGGCTCTGATATTCCCTTCAGCGTTGATATTAGCCCCTTCAAAAAAGCTTCCTGAAACTTCTCCCTTCGCATCGATAAAACAGTCGTTTTTGGAGCAGCTCCCTTTTTTGATCATTACATTTCCGCCTGCAATGAGTTTTCCGGCCTCCACGTTATGTTCAACAATAATGTCACCCGTGGCCGAAATATATCCTCCCGAATGGACGCTGCCGACCACATATACGCTGCCGTCCACCTCCAGTTTTCCCGTAACCGACGTCACATCTTCCCGCACGATGATCATATTGGTAATAATGATCTGACCGTTGATAAATTCAAATTTTCCGTTCATCTTGGAAACATAGGTTACTCCGTCCGGTTCAATCGTAAATCCTTCACCTTTTAAGGGTTTCTTTTCCGTTCCGTCATTGGCACAGATCACTTCCCCGAAAACGTTCTGACCGTCTTTTCCCTTCTCAGCCGGATGATAAACGGCAAGACGCTCACCTTTGTCCACCATCTCAAAAGCCTCTATGTTTACATAATCCACCCCTCCGTCAGGAAGCGGCGCAGGGATACGCGGCAGATCAAGCCTCACAAAAAATTCAAACCACCCGTTCTTTCCGGCTTCAGCCGGCGTCCCTTCGGCTATCAATACCTTCTCGTTCACCCTTTTTTTCTTTATCATTTCAGAGATCGCTTTTTCATCGATCCCGTTTACAATCTGCCTTTCTTCTAACGCGGCATATATATCATCCTCTGTGACATCATCCCCTGTGACGAACTGGATAAACGCATATACTTTATTTCCGTTGTCTTCTACCAAAATAGAGAACTCCTTTTTCAGGAAAATATCTGAATCCGTTCCCACTCTGTCTCTGGTTCTGTAAGTCGTCGTTTTTTTCTTCAGCAGATTTTCGCGTTTTTCTTTCATATCCGCTCCGGAAAAAATCAGTTTGGCGTAGGAGGCCACGTCCAATCCGGCCTCCAGCCCCAAACGGATCTCTTTCATCTGCCAATGACTGAAAAGACTGTTTGTATAATAAGATACTTTTAATTTTTTCTCTAATCCAAGACGTATCTCCCGCATCTGCATCCAATTATAGCTGACATTCGCATACACGCATACATCCAGTCCCTCATACAGTCCGATCCGAATCTCATGAATCTGCTGTACATACATATCATCCGTCAGCCATGCGTCAATGAGAAGTCCCTCCTCCAGTGCAAGGCGAATCTCTTCCAGCTCATCATCCATAAAGCCCCTCTGCAAATAAGGCATCAGATCCACCGAAGAGTAGTTTGACAGTCTGATCTGTTTCATCGTTTCATATGAGTAAGTGGGGTCTGCATATATTGAGACATCTATCTTATCCTTGATCCCCATCCGGATCTGCTCCATCTGGAGATAGTTAAATTCAGGATTGGAATACAATGTTACATCCAGACCTTCTCCTTTTCCATAAAGGATCTCTCGATTCTGTTCCTTTCCGTATCCCGCATTTTCTATCATTGAAAAATCAGATTTTTTTTGCAGAGCCCTCTCAACATGCATATAAAAAACCATCCTTTATATTGATATCTAAGTTTTAATATTATACTATGGAGATTCGAAAAAGTCCACTGTTTCCCGTTCACTTATTTAATTTCGCGTTCATTTACTACATTATCTCCTCTTTATCCGGCAGTTTTTTCTCTTTTTTCCAAAAAAGCAAAGAATCAGTACTCCCGCTGACGCTGCCGCCACCTGCGCTAAAATCAAAAACGGCGTATCGTCCCCTGTCTGCACAACCTTTCTTTCTACCGTCGAAGTCTTTACTTTCTTCTCCTCCGCCTCCTGCGGCTCTTCCGAAACTTCTTCCGGCGTCTCTGTTTCCGTTTGTTCTATCTCTTCCGCCGGCTGCTTAGTCACAGAGTGCACTGTACGAATCTTTTCCGCCGTTTCTTCCACCGGAAATTCCACGATCTCATACAGCGGTTCTTTGCCTCCCGCCGGACGGTATCCCGAAATCCTTTTTAAATAAAGTATGGTTTCCGTCTCAGATTTGTCCCGAAGTTTCCTTCCCTTATGTTCCGCCGTCAGTTCTATCTTATTTGAAATTATTCCCTCCGCATCAGACGACACATAAGTCATATAGGCCGGATTCTCCGCTTTTTCAAATGTTCCTCCCACCGCGCCGAAACATAATCTGAACTTTACGATATGTTCCTCCTTTGTCTGCAGCTCCTCCGGTACTTGCAGATGGTTATTTTTATCCGAGGACAGACCTCTTTGCCATGGTATCCACTCCCCGCTCCCGTTTGTCATATACTCTGCATCGTAAAGCAGACTCTCGCTGTAGGTTCCGGTCCACAGCTCTGTCAGATATACTCCCTTCGGCAGGTGATCTGTCATCGTAAACTGTTCCAGACTTCCCTCTGTCAGATTTTTCAGTTTATCCACCGTATACCGGTAGGTATCTCCCCGCTGTGTCATTCTGATCGTGGATTTTTCAATATCCAGCGCCTTTCTTTCGTCGTACATGACAAGTATATCCTCCTCACATCTGCGCCAGATATTGTTTTCCTGCCTGTACATTCCGGCAGTTTCCGTAAGCTTTCCGTCTTCCCGCTCCTGCATCAGCTTAAACAGGATATCCTCCGCGTAGCCGTAGCCTTCAGGCGCTTCTTTCTCAGACAGGATATAAACCTTTTCCAGCTCTAACCCGGTAAACAGATGCGGCTTTTCCTCCGATTTCCAAGACTCCACTGTTTTTGTAATATAGCTGCCCGCCGCATCCTTTCTCAGATTTCCATCTTTGTCCGTCTCGATCCTGCAAATCTCAAGTGTTGCCCCTGCTATCTCCTGTTTCTCTGTCAGGTCCTGTTTCGCGATGTGAGCCTGCGTTTTCCTGTTTTTGAAAACCGGACAATGTTCCTGTTTCTCCACGTTTTGCCCGCCTTTTACGCTTTCATAGCCTGCATTTACAGGGATATCCTTCACCGCGGTGAGATACCCCGCCGGCGCCTCCAATTCTCTTACATAATATTTTCCCAAAGGCAGATCCGCACGGAATACCCCTTTTCCGTCGTCCCCAGTGATACAGGCAGCAACTAACGTATCCTTCTCACAGAGAATCTCCGGCGCATCTTTTATGATCCACTTCGCACCGTCTGCCGCCTTCTCGATATGGAGCATGATATCTTCGTTCGCATACAGACCATATATCGCTCCGGCAAGGGGCTTCCCCGTCTCTCTGTCTTTCTTTTCCACTGCGATCTCCAGTTTCTGTCTTTCATTTCTGTAATCCGCCGTATGGATATCGAAACTCACGGTCTGCTCTTTTTTTGTGATCTCAAATTCCGTTTCGGCGGTGTTTAAGACAAACCCATTGCCGGCTGTCGTTTCCACGATCTTGTATTTTCCGATGTACAGGTCCGCCGCATAACCCCAGCCGTTTCTGTCCGTAGTGATTGCAGCAACCGTCTCCCCCTTTTTATGTATCAGATATTGTTCTCTTTTCACTTGGCAGCTGTCAAACAGATCCTCCTGCACTTCCTGCGTATAAATATCTTCCGCCGCAACGATGGCAAAGACCGCTCCTTCCACCGGCGCATCCTCATAGGTAAACACCAGATCCCTGCCGGCGCTCTCCGGTGTTTTTTTGATCCTCCGGAAAGTCTCTTCATCCAATTTGTCAAGAAGTGTTTTGGAATCCTCATGAAAACCGGACAACTGCTCTCCGTGCTTTGTAATCTCGACGATCCCTTTCTGTTCCTGATTTTCCTGCAGCACAGTCACGGTGAGATTGCCGTGCTCATCTGTCAGCGCATACTTATTCGTCCCCATCTGCCCGTCCGGATAGACCGCTCCGTTGTTGATCGTAAAGACCGCCTTCGGAAAAGGCGTATCCACGATCTCATAACGGTTTACCCTGTCGGTACTGATATCCTGCACAAACTGCTCCCATCCGTTTACCACATACCCTGCCGGCGCACGCAGCTCTTCCAGTTCATAAGTTCCGACAGGTATTTCCTGCGGCAGCATCACATAACAGTCCTGAATCACCCCGTTCTTCCTCAAAAACTTCGTCGTGAAAGGTCTTGACTGCGTCCCTGTGAGTTCCCGGATATCCTGATCGTAAAAGCTCAGATAACCGTCCACGTCAAATTTCCAGTTCAGCGCCAACAAGCTGTCTCTGCTAAAAGATAGCGTCCTGCATTTCAGGCGGTATTTTGCCCCTTCTTTTAACACGGTCCCTCTGACAAACTCCTCAGCACCGATATAGGTGCCGGCTTTCACCGTAAATTCCTCATCCGTCTTAAGAATCCTCAAGTGAGTCTTTGTGATCATATTGTTTACGATCCGTTGTTTCTGCAATACTCTCCCCTCCCGCTCTTTCGTCATCTCATGGTCGCCGTAGCGGATGCGTTCTTTCTCGTCATATGTCTTTTCGATCTCTCTTTTTCTCTCGTCCGTATACAAAACTCCGCCGTCTCCCCTGACGGACACGATAAAAGGTCTTGCGCTGGTATGATGTTCCGGCGTCGACGTCTCTACAATGACATAAGTTCCGTAGGGCAGTTCCGGCGTCTCGATCCTTCCGTCTTCATCCGTAATCATCTCTTTGACACGGTATTCATTCTCTCCCGCCTGCTCTTCCAACCACAACTTATCTCCCGCCGTCCAAGTCTCATGGCCGGTTCGTTTATAAACTGCCGCCGTCTTTTCCCCCGTAAAATCGTAGTCATAAAAAGTCTGAATATCATCCGACGTCCATGTCTCCCCTATAGGTTTGATCTGTCCGTTTTTTACACCGGATAAACCGCTTATCAGATACACGGAAAATCCTGCCCCTTCGATAGGTTTCAGTTCTGTCTGCCACGCATTATCGGAAGTTTTTAAAAACTGTACGCCCTGTTTGTTCACATAGTCGCCGCTGTAGACGTCATCTGACCCGCTGCCGTCATCCGCTGTCAGTTCGTTGTTTGCCTCTCCGGCTCTCTCCTCCCTCTTTTCCACTTTGATCATCTGATCTTTGTAGGTAAACGCAGCGGGGTAGACCGCCTCGTCAAACATGTATCCCTCAGACGGCGTTATCTCCTTAATATAATAGCTGCCCAGTTCCAGATCCCCAAACAGGGTTTTTCCCGGTGTGTCCAAATACACAATCTCCTTTTCCGGCTGTTCGATATGCCTGCTTCCATCCGTATTTAAAAGGTATCCGTCCTTACTTCTCTTAGGCGTCTTTCCGGTGACCGCCGTCTGCACCAGCTCGTTTCTCTTAAAAAGCCGCCCTGTCTTTTTATCCTGATGGTAGATGTCCTCCCCCGCATAGATGCCGTATACCGCTCCGTCTAACACAGCGTCCCCCTGCGCCGTTTCCGACTCGCTCTCCGTATCAAACTTGACCAGTTCCACTGCCCCCAGCGTCCTCTCGTTTGTCAGGTTGAATTCAGCCGTCTCCTCCCCGGTTATCGTCTCGCTTTTTTCATTTGCCTCCCAAACATATCCCTCGGGGGCAGTCTCCTCTTTAACACTGTAAGTGTAGGGCGTCGCCGCAAATGCCGCAATCTGACTCTCTATTGAAGCGAGGGCCTCCTTTTCGGATACCGACGCTCCGTCAAAGTCGGCAGAAAACACGGCGCTCTTGTGTACGGCATACTTTGCATGCCCCCGTCCGTCGGTGGTGACTGTCGTCAGATACGCCCCGTTCTCAAATATCTTCACGCTACAGTCCGAAAGCCCTACTCCCGTCTGCCAGTCTCTCTTATTTATCTCCATGAAATAAGTCACTTCCACCGCCTGCGAAAGCGTTGTATTTTTCGGTTCCTCCGGCACTACCGGCTCATCCTTATCCTTTATCTCAACTTTCTCCTCCTTCTTTGCCTCCTCAAAAGTGATCAGCACCTGCGCGTTCTCATTGTCCGAATAATATTCATAATAAGGTTCCTCATAAAACTTCGCCTCCGAATAAAATCTCCATACCTGATCGCGCATTTTTCTCACGGATATCTCCGATGAGATATTGATCATCGCCTGCGCCCGGCTTTTCACTTTTACTTCGTCAAGATTCCCGTTCTCCAAAAACAGCCATGCGGCGATCTGGCATGCCACATACTCCGCCCCGGAATTATTTCCGTACTTTGCAAAATAGCCTAAGGGTCCTGTCTTTTTTACATAAGTCCCGGGATCCGCATGGTACAAAAAGGAATTTCGACAATGCTTACCGCAGCTGATGCACAGGGCCGGAACCTCCCCCAGCCGGATCCTGTATATCCTGCCGTGTCCCGTACCGTAATAACCGGTCGCGGTCACTTTCACTTTTGACACAAGCTTCTTTATGATCTCTCCCTCTGTCTCGCCTTCCCCCTCTGTCTTGAGAAAAATCGCCCTGTTTTTTTGTCTGCTCTTTTGAGAGACCTTTTGTCCGTCTCCCTCCAGAGAATCTCCTGTGGCGCGATACGCCTTTAAATCTTCCGCTGTCAGCCCTTCAAAGATCGTCCCCTTAAAAAATGAGTCCGCGTCCACTCCGCTTTCCAGAATCCGAATGCACTCCGTGACGCTTTGTCCGTCATAGACATCCTCCGACAGTTCGACGATCAGCCCCACCAGAAATTCCGCGTACTCCCGCTCATCCTCATACAGGGCGTCCCACCATGCGTCCCCCTGCTCCAACAATTCCTCAAACCCGTTTGAACAGTAAAGGTCCAGCCATTTTGCCACGCTGTCAGGATCTTCCTCTATCAGATGGTACTGTTCTTTCTCCGGATCGTTTTCAGATACGGACTTTAGCGTCTCGTCATCCCCCTCCGGATCATTTTCGGATACCGACGACTCCTCCTTCTCCGGTTCACTTTTTTCATCCTCCGGGTCATTCGCAGATACCGCCTCTCCATCTGTCTCTTCCTCCGACTTTTCCGCGGATTCCGGACTTGTCTCTATCTCTTCCTCTATTTTATCCTCCGCTGTCTCCACATCATTGCCGGACACATCGACAGCGTAAGCTTTCGGTGAAATACTTCCGCATAACAGCGCGGCGCACAACAGTATACTTCCTATCTTCTTTTTCCACTCCCTCTTCATCTCATTCTCCCTCCACCGTAAAATGAATTACTCTTCCAACAGTCGCCGCAATTTTCTGTCCGCCCGGACAGTACACAAAAAATCCCCCCGCCCTTGCGCTTTTCCACACTCTCTTTTGCAGCTTTATGTGAAACACAGGAAGCTGTGCCCTGCGCTTTAGCCTCTTTGTCAGATATGCCGCATGGCCCTTCTCCTCCTTTTTTAACCTGATCCGCCCGATATAACGGTATTTTCCTCCTTCTTTCATTCCGAATAACGGCGCCGTCAATATGTAAAACCAGATGATAAAGGGCACTGCCAGACCGGTTGCCGCCGCACCTGCAGCCAGCGGCAAAAGCACATCCGCAATGTCTTTACCCTCCTCTTGCGTCGTCGGCTTTATCCTGATCCGTTTAATCTCCGGTTTGGGGAAAAGTTCCCTTTCTTCGATCTCTTTTTCTCTCCTCTTGTGCTCTCTTCCCGAAAATATGCGCCTTGTCCGTGTCTCCTCGTATCTCACACTCTTTTTTGCCGCCGCTTCTTCCTGCATCTCCACGATCTCCTCCTCTGACAGCATCCCGCTCAAATGATAACAAGCCGTCATCCGCCACGCCGTGGGATAAGATGTGCTGTATTTTTTCAAGCCTCCGTACTCACATACCGCGCTGTAACGCACCGGAACCCCGTTTTTATCTTTCTCCTCCACTTTGTATACGGCGTTTAAAAGTTCACAGCCCATTCCGTCGATGACGCTCTTCTTCTCTATCCTTGCGAGATCGTTGTCCTGCAGATCCTCCACCTTTTTTGAAAATCTTATTACATTCGCCCCTTCAGCGCGCCCGTTTTGTGTCTCTTCCACCACGATGGAAGCTTCATCCAGCTCATATACGGCCATCCCCTCCACAATGCGCTTTGGCACCTGCAAAATCTCCTCCGAAGTCAATTCAAATATTCTCTCAATCTGCTCCGGCGGCCCCTCTTTTGCCGCACACACATTCAGCTTCCCCTGCCAGAGAAGCACAAATGACATTAGTGTCACAATCAGAACAGACAATCTGCCTGCTCTATTCCCATTCTTTTTCATCATTACCCATCCTTTCTTTCTGCCGCAAATAAATTATTTGCATCACAAAACCTCCGTCTGAATCCGGATAAAATAAAGCTGAAAAGATGCCTTTGCATAAATTTTTTTAAATTGATAAAGTCGATACTACAGATAACAAGATTAAATTAAATTGATAAAAGATTTGCGAAATATATATTCCGCATTGCTGTGTAGTTAGTATAATAACACTATCCGCAGATTCCCGCAAGAAGTATTTTCAAAAATTTGAACGATTCTGAAAGCACAGCAAAAGCCCCGCATAAAACGGGGCTTTTCTCAACATAAGAACCGCATGCAAGACATGGCGGCCGCTTCTTTATACCTGTGTTGCGCCGTCCACCGAAAGGATCTCGCCTGTCACATAACTGGCCATATCGCTTGCAAGGAACAGCACGGCATCCGCAACCTCTTCCGGCTCACCCGGTCTGCCCAGAGGGATCCCTGCGGAAATTCTCTTTACCATATCCTCGGGGAGCGCCGCCACCATATCGGTCTTGGTAACGCCCGGCGCTACCGCGTTCACACGGATACCGTCTTTTCCAAGTTCTCTCGCCAGAGACTTTGTCAGGCCGTTTACCGCAAATTTGGAAGCCGGATAACCGCAGCCTGCTGCCTGTCCGTAGATACTCACCATAGAGCTTGTGTTGATGACGGAACCGCCGCCCTGCTCCTTCATGATCGGAGCTGCCGCTTTCGTGCAGAAAAATACCGCATTCACGTTTAATCTCATAATCTTCTCAAAATCTTCCGGCTTATAGTCATAAATAGACTCCCTTGCTGAAATTCCTGCGTTGTTCGCCAGAATATCAATACGTCCGAAAGCTTCCTTCACTGTGCTGATCGCCTTCTCCACTTCGTCGTACTGATCAAGAGCGGGGCATAACCCCATCACTTCCGCCTCCGGCAGTTCCTCTTTCAACTTAGCGAGCGCCTTGTCCACCGTCTCCTGTCTGGAGCCGAACAGTGCCACTTTTGCTCCCGCCTGTATAAACTTCTTTACGATCTCATAACCGATACCTCTTGTTCCGCCTGTGACGACGGCTGTCTTACCTTCCAGTAATCCTGATACATTCATAAACTTTGAGCCCTCCTGTTATTGTTGTGATTATTCACATAAATATCTATTCACAGTATACTCCTATTCCCGGTTTTTACAAGCAAAAACTAACTATTTCCTCTTTCTTTATCCGAACTCTCCCATGATCACATCATACCATCTGTCAAAGAAAATTTTGTAAGCTCTGCAAAAATAATTCCCGTACGATCCTGTGCTCTCGTTATACTCTCTGTTTCTCTGACAGCCTCCTCTGCACAGTCTGTAATATTTGCACTCGGCGCAGGCCTTATCCAACCGATGAGACCGCTCCACAAATCCGATCTCCCTGCGCCTCTCATCGATCCGATCCAATCTGTCCGTATTAAAATTGCCCAAAAGATACTCGTCCAACATATAAAAATCGCAGGGGTACACGCTGCCGTCCGCCTCCACCACGTTCTGGATCCCGCAGACACCCCGCTGATCGCAGGCCTCAGGCGGATATCCTTTGGCCATTCCGGTATAGTTTTCAAACTGTCTGATATAAGGCTCCCTGCCCTTTTTGTAATCCCGATACCAGAGCGCGAACAATTTATCCAGAAATGAGCCGTATGCCTCCGGCGTCAGCGAATAGGCAGCTTTTCCCTGGGGCTCAGAAAGAGGATCCAGACAGGCGATATACTGCTGGTAACGCCACCCCCGCCTTTCATATTCCCGGTAGATCTCCTCAATATTTTCAGCGATCCGCAGCGTCACCACGGTCAGAATATTGTAGTCCACCCCGTACCGGTCCATCAGCTTGGCCGAGCGGCACACTCTTTCGAAAGTGTCCCCCCCGGTCTTTGTGCGGCGCAGTGCATTGTGATGCTCTGCAGTCCCGTCCACAGAAAGTCCCACCAAAAATTGATTCTCTTTTAAAAACTGACACCACTCTTCATCCAACAGATAACCGTTGGTCTGCAGGGCGTTATTCACCGAAATCCCATGTCGGTTATACTGTTTTTGATAAGCCACCGCTTTTTTGAAAAAGTCGATCCCCCGCAGCGTGGGTTCTCCGCCCTGATAGGCGTAACTGATACTCCCCTCCGCCCGCAGCATGGTTTTCCGAATCACATTTTTTAGTGTCTCTTCGCTCATAAAACCGAAGGACTCCGTGGTGCGCTTCCCCATCTCATCGCAGTAAAAACAATATTCGCATTTCATATTGCACATGCCCGAGGCGGGCTTCATCAAAACACTGACAGACGGCATCTTTTTCCTCCTGCTCCTTTGCAAATCTGTCATTATTATATAATTTTACCCTAAAAATCACAATCCCTAAAAAGTCCGCCCCGACAGATCCACAAAATACCGCACCATATCTACATGCTCCTCCGGTATCACAAAAGGAATCTGCCGCAAAACCACACCGGAATCCACCTCTCCGCCCCCTGCGCATCCGGCTATTTTTTCCTCCAGTATGGCCTTCACTTCCTCTTTTCCGGATGCCGGAATAAATTTAAGGAGCGCCTTGTATGTATTGATCCCGCCTTTCGTCCACTTAAACTCCCGCAAGATCAAAGGCTGCTGTCTCGCAGACTCTTTTTCCTGCATTCTCCGTATCATTTCTTCTGTCACAGGCTGCCCTTTTGGAAAACCGATCCGCTCAAACTGCTCGGACGGACAGTCGTTTTCCGTCATCGCCTCCCGCAGCAGATTCGCCATCCTCACTTCCAGCAAAGGATCCCGTATTTCGTTTTCCTGCCGCGGATCCGATTCCATATCAAACAGTTTATCTCCGAAATTTGCCGCGTTCACCATACTGTTGTTATCGATATGTTTTGCTTCCTCGCTGTCCATACCGTTTATCAAAAGATCGCTGAAATCTCTGTCCCCGTTTCCGTTGCCCTTAGGGATCTTCCACACCGGACATCCCTTCAGAAACGGAAATTCATCGCCGGACACCGCCTCCGCCTTCCGAAGTTCTCCTACGGAAAACAGATTCCTCATATGCATCGGCATCGTCGTGTATTCATAGAGAGGCGCATTGCCTTCCGTCACCGGAGCCTTCATATAGACGTATCTCCCGTCAAAAATATTGACGTGAGCCCCGTGGATGCCGTACAGCGCGTACTCTCTGATGGCTTTATCTTCCTCGATGACCTTCCGGATCGGCCTGCCCTGCATGTCCTTCGGCAGATCCATCCCGAAAAACTCAAGCAGCGTCGCCGGCAGATCGATGGTCTGCACGATCTCTTCCCTCGCCTGCCCTGCAGTATGAGGAAATCTGGGATCATAGATAAAGAGCGGCGTATGGGCGATCTCATCGTAACAGGGCATCACGATCTTGCTCCACCAGCCGTGCTCCCCAAGCAGATAGCCGTGATCCGTATTGACGATGAGCATCGTATCCTTCCACAGATCCAGCTCGTCAAATTTGTCTAAAATCTCTCCCAGATACTTATCGCATAAGGATAACAGCGCGGCGTAACGTTTCTTGTAGTGCTCCGCCGTCACCTCATCCTCCGTCACATGATGGTAAGGAGGCCAGTCCTTCTCCTCCCCCGCATAATCATCCTGATACGGATCATCACAATCCTTCGTCAAAAAGAACGGTTCGTGGGGATCAAAGCATTCCACCTGCAAAAACCAGTTATCGCATCCGTGGTTTGCATCCATAAATTCCAATCCGCCCCGGATCGTCCTGACGAGAGCCATTTCTTCCTCGGACTGCATAAATTTCCGGTTCACCGCGTCGTGTCTGTGCAATTCTCTTGTGGCATAAAAATATTTCCCGTCTTTATTCTGGATCTTTGCGTCTTCCTCCCTGTCGAACAGTTCCGGCAGGCACTTCCATTTATCTCCCTCCTGCCCTCTGACCGTCTCCCAGGAACTGTAACGCTGATGGTAAGTGGATCCGCCGTCCTCCCAGTAGTGGACGTGATCCGAAATCAGGTGTGTATAGACATGATTGTTTTTCAAAATCTGCGGCATGGAATCGTCGTAGGGTTCCACCGGCCCCCAGCTTCTGTGCAGGAAATTGTAGCGCCCCGTGTGCAGTTCTCTCCTCGCCGGCATGCAAGGAAGGCTTCCGGCATAGCACTGCGTAAATCTGACGCTGCGCTCCGCCAGCCGCTTAAAATTCGGCGTCTTTGTCCAGCTACAACCGTAGGGCTCCAACATCTCACGATTGAGTGAGTCAAACATCAACATTACCGCTTTCATTTCTCTTCCTCCCTGCTACCACCATTTGATCAGTTCCGTCACCTGATTTCTCATCTCCACAAAATCCGCTTCCACCACGTTTCTGGGTCTCGGAAGTTCATTTTTCAGTTTACTTTTTATACTTGTCGGTTTGTTTGTTAAAACCAGAATATTTTCGCTCAGATACACCGCTTCCTCAATGTTGTGGGTGATAAAGATCACCGTGGTCCCCAACTTCTGCCACAGTTTGATCAGTTCGTCCTCCAGCCGGAAACGCAGCTCCACATCCAGTTGTCCATAGGGTTCATCCATCAGCAGAATATCCGGCTTCACCGCAAAAGCTCTGGCGATCACAACCCGCTGCAGCATGCTGGTGGAGAGCTCCACCGGATAATAGTCCTTATATTTTGTCAGCCCTACCATCTCGAGCACTTCCGCCACTTCCCGTTTGATCTCATCCTTCGGTTTTTTCTTCATCTTGAGACCGAAAGCCACGTTCTCCTCCACCGTCAGCCATGACATGGTGGAATACTCTTGAAAGATATAAGCAATATTGTGCTTTTTCGTATCAACGGGCTCCCCCTCAACCAAAATCCTGCCTCCGGTCAGATCATAAAGCCCGGTGATGCAGTTTAAAAAAGTGGTCTTTCCGCAGCCCGTAGGACCTACGATACAGAGAAACTCTCCACGGCGCACATCAAAGGAGACATCGTTTAAGACCTTCAGATCACCAAAGTTTTTCGTCATATGATCCACATGTAAAATAATATTGTTTTCTTCCATGTTCTCACCCTTGCTCCTTCTACAGCGCTTTATCCACGACCGCACTGATCTCCCCGCGCAGTCTTAAAAATTCTTTGTCCACGTAATTTCTCGGTCTCGGCAGATCGATCACATACTCTTTCTTGATGCGCGTAGGACAGTTCGTCATCACCACAATGCGGTCTGCCAGATAGATAGCCTCCTCGATATTGTTTGTCACAAAGACGACGGTCCGCTTCTCCTTCTCCCAAATCTTCATCAGATCCTCCTGCATCAGGTATCTGGTCTGGGCATCCAGATGACCGAAAGGCTCATCCATGAACAGCACGTCTGGTTCGTTGCAGTAGGCTCTGGCAATGCCCACACGCTGCTGCATGCCGCCGGAAAGCTGGTTTGGATAAGAATTTTCAAATCCCTTTAACCCCACCAGATCAATATAGTGCTGCGCCCTCTCTCTGCGTTCCTTTTTGGGGATCCCCCGCACTTTCGGTCCGTACTCTACGTTTCCCATCACCGTCAGCCACGGAAAAAGCGCCATCCTCTGATATACGACACCTCTGTCAGGTCCGGGCTTTTCCACCTGTTTTCCGCTCACTTCCACCGTGCCCCCGGTGGCCGCCTCCAACCCCGACATGCAGTTTATCATCGTGGACTTCCCGCACTGTCCCGGCCCGAAAAGCACCAGAAGTTCGTTTTCATGCACCTGCAGCGTCACCTGATCGATCACGGGTACAGGCCCGCGGGATGTCTCAAAGGTTTTTTCCAGATTCTTACATACGATCATTTCTCTGCTCATTTTCCTCTCACGCTCCATCTGCACAATCTGGCCTCGATCGCTCTCATCGCGACCGCCAGAATATATCCCACGATACCGATGGCCACAATGCCCACCAGAATCTGTACCGTGCTGTTGCTGTCCTGTCCCTTTATGATGACCCAACCCACGCCCTCCGAAGAACGCACCATCTCAGCCGCCACCACCGTAGCCCAGGAAGTTCCCACCGCAATCTGCAGTCCCGCAAAAATATGAGGAACGCAGGAAGGCAGTACGATGCCGGTAAATACCTGCCTATTGTTTGCCCCCAGCATTCTGGCCGCCCCCATCAGTTCCGGATCCACCGCGCGGACACCGGAATAAGCGTTCATGGTCACCGCGCAGAAGGCGGAGTAAAAGATCAGGAAATATTTCGACATCTCGCCCAGACCGAACCACACAATGGAAAGCGGAATCCATGCTATCGGCGGAATCGGGCGAAGCAGTTCAAAGATCGGCCGAAAAAACGCCGACACCGGCCGAAACCATCCCATCAGAATCCCAAGCACCGTACCTGCCAGAGACCCGAATGCAAACCCCACAAGCACACGGCCGAGGCTCCACAGAATGTGTCCTTCGATGGTGTGGGTACCGATCGGTTTTAAGATCGCCGTGAAAAATGCTGTCAGCGTCTCGACAGGGCCTGCAAGCACTAAGCCAGCTTTGGTAAAGGCCACCGCCATCTGCCAGATGCACAGAAAGACAAAAATAGATACCGCGGCACAGGCTGCCTTCTGATATTTCCCTGCTTTTTCATGAAAACGCTTAACCATCTCTGCGCACCCCCTTTACGATCTTATTTTCAATCAACGACAGCAGTCCGGAAAACACCGCGCCGATGGCACCGATGCCGATCATACCGCAGATGATGATATCCGGGCGGTAGATCCCTCTGGCCTGCTGGATCATATATCCGAGCCCCATCGTGGAAGCAAGCATCTCCGCCGCCACGATACAGGTCCAAGCCGCGCCTAACGCCACCCGGATACCCGTCATGATGAGAGGCAGCGCCGTCGGGATCGCAATATGCACAAGCATCTGCGTGTCCGAAGCCCCGAAAGTCTGTCCCACCCAAAGATGGACGTCCTTTGTCTGCCTGATTCCCGTGTAAGAGTTCACTACACAGGGCACAAAAGCCGACAAAAACACCGTAACTATTTTGGGCGTCAGACCGATGCCGAATAAAATGATCATCAAAGGAATCCATGCCAGCCCCGGCACCGGCCGCAGCAAATCGAATAAAGGCCGCACAAACAGATCTACTTTTTTGTACCATGCCATGAAGATCCCGAGGGGCGTGCCGATGACAATGCCCATCGCCCAGCCCCCGAGGGCAATCTTCAGGGAGGAGAAAATATGCTGCGGCAGGGTCGCCCCGTCCGGCGCCGTACTTGTCAGTTTCTTGATAAATGTCTCCGCTATTGTGATCGGTCCGGGCAGCGTGGAAGAATTTGTCAGCTTGAGCACATCACAGCACAGCCACCATACCGCCACGAATATAACAATGGAAAGCACCGATAACCACCAGTAATTTTCTTTTCTCCTTCTCATAACAATAACCTCTTCTTTTTTGCGTTATTCCGCTTTGATCTCAGTTCCCGTCGTTTTCGATACATAGGACGGATCGATGGACGCCGCTACATTGGGTGCATTATCCTCGGTGATTTTCTCAGCCGCCACCAGAAAATCCGTGATGGCTACCCAAGCTTCACCCAGCACATAACCGTCTTCTTTCATCATTTCGCTGCCCACATATTTTCTGTCTTCGATCTCGTGTGCCAGCGCTTCGTCCGTGCAGCTGATGGCGTTGTCGTCGTAAACTTTTCTCGTGTACTCGGAGCGCAGAGTGTCATCCTGCAGTTCGTCCATAGCCTTCACAAGACAGTCCACAAACAACTGCACTTCCTCCGAACGATTTTCCACCACTTCGTTTCTCGCAAAGCAGCCGTCGCACATGTTGACGCCCGTAGCATCCTCGAAGGAACAAAGCATCGTGTAGCCTTCCTCCGCAAGCTGGTAGGAATAGGGCGGATTTGCCGCCACAGCGTCAGCTTCCCCTGTGGTGAATGCCTGATAAGCGGGGCCGTACTCCATATTGACCTGATTGATATCGGAAGGCGCCAGTCCATATTTTTCCGCATAAGATTCCGTCATATACTGAACTGCCGTACCCAGAGGGCCTAATATCTGCATTCCCTTCAGATTCTCCGCATCTCCGATCAGACCGTTTTCCGCCGTATTCTGGGAAATAGCCGAATCCGCTCTTGCAAACAGCCCCATTCCGCCGGTAGTATTTACATCCGCCAACCATGTGCAGTTTGCATTCGCCAGAGAATAAACGGACGCAAAGCCTGAAACCGCAATATCGATCTGCTCCGCTGCGATAGCCTCATTGATAGGAGCGCCGGTGGCAAAAAGTTCTATGCTCACATTCAGGCCGGCTTCCTCAAAATATCCCTTTTCTTCCGCATACAATACCGGAACGCCCATCGTCAAAGCCATAGTTCCGACCCTCAATTCCTCTCTGTCCGAGGCTGCTGCCGTCTCCGTCTCTTCCTCTGTTCCCTGCTCTTTTTCCGATTCCGTTCCGCTCTGAGCCGGAGTGCTCTCCTGCGGCTTGCTTCCGCATGCCGTAAGCCCCGCCACCATAGTCAGGGATAAAACCAATGCCAATAACTTTTTACGTCTCATGTTTTTCCTCCTTTATCCGGTGTGTCGTTTATTTACGTGCGTTATCGCACACGCACCTTGTAAGTATCATTATAGAAATCTACTATATAAAAGTCAATCTTTTTCTTCCTGCTTTCTTATATTTTGTAATAATCATCCAAACACGCAACATCACTTTTGTACAAAATTACCATTTAATAACTTCCTTTTATTGACAATTGACAATATTATGTTATGATATTTATAGTGTTATCGAACACATTATTTTTATTCAGAGGGGATATTATCATGGCTGTTACAATCAAAAAAATTGCCGAGCTTGCAGGTGTTTCCACCGGAACAGTGGACCGTGCCCTCCATGACAGAGGACGCGTGGACGCGAAAGTTGCCCAGCGGATCAAACAGATCGCACTGGAGCTGGACTACCGACCAAATTCCGTCGCCAAAGGACTCTCCAACAGAAAACGCAACATCAAAATTTCCGTTATCCTGCATATCCAAAACAGCAATCTGTATTTTGACGACGTCAAAGCCGGAATCAGAAAATGCCGGGAAGAAATCAAGGACTTCGGGATCACAGTGGACATTCTCCCCTGCCCCGATTACAACGCAGAATGTCAGCTCGCCCTGATCGATCAGACAATAGAAGACGGCGCTAACGCTATCGTCATCGTGCCGATCAACAGCCCTCTGATCAGAGCCAGACTCAACGAGCTCCACGCCTCAAACTATCCGGTTGTTTTTCTGACTAATATAATAGAAGATACGGAATACCTCAGTTTTGTGGGCTGCAACTATGAACTGGTCGGGGAAATCACCGCCGGCTTCCTTCATCTGCTGCATCCGGGCGACGGAAAACTGCTCCTGTTTTCTCCGAGCTTCCAGATGTACGGACACACTCTGCGCGCAAACGGGCTGAAACAGCATCTCGCAAAAGAGTACCCACACATCCGCCTGCAGGAAACTTACGAAATAGCCGGGGATGACATTCAGAATTACCAGATCACCAAAAACGCCCTCTCCCGCTTCCCCGACACAGACATTTTTATCTGTCCGGGCGCCTACAGCCGCGGAAACTTAAAAGCGATTCAGGAACACGGCTACTATAAGAAAGCGCTGATCATATGTTACGATTACTCCGATGAGATCGGTGCAGAGATCCAAAGCGGCAACATCTGTGCCACGATCACCCAATGTCCGCAGGAACAGGGTTATACGGCGGTAAAGATCCTCTTCGAATATCTCACCGCCAACAAAAAGCCGCGCCTAAAAAACCATTACATCCGCAGCCGTATCATCGTAAGGGAAAGCATCTGCGAAATGGAACAGATCAAAGAAGAATATCAATAGACCAAAGAGAAAGAGGGCCGGCGTACCGGTCCTCTGTTTTGAACGTTTTATCCGGTGGGAATTTCATGGCTAGATCTGTGATCTCTGCTCCCTATTCCTCCTTCGCCGCCTCTCTGATCACCGCATTGAGCGCCGCAAACAACACCCCTGCCACGGGCCAGATGATCCAGCTTCTGCCCCACTTATTTCCGCTATAAAAGCTGTAGCCAAGGTATATAGCTGTCACTAACAGCCAGTAAACCCCGGGGAAAAAAGCTACTTTCTTGTTCACCGACTTATTTTCCACGGTGTACTCTCCGCACTGCAGCAGTTTATCAAAACTTTCTTCCACAACGCCCGCTCTCACAAAAAGATATACTCCGCCGGCCACAAAAAGAAGCAAAATACACACGCCTCCGACCAGCGGCACATCTCTTTCCGTAACGAGACTCAACGCCAACAACGGGATAACGCCCACAATGCACAGTACCGTGCCGATCACTATTGACATTCTGTACTTCCCTTCAAAATCGCTTTTCCGCTTCTCCACGATCCCTTCCACACCGTACTGCAGCGAAAATGCTTCCTGCTCAATATATTTATATTTCTCCAACTTCATCCCGTTAAAAATGCAGATGGCCACACCGATTGCCACGACCGACAGCAAAATGATTACACCGAGGATCGACATCCTGTCTTCCCAAACGCTTTCTTCCCAAACCGCGGCCATCATCAAAAGGGCGATCGGAGACAAAATAAACAGAGAAACCGCAGCGGCGATCCTGCCGCACACTTCCCTCGCCGTATTCATATAAGCGTTGGCCTCTTCCACTGACACGATCCGCCCTTCCGGCACATCTTTTCCGCTGATCAGCTCCGTCTCCTCCATCTCGTCCTTTAATAAGTAGTCCGTACTGACGCCGAACAGTTCACTCATCTTTAATATCTTGTCCAGATCCGGGATCGTGGCTCCCACTTCCCACTTCGATACGGACTGTCTGGAAATATTCAACTTCTCCGCCAATTCCTCCTGCGACCAGCTCATTCTCTTTCGCAACGCTATAATTTTTTCCGCTAAAATCATCCTGATACCCTCATCCTTTCCGGTGTCTGTCTTTTTGTATTTCTCCATAAGCGCCTCTGGAATGTCTATATCTTATCCCTCACACCGGTTGCGGGCTACCAAATAGAGTTAGAAATTACGCACCTGACGGTTGCATTTGCCCATTTTATACCGTTTACAGATAAATCAGGTCTTAAACTCCCACTCCTGCCCTTACTTTTTCCACTTCCTCAACGGTGCAGCCGTTTGCTCTGGCAATCGAACTGTTGTCTTTATTACCGGCTTGTATTTCCTTAAAAATCCGAATTCCAAGCTCCAGCCCCTGTTCTTTTCCTATCTCTTTTCCTATCTCTTTTCCTATCATTTCTCCGTCTTCCCGCATCGCTTGATCATGAAGCTCCTGATCAAATCCATAAATTTCCATCTCCACGATTTCCTCCTTATGGTTTCAAAAAACTCTGCAAGGATCTCTTCCGAAATACATTCCTCCACTGCCTGTCTCACCGCCTCTTCCAGTTTTATCCCGTCAATATTATAAAAAACATCGACACCGGATCCACGCGAAACCCCTACGGGAAATCCCACATAAATCCGGTGTCCAATGTCATTTGATCAAAGCGTCAATCTTCTTTCACCTCATTTAACTCCTCGATCCGCTGTACGGAATTACTCCGGATGTCAATGACAGGTCCGCCTTTGCCCTCAATATATTCTCTTGTAATGGTCACCCTCCCGATGTTGTCATCCTTCGGGATCTCATACATGATATCCAACATAAATTCTTCAATCAGCGCCCGCAGGGCTCTGGCGCCGGTCTCCCTCTTTAGTGCCTTCTCCGCGATAGCCTCCAGAGAACTCTCGTCAAACTCCAACTTCACCTCGTCTAACTCAAGAAGCTTCTGGTACTGTTTTAAGATCGCATTTTTCGGCTCCTTCAATATTTTTACAAGCGCCTCTTTATTTAGCCCGTCTAACGTAAACAGGATCGGCAGACGTCCGATAAACTCCGGAATCATGCCGTATTTGCGCACATCCTCCACCGTCACCCTGTTGTGGATGTTTTTATCTTTGTCAAACCGGTCTTTCAGCTCTGCCTGATATCCGATACCGGTCTGCTTGCTGAGACGCTGCTTGATCACTTCCTCCAATCCCGGGAAAGCACCTCCGCAGATAAAGAGGATATTTTTTGTGTTGACTGTGGCTAGGGGTACCATAGCATTCTTGCTGTTCGCCCCTACCGGCACCTCGATCTCCGCACCCTCGAGAAGCTTTAAAAGTCCCTGCTGTACCGATTCTCCGCTGACATCCCGGGAGTTGGTGTTTTTCTTTTTGGCAATCTTATCTATCTCATCGATAAAGACGATGCCGCTCTCCGCTTTCTCCACATCGTTGTCCGCCGCCGCAAGAAGCTTCGTCACAACGCTCTCGATATCATCCCCGATATAGCCCGCCTCGGTCAGAGACGTGGCATCCGCAATCGCTAATGGCACGTCCAAAAGCTTCGCCAGCGTTTTCACAAGATAGGTTTTGCCGCATCCGGTAGGCCCAATCATCAACATATTGGATTTTTCAATCTCAATATCGTCCATAGTTCCCGTGGCCACCCTCTTATAGTGATTGTAGACCGCTACGGAAATCACCTTTTTCGCATGTTCCTGCCCCACCACATACTCGTCAAGCTGCGCCTTGATCTTATGGGGGGCCGGAATGTCCTTGATATCAATGATGGGCTTTGTCTGTTCGCCCTCTTTTTTCTTTTTGATCTTCTGTCTGTTCGGTACGCTGCCTATATTCTGCAGATCCGCCAGATTGATGAAACTGATATTGGGAATGCCCTGATTCACAGCCTTCTTAGGCTTATCCTGCTCCCTTTTATCCGTCTCGTCCGGTTTATCTGTCTCTATAACCGTCTCTGTCCGCGAATCAGTCTCCCCGCTCACCGGAGCCTTTCCTTCGGAGGTTTGATTCGTCATCGCCCCAAAATCATAAAAAGGCGGCATCATTCCCGGAAAATTATACTGGCTCATGGTATCCATTGTCTTGTGCATACAGTCATCACAGACACAGATATTATTCGGCAGCTTAAACATCCTGCCGGCCTTGCTCTCCGGCCTGTGGCAGATAATACATACGTCCTCGTAACCGCCCTGCCCGTCCTCTGTCCTGTTGTTGTTATTGTTATTCTCTGCCATCTCTTTCCTCGCTTATTTTTTCCCAAGTTTCACAGCTATCGTCTGTGACTGGTATTTTCCTTCACTATAGCGCATGATCTCTACATCCACGATCTCTCCTACGGCATAGTATCGAAGCATTTCCGAAAGTTCGTTTGTCGTTCCCACAGGAACCTCATCCAATGCCACAATGACATCGCCTCTCTGCAATCCGGCCTTCTCCGCCGCTTTGTCTTCCTCCACTTCTCTGACATAGACGCCCCTCGGAATGTCATACTCCTCCGCCTGACGTCCCTCCACGTTGGAACAAGTGATGCCGAGATAGCCGCTCTCATTCTCCCGCAGTCTCTCCCGTATCTCTCTTACCTTTAATTTGTCGAGCACCGGAATAGCATCCGTGATCGGAATCGCATAGCACATCCCCTCCACATCCGCAGAGTTGATCGTCATCGTATTGATCCCGATGACCTCACCGGTAACATTCACCAACACACCGCCGGAACATCCCGGATTCATAAAAGCGGTAGTCTGGATCATGACCCTGTCGTCCGAACCGTACTGATTCCCCATCTCGTCGTATCCGCCCCCTATAGGCATGTTTACCGCGCTGACGATCCCCGTTGTCACGGACTGCCCCAACAGCAGGGCATTTCCGATGGATATCACCGCCTGTCCCGCTTTCAGCGTAGTGGAATCCCCTAATTTCGCAATGGCCACAGCCCCCTTCGTCTCCTCGGGTATATCCTCCATCCGCACGGCCAGCACCGCCACGTCCAAATCATTGTCATGGCCCTTCACTCTGGCATCCACCTCAGTCTTATCCACAAATACCACTTTCAAGTCTTCCGTGTCCGCCACCACATGAGCGTTCGTTGCGATTAACAGCTCTGTCTCGCTCTCCCCGATAATAAATCCGGAACCGCCTCCGTCATACTTTCCGTCTCCCCAGTAATAGTCCTCATAACTGTAAACTGCGTTGACGCTCACCACAGAGGGCATAATCCGCTCCACCAGTTCTGACACATCTGTCAGAATTCCCTGCGAGGGTTTTGAGCCGCTTCCTTCCGCCGTCTCTTCAGCTATCTCCAAATCCACCGGCGCAATCTGAGGATTTTCCGGCTGTGCGGAAACCTGACTGTCATTCCCGGATGTCTCTTCCAATAACTTCACCGCATAGCAGATGCCCCCGATACAAAGCACCGCCACCAGACAGACCGCAGCTGCCGCCAGCGCCTTCTTTCCGAAGCTCCACTTTTTCTTTTCTCCGCCGTCCCCATTCCCCGGGATCCCGTAATTTCCCGAAAAATTCCGATCCCCCGAATAGCCCTGATTTCCCTGATAATTCTGATTTCCCTGATAATTCTGATTTCCCTGATAATTCTGGTTCCCCGGATAGCCCTGATTGCCCTGAGGGCCGTAGTGTATGCCGTAATTCTGGTTTGGATAATTATTATAACCGGCATCCGTTCTGCCGCGGTTATTTCCGTAGTAAGGACTATTTGGCAGGGAGTCTCTGTAAGGATTCTGATAATACCCCTGTCCGCTCTGCTGCGGCGCCCGCGGTATCTGTCCGGACATATTCTGCGGAGGCTGTCCCGCGTCATGGTTTTTCCCTGATTCCTGAGGCTTCTGTTCCTGCTGCTCTATCTTTTTTTGTTCTTTGTCATTTTCTTCCTTTTTTCCCATGTTTCCCCTCTCTCATTTCCGCGCGCTTCTCCTGTCGCTTAGCAGACATCTTTTCACCTGATCTGCGAATTCCAGTATTCCCTATTCATAGTATATTTCATAATTCTCCGGAAAGATAGTCTTTTATATTTTTTTCCCAATTGATACCCCAAAAATTTATAAATGCTGGTGATATACATGGGCAGTATCCGTCTGCTCTCCCCTATCTGCCTCAAATGTTCTGCAGTGCGCTTTACAAGCCTGATCCCCTCCGACTCCGAGGGCACTCCCTCAAAAACTTCCGGATGCTGCGCCTGCGAGACCCCCAGATCAAAGTTCCGGCGAAACTGCTCCTTATTCGTGTACTGATGGGAATGGATCACTCTGGCGTCCGCAGTGTAAGCGACCCTGCAGCCCGCTTTGATACAAGCCGCCGCGTAGAGCATGTCCTCGTTGAAGATAGCCCGCCGCACAAATCCCCCTAACTTCTCGTAAATATCTCTCCTGTAGGCGGCACAGACATTGGAACAAAAAAATGTCTTGATCCCCATTTTCTCAATGTCCCGCCCCGACTTGATACAGCTTTCCGCAGGATAGTTGAATTCCCTTGTAAAGCGTTCCACAGGCCCCGCTTCCTCACGCGGAAGCTGCCTTGCGTAAGAAACCGCCACATCCTTCTCCGAAAGAGGGGCGATCAGTTTTTCCAACAGAAATTTATCCTCCGGCATGGCATCCTGAGTCATCATCACAAAAATTTCCGCCGCCGACTTTTTCACCGCTTCTCTCCTCGTCCTCCCGTGGTCGAACTCCCTTTTGGAGATATGGTATATCCTGACATTTTCATAGCGTTTCCGGCGGGGCGTCTCATACTCAAATGCGCTCCAGTATTTCTGCTCCGTATTAAACAGTATGATCCTGTGCACCGGCACAGTCTGGTGCTCGAGCTTCTCGATCACCTTTGCAAATTCTGCTCCCGGCTTATAAACCGGAATGATAACATCTACTTCCTGCATGTGTTTGCTCCCTTGTTCTCTTTTCTTAGCATACCATATTTTTTCCCACATGTAAAATGGACGCCGCACATTGTGCGACGCCCGCTTTGTCATCCTAAAAAATTTCTTTATTCGACCCCTTTCGGTTTATCGTTTATATTTATTAGTCACCTCTGTGATGTGATCACTGTATCCCTGCACTTCAGTGCTGGGCACATATCCGCTCTCATCAAACAGGAATTCATGCAGCCAGCTCACGTTGCTGACCAGATCATTGGGAACGATGGAGTCTCCCGGCGAACCGATATTGCCGGTCCATCTCATATCCTCCCTCGGAAAACCGTCGTCCGCCACAACCCTGTACTGAGATGCCTCTCCCAGAAGTTCCGTGATCTCCGTAAGTCCAAAGGACGTATATACTTCCTCAAACACATTGTTCGCGATCTCTACAAGCTGGGATGGGGAAACATCCTTCGCTTTCTCCATAATCGCCTTGAGCACGTCCCTCTGTCTCTCCGTACGTCTGAAATCGTCACCCTTTGTATAACGGATACGGCAGTACCCTGTGGCCTGCATACCGTCTAACACCTGCATTCCCGTGTTGGTGACAGGAGTGTAATCCCTCTTTAAATTCTCCGCGATACAGTACTGGTAACTGTTCAAGTGTGTGATCTCCGCACTTGTGATATCCATCGGAACGCCGCCCAGCGCATCAATCACATCGATCAGCCCCGCAAAGCCTATGGTCACAAACTCCGAAATATCCAAATCCAGATTCGCATTCAGCATGCTGATTGCCTGCTTCGGGCCGCCGCTCGCGTAAGCCGCATTACACTTGTTGTACTTGTCGTTCCCCAAATTCAGGAACGTATCCCTGTACAGGGAGACCAACTTGATCTCTTTCGTATCCTGATTGATGGATGCCACCATGATCGTATCGCTTCTCGTATTTTTCGTCAGAGCGCCTACCGTGGAGTCCACGCCGAACAGCGCCACATTCCTGTAGCCCTTCATGATCTCAACCTGCTCTTCGCTGACGCCCTCATTGATAACGATCTCCTCCTCCGGAATCTCCAGATAACCCACTTTCTCCGTTCTGGTCACGCCCCAAAGGACTAACAGCATCACGGCAAGCAGCAGGATTTCTCCCACAAAGAGCAAAATTCTCTTTCTCTTCTTTTTAGCTTTAGCCTTTGCGGACATTTTTTTTCCGGAACTGCCCTTTGCGGAACTTTTCTTTCCGCCGGAAGAAGTTTTCTTTCGGGAAGACGAGCCACTTCTTGAAGCTACCGCATTCCCTGAGTTCTTTCTTTTGCCCGAAGAGGAAGATGATCTGCCGGAAGAAGATTTCTTCCTCGGCTCATCATACTCATAATCATCATATTCGTATTCGTCATATTCATACTCAAAGTCTTCATCATCCCGATATCTTGGTGCCATAGCCTCTTTATCCTTTCGCATTTTACTTTTTCCGCTAGTACGCATTTTTATTTACAAACCCTTTGAATATCGTCAGGAACAGGATCCTGATGTCAAATTCCAAGGTCCAGTTTTCAATATAATACAAATCGTAGTCAATCCGCCTTTCAATGGAGGTGTCTCCCCGCAGTCCGTTTACCTGCGCCCAGCCGGTAAGCCCCGGCCGTACCTGATGTTTGATCATGTAGCGTGGTATTTTTTCCTTAAACTCTTCCACATATCTGGTCTGCTCCGGTCTCGGCCCCACAAGACTCATATCCCCCCGCAGTATATTGAAAAGCTGGGGCAATTCATCCAGACTGGTCCGTCTGATAAATTTTCCGACTTTTGTCACTCTGGGATCGTTTTCCACCGTCCAGCCCGCCCCAGCCGTCTCTCCTTCCGCTCTTCGCATGGAGCGGAACTTGTACATGCGAAACGGCTTATTATGTCTGCCGATTCTCTCCTGCGCAAAAATGATCGGCCCTTCGCTGGTCGCTTTTACCAGAATCGCAATGATCAGCATGAGCGGCGAAGACAAGATCAGTCCCACAAGCGCACCCACAATATCTACCGAGCGCTTCACCGCCCTGTTGCTCATTCTGGTGAGAGGTACGTGTCTGATGTTGATGACCGGCAGCCCCATCAGATCTTCCGTGTAGGGTCTGCTGGGAATGATGCTGTTGTAATCCGGAATAAATTTTGTGTGCACCCCGGACTTCTCACACTGCGTCACAATATCTTCCAATCTGCTGTACTGGGAAAGGGGCAGCGTGATCGCAATCTCATCCAGCTTATTCTCCGGCAGGATAATCTTCAGATTATCGATCCTTCCCACCACTTTTATCCCTTTATATAATGTCCCTCTGGGAGTCACATCGTCCAAGATCGCGTGAACTACATACCCCCACTGCGGGTTCGATCTTACTCTGTCAATATATTCCTCCGCCGCTCTTGAGTAACCCACCAAAAGCACATGCTTGATATTATAGCCCCTGCGGCGCGCTATCACCAACACTCCGCGCAGACTGAGTCGGAAGGCTGACGTCAACACAATATTGAAGCACACAAACATGGCGATCATGGAACGGGAAAAGTGTTGCTGCCATATGATGAACAGCACGGAGGTCATCCCCACCGCTCCAAGAACATTCGCTTCCATGATCCGCAGCAGTTCGCCGCCCGGACCGGAACCTCTCTTTGCCGTGTAAAGTTTACAAAATCTGTAAATAATCAGATACGCCGCAACAATATAGGGAATGGCGCCAAAATAGGTTTCCATCGGCAGGTAAAAATCACCGGTCTTTACATTGCCGAGGGGCGTCTCAAATTTGATCCACCATGCCAACATATAGGATCCCGTAATGATCAGCGCGTCGATGATCACATGTAACCCATTCAGGTATTTCTGATTATTTTTTATCATATCAATACCTATATCTGCCAAAATATTACAGTATTTATTCTACAACTATGACATTTTACAATATTATTATAGAAATTACAAGGTTTTCATCCCAAAAACCTCCTGATGATGTTTATCCACAGCTCCCACTGTATCCTCAGATAGTTTCCGAGATGTTTCCACCGGAAAGGAACGTGCATTTCCCTTCCGCCCTCCTTATAGTATATCCGAAATCCGCGCATCAGTCCCCGCAGGTAAATCTTTCCGAATCCTTTCTTCCAGAAAAATAAAGCTTTGATACAAAATCCTGCCGCCAGCAACGGCAAATTGACGACCACCTGCAGAAACGGCATATTCTTTTCAATTAAATAGATGCTGTTGGCAGAGGAAAGGTTTATCTTAAATTCATTATATCTCGAGCCGGAGGCCGCACTGCCCGCATGATAAACCACCGCTTTCGGCTCGTATAAGTTATGATAGCCATAGATTCCTGCCCTGTATCCGATATCCACATCCTCCAGATAGGCGAAATGACGTTCGTCAAAAAGACCTATTTCCTCCAGAATGCTTCGTCTGTAGATGGCCGCGCCGCCGCAGGCGGCAAATACTTTTCTTGCGCTCTCATACCGTTTAGAGGCTTTCTTTCCCTTGCCGTAATCGTAAGCCCAGCCAAGAGCGCAGTAATAGTCACCGGCGTTGTCCATTCTGTCCGGCTCTCTCATCATGCGCATCTGCGCGCCCGCAGAAAACGCCTTCTCATCTCTCTCAAGAGCCTCCTCCATCGCTCTCACAAAGCCTTTATCAATAGTCAAATCGTTATTTAACAAGATTACGTAGGGTGTATCAGAGGCCAAAATCCCTGCATTGACAGCTCTGCAGAATCCGGTGTTCTCCCCCATGCGGATCACCTGCACGCCCTCCGTCCGCTCCGCCGCTTCGGCGCTCCCGTCCGTGGAGCCGTTGTCTACCACGATAATCCGCGCCGGATGTTCTTCGGTATCTTCCCGGATGGAAGACAGGCAGTTTTCCAGATATTTTATGCCGTTGTAATTCGGGATGACGATCGTGGACTTCATCGCCTCACCCGGATCTGCGGATCCCATAATAACTTTAAACCTCTCTCTTCAAAAACTGTGCATAACTCCATGCTGCGCTGTCTCCAGATGCGCTCGTCCAGTCTGTTGCAGTACGTGGTATCCCGCTCTTTTATTTTTTCCACATAGGGAACTTTTATGATTTTTTCAAAAAGCGGAATGTCTTCCCGACGTAAGATCATAGTTCTTGCATCCAATCCCACAGTATCCCTGCATACCGCAGCCACGTTGCCCGGCCCCGAAAAGAAACTGTAAAGCCCTTCAAAAGGACAGCTTCCGCTCTCCATTAAGATACCGCTTGTTATTTTATTGTTCCGATCAAGCACCGAACCGCCCACTGCAGCCACATCCGCTCTTTCGGCCAAAATATCCTGTTCATAGGATATCCTGTAAAATCCCACATGCTCAGTATCGAGAACTTTTCCTTTTATACCTTTTGTATCCAAAAAATCCTGCACCGCCCGCTTCCCCGCCTCATAGGCGTAAAGTTTGCTGGCGGAATTCCCCGCCGTGGAGAGAGCATGACAGCGCCAGTGATAGAGCACCCGCTCCACATGGACGATCTCTCCCCCGCCCACACATTCCTGAGCCCGCAGGATTAGATCGTAATCCTGCGCCCCATCGTAGGCCGAACGAAATCTCAAAGATTTCATCAGCTCTGCTTCCAGTACAAGAAAATGGCAGATATAGTTATTTGAGAGCAGAAAATCAAAATTAAATCCCGATTTTATATTTGGTTCGTAAAAATTATGACCGGTCTCGTCGCACTTATCCTCATCGGAATACAGAAACTTCACCGGTTTGCCCTCCTGTTCAAAGTGCGTGTTTATAGCCTTTACCATCTCGTACAGAGCGTCCGGCGTCAACAGATCGTCATGATCCAACAATCCGATATACTCCCCCGAAGTAAGCGCTATGGCCCGGTTGCTGTTGGCCGATATCCCTTCATTTTTCAATAACGCGTGGTATTTTATTCTTTCAGCCTGCTCAGCCGGCAGACTTTTTTTCTTTTTCTCCGCGCATTTTTTTACCCGATCGCTTTCGCTTGCGTCCGCCAGAATCAATTCCCAATTTTCGTAGCTCTGAGCCGTCACGGAATCGATCAGCGCCTCCAGAAATTCCTCTTTTGTCTCGTAGGCCGGCACCGCAATGCTGATCAACGGCATTTTCTGAAAGACAACGCCCCTCTGCCTCTCCAGTTCCTCTTTTTCCGGGGGCTGATAAAAATAGTCCGCATCGTAACGAGCGGTGAGCCGCTCGTATGCCGTGCCCACCGCTTTCTTTACGCCGTTACGTTTCATGTAGTTCATTGTCTTTCTGATATTTTGCCGTACCATCATCACAATTATTACAGCAGCGCCTTCACCGCTTCCGTCAGCGCTTCGACTTTCGCCTGCGCGTCCTCCAATCCTGTGCCTTTAACGCCCATGTAAAACTTGATCTTCGGCTCCGTGCCGGAGGGACGTGCACAGCACCATGAGTCGTTCTCCAGCTCAAAGTACAGCACGTTGGACTGCGGAAGTCCCGTGGACTTCACTTCTCCGGTCGCCATAACGACCGCTTTATCCAGATCGTAGTCCCTCATCTCCACCACTTTCAGATCGCCAAAGTTCTTCGGCGGGTTGTTCCGCAGCTTATCCATGATAGCCGCGATCTGTCTCGTGCCGTCGATCCCCTTCATAGTGATCGCGTACTGTGTCTCTTTATAGTAACCGTACTTCTCGTACAAATTGATCATCTGATCCCAGAGCGTGATGCCGTGCTTTTTGCACCATGCCGCCACTTCACACAGACACATGACAGCAACGATGGCATCCTTATCTCTCGCGTGGGTTCCCGCAAGACAGCCATAGCTTTCTTCCAAACCAAACACATAGTTGTAGTTGTGGTTTTCTTCAAACAGTTTGATCTGCTCGCCGATAAACTTAAAGCCGGTCAGCACTTCCACAAACTTCGCCTTGTAGTCCTCCGCAATGGCGCGGGTCATATTTGTCGTCACAATGGTCGTTACCATTGCCGGATTTTCAGGCATCTTGCCTGTGGCCGTCCGCTCGCGCATAATATATTCCGCGATCAGCATCCCCGACATATTGCCGGTGAAAGAAACATATTCTCCGGTGGCCTTGTCTTTCGCGTAGATGCCAAGTCGGTCTGCATCCGGATCTGTAGCTAACACCACGTCCGCATCCACTTCTTTTGCCAGCTTTAAAGCTAACGTAAAGGCTTTCGGATCCTCCGGATTCGGATAGTCTAAGGTCGTAAAATCGGGGTCGGGCAGTTCCTGCTCCGGCACCACATAGACATGCTTAAAGCCAAGTTCCGAAAGGATCCGTCTCACCGGCACATTACCCGTGCCGTGGAAAGGCGTGTAAACGATCTTGATATCATCCGCCATCTCCTCTATCACTTCCGGATGGATGATCTGCTTCTTCAGCTCTTCCATGTATCTGTCGTCGATCTCTTTGCCGATCACCTGATACAGACCTTCCGCCATAGCTTTCTGCTTCTCCATGGTCTTCACATCGTTATAGTCCGTCACGGCCCGTACTTCCGCGATGATCTCTTTATCTTTGGGTGCCGTCACCTGCGCGCCGTCCTCCCAGTAAGCTTTGTAGCCGTTATATTCAGGGGGATTATGGCTTGCCGTCACCACAATACCGGAAATGCATCCAAGCTCCCTGATAGCAAAGGAAAGTTCCGGTGTGGGGCGAAGCGCATCGAACACATAAGTTTTGATCCCGTTGGCTGCAAGACATAACGCCGCTTCGTCCGCAAACTCAGGCGACATTCTTCTCGAATCGTAGGCGATGGCAACGCCCTTATCCTGCCCGCCCTGCTTTATGATGTAATTGGCCAGTCCCTGCGTGGCTTTCCGCACCGTATAGATATTCATACGGTTCGTGCCGGCGCCGATGACGCCCCTAAGACCGCCTGTACCAAACTCCAATTCTTTGTAAAACCGGTCTTCTATCTCTGTCTCATTGCCCTCAATGCCGCGAAGTTCTTCCTTTGTCGCCTCGTCAAAATAGGCGTCCGACAGCCAGAAACCATACTGCTCTTTGTAATCCATCGTAAACCCTCCTTTTTTGTATTACTAGCCATAGGTAATTGCGAATCGCATTGATCCTGTCGTTTTGCTTGTGTAAAACATACGATCCAAAGCAGGCACGCTTTCGCTGCGGCTCGACCGTAGCGGCAGTAAGTTCATGTGAAATTTTCAATTTCACATTTGCTAACTGCCGACGGTCTCACAGCGCCTGCTTATGGATGCGTAAATTTTACACAATCAATACTGCCGAAAATGCGGGTTCGCAATGCCTAATTACTGGTTATACCATATATGCTAAGAGTATACCATATCTTTCCTTGAATGGGAATAACTTTCTCACTGGTTTATCCGCAGCGCATAGTCGCTGCGATCCAGCGAAAAGTTGGGGTTGTAGTAGGGATCTCCCTCTGCGAGTTCTTCTTTCCACTTCTCCCTGAATCTGGCGGATTCCTCGTCGTAGCGTCTGGCTTTTTCCCCGCCGTCATCCAAACCCCTCGAAATGGATTCAAAGTGATAAAGCTCACAGTACGGATTCCAGACATTCAAATAGCCCTTTTCCCTCAGGCGCAGACAGAAGTCCACATCGTTCAGGGCGATGGCAAAGTTCTCGTCCAGTCCCCCGAGTTCCTCATACAGCGCCCGTTTCACCATCAGGCAGGCTCCCGTCACCGCCGACACATCCTGAGCGTAACAAAGCCTTCCCATATAGCCCAGATTTGTCCTTGCCTCCTTGTAGTGGGTATGCCCGGCCGTCCGGTGCGCCCCCAGTCCGATCACGATCCCCGCATGCTGAATGGTCCTGTCCTCATAGTAGAGTTTTGCTCCGGCGGCTCCCACATCGGGACGCTGGGCGTACATCAGCAGTTCTTCCAGCCAGTTGATCGAGATCACCTGCGTATCGTTGTTCAATAACACCAGATATTCCCCTGTGGCAAAGGAAACGCCGAAATTGTTGATCTTGGAATAATTGAACTCACCCTCGTAACGCACGATACGGATGTTTTCATATTTCTCAAGCGTCTTGTAATAGTCTTCGATCTCCTTCGTCTCGGAATTATTTTCCACGATGATGATCTCATAGTTATCGTAGGTGGACTGTTTCAAGACAGAATCCACACATCTTGACAGATCCTCCACATGATCCTTGTTCGGGATCACGATGGATATCTTCGGATTCCCCTGCACTTCGTATTTGACACGGAAGATCGTCTCGAAGGCCTTGGTGCTGACGATCTCAAAATTCTCAAAACCGTTCACCCTCAAATGATCCGCCACGGCGTTCCTCGCCGCCTCAATGGCATAGCTCTTCGCACCGATATCCGCCGCAACGCTGGCCTTGTGGGAACGCCAGTAATACAGAAGCTTAGGCACATGCACCACATGCTTCGCCTTCGAGGTCAGGCGCAGTATCATGTCGTGATCCTGACTGCCGTCAAAGCGGGATCTGAACAACTCCATCCCCTCAAGCAGTTCTCTGTCGAAAACGCTGAAATGGCAGATATAGTTGTTGGCCCGCAGATTATCGATGGAATAGTCCGGCTTAAAGTGCAGCGTCAGCATATGATCTATCGTCTTATTTCCCTTAAAGGTCGTCTCATCGCAGTACAGATAATCCGCTCCCTCCCCGCAGATTCTTAACATATACTCGTAAAGCGCCGCAGGGTGCAGAATATCGTCGTGGTCAAAAAGGCCTATGTAGCCGCCCTTGGCCATCTTCAGACACTCATTGGTGTTCCCCGATATCCCCTCGTTCTTCTCCAGTTTCCGGTAGCAGACCCGCTCATCTTTCGACGCGTACTCCCGACAGATCTCCCCCACATAGCTATGATCGTCGTCGGAACCGTCCGCCAGACAAAGCTGCCATTTTTCATAGGTCTGATCCAGTACGGACTGCAGCATCTCAAGCAAAAATCGCTTAGGCGTATTGTAGAGAGGCACCAGAATGCTGAAGCAGATATCTCTGGAAAATTTAGTATTGCGTTGTCTCTCCCGTTCCTCGGGCGTCGGAAAACTGGCCGTGCCGTGCTGCGCTCTGGCCTGTCTCTCGATCATCTTATTTCTGATCTTGTTTGCGACGCCCCTGAGAGAACCGTACCTGCCTATTCTGTCCTTTGTCCGCTTCATAAAGTGATAAAGGCTCCTGACCGGTTTCGATATCTTCCAGATGCCGCTTCCCTTGATCCGCGAAAGCTTCTCCGACAGATCCTCCACCTGAGCGTTTGCGTCCGACAATCGCCCCGATAATGCGGCCGCCTTTCTGCGCTCCCTGAGATAAGCTTCCCTGTAGTAGACAAGCTGCTCCTCCTGAGACAATTCCTCGGGCCTGATCTCTGCCCTGCTTCCCTGTTGTTTCCCCAATGTCAAAACTCCTCCCGCTAAATCTCCATCTCCCGGCCGGCCCGTTTATATGCAGTCTTTCCGGTGCATAAATTTCTGTACAGCATCCCTGCCGAGTATTTTCCTTTTGTTAAATCATCTTTTAATATTTTGCATGTGAAGCCCGAGAGCTCTATATTTGTCTGCAGCGGCAAAATCGCCTCCACGTCGGGTCGTCTGCGCTCCTTCACCGGAAAACGATAGTAGTGATCTCCATTCTCCGCCTCCAAAATAAACCAGCGCTCAAACAAGCAGTTATCCTGCCCAAGCATATAACACCATCCCTCGGCCTCCAAAATATCCGGTTCCTCCAGATACAGCTTTCTCCTGTTTTCAAGCTGTTCAAGCGTCAGCATCACCCCGTCGGAGCAACTCTTTTCCAGCTCTTTTTTCCCCTCAAACCTCTCGCAGGATGCGGCGGGAAAAGGCCGCTCATAGGGAAAGCGGTAACCGATCCGGTAATCCAGCGCATACCCCGCAAGTTCTTCACTGTAATAAGGATCATACCCTAAAAATAACGGATGTTTTTTATATAATTTTGCTTTTTCCCCCAAAAGCCGCCGCCACTTCTCGTCGGATTCCCCGTCAATTCCTCTGCTGGCGGATTCGTGATGCAGCAGCACTGCGTCGTTTCGAAGAACATTCCGGTATCCCCGCTCCGCCAGCGTAAAACAAAAATCCACATCATTATAGGCCACCGCCATGCTCTCATCCAAACCGCCGGCCTCCTCGTAGACGGTCTTTCTCACCAACAGACAAGCCGCCGTCACAGCTATCATATCATAGCTCACCGTATTGTGCCCGTAATAATATACCCTGTCGTCGGGGAACGTTGTCATCTTGTGGGAGGGACCTACATGCATATTGGTGACCCCGGCATGCTGCATCTTCTCCTCCTCCGGATACCACAGCTTCGCTCCCACCGCGCCTGTACCAGAAAGGCAGGCCTGCCCAAGCATCAGCCGCAGCCAGTTCTTCTCAATGATCTCTATGTCGTCGTTGAGCAGCAGAATATACTCTCCCTTCGCCCGACTGACGCCCAGATTGCACATGGCGGAAAAATTAAATTCCATCGGCTCATAGAGATACAGACAAGCCGCCTCTTCTTTTTCCAGCAGGGAACGAATCTTCTCACGGTTCTCCGCCGTGCTGCCGTTGTCCACAACGATAAATTCCACTCTCTCCCGCAGCCCCGGCAGATCCGTCCGCTCCAGAAAAGATCCGATGCACTTTTCCACCAGTTCCGGATGATCCTTAGACGGAATGATCACAGACAAAAGGGCATTTCCTTCCTCCTTCACCGCAACTGTCCACACATCGGGATGCAAGGTCTGATAAGAAACGCTTTCAAAGCCGATTTCTTTTATAAAATCTTGTTTTAATTTTACAAATTCTTTTTCGAAGCCCCAGAACTCCGGGTGAGTATCTTTTCTCATTTCCCCCGTGTGCAGATAGTATTCCCTATCCGGCGCTGCCTCTTCCAAAGAAGCGTTGTTCCGATGATACAGAACCAGATCCGTGCACAGGATCTCCGGCAGAATTTCTCCCTCTCTTCGTCCTTCTACCGCATCGTACACGGCTCCTGACCGCCAAGGCCTGTTTTTCTCAAAGTTCACTGCGCCGGCACGTCTGAAATAAGGTTTCAACAGGCGCAGCACATAATCGTACAGATTACGGCGCTCATCCGGGTATCCTGCCAGAATAGTCTTCTCCGCCCAAACTCTGTCCACCGCAAAATAACTGCCAAAATAGAAAAAGCCAAGCAGCGTGTCCGGAGAAAAGCAAGGCTTGAACCACGGGAAACTTCTCTTCTCCTCTGTCCGTTTATCTTCCGCCCCGCAGAGCAATTTCGTACCCGGATATGCACAAAAAAATTCCTCTATATAAGTCAGCGCCCGCTTATCCAGTTCCTCCGCATGTTCCGCGAACAGCAAAATATCCTCCCCGGCGTTCTCACCGGTGATTTTCCGCAGATCTTTTATCCCCGCAAGTTCTCCGTAGGAGATCACCAGACATCTTCGTTCCGTCTTCTCTTCCCTCGCCAGATCTCCCAGACATCTCTCCCACAGGGATTCTTCCTCCTGTGCGATCCACTGCCCGTAACTGTCCCTCTGGCTCTCCAGACGTTCTGCATAGGCGGCGGAAAGTTCTGCCGCCTGCGCTCCATTCGCCCCTTCCGTCCGCTCCCTTGCGGTGAGGCCGCGGGCAACTTTGCGGACACCTCTCTTTAAGAAGGAGGGAATCTTTGACACTTTATAGAGCGGATTTGCACAGATCGATTCATACTTCGCCTGCAGCTCCTCCCGTTTTGCCTCTGCGTCGGCAGTCTCCCCCGCCAAAAGAGTATTCGCCTTTTTTTCCTTCTCGTATGCCTTCCGGTAATACTCGCACCAGTTATACTCCACGACACTCCTCCGTCCGCTCCCGCACCGTCAGCACTTCGGGAACAAATTTGTAAAGCTTTTGCCTTGAACAGGTATCCTCCCAGAAATGTCCGATCATATATCTCCCGGCAGGCAGCGCATCCTCCGCGATCCAAATGCTCACGCCGCACAGTTCGGGATGATTGATAAAGGGCAGGTTCTCCTCCAGATCCGGTCTGTAACAGCCTTCAAAAGGAACTTTCCAGTATGTCTCCTTCTCCTCATCCATCGAACGAAGCAGCAAACTTTTTTCATAACGACTGTTATCTATGCTGACAGCGTAGGAACATCCCTGAATATAGTAGTCGCCGCCGCCGGATCTGCCGGTCTCCCAAGCACATCTGTCCCCGGCAAACTCTATGCCCATATAAAGGCTGTCATTGTGCCACTCCGCTTTCATTTCCGTTTCCATTCTGATCACGTCCGCTTTTTTCGACAGCCGCCGCTCCTCAAAACGGGAGGCCGGTTTAAAGCCCTTGTCCAAAATATCCGTCACCAGTTTTCCCGAATAGTAAGGGTCATGGTTCCACATCTCCGGATAGGCCGCATAGAGGAAATCTCTCTCCCCGTGCAGCCGTTCCAGCTTCTCAAAGTCAGCGTCCAAGCCGCGGCTCAAAGATTCATGGTGATACAAAAAAGTGTCGTTGCAGCACACGTTTGTGTAGCCAAGCCTCAGCAGTTTAAAGCAGAGTTCCACATCGTTGAAGGCAACCTGAAGCTTCTCCGAAAAGCCGCCTGTCCTCTCAAAGACGTCTCTCCTCATCAACATGCAGGCGCCGGTCACCCCGCTGACGTTCACCGCGCATCTGTTATAGCTGTGATAATGATCCTCATTATCCCAAGAATACTGCAATTCATGGGCCGGCCCCAGATGAATGCTCGTGATGCCCAGATGCTGTATTTTTTTGGAGTTCGGATACAAAAGTTTTGCCCCCACGGCCCCCACATAGTCCTTTTCCGCTCTCGATAGCATCAGCCTCAGCCAGTTTTCCTCCACGATCTCCATATCGTCATTGAGAAATAAGAGGAATTCTCCTCTCGCCTCCTTTGCCCCCAGATTGCACATCGCTGAAAAATTAAATGGCATCGGCCGATAGAGATAACGGAATCTGTATTCCTCCACTATGCGGTTATTCATTTGTAAAATCTTGTTTTTATTTTTATCATTACTCCCGTTATCTATCACAATGATCTCGATATTATGATAATCGGTCTCACCGCGTAAGGAATGGATACATTTAGAGAGCACCGCGGGATTGTCCTTCGACGGAATAATGACGGACACTAATTTCTGATCTTTTTTCTCCGTCGGAATCTCTATATCGGAATACAGATGGCCCTTTTTGATCTCATCAAAAACGGATTCTCTCCCCCAGTCTCCATCCTGCGTCCCATCCTTTGCCGTCTCCGGAGCTCCATCTTTCTTTTCCGCCGCCCAAAACAGGATCTTTTCCATATGTCCCGCTTCTTTCGCCGCATCTATACAGCAGAGCACCGCATCATAGAGTTTTTTTCGGAATGTCAGTTCTTCCTGCGCCTCCCCGCCGTAAAGACTGCTCCTGCTCTTTATCTTATCAGCCGCCTCCTGCGCCAGCGTGCGCCGCAGCGCAAACACATTCCCGAAATAAAAAAAGGACTGCAGCAGATCCGGCGACCAGCCCGGCTTCAGATAATCGCTCTCATCGCCGTAAGCGATCTTGCAGGAAGGGTGTTCCAGAAAATATCGCTCTGCCTCCCATGCCGCCCGTTCCGCCAGACGCGAAGGCTCTGTGGCCACAAGCCAGATCTCCTCTTCACCACTCCCTGCATTTTCCGTAAAAAGCCTCTCACAAAATTCCAAGACAGAGAGAATTTCCACGGAAAGCCCCTCTTTCCCGCTCTTTTCCACCGTTTCCTTCCAAGCCGTAACGTCTTCTTTCTCCTGCTCCGCCATCTTTTTCAGCCAAACGCCATAAGGAACGGCTTGTCTGGCAAACCGCTCCTTATAATACCGATGTCTTTTCTTTACCAAAACGCTCTGCACGGCTCTCTTGATCCGATTGCTCATAAGCGAAACCTCCTCTTCGCCGCATTTTCCACATCCAACGCGATATCTCTCTCCAGCAGAGAGCGCTCCATACAGAGCTTCAGCACATTTTTCTCCTCAAATATCTGCCCCTCCAGATCGATCACCAGATTGGGATCATCCGTCGGAAAAACAAAACTGCCTGTATTGTCCAATTCCGTACCGTTTGTCGTCAGCACAGAATTTTTTCCGCTTCGCACAAGTTCCCTGTCGTTCCACTTCAATTCCCTGATTCGCACGATACAGTCCTTGCACGCCGGATCGACGCGGAGTTTGCGTACCCCGGGATTCAACTCCCAAGTCAGATAAAGGACTCCCTGCTCGTCTCTTTCCAGACACTCGGCCCGGTCCGCGAAGAATGAATCCTCCTCCCGAAAACCCTGTCCCCTATCCTCAAAGATCTGGATCCGCTGCTGAAAATTGTCAAGCCGCCGCCTCTCCACGAGATCTTCCCTGTCAAAACATTCATGCCCGATCAGTCTCCACAACTCCACCATGGAGCAATGCTTCCCGGTCACAAAATGCTGAAACTTCTTCTCCTGCGCCCGGTATTCCTCCGCCTCCTCGTCCTTCACATCCAGTTCCAGCATCACGCTGTCCAAATCCAATTTGTTTCTTTTTTCATCCTCCAACAGATAGCAGTAGAGAGCGCGGAAGGCCAGCTCCTTCGTTTCCACCTGCTTACCGAAAGTCCACTCGTAGTCGATCAGTGTCCAGACGCTGTTCACAAGTCCGTCAAAGGGCTTTGCGGCGTCCTTCGCACTGATCATGATATTGGAAAAAATCAAATCAAAATCCGACACCGCCACCGCTTTTCCGCTGTGATAATCCAACATGCTCAAGTATTTCCGGAAAAGCTCTAAAAATGTCTCCATATCGTTCCGCTCCAGACAAGCGTCCAACAGTTCCGCCAAAGTCACTCCCTGAATATATTCCAGTTCAATATAGGGCTTCTCCTTTTCCTCCTCCACGAGTTTGCAGCGGTTTATCCGCAGTTCTCCTCCGGTATAGCGGTCTTTTAACTTCCTGTAGGCCGCCTCAATATTTCTGATATGCTCTGCGGCCTTCCGGCCCAGCGGAGACTTCCTCACGACAAATTGTCTAGGCCGAATCCCCGCCGCTCCCAAGACGCTGTCCGCCCTGCCTTCCAACATCTCCAATGTAAGCGGCAATATCTCCGTCCGTATCTGGTACTCCTTTTTTCTGTCATTGGAATATTTTGCATAACAGATATCCGGCTTCTTCCCGAGAACGACCAGATAGGAGTTTGAGTACAGCGGAAACAGCCCTTCCCGCAATATATTGTCAAAAGCTTTCCTCTCGTCAAAAAGAACGATCCTGTCTCTGTCAAAGTTGCGCATATTCATGGAAAGTTCCCCGGGCTTTGGCTGATATTCGTCCGAATAAAGGCTGACCATAAATTTGTAATCCGGATACGGATAATAAAAAGCATACTCATCAATACCGCAATTTTGAAAAATGTTTTCCAGCCCGTGCCTCGTAAATGTCCTCACACCGCCGCCGTCCGGATAGCCCTCGATCCCCGAAAAGAATTTTCCCAAATGGTCCTCTCTGCACCCGGCCCAATACTTTAATCCAAATTTATTTTCTATGGCAATCACAATACGCCCGTTTTTCTTCAAATGACGCTTTATAATGTTAAGAAAAGTTTCAAAAGGCGTATCGCCGCCGATGTAAGCTTTCGCATACTCAAATACGCCGATCAAAAAGATATAGTCGTAATCAGCAGGCAGCGAAGGTTCGATATCCTGAAAGTTTCCCACATGGATCGTGATATTGCCGCAGTCCATATGCCGGTACGCGTTGATCATACTGCGCTTTTTTGACAGATCCACACAGGTGACGCTGCCGGCTTTTTCGGAAAGAACACCCGTTATGGCTCCACAGCCCGCGCCGATCTCCAAAACTTTCGCGCTTTTGTCCACCGGCAGCCACTCCACAATATTCTCCCGCTGCGCAGACAGATGGTACAGCACTTCCCAGCTTTTTGCCTCCTCGATCACCCGGGGATACTCCACCTCCGCATAATCTCTGGCAATATGCAGCAATTCATCCTCCACCGCTCCGTCGCAGTACACATCTTCGCCGGAATAATATGTTAAATCTAAATTTACTTTTCCGATTTGTTCTGTTTTTGCCACCGTTTTCGTTCCTTTCCGGTCAACCCGCTTTTATCCGATTCCTCTGTAGGGGATGATTCTTTTTTTCTGTTTCTCTTTCCCCTCCGTCACTTTGATTTCAGACTCGGGATCATAGAAGCCCACGGTATCCTTATCCGATATCACAGTCATATTTAACACATCGTACAGCCGGTGGTAAACCGTAAAGTCATTTCCCTCATAGCCGGTCACCCCCAGCGACAGCAGATACTCCCCACCCTGCAGATTCATGCGCTGTGTAAACGTGATCTCCTTGACTTCCCCGGCCTTCACCGGTTCCAAAAAAGCCCGTTCCACCATAGTATTCGTACCGGTGATCTCAGTGCCCTTACTGTTTTTCACAGTAAACGCAAAGATCGGAGCCGGGCAGTCCTCCTCAAAGCTTACTCTCATGCGTACCACATAATCCTGCCCTTTGATCACCGCCGTGGTCCGCGTACCGTTCCCGTCTGTCAGGCTGTATTCCGCGATCCTCGCCTTTTTGGAGCCGTACTCAAGCAGCTCCGGATTTACTCCCTGTTCCGGGGCCTGTTCTTTTTTCTTTTTCCCCTGCACACTGTCCGCCGCCTTCTCGCGAATCTCCTCATCCTGCAACAGATTATCGCGCTCCGCATGATCCGGTATCTCATATTGCCCCACAAGCACCTGCTTGTAGACGTCTATCATCTCTTTCGGACTTCCCTCTCCCAACTTTTCACCTTTGTTAAGCAGCACCACCCTGTCACAATATTTACTGATACTGCTCAAATCATGGCTTACAAAGACGATAGTCTTGCCCATTTCCTTAAATTCCTCAAACTTATGATAACATTTCGCCTGAAAGAACACGTCGCCCACGGAGAGCGCCTCGTCCACGATCAGAATCTCCGGGTCGATATTGATGGCCACCGCAAACGCCAGCCTCACAAACATCCCGCTGGAATAAGTTCTCACCGGCTGATAAACATATTCCCCGATATCCGCAAAATCCAGAATGTCCTGCAGCTTTTCATCGATCTCCTTCTCCGAAAAACCGATCATCATGCCGTTCAAGTAAATATTTTCAATCCCGTTGTACTCCATATTGAAGCCCGCTCCGAGCTCCAAAAGTGCGGATATCCGTCCGTTTACCACCACTTCTCCGCCGCTCGGATTCAATACGCCGGTAATGATCTTTAATATCGTAGACTTGCCGGATCCGTTGGTGCCGATGATACCAACGCACTCTCCCTGACAGATCTCCATATCGACGCCTTTTAAGGCATAGTGTTTTTTATGCCTTGCTTTTTTCGTCAGCCCCAGCGCCTCACGCACTCTGTCAGACGATCTGTCATATAATTTATATACTTTTTCCACTCCCTTTACGGAAATGGCAACAGGTTTTTCCTGCGACATGTTTTCTCTCCTCTATTCCTCCGGCGATCCGACTCTCAACACAACCGAATTTTTACCGTACCAATCCGCCATAGCCCGGTTCTCCTCCGCGCCCGGATCCTCGCTCAGCTCCCCAAGACACAGCATCCACGGCTTATAAAGATAGGGCTCAAACACCACATCCGTCTCATCGCTGCGCAAAAGCTTTAGTCTCTCCTGATATTCCGAATAAAAATTGTAAGCCTCGCCGGTGTGTATATAATAGTAGGCTCCCCACGATGTAAAATCTCCGATGGGGTTCGTGGACGTTCTGACGATCAACAGCATAAACATAGCCGCCAGCACATAACACAGCCACGGACATCCTGTTTCGGACGCCTGTCCGCCTCTTTTTTTTAGGCGCAGGCGAAGCCACCCGATCCAGTATACCTCATTGACCACAAGCAGAATCTGAAAAGTGATCCGCACCGCGTTGAGCGCCCTGCTGAGTCCCGCATGGCCCAGAGAATAAAGGCTCGGTGTAAACCCCGAAGCGTAGAGGCAGATCGACCAGACAAGCACAAGCCCCGGCAGCCTGAAAGAAAAATCGCTTTTTCCCACAACCTGCCAGATGATCGGTATCAGTAAAATCAGAATGGCAAGGGTCATCCAGCCCGTAAATTTTCCCAGATGCAGAAATGCTTCCACAAAGGAACGAAAAACCGCCTTGATCGGCGAATAACCCCACCCCTCATAGAACGCGCTCCTCACCTGATTGCCGGGCGCCGACACATTTTTATAAAAAGCAAAAGCATAGACTGCCGCGGCAGGGAGATAACGCAGGATCTTTTTCCTGTCTGCAAAAAACACAAAGACCATCAGCGAACCAAGCAGCACAAGTCCCTGCAGCGTCGTCACGAAATTGCTGCCTCCCGCAAGCAGGGCTCCGAGCATTCCCGCGAAAATAAGCAGCATCCCTCTCACACTTTTCATGCGCTCCACCGAAAACAGCCGGATCAGCGCTGCAAAAAACAACATCGCAAAAGAGTGCATTCCGATATAGTGTATCCCCGGATTATACCAGTAATAGGCCGACGGCGTCGTATAGACCAGTTCCATCACCAGAATCACCGTCACTGCCCGCAGACATAGGGACGTCCAAAAATCCACATGCAGTACCCTCTTTGTCAGCGTTCCGGTAAACACAAACACGGATGCCGCCAGCAGCAGGATCAAAAAGATACTGCCGACACAATAATACTCTTCTCCCCACAGAAGCGGCACGAGAGCCATAAAAAAAATGGAAGAAAAAGTTCCCTGCCATGCGTACCACTGTACTTTCGCGCAATCCCACGCCCCTTTAAGGGCCAAGGCGATCCCCGGTTCCCCCGACATCATCCTTTTCGCAAATCCGCCGTAATTAAAATCGTCGTACCACGGAACCGCATAAAGCGCCAGACGCAAAAGCGGCGCCAGTAAAAGGAGCAGGGCAACCACAGCCCCAACCCCCAATAACGTAAGAGAAGGACTCCACGATAATATTCTGTTCAGAGTATTCTTTTTATCTTCCATCCGTATCTTCCCATTCATGACACGCAGACTGCCGCCTTAACCATTTTATCTCCTATCACAGCACGTCCGCAAAATGTACCTTCAGCCGTTTAAAGATCAACGCTCCGATCCCGAAGACCACCACCGTAAAGATCCAGAAATACATGGTGGAATAAAAATCCTCAAAAAACCATTCCTGCTCGCAGATCGCGCTGCGGTATCCGTTTACTATATATACCAGTGGATTTATTTTTATGACTGTAGTCCAGACGGGAGGCTTGCCATCAAGTATGGCGATATTCCACAGAATCGGCGTCGCCCACATTCCCACCTGCAGGGCAATGGCGATGATCTGTGTGAGATCCCTGAAAAACACAACGATGGCGCAGGTCGTATAGGACATCCCCAACACCAGAATAAACATACAGAAACTGTAATACAAAAGCTGGAACGTATAGACCGTCGGATAATATCCGTAGGCCGCCGCAACAACCAAAAGCACCAACACAAAGAACAGGTGGATAAAGGTAGCTGCAATAATTTTGATGATCGGCAGGATACTGATCTTAAACACCACTTTTTTCACCAGATAATTATATTCCAGAAGCGCGGTAGTTCCGTTCATGATGGCTTCGGAAAAGTAAAACCACGGGCACAGCCCCGCCGCCAAAAACAGTACATAAGGCATGCTTGCCCCGCTGGATAAAAACTGCGCCTTTGCGCCCATGAAATTCTCAAAAACAAACCAGTACATGACGACCGTGACGACCGGCTGCACAAGCGCCCAGATAATCCCCAGATAGGAACCCGCATAACGCTTTTTAAAATCATTTCTCGAAAACTTCCAAATCAGCTTTCTGTTGTCGTACAATTCCACCGGCAGCACCGTCAGTTTGTCATAAAATATCGTAAAGACGGCGCAGGAAACAATAATCAGACAGCAGGCAATGATCTTTTTGATCAATTCCTCCTGCTGATCGGCAAGCGGGTTATGATGCATCACAATAAGGAACGCCATAATCCCCGCCACTGCATAGAAAACGGCTATCCATACTTTCTTTGAAATTCTCTTTTGCTTCATTTACGGCAATCTCCTACAGGCCTATAGTCTCCCTAAAAGCAGACAGTCCTGCCCACTTTGTATCTTTTTCCGACAAGATCAATTCCATCCCCTCAGGAATCGGCCACTCAACACCGATCTCCGGATCAGCATAGAAAATGCCCCCCTCGTCGTCCCCGTGGTAAAAATCTGTGCATTTATAACAAAATTCCGCTGTCTCGGAGAGCACCAAAAAACCGTGTGCAAAATTTTTCGGAATAAAAAACTGTTTCTTATTCTCTGCTGTCAAAAGCTCTCCGTGCCATTTCCCAAAGGTTGCAGAACCTTTCCGCAGATCCACCGCAACATCAAAAACCTCACCGCTTATCACCCGCACCAGTTTATCCTGCGGAAAATTTTTCTGAAAGTGCAGTCCCCGCAGCACACCCTTTCTCGAGGACGACTGGTTATCCTGTACAAAGACCTGATCGATCCCCGCCTCCTTGAAGTCGTTGTAGTTGTAGGTTTCCATAAAGTATCCCCTGCTGTCCCCGAAAACAGTCGGCGTGATGATCCTCAACCCCTCGATCTCACATGTTTCTACTTTGATTTTACCCATTTTTCATGCCCCTTATTTCATTTTGTCTATTTTATTTCCTGACTTCCTGCAAATATCTTCTCTTACAGACAATGGCATCAGTATGCCAGATAGCTGATATCCAGATCCACCCTGCCCTCGATACCGTCCACATTTCCCGAGGATGTATACTGCCAAAAGTGGTAATTTCCGCCATAGATAGGCTTCTCCCTGTACTCGGCCAGCCAGATCAGATGGTCGCTTAACGCATCCATTCTGAGTTTTGTCCTAAACCAAGTCCTGTTGCCGTAGATTCCGCTAGCATATCCCGCATCCTCCACAGTTTCACAGAATGCCTGACAGACCTTTGTTCTCGTCTCCATATCCAGACCGTCTGCCCGCCCGTTTCCGCCGGCGCCTTCACTGTCTATAAAGATCGGATAAGTAATTTTATAATCCCTGCAGAGAGCCAAAGCCATGCTGGCCTCCTCCACAGCCTCCACCTCATTGGTCGCCTGCGTAAAGAAATATACGCCGACCTTAAGTCCGGCGGCCAGAGCGCCCTGTATATTCTGCGTGAAGTAAGGATCTACCACCAGCGTTCCTGTGGAGGAGCCCCTGTAGCCGCAGCGGATAATGGCAAATTCAATGCCTGCATTCTGCACTCTGTCCCAATCTATCTCTCCATTCCACTTAGAAACATCGATGCCCATCTGAGCCTCGTCTCCGGTATCCCTGACGTCCACGATCTCCGTGTCATCAGCATCCTCCTCCGCGCCCTTTTCCTCTGTATCCTCCTCAGATGCCCGAATATCAGCCTCTGTTTTCATTAAAAGAGTGATATCCGGAATCGCCGCATACGCCACTTTGTCCCGAACTGACACAACTGTCGGTTTTGGCAGTTCAAATTCTTCAGCCTCAGTCAGCGTCACCTCATATTCTCCGGCGCTCAGACCGCTGATATAAATGACGCCGTCCTTATCCTGATCGATATAATTTCCCTGTTCCTTCAGATTCAGCACAAAAGGAATACCGGTAACTATATTTCCCATACCGTCCAGTATCTGTATCCTCAAGTCTTTTTCCACAGAAGTGGTAACAAGAGAAAGGCTCTTTTCGTCCGGCGCCAACATCTTTTTCTCATAACTGCTAAGCTCCTTGTCGAAAAAAGTCCCATCGCGCAAAAACGCCCGCAGGTCATCACCGATCTGCAAAGCCGGATCAGAACCTGCAAAGCCCTCCTTTGCATAACTGCCCGCATCCTCTCCGGCGCTCTCCTCTTCCGTCTCTTTCACCAGTAAATCTATCTCGGAGGGTGTCGCGTTTTCTGTATCCTCCTTCTCCGGAAGATACCGCTTCAGTATGGAAGCATTTCCAAACAACGTTACAAATACCACCAGCAATATCGCACCGACACTGATGAGTATGGCGCGTCTTTTTATCTTAGAGTCCATTCGCAACCTCTGTCAGATATTTTCCGTAATCTGTTTTTAAAAGCGGTTCCGCCAGCGCAAGGAGCTGTTCTTTGGTAATAAATCCCCTCTTGTAAGCAATCTCCTCGATACAGGAGATGTAAAGTCCCTGCCTTTTCTGGAAAGCCGCCACAAAGTCCGCAGCATCCAACAGCGAATCATGATTTCCCGTATCCAACCATGCAAAGCCACGGCCCATCTTTTCTACGTTCAGATCTCCCCGCTCCAGATAAGCGTTGTTGACGCTCGTGATTTCGATCTCTCCCCTCTTTGAGGGCTTCACGTTCTTCGCGATCTCCACCACATCGTTGTCATAAAAGTACAGTCCCGGCACTGCGTAATTGCTCTTAGGTTTCTGGGGTTTCTCCTCGATGGAAAGAGCCAGACCGTTCTCATCAAACTCCACCACGCCGTACTCTCTCGGATCCCTCACATAGTAGCCGAAAATCGTAGCTCCCTTTTCCTTGGCCGCCACCTGCTGCAGCAATTTGGAAAAGCTCTGGCCGTAAAAAATATTGTCTCCCAGCACAAGAGCCACATGATCTTTTCCGATAAACTCCTCACCGATCAAAAAAGCATCCGCAAGGCCTCTCGGATATTCCTGCACCGCATAGGAAAACTGCAGTCCGAGCTGTTCTCCCGTCCCAAACAGCTCTTCAAATACCGGCAGATCTCTCGGCGTGGAGATGATCAGTATCTCCCTGATGCCCGCTAACATCAGCGTCGACAACGGATAATAGATCATCGGTTTGTCATAAACCGGCATGATCTGTTTTGAGATAGCTTTGGTCAGTGGGTAGAGTCTTGTCCCCGAGCCGCCTGCGAGTATAATTCCTTTCATGAACCGCCTCCTAAATCTGATACATCTTCTTATAATATTCCTGATAGCTGCCGCTTGTCACATTTTTCATCCATTCCTCGTGCTCAAAAAACCACGCGATCGTCTTGCGGATCCCCTCCGCAAACATAGTCTCGGGCTCCCAGCCGATCTCCGCCTTGATCTTGTCCGGCGCGATAGCATAGCGTCTGTCATGGCCCTTCCTGTCCTCCACATAAGTGATCAGGTCTTTGCTCACAAGAGCTCTTCTCGGATCGTCCTCCTTCAGCATCTCCTGCAGCGTCTCTATAATGATCTCCACGATCTCGATATTCTGCTTCTCGTTGTGACCGCCGATATTGTAAGTCTCAAACAGCCGCCCCTTTTCCTGCACCATATCGATCGCTTTCGCATGGTCCTCCACATAAAGCCAGTCCCGGACATTTTTGCCGTCCCCGTACACCGGCAGCTTTTTCCCCTGCAGCGCGTTGTTTATAATCAAAGGTATCAGCTTTTCCGGAAACTGATAAGGGCCGTAATTGTTGGAACAGTTTGTAATGTTGGCAGGGAACTTATAGGTATCCATATAAGCCCTCACCAGCATATCCGAACTGGCCTTGCTGGCAGAATAAGGACTGTGCGGCGCATAGGGCGTCGTCTCATAAAAATATTCCCCGTCATTTTCCAGCGAACCGTATACTTCGTCCGTTGATACATGCAAAAATTTCTTGCCTTCCTTAAAACTGCCGTCGGCATTCTCCCATGCCGCTTTTGCACAGTTTAACATCACAGCCGTTCCCAGCACATTTGTCTTTACAAATACTTCCGGCTCCTTGATGCTCCGGTCCACATGGCTCTCCGCCGCAAAATGAACCACTCTGTCGATATCATTCTCCGCAAAGATCTTCCCGATCGCTTCCTTGTCGCAGATATCCGCCTTTATGAAAGTATAATTGTCCAGATCCTCCACCTCCCGCAGATTCTCCAGATTCCCTGCATAAGTCAACGCGTCCACATTGACGATACGGATCTCATTGCCGTACTTTTTTAACATATAATGAATATAATTGGAACCGATGAAACCGGCGCCTCCTGTCACTAAATATGTTCTCATCATCTTCTCCTTCCGCTCTTAGTAACCCAGATAACTCAGGTTCAGGTCTACATTTCCGGCAATTCCCGGCACCGAACCCTTTGAACTGTACTGCCACAGATTATATCTGCCATTGTAAGTAGGCGCCGCCGCATACTGTGCAAGCCATATCTTATAAGAGCCAAGGGCCCCCACATCCATCTTTTCGTTCAGCCACGTCTTATTGGCGTATATGCCCGCCGTATAGCCGGAATCCTGTATCGTCGCACAGAAAGCTTTGCAGACTGCTGTGCGCGTAGCCTTGTCGATGCCGTCGGCCCGGCCGCCGCTGCTCTCCACATCCAAAAAGATCGGATAGGATATGGCGTATTTTTTCACCAGATCAAGCACCATGGAGGCCTCTTCCACCGCCTCTTTCTCATTCACGGCCTGCGTGAAGAAATATACGCCCACTTTAAGCCCGGCCGCATTGGCTCCGGCAATATTTGCCGCAAACTTCGGATCCGTGATCAGCGCGCCCGTCGTAGATCCCCGGTACCCACAGCGAATGATCGCATAAGATGCTCCGGAAGATTTCACGCTGTTCCAGTCAATGTTGCCGTTCCACTTCGAAACGTCGATGCCGAACATACCGGAACTCGTCACCAGAGATCCGTCGCTTGCAAAAGTGTATTTTGCCCCCTGTATGACCTGCTCACCCGTCACAAACTTATGATTGTCCAGATAGTAGTAAGTTTTGCCGCCTATATTCTGCCAGCCCGTATACAGCGTTTCCGTTGTCGCTATAAAAAACTTGGAAATATTCTTGTCGTAGTAATCCGCATATTTCGCTTCCCGGTACTTTCCGTCCCCCGATTGAACAAAAACCTGTCTGCCGTCTTTATCCTTCAACAGGGATGTCGTATCGGACTCGTAACTGTTTATGACTTTTACGGACGCTTTTATCTCTCTGCCGTTATTGCAGGTGATCGTGATCTCCGTCTCACCTTTTGCCACACCGGTAACCGTCACCGTTTTATCTTTGTAAGCTACCGTGGCAATCTTAGTATTGTGGGACACCACCTTACTGATCGCCGCACTTCCCGGCACAGTCGTGACCTTGATGTCAGCGGTCTTTTTCACTGCCACCTGTACGGAAGTCTTATCGAGACTCACGCCGGTGTCCACCACTGTCACTGTACAGGTCTGGGTCTGATCCCCCGCCGTCGCCGTCAGCGTCATCTTGCCGGCCTTCTTTCCCTTAACGGTGACGCTCTTTCCATCCACAGACTGTGATACATCCGCAAATTCCGCACCGGCCACCGCCCATGTGACGGATGCCTGATTGCTCTCCGCCTTTATGGTTCCGCTCTCCCCAACCGCCAGAGACAATGCCGTTTTATCCAGTTTCAAGGTTGCCGCCACCGGCGCTTCCTCCACCGTCACGTTACAGGATGCCGTCACCGTCTCTTTTGATTCGTTATTCGTACCCGTGACAGTGATCTTGGCCGTTCCTTTCGCCTTGCCCGTCACTTTGCCGTTATTATCTACCGCCGCAATCTCCGGCTTATCGGAAGACCATGTGACCGTGTCCACGTTTTCCTTTTTATCAATCTCCAGCCCTGCGGTCTCCCCCACCTTTACCTTCATATCTTTGAGTTTCAGTGAAAGTACGGGTTTCGGTGTTTCCGGTTTTTCTGGTTCTTCCGGTTTTTCGCTGTTATCGCCTTCTCCGTTGTTATCCCCGCCATTGTTGTCTGTATTATCAGGGGGATTATTACCGCTGCCATCACCGCCGGCAGAATCGCCTGTCCCGGGTGCGGTCATCAGATAATAATCCGCCGCCCTGACGGACGCCGTCACCGTCGCAGGGTCTTTGATCGTATTCTTCCCGACTTCTTTATAGGAAGCCGTACCTTCCGTCTTGGTTGACTTGAAAAAGGGCACCGTATCCGTCAACTTGGATTCTTCCACCACCTGAGCAGCGGCAGTATCTTCCACAGCGGCGTTGACTTCCGCCTCGGTCTTGATCTCCTCTTTCACATCGACCTTCTTATATGCGATATCCGCCTTTACGTCCACACTGCGGTTCTCCGTGGAAAATTTGTAATCATCATATCCGGACAACGACAGCATCTTCACCTGATAGCCGCCTGCCTCAATGCCTTCCTTATAGATAATGCCGTCCTTATCATCGTCTTTCCAGACTTCGGTCTTCTTCGAAGGCGTTGTGACCTCAACCTCAAAGGGCACGTTCGCCACCAGTTTATCCGTCTTCTGATTGACAAATTTAATTTTCAGATCCTTTACAATAGAGGTGGTCTTCAGGGTCACGTCAATCCCCTTTGCCTGATCCGGCTCCTCCGTCGTGACCGGAGTTTCCTCCGCCACCTCCTCTATCACCGCTTCCTTCGCCAGCTGCGCGTCCGCCACTGCCAGCAGACCGCTCTCTCCAATAATGTCTACTCCGGCTAACGACGTTCCCACTTCCGCAAAAGCAGCCACCATCTTATCTTCTTGTTTACCCATCATAAAGACCGCACCGGTCAGCACCGCAAAGAGCAGCACAGCAACACCTGTAAATGCGATCATTTTGTCCACCAGCGGAAGATTTCTAAAAGCGAGAAATGCACCGGCTACTCCCCGTTTCTTCCGGTAAGCCACGAAATCGTCTTCGTCATCATCCTCGTCATCGTACTCGTATTCCCCGTCGTCCACATAATAGAGGTCTTCCTCTTCGTCGTCCTCTTCGTCTTCGTCTTCCTCTTCGTCGTCCTCTTCGTCTTCGTCTTCCTCTTCTTCCTCGTAATAATCTACGTCGTCGCCGTAATACTCCTCCTCGTAATACTCCTGTTCTTCCCCGTATTCCGAAATCTCTTCATCCTCGTAGTACTCTTCGTCTTCGTACTCCGGTTCATCATCCTCATAATACTCTTCATCTTCGTATTCCGAGTCTTCGTCCTCGTAATATTCGTCTTCGTAGTATTCTTCATCCTCATCGTATTCGTCTTCGTAATCTTCTATATCGGCAAAACGCCTTCTTCTCTCAGAAAGCTCCCTATTTCCACCTCTTTTTGTTTTTTTTCCTCTTCCGAATACACTCATACTATCAGATAACCTCTCCGTTCTCTTTTTACGCAATATCTGCTATATTATAGCACTTTTTTTCCTCTAATACAAGGATTCCCCAAAACTTCTAAAAGTTTGTGCCTCTACCGTTTTTCACGCTTCTCATCATCCGTCCCGCTCCATAATCCTAAAACCGTCTGACGCCTCAAGACAGTTCTCCAACCCCTCTGTGGCATACAGTTCCCCCGTTTTTGTGATCAGTACCAATTCAAAATTTTCTCCGTAATTCCTCCAGTAGGCAAGAGCGTCCTCAAGCCCCATAATATACAGCGCCGTTGACAGCGCATCCGCCAGCATTCCGTCCTCTGAGACCACAGTGACAGAAGCAAGATCCCCCTCAACCGGGCGCCCTGTTCCCGGATCCAAAATATGAATATAAATATTGCCATTCTCCTCAAAGTAACGTTCATAACCGCCGGATGTGACCACCGCACGGTTTTCCACCTCCACAACAGCAACAATATCCGCACTGTTCCCCTCCGGTTCCCTGATCCCTATCCGAAATCCGGATCCGTCCGGTTTTCGGTTCAGCACCTGAATATTCCCGCCCAGAGACACCATCCCGCTGCAGACACCATGCTGCTCGTAAATCTCCATGATGCGTGCCGAGGCATATCCTTTGGCTATTCCGCCCAGATCCACGCGCTGCCCCGCTCCGAGCCGCACCTGTGATCCTGTCACTTCGATCTGCGAAGCGTCCACAAGCGGCAGCACATCCTCCAGTTCCTCCTCCGAGGGCACATGATACTCCCCTGTGGGAAATCCCCAAAGTTCCATTAACGGATATACGCTGACATCGAAAAGCCCTCCTGTTGTTTCGCAAACTGCAAGGGCACGCTCAAAAAGAACAACCGTATCCTCCGATACACTGCTTACTCCCGCTACATTGAGCCTCGATATCTCACTGTCCGGATCTCCGGTCGAGAGCAGGCTGTCCAGACGTTTCACTTCCTCTATCGCCGCATCCACGGCCTCCTCGCAGTTTTTGCCGTAGGCCGTGAAACTCATAACAGTATCCATTGCAAAAATCTGCCGGGTGCAGGAACTGTTTTTTGATCCCCCGGTGGACTGCCAGATGCAGCCCGCCAGCAGACCTAAAAGCGCCACACCCAGCAGACCTGAAATCATTCGTCTTCTCATATTTTACAGCTTTGTAATAATCTTTGCGGGACATTTCTCCGCACATTTCTCGCAACCGACACACTTGTCATAATCAATGTGTGCCAAATTGCCTTCCACCGTGACCGCGCCTTCCTCACACTGCTTCACACAGAGCGTACAGCCGATACAGCCCGCCGTACAGGCCTTCCGAACTTCCGGCCCTCTGGCATGGCTTGAACAGCGCACCGCCACTTTCTTGTCTTTGGGGATCAGCTCGATCAGATTTTTCGGGCAGGCCGCCATACAGCGGCCGCATCCGGTACACTTGTCGGCATCCACAATGGCCACGCCGTTTTCCACGCGGATCGCGCCAAAAGCGCAGGCCTCCGCGCAGGAACCAAATCCTAGACAACCGTAGTCGCATTCCCAGACAGATATCCCCGCAAGCACCGCCGCCCGACAGTCATGTATTCCCACATAATTGCACTTTTCCTTTGTCTTCTCGCAGTCTCCGGCACAGCGGACAAAAGCAGCTTTCTTTACTCCGGCCACCGCATCCACGCCCATGATCCTGCCGATCTCTTTCGACGCTTTTTCATCACAGATGGGGCACACCGTCACTTCCGCCTCTCCGTTTACGATAGCGGCAGCCGCCGCATCACACCCCGCCTGACCACAGGCGCCGCAGTTATTTCCCGGCAGACAGGCTCTCACCTGTTCCACCCGCTCATCCACTTTCACCGCAAACTTTTTGCCCGCAGCCACCAGAGAAACTCCGATCAAAAGACCGATCACCCCTACCACGAGCGTCGCTATTATCATTCCCTGCATCTTTTCTCCTCCTTTAAGACAGCCCGCCAAAGCCCATGAAAGCGATCGCCATCAGTGCTGCGCACAACAGCACGATAGGCGCTCCCCGCAGAGGTGCCGGAATCACTTTCTCATCGATCCTCTCCCTGATGCCCGCAAGCAGGACAATGGCTAACGTAAAGCCCGCCGCCGTACCGAATCCCGCCAGCACGCTCTCCAAAAAATTGTAGCCGTTCTGCACGTTCGTCAGGGCAACTCCCAGCACCGCACAGTTGGTTGTGATCAGGGGCAGGTAGATTCCCAACGCCTGATAGACTGCCGGGGACATCTTCTTCAAAAACATCTCCACAAGCTGCACAAGCGCCGCAATCACCAGAATAAACACAATGGTCCGCAGATAGGTCAGATCTAACGGAAGCAAAACAAAATTATACAAAAGGCTTGCCACCGCAGAGGAAATGGTGATGACAAAGATCACCGCGCCCCCCAAACTGGCAGAAGTTTTCAGTTGTCTGGAGACACCGAGAAAAGAACAGATTCCCAGAAACTGACTCAGCACTACATTGTTGACAAGCGCCGTTGTAATTACGATCATAATCAAAGATGTCATTTTCTACTTCTCTCCTTCCTTCGTGTCACAGTTTTTTGCACAGGCCGCACAGCAGCCGTCGCACCCCTCCACCACCTTGTTTGCACGGGTGGTAATATTTACCGCATTCATGATCATGATGACAATGGCAAGCACCAGAAAAGCTCCCGGCGCTTTTACAAACATCGCGATAGGCTCAAAGAAGTCCGGTGTCACGTTGATACCGAAGGCAGTCCCGGCTCCCAGAAATTCCCGCAGCAATCCGACCACCGTCAGGGCTATCGTAAAGCCAACCCCCATGCCGATGCCGTCCATCGCCGAGAGCAGCGGCGCATTTTTGGAGGCATAGGCCTCCGCCCTGCCCAAAATAATACAGTTTACCACGATCAGCGGAATGTAGATCCCGAGGGCGCTGTAGAGCGCCGGAACATAGGCCTGTGTCAAAAGTTCCACCACCGTGACCAAAGAAGCCACGATCACGATATAAGCCGGCAGCCTCACCTCGTCCGGGATCACCTTTCTGAGAAGGGAGATCACCAGATTGGATACCACCAACACTACAAGGGTGGAAACGCCCATGCCAAAACCATTGGTCGCCGAAGTCGTGACCGCCAGCATAGGACACATGCCAAGCATCAGTACCAACGCCGGATTTTCTTTTAAAATACCATTCGTAATACGCTCCATACATGGTTTCATCACTATTTCCTCCCCTTATCTGATATATTCCGCATAAAAATCTAACGCCGCATTCACCGCGTTCACCACCGCGCCGGAAGAAACCGAGGCGCCGGATACCGTATCGATCTCATTCTCTGCCGTCGAACCTCCCGCCTTATTCAGGATAAACTTCTCCGTGTTCACTCCGGCGAACTGCCCTTTAAACGGCTCCTCACCGCAGAGCATTCCCATTCCGGCCGTCTCGTTCAACTCCGTAAAGGAAATGCCGTTTATCGTGCCCTCCACCGAAAGTCCCACCGACAAAGTGATATGGTTGCCGCCGAAACCGTCCGCACTTGTAACGCTCAGAACATAGCCTGCTTCCGCGCCGCTTTCGTCCACTCCTACCACGGCCTCATTGATATATGCTTTCCCGAATTCCGTACCATAGATTTCGCCGCCCAAAGCCTCGATAGCAGCCTTCAGATCTTCATCATAGGAAAATGACGCCGCTCCCGGACAAACTTCGCGATAGGATGCCGCACTCGCCGCCATCTGCTGTTCCTCGATCCGTTCCTTTGTCATGCCGAAAACGCCGCTGAGGGCCGCACCTGCGATCAATGTGATAGCGCAGAGAATCAGGGCAGACTTCGGAATCCCTTTCTTCCCTTCCCTCTGCTTTCTGAAACCGTAAGGCACCGGAACCGAAATCTCGTCGATCAGCGGCACCGCCAGATTGGCAATGATGATCGCATAACTCACGGAGTCCGGCGTACTGCCGAATATCCGGAAAACGCCGCACAAAATACCGGTCAGCAAACCAAACAGAATCTGCCCCAAGGAGGTCACCGGGCTCGTCACCGGATCCGTCGCCATAAACACAGCCCCCATCACCACGCCGCCGGTGGCAAGATGAAGCCAGATATACATCGGATCGAAACCCTGTCCGCCGAACAGGCCGATAAAGACAGAAAACGACACGAGCACCGTCACCGGGATCTCAAACGTGATCGCGCCGATCACCCACAGATACAAACCGCCCAGACACAGCGCGACTATAGAACTGCCGATCACGCCGCCGCCAAAGCCCAAAAACGCATCCATCACATCCACAGGCTGCCCTGCCGCCAACACCTCGAGAGGTGTGGAGGAGCTGATGCCATCCACGGAATAATCCGCCATAACGCCGCTGAAAGAAAGCAGCAAAAAGCATCTTCCCGCCAGCGCAGGATTCATAAAATTATGCCCCAGGCCGCCAAAGAAGCACTTCACAAACAGGATCGCAAAAAGGCTTCCCGCGAAGGGCACATAGACCGGAACTCCCGCCGGAAGACACAGCGCAAGCAAAAGCCCCGTCACCACCGCGCTCCCATCCTTTACCGTATTATTTTTCTTTGTAATAAAATCAAAAATAAATTCTGTCAAAACCGCAGACAAAACAGATACCGCGATCACAAGAAAAGCCCGGAACCCGTACCGGTAAACGCCGAAAACAGCCGCCGGCAACAACGCCAGAATCACATTGTACATGACGCCCGAGGTGTTCAGCCTGTTTCTGGCGTGCGGGCTGGAAGAAACATTGTATAATCTGCTCATTTTCCTATCCCCCTACTTTTTCTTTGCTGCCATGATCTCAGCCTTCGCCTGCTTAAAAAGCTGCATCAAAGGCCGCTTTGCCGGACAGATATATGTACAGGAGCCGCAGGCGATACATTCCAGACCGTACAGCTTCTTTTCATAGCGCTCGTAGTTTTTGCGTTCCGCTGCCACAGCCATCATCTGAGGTGTCAGCCCCAGAGGGCACACCTGATTGCAGCGTCCGCAGCGCAGACAGGCGGTCTGCTGCTTTTCGGCCACAGCCACCGGATCTTCGCATAAAACCGTCAGCGCGTTATTGTTCTTACAGATAGGCACGTCCAAACCAGCCATAGCGATTCCCATCATGGGGCCTCCGCAGATAAGCTTCTGCACTTCTTTCCCCTCCGCAAATCCGCCGGCGGCCTCCAGTACCTCCGCGAAACCGGTACCGATCTTCACCATAAGATTGCAGGGATTTTTCACCCCGTCTCCGGATACCGTAAAGCCGCGTTCCATCAACGGCTCCGATTTGCACACGGCGCGGTAGATAGCCTGAATCGTAGCCACATTGTCCACCACGCATCCCACGTCCGCCGGAAGCATGCCGAGTTTCAAATGTTTTCCCGCCACCACGCTGATGATGGAGCGCTCGCCGCCCTGCGGGTATTTGGTATGTACCGCCTGTACGCGCACTTTCCCTTGTCCGGCACAGGCTTTCTCCATAGCCGCAATGGCCTCAGGCTTGTTCTCCTCTATGACGATGACGCCCTCCGCGTTAGGAAACAACTGCAGCATGATCTTCAACCCCGCCACGATCTCCTCCGGAGCCGTACGCATCAACTGGTCATCACAGGTGATATAGGGTTCGCATTCCGCACCATTGGCGATCACATACCGAATCTCCTCTGGATTTTTCGGCATAAGCTTCACATGGGTAGGGAATCCCGCCCCGCCCAGACCGATGATCCCGGCAGCCTTGACAAACTCCACAATCTCCTGATTGCTCAGGGAGGAAGCCTCCCGCTGTGTACCGACGCCTTCCGCCAGCGTATAATTTCCATCGTTTTCCACCACGATACAGGGCGAGAGCGTTCCGGCCACCGTTGTGCGGCTCTCCACTGCTTTCACCTTGCCAGAGCAGGAACTGACGACGTGCGCAGACACAAAACCGTCCGCCTCCGCAATGATCTGGCCCGCCAACACCGTATCGCCCTTTTGCACCACCGGCTTTGCCGGCTTGCCGATATGTTGGTTTAACGCAAAGATCAAATCCCCCTTTGGGAGATATGTCTGAAAGGGAATATCTCTGGCAAACTTCTTGCCGTCTGCCGGATGGACACCCCCATGAAATGTTTTCCTAAGCATAAGCAATCTTTCCTTCCGCGGTTCTTTTTTCAATATATTATAATCTTTTTGATTTTAGCATATTTATTAAGGAAAGTCTATTCTTCGTTATATTTGTCGATGAAAAAAAAGAAAAACTATTGACTTTTCTGGCAAATACTGCCAAAATTTAAGTGACGGATTACAATAATTTTTTTGAAAAAAGGGGAATTTTTCATGATGTACATGCATTATTGTAAGCGTTGCCAGAAGGTTCATATGTTAAATGGACATAAAATGTCCTGTCCGAGATGCGAAGCGTCTCTTGTGGAATTACAGATCTCATATCTGGATTACACAAATATGTCAAAGGAGGAACGGGCCGCTTTTACCGCGCGCCTGAGAGATCCGGAACGGCTTGCAAAGCTTTCCACCACTTACCGTATGTATAAGTACAGTAAATGGTACAAAGAACTGCAGGATCAGACGTCCTGCCATATCTATCCGTTTGACAATAAAAGAACCCTCCTCGGCCTCGCTGCAACCAACTGAAACGCAGACTGTAACAGATCTGCCTCGTTTACTTAAAAACTGAATATGGACGAAACGCCGGTACAGCGGAAAAGCTGTACCGGCATTTTATTTTGGATTCCCGATATTTTTTCTTGCATATCCACCGAAAAAGGAGTTTAATATAGTAATAATATTCATAAAAAGGAGGATGCATTATGAGTAAGACTGCTATACCGGAAAACTATCACTCCGCTTTAAACCTTCACGATACACAGATAGCGATCAAACTGGTCAAGGACTGTTTTCAAAACCTTTTAACCGAAAGGCTCCACTTGCAGAGGGTGTCCGCACCTTTGTTTGTCACACCGGAATCCGGTTTGAACGATAATCTAAACGGCATTGAACGCCCTGTCTCTTTCACAATGAAAGAGCAGGATGAACGGAAAGCCGAAGTCGTACAGTCTCTCGCCAAATGGAAGCGATACGCGTTAAAAAAATACGGATTCCATTACGGCGAAGGACTTTATACCGATATGAACGCCATCCGCAGGGACGAGGAGACCGACAATATCCACTCCATCTTTGTGGATCAGTGGGACTGGGAGCGGATCATCGATAAAGACGAGCGCAGTCTGGATACCTTGAAGAGCGTGGTGCGGGACGTCTACCGTGTGCTCTGCAAGACAGAAAAATACATGGCGATCCAGTATGACTACATAACGGAGATCCTGCCAAAAGATATCTTTTTTATCACAACACAGGAACTGGAAGACATGTATCCCGACGCCACTCCCAAACAGCGCGAGTACAATATCACAAAAGAAAAGGGCGCCGTCTGCCTGATGCAGATCGGGGATAAGTTGGCTTCCGGAGAACGTCACGACGGCAGAGCTCCCGACTACGACGACTGGGCTCTAAACGCTGATATCATCGTCTACTACCCTGTTCTGGATATCGCTTTGGAATTGTCCTCTATGGGGATCCGTGTAGATGAGGATTCTCTGACGAAACAGCTAAAAAAAGCGGGCTGTGAAGACCGCGCCGAACTCCCCTTCCAGAAGGCCATTCTGGAAAAAGCCCTTCCTTATACGATCGGCGGCGGTATCGGCCAGTCCAGAATCTGCATGTTCTTCCTGCGGAAAGCCCATATCGGAGAAGTCCAAAGTTCCATCTGGCCGGAGGAGACCGTGAAGATGATGGAAGAATATGACATAAAACTGCTGTAAAATAAGGGGCAGCCGCACTAAGTGCGGCTGCCCCCGGAAGTGTTGTCTTCAAAAGTTATTGACATTGTTGACTTTCCACATTCAAGTTGCCTAAAGACTTTTTCCCGATTTCCTCTTCTACAATCACTAAATGTTCTTCATCTATATACCATTCTATATCCCTATCGTCTCCGTTAAGGTCTTCTAATAGCGTTGAAACTTTATTTTCATACTCCTGACTTACTTTATACTGCCTCGATACTCCGTCACATTTGGTTATATTCTCAAACGTATCTTCTATCTTCCGTCAACAATTCATTTAGCAGATCGTAGTCAGCAACTACATTATTACTCACGGAACATGCGCTGAACACTATAGACAGCAGTTGGAGATAGTAAACTGTCTCTGATGCCTCTTTTCCAACAGCATGAGACAACGCCTCTGTATCCACATTCTCATATTGTACGTTTTATCAAAGCGGAATCTCCTGCATACACATTGTATAATCTTTTCCGTTTACACTTAACACATAGACTGTCTCATCCGAACACATAAAATAAACCCTTATCTGGAAAGAAGTTGAATCCGGTATCTCTATTTCACAGCGGTATTCCCCTTCCATCGTGTACATTCTTACCTTTGCATTCTGCACAGTATCCACAGCAAAACCCCCGCTCATTGTCCAGGGACTCCAATAAATCAGATAGTAATCCTCTACATAATAAAAACCGTCAACATATCCCAAAACACCTTTTTCACAAGTTTCACAGAGAATATCCTTAAAACTTCCGTCAAAAAAGAGTTCCCAGGAACGATTCCAGGGCGTCAATGTATGTCCGATATCTTCCGTACACATCATGAATTTATCATGATGCAGTTGAAACGTATGTATTTGATTTCTTCCCAAATTCCATATCTCTACATCTGATGTATCAATCTCTGTAAACTGCCTGTCCTGAATCATTCCCAAATAATGCTCATGAGCATCGATATCCCAATAATAAATGCCGATCTCCTCTTTGTCGTTTACTGACAACTCCTGAATTCTTTCAACCCGTCTGTCAAAAGTAACGGCCTCTTCTTTTTTACTGTCCAAATCCCGTGTCATGATTTCATTTAAGATATCCTCATCTGTATTCTGGGTTCTGACACTATAAAAAACTTTTCCGTTTTTTGCATCCCAACTCCAGATCTCCTGATTTTCCTCTACCCTAAGTTCCTCCACATCCCCTTTTTTTAAATCATATATCCACAGCACTTGTCTCGATTCATCTCCCGACACCATATAGTGCGTTGTTCCCACAGTTTTTCCGTCCCATGTGGGAGACAATTCCACCAGATCAAGCAGAACAATCTCTTCTCCCTCCTCTGCTAAAACCATTCTGACATTTCCCGCCACCGGCTCCCCATAAACTTTTCCTTCATGTCTCTCCCACACATCCAGATACAGTTTATCCTCATAAAAGTAAATATTTTCGGACAAATTTCTTATCGGGACAGCAAATATATCCTGCAAAAAGGAAGTATACACTTTTTGACTGACGCTCTCCACCGACTCTTCCTCCGCCAACTCTTCCATCGGCTCTTCTGCCTCTGACTGCACATCCGAAACAGCCTCTTCCTTGCTGTCACTATAACTGCAACCGACAATTTGCGTACACAGCAAAAGCATAATACACAAACTCAGATACCTCTTATACATGTACAATCTCCTTTCACATTTAATTTTCATAGGCGTTTGTGAAACGCCAGAACCCGCATAAATACGGGATTCTTTTTGTCACAAAATAAAACAACTCCTCACTGGTTTGTGGTAAAATTGAGATGTCGAGTAACAATCAACCATCCACCAGAAAGGAGTTGTACCTACATGATACCATACAAACAGCTTTCTTTGGCAGATTTTTTTGCCGATTGCCAAAATACATTTGATAACGATAAATATGAGTTTCTTTCCATACTCGATGAAACCATCAACCTTGATGAAATTGTTCCGGTGTCTTTCATTTCTCATTTTCATGCTGCCACTGGCAGGCCCCGTAAGCATCTTCTTTATCCAATGCTCAGGGCTCTGTTATTACAGCTTATTTTCTCGATCCCTACTACTTCCCTCCTGATCATTTTCCTCAAATATTCTCAGGAATTACGGGAT
>CAJTNC010000011.1 GCA_910577955.1 uncultured Lachnospiraceae bacterium
ATCGGCGTCCATACCGCCGGCGGCCTGTGCCAGCAGGCTCAATTCAGCCAGCTCTTCGGCATTGCCGTAACCGGCGCGATACATTTTTTGAACGCCGGTAAGATAATCGGAAGCCTTTTTGCCATACTTACCGGCGGTCTGATAGGAAGATCTCTCGATAGCAGATAGATCGGTTTTGCTTAACCGATCTGCTGTTTTGCTGATTTCCGTCATGATACTGTTTACATTTTTCAGTTCGGCAACAGCATGTTTGACCTTTGAAATCAGAAAGGTAAACGGCGTCCCCAACCGCTCAAGGATCCGTACGGGCAAGGCTTTGGCTGCTTTATCGACGCCGTCCGTGATATTCCGTGTAATACTGTTTCCGATCTCCTGACCGTTAGTTGAAATGTTTAATTTACTTATCTTTTTTTCTAAAGCGCGTATCTGGCGGTCTACCTTTTTCGCATCGGGCAGCTCGACGGCTGCCTGTACTTTTATTTCATTGTTGTTCATAGCTTAAAATCCCTCTTTCAGTTTCTTTTGATAATTGTCTCGGATAAGTTCTATAGAAATTTCGACCTCTCCATTTACCAGACCATGCTCGGTAATTATTTTCTCATATTTCTCATATGTGGAAACGGCATGGCGAAGACACTCCTTGCTGACAGTTTTTCCGCTTGATATTTTATCGGCAAGGCTAATGATTTCCCATCTGTAATCATTGACTTGTTTGTCTATGAAGAGATCGGTAAGTTTTTTGATATCACTTTGCATTTCAAGATTATGCTTATCTGATCTTTTCATGTCTTCGGCATGCTTTTTTTGTAAAGAGATAAGATTTTTGGATGTAGTCAAAAGTAATTCATGTTCTTCCCTGCGCTGCCGCCTCCATTTGGTTTCCAGCCCCAGTTTATCGATACCCCACTCGAATATCGAAACAACGGATCTGATACCTGTAAGAATGACAAAGACGGATACTAAAACGTATGGAAAGTTAAGGGTAAATAATTCTTTTATTGTGTCCATTCATATCATTGCCCTTCTGTAACATTGCTTATCTGCGTCTGGGAAGCTTCCAGAAGAATACGGATCTGGTCTTTTGTAATAACTTCTTTTTTGGAATTAAACATTTTATCAATAAAGTTAGTGACATACTCCCGTTTTTCATCTCCGGATTTCGGCGTATCAAATAAGAGTTCCGCAGCCTGAACAGCTTTGGTAACCCACTTTCCGATTTCATCCATTCGGGCAGCAGACGTTTTTGTTTTAATATAAGGAATCAGGATACCTGTAATGACAGCTTCAATTACAGGAATGGTCAGCAGTATGATATTAAATAATTGTTCGTTCATATGGAATCCTCCTAAAGATCTGATGCAGAAAAAATGGATAGTTCATCACACACACTTCCTTTTCTCGGCATGTCCGTTTGTAATATAATGTTTATAATACAAGGGAAGATTATTTCCAAAGGCATTTCTCAAATCGGCATAACCGTTTTGATATATAGCCACATTAAAATTAACGCTTGCAACACGTCCTTCGTTCATTCCGTTAGAACAGAAATGACTGAACAGAGCAGCGGAATTTGTGCCAAAGGCCTTTTTAAGATCCTGATATTTATCGGCATAGTATGTGGGATCAAAGACGGGGGAATAATCCAAACCTTCAAATAGGAATTTGTGAGAAACGGGGACGGGGGATGGGACGGCATTTAATTTCTTATTTACCTGTGCTGCAATATAAGAATGTTTGTGATACAGATAATTTCCGGGACATGCTTTTGCCGCAAAATCTCTGTGCACTGTCATATTACACCCGTTGAGATGCCTTATTCTGTCGTTTTTATTGGCGCTCCACACAAGTTTTCTGATTTTATTTCGTTTACAGATATCCGTCGTCAGTTCAATAAGAGACGACATAGCTTTATCCGATATGTGCCAGTCGGGAGCGCCCCCGTCATTGGCCACTTCGATAGTTACGGCGCGATGATCGTTGGATGCATTGGAAGACGCCCAGGATCTGTCCTTTTCCTCCACATACATTGCAATGCGTCCGTCGCTTCCGATCCCGTAATTGGAAGAAGCTTTTTTTGATTTGCCTGCAAAAACATTTCCGCATGATTCCACTGATAAGTTGCCGGCCATGCAATGAATGGTGATAGTGTCGATTTTATGATTTCTGGGAGAGGTCTTATTTGGACTGATTTTCTTATGTGTTGCCAGTGAACTGTTTGTATATGCCATTTTCTTTCCTTTCACATCGTTTGTATTTTGCTATATGTTAAAAGTTCTCAGTTTTTCGACACACTGTTTGAGTGTTTCGCATATATAATTTAATTCTGTTACCTGCAGATTTTCTCCGAAACTCATTCTGATACACGAATGAATATCCGGTTCCTTCATACCGATAGAGGACAGCGTGGCGGAAGGGGACAAGTCGCCCGATGTACAGGCGGAACCCGTACTCACCTGAATACCGTTCATATCTAACAGGAACATGAGCGATTCCCCCTCGATACCCCGGAAGCACATATACAAATTGTGGGGCAATCTGTTTTTGGATTCAACGGAATTGCCCACCAGATAACTGTCCGGGATATTCTTTGTTATAAAATGATATACATAATCTCTGCTTTTGGATGAGACGGAAGAGTAATGATAATCGGCAGCCGCTTTACCAAGTGAAGCGATTCCCAGAACGTTTTCCGTACCGCCCACAAGTCCCTGTTCCTGCGATCCGTATATAAGCGGTTTTAAAGCAACGCTATCCTTTTTCCATAAAATGCCGGTTCCCTTTAATGCATGAAGTTTATGCCCGCTGAATGTCAGAACATCAACATAATCCCTCCATAATGCCATATTTACTTCACAGGATGGGATATAGCCGGTAGCGTCTGCCACTAAAATGCCGTTATGTTTATGGGTGATTTCACCGATCGTAATCACATTATTTATGGTTCCGATTTCTGAATTAGCCGCCTCGATACAGACAAGCGGTTTCCGGGCATTGTGTATTGTCAGGACCTCTTCTAAATAGGCCGGATCGATTTCTCCGACTGAATTTACCTGTAATGGAGTATGATATCTGCAGGATTCGCAGGCTTTTAACATGGACTTGTGGGCAGTAGGAGAGCAGAAGACTTCATAGTTGTCTTTCTTTGAATTATCCGAAAATAAGCCTTTTATCGATAAGGTGTTTCCTGCGGATCCGGATGGAACAAAGTAAATTTCCTTCTCATCGGCGCCGATAAATTTTGCGACGGATCGTCTTGCATCCGATAGGATCTGTTTTGCTTTTGTCCCCTGCGAATGCAGGCTTGACGGGTTGCCCCATTCATCTAATATAGAAATCAAGTATTCTTTTACGGAGCATGTCAAAGGCGTCGTCGCTGCGTGGTCTAAATAGATACGTTCTCTCAACTGTTTATTTCCTCTTGTTTTTCGGAACCGCCATGGCGTTAACGGGTTTTGCCGTAATCTCTTCGATCACAGCCCGGATTTCCGGTTTAAAAGAATTCATATCGGATAAATCGCAATGCTGCAATTCCGCGCCGGCCTGTTCCTTATTTTTTGTTATCGCATATCCGTGAATCGCCATATAAATTTTATAGTGCTCGGCGGTATCCGTGACTCTCCGCCAGGGCTTGAAGTTTTTCTCCTTTTTGCAGGTTCCGCAAATATGGTAGCCTTTATTGCAGATACTGCAATGTGCGTTAATATTATGATCCATTATCGTTCACCTCAAAAAGGCGGTTATATTTCAAACCGCCCAAAATGTAATTAAATACAATCAGTCTTCGCTGATAATGATATCAAACAAAGTCCCCTCTTCATCGCAATAACCTTTCTGTAAAATGTAGGAAGCCGCATGTTTTCCGTCGGGACTTAAGGAAACTTCCGTGCTGGAAGGATCGATCTGCGCTCTGGGACATCTGATTACACCGGCATATACGGTATTCGGATTGCAGATGTCATGAAAGATCGCATGAATAAGAAGCGTTTTTACTTTAGGGGTTTTGTCTGTCCTTTTTGTAACCTGCGCCGCCGTAGTAGTTTCTCTCTCGTAATTGACAAACACTCTGCCGGTTACGTTGTCCGGAAGCGTAATGGTTTTTGCGGCGGCGTCAATTACGAATTTACCGTCGCCGGCAGTGGCGGAAACTTCATATGTATCGCCGAAAGTGTTATTTTCGTTGATGACTTTTACATATTTCACTTCCGCGCCGTCAGGCCCCACAGGAGTGTATTTTAAGACTGCCGTGTGATCGGAGCCGATCGTAATAGTTTCGGATACCGGCATGAGGATCTTATTACCGTCCGATGCCAGAACTTTTTTGGTGCCGTACTGAGAAGCAGCAAGGTCAAGAGAGAAATAGGAATTGCTGAAATCGAAAGTGCCTTTCTGCGCCTTGTAAAAGGTTGCGACGCTGGAACCCATGGCGTCGGTTACGTCCTGCGCCTCTGCGCTTGTTTTCAGACTCGGGCTTTCGATCTGAGTATAGCGCCCCGTCAGCTCGCTTGTGGCAGGGTCATACTCTTCGACGGATCTGATTCTTTCAAGAATTAATTCATTGGGGTTAAACATAAATTTTCCTCCTTTTTTTGGGCGTAAAGAAGAACTTGTTAATCAAGTTCTCCCAGCCAGTCTAGTTGTTTTTTTGCATCTTTCAAATTTACGCCGCTGAATCCGGAATACGCGCTTTGCAGCAGTAAATTTGCATTTTTTATTTTAAGGATTCTTTTGACGGAATCCATAAAAGCGTTTATTTTCATGTCCCATACTTCCGAATGATTATATTTGAACTCTTCACTGTTGATCATTGCGGATATCAGGTTTTTTAACTGGGAATGATATTTTTTGTTTCTGTTCCTTGCTCTTTCTTCTCTTGCATCATCGATCAGAATCATTTTTGTAGTGTGATTCGCGGGAAGCTTTTCATCTTTATCGATGATATGCGCTTTGCGCAAAAAATCAGTTATTACAATGTAGGTATATTCGTCTATCACAATCGTGTCATTGCCGACGGTCTGATGTAATAGTAATGTTCCGTCGTCTTTATGTGCGATTTGGAATTTTTTGAAATCCAGATCGCCGAAGAGGATCGAAGTTTTTTCTTTCGGATACATATTGTGAAGGGTATGACAGAACAACTCAAAGGGTGTTATTTTTGTGTAATCAATTCGAGGCTGCATATCCCATAATTCCGATTTTAATGTCTGCGGAGTTGCCGTGAAATGGTATACCATGGAATAGTATTCCTGTTCACCGTAGTCGTATATTTCATCCAGTGTTACCTGATGTACTTTAATATGGTCTGAAACGACAAAATCTTTTCCGCGATATACTTCTAATTCTTCGTTATGCAAAATCTCACCAACCTTCCTGTATAGTTTTGTATTTTTATTGCTGTTTATCAAATAACCGCTGATTCACCTGACTGTTATAGTATTTAGACGAATATGCTTTTACATTTACATGTTCCGGTGAATCTATATTCCGGAACATTCCTTTGGAATATTTTTTCTCTTTTACGTATTTTCTCTTTATGCTGATACCGTTTAACAGTTTTATAGATATATCCTCAGACGGAGCGACGGAAGATAAGCAGTCGAAAACAACAGCGCCTGCCGATTCTAATACTCTGTGGACTGTCACTGCGTCAATATCTTCTCTCGCGGCTATCTGATCGATTAAAGCATCCTGTGTAACATTTAGCATGAATTACCTCCGCCATTTTGCTTTCCTTTATACGCACAAAACTTCAGACGTAATTTACGTCCGAAAATTTTTGAAGCATATTTTTTCGGACGTAAATTACGTATTATATTTTAAAAACCACATAAGTGGAATTTAAGATTTTTTCTTTCTTTCCCTGTCCCATTTTTTTCTGTACTCCTTTTTGCAGATATCGCATCTTATGGATTTTGAAGCCATAGGAACCTCGAGCCACCCGCCGCAATCAGTGCATTGGATAAATTTGGTTTTCTTTACTTCTATATTTTGCTCCAGATTATTTACAACGCATTGACCGTAGCAGAACCATAGTAACTGTTTATACCTTTTCCCTCTGCCATACAGGTACTCTACCAGCATATCTGTAATGGTTTCTTTCGAATATTCGAACTGATCGAACTCATCTCGTATTTTGCAGGCGATATGTCGAAGGTTGTCCGTATTCTCATTTTTCATGTTGGCCATATAGCGATACTGTCTGTTTAATTTGTCATATAGATCAGATACTTCCTTGCTGCAGATAATTTGGGGATCTGACATCATATATCTATAATGGATAGGATCCGTCTGCAAACCGCGGGTATTGATAGGTTTATCCGGAATTCTGTCATATATTTTATTTACAAAACTTCCGTTACGTTTTTTAAGCTGAGACTTTTCTTTACCTTTGGCATATTCAAAGAAGGCCGGTAACTTGCAGTTTGTAAATCGGGTGATCTGTTCGCTTATTTCACGGGGAAATTCCGGTTTATATAAGGTTTTGGCATAGTCGATCACAAAATTATTCTGACAGCATAATCTTTTTACGCAGTCGATAGCGTTTGCTTTCTCTGCATCTGTTCCGGAAATAAATATTTCATCATTCCATATTTTGGAGATGTTATTACTGTATACGCCAATGTTTCCTCCTGTAAAAGCGGCGCTGAGTCCGGCATAGATATTTCGCATGTTAAGCTGAACCGGTTCTGCTTTTCGCATATTGTAGTAGAGAGGGACAATACCGTTCATATTGCGTTCTGCAATTCTCACAAAGTCCTTATCGGCAACGACAAGGCTTTTATCCCCGTCCACATCATACATCAAAATCTTACTGATCAGATCGTGCGTACTTGCATAAATGCCGTCTGTGATAAACCATTCCCCGATGAACTTCTTTCTGTCTCCGTAAGCTTCACCGGCAACATTGAAGCGAACGGCATGTTCTTTATACAGATGGGGACTCCTCAGACAGTCAAGTTTATCGTACCGTTTGAACAACCGGCAGAATACTTCTTTGTCGCCCAACAGACCGACGGGATGTTCGATATGTCCGAACCAGTATTCACAGGCTGCATAAAAATCGGGAAGCAAAAAAGTGTATTTTCCGTTTACTTCAAGTTTTCCGCTGCGATATTTCTTTAAAAGACTGTTTTTTACCTCGCGGATCATATCTTTGGCATATGTATCATTTAACAAAGCGGGATACATTTTTACCGCTTTCTGAAAAGCAGTCATATTTGTGTTATATGGGGTGATGCCTAAAATATTCATCATGGTTTCACGGGAACTGCATATGTTGCTGATGCGCTCCGCCGATTTTTGCGTAAGCAGATCGATCTCCTCGTCGGTAAGATCGGTGAGTGTCTGAAGCATCTGGTAATTTATCTTTGCGTTTTTGATCCTGTCTTCCTCCACATTACATTTACCCGCGCTGCATTGATACTTTTTAAAGCATTCCTTATACTCGTCCCAGGAGTCGTAATACCGGTACATTTTGAATTGGGACTTTGTAAAGATAATTTCAATATCCTCTTTTATGACATCATGAGCCTTTCCGTAAATATCCGTGATAACGGGGGAGCAGTTGTTATAAGCAATAAATTTCCGGAAGTCAAATACGCCCAGCAAACCTTTTATCCAGGGGGCGCGAACCATAAAGTTTTTCGCGGAGACCGATGGAAGGACCATGCCGGCTCCGTCCGTATGGGGGACAGGAACATAGCCGGTCTTTCTTGTGATCGAATAATCGGTTTCGTCCACAAAATCAAAGGTACCGTACACGTCTGTCTCAAAATCGTCGATAACAATAGATTTATCAATATCAAATTCCGTCCACTCGTCAGTGGCGGAATTTGTCAATGCCATATATGCCAAATGTTTATTCACATTATTTCCGCCTTTTGCATTGATTTTTTCTATTGTAAGGCCGCACATAACAGTTTTTTCAATTCTGTTCCATACAGATTCTTTAAGAAATACCGCCTTTTTTTCGCGGATCTGTCCCGCCGATGAAGTAAAATACCTGTATGTTTCGCCTTTATATCGGAAGCCGTAAAATAAAATGTCTTTAAACACATCAAAATGATATACCTGCACGATAAGCAGGGAATCAGTCAATTCATCCGGTTTATTGCCTATAGTCCTGCTGAGAGAAGAATCAAAGACAGATATAATGTTCGTCTCATTCAGGCTGTCTTCTTTGATACTGCGAATATGATCCCTTCCGTCTGTCAGTTCGTTCTGTTTAACCTTATTGGACAAAAGCGCATGCAGTTTTTTTCCGGCATTTTTGGCTTTTTCTCTTTTATGCCTGATTAATCCTGTCCAGTGCAGATATTCGGCAACAGCGTGCGGAGAGGATACTGCTTTGTGAACTTTTTCAGGTTTATTATTTTTCAGATTCTTTATATCGTCCTCCGTATATCCGTGCTCTTTCAGCTTTTTTTCAAGTTCCGGCAGTTTATTTTGTATATCGTTACACTCTTTGCGATATCTGCAATTCATATTGTGCAAATACCTCTCATGGCTGCTGTAAAAGTGTCCGGTATCTACAGAATATATGTAGTATTGTCTGTCAGGCATCTGTCATCCTCCTTCTGCATTGCATATCAAATTTTTTGTCTGAAATCATGCGTCCGGCGATCGGGGAACCGTATGCATGATTTTTTCCTCTGCGATCCGTGGCGAAATCGGAGGGATAGATAATTCCTCCGAAGGTTCTGTGATCGGCTCTGTAAAAGTGATTACTGTTAAATTTCTCTGTCATTGCTCGTTGTGGTTACTCCTTTGCTTTCTGTTGAATTTTTATTTGGCAAACTTGTTTGCTTTGTTGTCATAATACTTATTTCTCCTTTTTCTTGACAAAATCGAACGCATGTTCTATACTTGCAATTGTAAAGGACATGAATGAGAGAGGTAAAGCAAAATGGAAAAGTTATTAAGGACATATTATGATGACAATGCAAAAAGACTCCGTGAGATGGTAGATAGGATTTTATTAAAATTCGGGGGCCTGTCGGATAAGGATATGGATGACTTTTATTCTCTTGCGAACGAAGTTTTTGTAACCGTCATGAAGAAATATGACGGTTCGCAGCCCTTTGAGCCATTTTTGTATTCCTGCCTGCTAAACAGGATCAAGACCGAGATGACCAGACGGAACAGAGAAAAGCGAAGGGCGGACAGAATGTCTGTTTCAATCGATATGCCGGTTGGCGATGATGAAGATTCTGCAATCGGAGATATGATTGCAGATGATTTTACAATAGAGAAGATATTATTTGAAAATGGTGAAGAGGGATATAGTCAGAGAATGCTGCTGTATCTCAGCCGATTATCAACTTTGCAAAGACAAGTGTTGAAGCTGAATGCAGAAGGGTATCTTTCCGGTGAGATTAAGGAGGAATTGCATATAGATGAAAAACAGTATGCCAACTGCTGTGCTGCGATTCATTCCTATAGAAATATTTCGGTGCTGTTTTAAATAAGATCAGTAAAATTAACAGGAGGAATTGAAAAATGGCAAGACCCAGAAAACAGACTTATACTTTGGAAATGTATTTAAAGAAGATTAAAAACCGGATAATATGCAATGATGCGGATGTCCAGAGAAAATTTGTCTGGAAACCGGAACATATTAATGAGTTAATTGTTACGGTTCTTACGGACGATTATATCCCCCCCGTTATTCTCGGGGAGGATGAAAATACACAATTACATATTGTTGACGGGGGCTGCAGAAGCGCTGCGCTGATGGAGTTCAGATATGGAAATTATAAAATTACTTCGTCAATTGAAAATCCGGTAATCTGGTACAAAAAGAAAACGACCGACAAAAAGGGGAATATTGTATGGAAAGAGGCAGAGTTTAATATGAAAAACAAAACATACGATAAACTTCCGGAAGAATTAAAAGAAAAGTTTGATGAATACCAGATAGAAACCGTGATTCACGAAGCCTGTGACAGCTCGAAAATATCCAGATATATCAAGCGCTATAATAATCATGTGGCAATGAACACAGATCAGAAGGCATTCACTTATATAGATAAGTTCGCCGGAAAAATACACAAAATTGTTAATGAAAGTTTCTTTGTTGAGTGCAAGTCGTTAACTGATAATGATAGAAATAAAGGCGTCATTGAAAGGATTGTCGTCGAGTCGTTGATGTGCAGCAATCATTTCAATAACTGGAAGACGGATGCAAGGGAATCCTGCAAATATCTCAATCATAACGCCACAGAGAAGGAATTTGATGGTTTTGCGGACAAGCTGAACAGATTGCGAAAGATTATTACAAAAGATATCAATGATATATTTAATAAGAAGGATTCTTTTATTTTTTTGACACTGTTCGATCAGTTTACGGAATTGGGCATTGATGATTTCAGATTCGCTGATTTTCTCAGAAAATTCAAGGAGGAACTGAGGGAATCGGTTAAGAATAAAAACGGACTTCTGTTTGACGAAATTGATAAGGGGTCGGATAAAAAAAGAAGCACGAAGGACAGACAGGTAGTTTTTGATAAGTTGGAGATGCTTAAAGATCTGATGACAGATTTTCTGGATATCGGTCAGAATGATATCCTTCCCGATAGCATGGAGGAATTTGTTGCCGAAAATCTCGGTATGGATTTGGAAACGATAAAGAAGGATATGGATGTATATAATGAGGATTTGGACTGCTTATTGGATAACGTCGTTAAATTGGGCTCGAAATTGAGAAAAAAACAAAATCGGCCGTCTCTGTTGGCGATCTTGGTGTATTCCTATGCGGAAGATTTAAAAATTGACGAGTGGTTTGCCGAATATGCGAAATCGGATGTTTATTATGCGGATCAGAAAGTTAATTTCCTGCATATGAAAAAGGATTTTGAACATTATCATGAAAGGTGTAGGATGAGCGCATAAGAAAAACAGGAGTAACCCTTTGGGGTTTACTCCCATTTTACACCGTCCGGATGTTGAGAGTGCGGACGACAGTTCTATTTTTTCCGAGCTCTCTCATCCCAGTATTCGCAGGGGATGCCTGCCACTTCGGAGGTGAAAGGAGTTCCGTCTTTTTTCTTGTAATGGTCGGTGGCACGGAACACATATTTGCAGCCCAGATACAGTAACGGAATATTGGCGAATACGATCAGAATGTTGCCGAGGTCGGAGATCGCCCACATATTGCCGAGATCAAGCCCTGCGATGGAGCAAAAGATTCCAAAGAGGGTGATGAAAATGCCGAGGATGCGGATGCCGTTTGTAAAAGATTTTTTTGTGGTGATCCGGCCGGCGGCTATCTCGGAGAAGCTGAAAAACCCGATCACGCAGGTGAAGGCAAACAGGCAGAAGCAGACGGTGATCAAAAAGATTACGATTGTATCAAAAATGCCTGTGCCCGGCGTCAGTGCGGAGGCGGAAGTTAGGAATTTGGGCAGTTTATCAAGTTCCATCCAGACTGCGCCGCCTTCTCCGCTCCAAAGGTGAGCCATCACGACGACGAAACCTGTCAGCGTACAGATCACGATCGTATCAAGGAAAACGCCGATGGACTGCACACAGCCCTGTTCGCAGGGATGGTCCGTATTGGCCGCGCCGGCCGCCATAGTGATTGTGCCCTGTCCGGCTTCGTTGCTCATCAGGCCCCGTTTGATGCCCTGAGCCAACACTGTACCGAACACGCCGCCGAAAATGGCCTGCGGTGTGAAAGCGCCGCCGAACACTGCGGTAAAAAAGTAAGGGACCGCATCGAGGTTCATCAGAATCAGTAAAAACACTGTGGCAATGTAAATGACGGACATGATCGGCACGGCGGTGTCGGTCACTTTCGTCACTTTTTTAATGCCGCCGAAAGCGAGATAAGCAACTAATACAATCAGGATGGCGGCTGTTATGTAATATAACGGCGAACTTGTGGGGATCGAAGAGCCCGTCAGGATCTCGCCCATCTGTCCGATGGAACTTACTACGTTGAATCCCTGAGCGGGCAGACAGCACATCGCGTAGACGATAAACATGACCGAGAGGAAAATACCCGCGCCTTTTTTGTTGCCCAGAAGCTTTTTGCCATAGTAAGGCAGGCCCCCTACAAACTCGTCGTCTTTTTTTTCCTTGAACATCTGCGCCATCACGGCTTCTGTGTAGGCGGTGGACATGCCGAAGAAGGCGGAGAGCCACATCCAGAATAAGGCGCCGGGCCCCCCCACGCCGATCGCTCCGGTCACGCCCAGAATATTACCGGGGCCCACCCGCATGGCGGAACTTAAAAAGAAAGCTCCCAAGGATGAGATGCCGATCTCGTCGCTTTTCTTTTTGGACAAAATGCGGATCCCCTCTTTAAAATGGGTGACCTGCATGAAGCCGAGCCTTACGGAGAAGAAAATGCCGGAGCCTACTAACAGGATGATGGCGAGAGAAAAATTCCCCAAAACGGGAATATTTGCATACCAGTCCATATTTGTGGGAAAATCCCAGAAAAAATCGGAAACCGGAATGACAAAAGAAAATACGTTGTTGATCATTTCAAAAATGTGTTCCATAGAGTTCCTCCTATATGATATGTAAATTTTACACAAGCAATACGGTAGAAAGCGGAGTTTCGCATTTGCCTCGCAGGATTATTTATCCCTTTATAAAAAGTATAAAAAAATAGGAAAGAGAATACAATGGCATAAAGTGAGGAAAAAGTTGCAAAAAGTGCTTTAATTCATCCGCACAATGAGGAAAGTTTCCAAACTGTGTTATACTAAAAAAACAGGACAGGCTGTTTTGACCGACAGACGGCCAAAGGACTGGACGCATCAAAGGGGGAAAAGATATGTGGTTATTATTTGCGCTGTTATCTGCGGTTTTTGCCGCTTTGACATCGATACTGGCAAAGGTAGGAATAGAAGGGGTAAATTCTAATCTGGCCACGGCGGTCAGAACGGGAGTTGTGCTTGTCATGGCGTGGGCTATCGTATTTTTGGCAGGGACCCAGAGCGGTCTTGCCTCGATCAGCAAAAAGAGCTGGATCTTTTTGATTCTCTCCGGCCTTGCAACAGGAGCGTCGTGGCTTTGTTATTACAGAGCGATACAGATCGGCGAGGTTTCGAAGGTAGTTCCGATTGACAAGCTGAGCGTGGTCATCACGTTGGTATTAGCCTTTGTGTTTTTGCACGAACAGTTTACCGTGAAGTCTTTTATCGGCTGTGTGCTGATCGGAGCCGGGACATTGGTGATGGTGTTGTAGACATTCGGAGGAAAAATGGTCTGTGAATTGAAGGAAGTTAAGAAGGCGGATCCGCTGTTTGAGGGCTGGCAGGAGACGATGATCTGGTCCTGTCTGCAGGGAGTGATGGGGAAAATTTATGCGGATTCGCAGGAAGATCCGGTATCCGCCGCCGCATTGCTGGGGGATTTCTGCTTTTTGGCGGGGAAACCTGACAGGGAGTTTATTTTGGGAGGGCATCTGTTAAAGCCTGCGGGACTCAGGGAAATGCCTCCTGAATTTCTGATCATAGTTCCGGGGAATCAGGGCTGGGCGGAATTGATAGAAGAATGCCTCGGAGAAAAGGCAAAACGGGTTGTCCGGTATGCGATCAAAAAGGAACCGGATGTCTTCGATAAAGAAAAACTGCGAAAGATAGTGGACGGACTTCACGACGGATATGAGTTGACGCTGCTGGGGGAAGAGCTGTTTTGGCGGTGTCGGAAGATGGAGTGGTGCAGGAGCTGGGTCGAGCAGTATGCGGACTATGATGCGTATCGGGAACGGGGGCTCGGTGTTGTTATATTAAAGGACGGAGAGCCGGTTTCCGGCGCTTCATCTTATACAGGTTATGTCGGAGGGATCGAAGTCCAGATCGACACAAGAGAGGATCATCGCAGGAAGGGCCTTGCGCTTATCTGTGGAGCAGGACTGATCCTTGCGTGTCTGGAGAGAGGGTGGTATCCGAGCTGGGATGCGCAAAACAAGTGGTCGGCGGCTCTTGCGGAAAAGCTGGGGTATCATTTTGAGCGTGAGTATACGGCGTATGTGGCGGGCAGGGAGTGCTTGGATCCGACCGCAGAAAAAAATCAGGAAAGAGAGGGAGAGTATGTGGAAATGTCCTGAGTGCGGCCGCACTTTTCAAAGGCAGAATCAAAGCCATTACTGTGGAAAAGCGCCGGAAACGATTGATGAGTATATAGAGGCACAGCCGGAAGAGATAAGGCCTTATCTGGGAGAGGTGAGAGCGGCCGTCCGCAGGGCGCTGCCGGAGGCGAAGGAAAAGATTTCATGGAGTATGCCGACTTTTTGGGATAAACATAATATTATTCAGTTTGCCGGATTTAAAAAGCATATCGGGCTGTATCCGGGGCCGGAAGCGGTAGCGGCGTTTGCAGATCGGTTGGAGGAGTATAAGACCAGCAAGGGTACGATACAGCTGCCCTACAGCAAACCCATGCCTCTTGAATTGATCGAGGATATTGCGGGCTGGTGTTATGAGACGGGGAACCATCCGTGAAAAGGAATTGACGGCTGACACAATCTGCCAACTCGTTGACAGAACGCTTATTTTCGGATATTCTGGTTGTAGTTAAAACAACACCGGAGGAGGGACAGGATGTACGATCCGAAATCCAGACATGCACAAGAGTTTATAGATCATCAGGAGATTCTTGACACTCTCGCCTATGCGGAGGCTCATAAACGAGATATCCGGGTGATTGATGAGATCCTTGAAAAAGCCCGCCTTAGAAAGGGTTTGAGCCACAGGGAGGCTTCTGTTCTTTTATCCTGTGAACTGGAAGAAAAAAATGAGGAGATTTACAGGCTGGCGGAGCAGATCAAAAAAGATTTTTACGGAAACAGGATCGTGATGTTTGCGCCGTTATACCTTTCCAATTATTGCGTCAACGGCTGTCTTTACTGTCCTTATCATGCAAAGAATAAACATATTGCGCGCAAAAAGCTGACGCAGGAAGAGATACGGGCGGAGGTGACGGCTCTGCAGGATATGGGGCATAAGCGCCTTGCGCTGGAGGCCGGAGAGGATCCGGTGAATAATCCGCTTGAATATATTTTGGATTCTATCAGGACTATTTACTCCATCCGTCATAAAAACGGTGCGATTCGCCGGGTGAATGTGAACATTGCCGCTCTTTCCGTTGACGGGTATCGTCAGTTAAAAGAGGCCGGGATCGGCACCTATATCCTGTTTCAGGAAACATATCATAAAGAAAGCTACGAAAAACTTCATCCCACCGGGCCAAAGAGTGATTATGCTTATCACACCGAAGCCCACGACAGGGCGATGCAGGGCGGCATCGACGATGTGGGGCTTGGAGTGCTGTTTGGTCTGGAACTCTACCGCTATGAGTTCGTCGGGCTTTTGATGCACGCGGAGCATTTGGAGGCGGCATACGGAGTGGGGCCTCATACTATCAGCGTCCCCAGAATATGTCCCGCCGACGATATCGATCCGGAGGCTTTCGACAACGGGATCTCGGACGATATATTTGCAAAGATCGTGGCCTGCATCCGGGTGGCGGTTCCTTACACCGGCATGATCATCTCCACCAGAGAGAAAAAGGAGGTGAGGGAGCGGCTGCTGCATTTGGGGATATCCCAGATCTCCGGCGGTTCCAGAACAACCGTCGGGGGGTATACGGATAAAGAGCCTGCGCCGGAAAATTCAGCTCAGTTCGACGTGTCGGATCAGAGGACGTTAGATGAGGTGGTGTGCTGGCTGATGGAGCTTGGCTATATTCCGTCCTTTTGCACGGCCTGCTACAGGGAGGGACGGACCGGAGACCGGTTTATGTCTCTGTGCAAATCCGGACAGATCCAGAATTGCTGTCTGCCCAACGCCCTTTTGACGCTGCAGGAGTATCTGGAGGATTATGCGGCGCCTAAAACAAGGGCGGTGGGAGAAGAGATGATCAGTCGGCAGACGGAAGAGATCGGCAGTGAAAAGGTGAGGACGGTCACAAAAGAACGGCTTGAGATGACGAAACAGGGACAGAGGGATTTCTATTTTTGATAAGATATAGGAGATTGCGAAACTCATTGATTCGGCCGTTTGGTTGTGCAAAATATACGATCAAGGCGCGGATTTTGCACTAGCAATACTTGCAGAAAGCGGAGTTTCGCAAAAAATGCCTTTTAAAAAATATTCAGAGAGGGATAAAGGGAAGGAAGACATTGGGCAGCATGAATGAAACGCCCTCCGGGGAGCGGATACATATTGCTTTTTTCGGCAGGCGCAACGTGGGCAAGTCCAGTCTGATGAACGCCTTTACCGGACAGGAACTTTCCGTGGTGTCAGATACGGCCGGCACTACCACGGACGCAGTTTATAAGGCGATGGAACTTTCTCCGCTGGGGCCGGTGGTGTTGATCGATACGCCGGGGCTTGACGATACCGGAGAGTTGGGAGAAAAGCGGATCGGGAAAGCAAAGCAGGCGATGAGGAAAACCGATATAGCCATAGTGACGCTGCAGGCCGGAGAGCCTGTGGGAGAACTGGAGTGGGAACTGCTTGCGGAATTTGAGGGAAGGAAGATTCCCTGTCTGCTCGTCTGCAATAAAGCGGATCTGCTGAAAGAGATTCCGGCGGGGGATGAAAAGACGCTCTGGGTGAGCGCTGAAACGGGATTCCATATCAGAGAACTGAAGGAACGGGTGGCGGCGCTCTTGCCGGAAGATGCAGCGCAAAGACCGCTGATAGAGGATCTGCTGTCGGCGGGCGATACGGTGGTGTTGGTGACGCCCATAGATGAGGGGGCGCCTAAGGGGCGGCTGATATTGCCGCAGCAGATGATGATCCGGGGGATTCTGGAGGCGGGAGCTCTGGCCCTTGTCTGCAAAGATACGGAATTGAAGGAGGCGTTTCAAAATCTGGCGTCGCCGCCGAAACTGGTGATCACGGACAGTCAGGTTTTTGACAAGGTGGACAGGATCGTACCGGAGTCGGTGCCCCTTACGTCTTTTTCCATATTGATGGCGCGCTATAAAGGGGATATCGGATTGCTGGCAGATGGGGCTGCAGCTGCGGAAGGACTGCAGGACGGCGACAAAGTGCTGATCTGTGAGGGCTGCACCCATCACAGACAGTGTAAGGATATCGGAACGGTGAAGCTGCCGGATCTGATCAGGCGTTACACAAAAGTATCCCCGCAGTTTTCTTTTACATCCGGCACGGAATTTCCGACAGATGTGTCATCTTATAAACTGGTGGTACACTGCGGGGGATGTATGTTGAACAGAAGGGAGATGCAGTGCCGCTTGGCAAGCTGCAGGGAGCAGGGAGTTCCTGTGACGAACTACGGTGTGATGATCGCTTATTTGAACGGGATACTGGAAAGGGCGATGAGTTTCGCTGAATAACGAGACAAAAAGGAGGTTGCTTATGAGAGGGTTATATTCATCCAAAACGGAGATCAGGCATTCTATCTTCAGGGAGATTGCCAGACTGGCTTACGAGGGGGACGATCCGGCAAAGCTTGAGGAGCTTCCCTATAAGATTATCCCCGGGGAAATCGCATCCTACCGGGAGAGTATCTTTTTGGAGAGAGCTATCGTGGGAGAGAGACTGCGGGTGGCTATGGGGATGTCTCTTCGGAAAATATCGGAACATGCGCCCATCGCTGAGGGCGTGGAGGAGAGCGTGATCGAGGAGAAGTATTACGAGCCTCCTTTGATCAATGTGATAAAGTTTGCCTGCAACGCCTGTCCGGAGAAACGGATCATGGTGACGGAGGGGTGTCAGGGTTGTCTGGAACATCCCTGCATGGAGGTCTGTCCAAAAAATGCCATTAGTATGGTAAATGGAAGGTCTTGTATCGACGAGGAAAAATGTATCAAGTGCGGGAAATGCTTGGAAGCCTGTCCTTACAATGCGATCATCAAACAGGAACGTCCCTGTATGAAAGCCTGCGGCATGGGAGCCATCAAATCCGACGAGTACGGCCGGGCGGAGATCGATCAGGATAAGTGCGTCTCCTGCGGCATGTGTCTTGTGAGCTGTCCTTTCAGCGCGATCGTGGACAAAGGGCAGATCTATCAGACGATCATGGCGATCAAGAGCGCGACGCCGGTGTTTGCCATTTTGGCGCCTGCCATCGCGGGACAGTTTAAGGGTCTTAAAAATACCCAGATCCGCAGCGCGTTTCAGGCTCTTGGCTTTACGGATGTGAGAGAGGTGGCCATCGGAGCCGACCTGTGCGCTATCGAGGAAGCCAAAGATTTTCTGAGAGAAGTGCCGGAGAAACTGCCGTTTATGGCGACATCCTGCTGTCCTTCCTGGTCCATGATGGCGAAAAAACTGTTTCCGGAACAGGCGGAGTGTATCTCCATGGCGCTGACGCCCATGGTGCTGACGGCTCGCCTGATCAAACAGCGAAACCCGGAGTGCAAGATCGTGTTCGTGGGTCCCTGCGCGGCAAAGAAGCTTGAGGCCAGCAGACGGACGATCCGCAGCTATGTGGATTTCGTGCTGACCTTCGAGGAAGTAGCGGGCATGTTTGCGGCGAAGGGCGTCGATTTCGAGAAACTGCCGGAGGGCGAGCCGCTTTTGCGGGCCAGCGCGGACGGCAGAGGTTTTGCTGCCAGCGGCGGCGTGGCGAAGGCTGTGATCCATGTGATTCAGGAGATGGAGCCGGGCAGAGAGATCAAAGTGGCAAATGCCGAGGGGTTGGAAAACTGCAGAAAACTTCTGACGCTTGCGAAAGCCGGAAAATACAACGGATATCTGTTGGAAGGCATGGCATGCCCGGGAGGCTGCATTGCGGGAGCGGGAACGATACAGCCGATCAAGGCAGCCGGAGCAGCGCTTGAAGGAATGAAGAAGGAAGCGGCGTTTACGGAGTGCCTCAAAACGAAATATGAGGACAGGCTGCAGGAGCTGGAGGAATTTCAGTTATAGCGAGGAGAGGAGAGAACATGCCGGAGACGACGTTTGATACCGTTTATCGGGAGATATTTCCTTTTTGGGATAAGATATCGGATAAGGACAGGGAGTATATCTGCCAAAATTCCGCCGATATGGTCTATCAAAAAGGGAAAAATATTCATGACGGCAGCGAATGCTCCGGTGTGATCTTAGTCCGTTCCGGAAGCCTCAGGCTCTATATGATGTCGGAGGAGGGAAAGGATATCACCCTCTATCGCCTGCACAGAGGGGATCTGTGTATGCTTTCCGCTTCCTGTGTGCTCAATGCGGTTACTTTCGATGTGTTCGTGGATGCGGAGGAGGACAGCGAGTGCTGTGTGATTGGCGGAGCGGCTTTTGCGGCCGTTTCGGAGCGGAATCCGGATATCAGGATCTTTGCGCTGGAGACTGCGGTCAGCCGTTTTTCGGATGTGATGTGGGTGATGCAGCAGATCCTGTTTATGAGTATGGACAAAAGACTGGCGATCTTTCTTTTGGATGAATCGGCGAGGATCGAATCTGATATTATTGCGCTTACTCACGGGCAGATAGCCAAATATATGGGTTCTGCCCGTGAAGTGGTGTCCAGAATGTTAAAATATTTTGCCGGCGAAGGAATTGTGGAAGTGTCCCGAGGCGGCATCAAAATTCTTGACAAAAACCGTCTGCGCAAATTAACGCTCTAACATGGCGAGTATCTGTGCCTTTGGCTTTGCACCGACCGACTGGTTTACAGGTTGGCCGTTTTTGAGCACAACCAGCGTGGGGATGCTTAAAACCTGAAATCTTTGCGCCAGTTCCGGCTCTTTGTCCACGTTGACCTTGCCGATCAGATACTGGGGATTTTCCTCCGCGATCTCATCCACCAAGGGCGAAACCATGCGGCAGGGGCCGCACCAGTCTGCGTAGAAATCTAAAAGCACGGTTTTTTCGCTGTTTTTTACGGAATCGAAGTTATCTTTGTTTACAGTTAGCACTGACATATTCATTACCTTCCTTTCTTTTTTCTGATTAGATACTATCATGTTTTGCTCATGGTTTCTGTGATGCAGTCACATTTCTTGCCCGGCATATGAGCTGTGTCATAGTCCCCATTGGACAGTATATGCACCATGAACGGGGTTTAAACAGGATCATGGTCACAAGTCCGAGGACGGTGGAGGTGAGCATCACGCTGTAGAAGCCGAAGGCAAATTGTGCGACTCCCTCCGAAAACAGCGTGCCGTGGTAGGCCCAGTGCCACGGCACTTTGAAAGTCCACAGCAGCGTTACCACAGTTTTTAAATCTTTTGCTCCAGAAAAGACAAGCCAAGTGTTCCACAGCATGAAAAAGAACATAGCGAAGAAAAAGATTAAAAATCCATACCGGAAGCCGCTTGATTTCATCCAAGCCGGCATATCCTTTTTGCGGGAGAGACCGAACCTGCCGCCTATCAGGGAAAAGAGCTGTCCTCTGCCGCAGTATTTGTTGCAGTAGGCTTTGTTGCCTTTTATGATCGCAATGAGGAGCGGTATAAAAAAGCACAAAAGACCGAGCCATGCAAAGAGGATATTGAAAAATCCGAGGATCAGGTAAGTGAGCGACACGATCCAGAGGTAATCGTACCATTTCTTTTTTTGTTTCATTCTTCTGTCACCTCCAGTGTAATGATACTGGCCGGGCATTCTCTTGCGCACATTCCGCACCCGACGCACAACTCTCTGTCAACACAGGCATGGATGCCTTTGGGGACAGTGATGGCGTTTCGGGGGCAAACCTTTACACAGCATCCGCAGGCCACGCATTTCCGGGTATTGACAACCGCTTTTTTCTTTGCCATAAGTAAAACTCCTTTATTGTTTTTATTCATTATACAAAGAAAAAGCGGTTTGGTCTGTGACAAAGTCACAGGGGGGACTCTCGCAGGTTTCACGGTTTTTTTATTCTTTTCGCTGACAAACGGGAAGAGTTGTGATATAATAGTGCGCGATAAAAAAATTGTTTACAGAAAACGCGGCTTATTCAAAAAAGGAGCATACTGCATGAAAGCTTTTCTGATTTTAGAGGACGGCACTGTATTTGAGGGGACTCATATCGGTGCGGAGAAGGAAGTCATCAGTGAAATTGTTTTTAACACATCTATGGTAGGGTATGTGGAGGCGCTGACCGATCCGGCTTATGCGGGACAGGCTGTCTGCATGACTTATCCGTTAATCGGAAATTACGGCGTCTGTCTGGAGGATATGGAATCCTCTCACCCCGGTCCGGACGGGCTTATTGTCAGGGAGTTGTCCAGAATGCCCAGCAATTTCCGCAGCGATATGACCATTCAGGAATTTCTGGAAAAGTATGAGATTCCCGGTATTGCGGGTATTGATACAAGGGCGCTGGTAAAACTTTTGCGGGATAAGGGGACCATGAACGGCATGATCACCACCGGAGAGGATATTGTGCCGGAGGAAATACTGCCGAAGCTTAAAGCTTTTACACAGGATAGGGCGGCAGAGAATGCGGGAGTTTGCGAAAAATACACTGTGGGCGAGGGATGCCGGAAAGTTGCGTTTGTAGATTTCGGTACGAAGAGTACGGTCATTGATTGTCTGACCAAAAGAGACTGCAGGGTGACGGTCTATCCGGCGTCAACGAAAGCGGAGGAAATCTTGGCGGATAAGCCTGACGGCATCCTGTTGTCAGGCGGGCCGGGAAATCCGAAAGAGTATGTATCTATAATAGAAGAAATCAGAAAATTGTATCAGAGCGATGTGCCGATTTTTGCCATCTCTCTGGGGCATCAGCTTATGGCGCTTGCGGTCGGGGCGGATACTTTCAAGATGAAATACGGACACCGGGGCGGCAACCATCCGGTGAAGGATCTTGCCACAGGGCAGGTATATATCTCTTCCCAGAATCACGGGTATGTGGTGGATATGGAGAAGTTGGATGAGAAGATTGCGAAACCGGCTTTTGTGAATGTAAACGACGATACCTGCGAGGGACTTTCCTACACGGGAAAAAACATACTTACGGTGCAGTTCTATCCGGAGGGCTGTTCAGAGGCCGGAAACAACGGCTTTTTGTTTGACAGGTTCTTGGAGATGATCGATAAAAGAGAAGGAGGGATGGAACATGCCTAGAAACCCGGAGGTAAAAAAGGTACTTGTGATCGGTTCCGGTCCTATTGTGATCGGGCAGGCGGCGGAATTTGACTATGCAGGAACTCAGGCGTGCCGTTCCCTGAAGGAGGAGGGCATGGAGGTGGTGTTGGTGAACTCCAATCCCGCTACGATCATGACAGACGGAGACATTGCGGACAAAGTATATATCGAGCCGTTGACGGTGAAGGTATTAGAGCAGATCATCGAGAAGGAGAAACCCGACTCGGTGCTGCCGACACTTGGCGGACAGGCGGGGCTCAACCTCGGTATGGAACTGGAGGAATCCGGTTTTTTGGCGGCTCACAACGTGAGGCTTTTGGGCACTACGGCGAGAACGATCAAGAAGGCGGAGGATCGTCTGGAATTTAAGGAGACCATGGAGAAGATCGGGGAACCCTGCGCCCCCTCTCTGGTGGTGGAAAACATTCCGGACGGGGTGGAGTTCGCAGCAAAGATCGGCTATCCGGTGGTGCTTCGTCCGGCTTACACGCTGGGAGGATCCGGCGGCGGTATCGCTCACAATCAGGTGCAGCTTGAAGAGATCTTGGAAAACGGCCTGAGACTTTCCAGAGTGGGACAGGTGTTGGTGGAGCGCTGTATCGCCGGTTGGAAAGAGATAGAATTTGAAGCGATGCGTGACAGTGCGGGCAACTGCATCACTATCTGCAGCATGGAGAATGTCGATCCGGTGGGTGTCCATACCGGGGATTCCATCGTGGTAGCTCCCGCCCAGACGTTGGGGGATAAGGAATACCAGATGCTGCGGGGGGCGGCTCTCAACATCATCGATGAGTTGGAGATCACCGGCGGCTGTAATGTGCAGTTTGCCCTGCACCCTACCAGTTTTGAATACTGTGTTATCGAGGTGAACCCGAGGGTGAGCCGTTCTTCGGCGCTTGCCTCCAAGGCGACGGGGTATCCGATCGCTAAAGTGGCCTCAAAGATCGCGCTGGGCTACACACTGGATGAGATAAAAAATGCGATCACAGGGAAAACCTATGCCAGTTTTGAGCCGACCATCGATTACTGCGTGGTGAAGATTCCGAGGCTGCCCTTCGATAAATTCCTGACCGCGAAGCGGACGCTGACAACCCAGATGAAGGCCACCGGCGAGGTGATGAGTATCTGCGACAGCTTTGAGGGAGCGATGATGAAGGCCCTTCGCTCGTTGGAGCAGCATGTGGACTGTCTGCGCAGCTATGACTTTTCGGCGCTGTCTCAGGAAGAACTGATCGAGCGCATGAAAAAGGTGGACGACCAGAGAATGTTCCTGATCGCCGAGGCTGTCCGCAAGGGGATCGACTACGATACGATCTACAATATCACGATGGTGGACAAGTGGTTTATCGATAAGATTGCCATATTGACAGAGATGGAGGAGAAGCTGGAGAAAGAGGCTGGCTCTTTGACGGTGGAGACATTGCGGGAAGCGAAGCGGATGGAGTTTCCGGATGCAGTGATCGCAAGGCTTACGGGTCTGAGTGCGGAGGAGATCAAGAGGAGAAGGTATGAGAATGATATCACGGTCTCCTACAAGATGGTGGATACCTGCGCCGCGGAATTTGAGGCTCAGACCCCTTACTACTATTCCGTGTACGGCGGGGAAAATGAAGCGGCAGCCACAAATGACAGAAAGAAAGTTTTAGTGCTTGGTTCCGGACCGATCAGGATTGGACAGGGCATTGAGTTTGACTATTGTTCCGTTCACGCCACATGGGCTTTTTCCAGAGCGGGTTATGAGACGATTATTGTGAACAACAATCCGGAGACCGTATCCACGGACTTTGACATAGCGGATAAGCTTTATTTCGAGCCGCTGACGCCGGAGGATGTGGAGAATATCGTAAGACTGGAGAAGCCTGACGGAGCGGTGGTGCAGTTCGGCGGCCAGACGGCCATCAAGCTGACCGAGGATCTGATGAAGATGGGTGTGCAGATTCTGGGCACAAAGGCGGAGGACGTGGACGCCGCGGAGGACAGGGAACTGTTCGACCGGATCCTGCAGGAGACGGAGATCCCCAGAGCGGCGGGGGGCACGGTGTTCACCGCCGAGGAAGCCAAAGAAGTGGCAAACAGATTGGGATATCCGGTGCTTGTGAGACCTTCCTATGTGTTGGGAGGACAGGGCATGCAGATCGCCATCTCCGATGCGGAGATCGAAGAGTTTATGGAGGTGATCAACCGCTACTCTCAGGAGCATCCGATCCTTGTGGATAAGTATCTGCAGGGGAAGGAACTGGAGGTGGATGCGGTCTGTGACGGCACGGATATTCTGATTCCCGGTATTATGGAACATATCGAGCGGACCGGCGTGCATTCCGGCGACTCCATTTCGGTTTATCCCGCGTTCACGGTCAGCGAGAAGGTGAAAGAAACCATTGCGGAGTATTCCAGACGGCTTGCCAAAGCGCTGCATGTTATCGGGTTAATCAACATTCAGTTTATCGCCGTGGGAGACGAGGTCTATGTGATTGAGGTAAACCCGAGATCCTCCCGCACGGTGCCCTATATCAGCAAGGTGACGGGCATTCCTATTGTAGATTTGGCGACGGAAGTGATCCTTGGCAAAAAGATAAAGGAACTGGGCTACGAGGCCGGACTGCAGAAGGAGGCGGACTATGTGGCGATCAAGATGCCGGTGTTCTCCTTTGAGAAGATCAGAGGGGCGGAGATCAGCTTAGGGCCGGAGATGAAGTCCACCGGCGAATGCCTCGGCATTGCGTCGACCTTCGATGAGGCGCTCTACAAGGCCTTTCTTGGGGCGGGCGTAGATCTGCCGAAATACAAACAGATCATCATCACCGTGAAGGATGCCGACAAGGGAGAAGCCATCGAGATCGGGCGGCGTTTTGAGAAACTCGGGTATATCATCTATGCCACAAGGAGTACCGCCGCGGCCTTAAACGAGGCGGGCGTAAAGGCGAGAAAAGTCAATAAGATATCTCAGGAATCGCCCACCGTGATGGATTTGATCTTGGGACATAAGATCGATCTTGTGATCGATACGCCGACTCAGGGCCGGGATAAGTCCAGAGACGGTTTCCTGATCAGACGCAACGCCATCGAGACGGGCGTGAACTGCATCACGGCGATGGATACTGCCAGAGCCCTTGTGACCAGTCTGGAAAACAAGGAGAAACAGGGCAGCAAGTTTGCGCTTGTGGATATTGCGACGATCGCGAAGAGAGGAAAGTAATAAAGTATATTCATGATAAAAAGCGGCAGGAGCGGGAGTTCCTGCTGTTTTTGCCGAAATAGCGCTTATGTGGCTTCAGGCAAAAAAGCGCAACAGAGGCAGCAGATTTGATGGAAAGAGAAAAGATTATGAGAATGATGATATGGCGTTTTTCTGCCGCATTTATAGCCTGTGCGATATTACTGACAGCCTGTGGGAAAACGGACGGCGTGGCTGGAAATGGGACGGAAAACGAATCAGAGGCCGATGCGGAAACTGCGGCGGAAAACAAATCAGAGGCCGATGCGGAAACTGCGGCGGAAAACAAATCAGAATCCGATGCCCAAATTGCGGGGCAGCAGAAAGAGTTGTATGCCGGTTTCATAGAAGAGCTGGATCAAATGCTGGAAGAGAACCGTGAGTTGGTTGAAAACCGCAGACAGGAGATAGACTGCGGCGTTTACCGGGAGAAAATCGGCACAGTCTATATTTTTTCCGAGTCTTTTTCCGGCGTCCTGCGGGCTGACTACGGTGAAAACGGAACGGATGCCTTTCAAATAATGATAAGAGACGGCAAAAAGAATGAAAAGCACAGGTACGACTGCCGCCTGCTGTCGGATGGCAGTCTGTGGTTTGGCTTTCAGACGGAGAGCAAAAGCAAAAGAGACCTGCCGGATTACATTGTGAATGAGGATGCGCTGCGCTACAGCAGGGTGGATTATGTCTATGATGACGGGATGACGGATTTAGAGGAAGAAAGGGAGCGCAGGAGGCAGGAGGCAGAGCAGTATTTAGAGGACAAAATAGACGGCGAAGTGCAGGAATTCTGGTGCAGCGAAGATTTTTTGTACCGGATCGATCGGGAAGAGGGACTGTTTAGCGATGCGGCGGCGGATAAAGAGAGTTGTATAGCGGATTTTCTTCGGAAGCAGGTAAAGCGCCTGAATTGTCAGTTGGCGGTCAGCGAGGCCTCTCTGGAGGTAATAGAAAAATATAGGCCGAAAGGTTACAGCTTATTGGATGCATGGAATGAGATTGCTGTGTGCGATTTAAACCGCGACGGCAGGATGGATTATGTCGCGGCGTTTTATCCGGATGATTATGAGGAAGAGCAAAGGTATGAGGGCGGGAGCCCCTATGAACTCTCCTCGCAGTATTATGCGGCGGGTTTCTGGATGCTTTTGTCCGCAGAGGACGGCGGCTATGAACAGATTAGGCTCTCAGACAGTATTGAATATTGGGAGTCGGAGCTTGTTTTAGTGGAAGTAACGTTTGTCGATGAGGGAATCCTGCAGCTTGAATATTTTGTCGGGCGTGCTCCCTTTTCTAATGCGCTGCTCAGGTTTCGGTATGAGGAGGAGACGAAGAACTTTTATATGCTGCGTTCTTATTACAGGGATTCCTATAATGATGCGCTGCTGATAGGCGACGAGGAGAATTACGGCAGAACAAGCATAGGAGCTTATTTTTCCGGCAGGCCGCAGAATTATTGCGAGGGGATATGGCAGAGTGCGGAGGATAACCTTATGCCGGGCGGCGTCGAGGTCGGCTACTACAGCGACAACTTTCAGTACCGTTGTGAAAATCTGCTGATGGAACACCGCATCAACAGTTTGATCTGGGAGAAGGAGTATGAGCTGGTTCAGGCTTTCAGGCGGTATTGTCCGGATGAAGAGCCGGATATCATGCTGGATGCGGACGGTATTTTTTACAGCGGACGGCTTGTCAGCGGGCGGGTAAGTCTGCTGCATTACGGAGGAGAGAGGAGAGGGTCGGTGAATATGCCGGTCATGATAGACAGAATGAGCGGTGAATATGTGACGGTGTCCACTCTGATAGGGAAGGAAGAATTTTTGCAGATTTTCACGGACTGGTTCGGGGATGCGGCGATTTACGGCGATATCACGGCGGAGGAAAGAAAACAGTACGTGGAAGCCATCGAAGCGTGCTGGGAAAAAGCGGATACGGTGGAACATTATTTCGAGGAAGGGCAGGAATTTTTGTCCCTGCAGATCGAGCAGGAGGGCGTTAGGGTGAAGGTATGGTCGGAGACAAACGAACAGTGGGAATCATGCCTTGTTGAAAAAGAATATTTTTGGGGAACCGATATCTGGGATTATTTCGAATTATGAGCGGAGAAATAGGATCCCGAGGAAAACAGCTCCGTGCGGCGCAATGAAAATTATAAAACAATCATAAAACGAATATAAACCGGTCATAAAAAGTATTGAATTATTCTTAATAATGTGTTAAAGTGAAAATACTTAAATAAACATGATGACGTGTTACTGGTAAAGCAGGCAAGATCAGATTGAAAGAGGAAGGAAGCTTCGGAAGTTTCTTTATGTTTTCAGTTTGGTCTTTTTTGTTTCGCGAGCAATAGCCGGCAGACAGACGACGCGCATCCAAAGTCCGGACAACAAAAAATAAAAAAGGAGAGTAAAGTTATGGATTATGGCAGAATAGCCGGTGACATTCTGGCGAATGTAGGCGGAAAAGAAAATGTAAAATCAGTGACTCATTGCTTTACCAGATTGCGTTTTGTGCTGAAGGATGAGAGTAAAGCGAAAAAAGATGTGGTGGAACATCTGGAGGGCGTGATCTCCGTAGTAGTGGCGGGGGGACAGTTTCAGGTGGTCTGCGGCGCTAAAGTGACCAAGATATACGATGCGGTGCTGCCGCTTGTGGGGGAACTGGAGGAGAGCGCTTCCGGAGAGGGAAACAAGGGCAAATTCAATTTTGTTTTACAGAAAATATCAGAGATTTTTACACCCATCGTTCCGGCTATCGCGGCGGCGGGTCTGATCAAGGGTCTTTTGGCGGCATGTTCCAGACTTCCGATGTTTGAAGCGTTCACGGCTACCAGCACCTACACGCTGCTCAATACAGCAAGTAATATTATCTTCTATTTTATGCCGATATTCTTGGCTTATACGGCTGCAAAAGCTTTGAAATGCAATCAGATCATCGCCATGGTTTTGGGCGCGTTCCTCTGCCATCCGGTCATCGATGCGCTGATACAGGATGTGACGACTCCGTCCACGATATTCGGACTGCCTGTAATTAAAAAGGCGTTTACCATCGGAGAATCCACCAAGGTGTTCAGCTATACCGAGTCGGTGATACCGATCATTCTGGCGGTGATCGTGCTCTGCTATCTGGAACGGTTTTTAAAGAAGGTCATTCCGGAGATCCTGCAGATCATTCTGGTGCCGGGACTTTGCCTTATCATTATGGTTCCGGTGATGTTGGTGGTGGTAGGTCCTGTCGGAATTTATGTGGGCTATGCGATCCAGTGGCTGTATCAGGCGTTATACTCCTTCAGTCCCTTGTTGGGTGGTATCATTGTCGGCGGTCTGTGGGGCGTATGCGTTATCTTCGGTGCGCACCGTGCGCTGCTGCCCATCGGTTTGAATGACGTGGCCATTTCCGGCACAAACACACTGATGTGCTTTGCCGGTTCCGCAAACTTCGCACAGGCAGGCGCTGCCCTTGGCGTTATGTTTAAGACAAAGAGCGCCGAGACAAAACAGGTGGCAGGCGCTGCATCCCTGTCCGCATTTTTGGTGGGTATCACGGAACCTGCAATTTACGGCTGTAACCTGCGGTTAAAGAAGCCTATGGTCTGCGCGGTGATCGCAGGCGCTGCGGGCGGTGCCATCATGGGTATCGGAAATGCAGTGAACACCGGTTTTGCGAACAATGGTATTTTGACGATCATGTCCTACTACGGAGAGGGAACCAGCTTCCCGCGGTTTTTGGCTTATCTGCTCGGTATTGCAGTGGCCTTCTTCGGCGCGGCTGTGTTGACATACATCGTAGGATTTGAAGAGACGATTCCCGGTAAAACGGCTGCCATTCCTGCAAAGGGTGAAAAAGCGGCTGTAAAAGTGACAAAAGACAATGCGGATGTGGAGATCGCTTCCCCGGCAGAGGGAAAGGCCGTATCTTTAAAAGAAACTGCGGATGAAGTATTTTCTTCGGAAGCGCTGGGAAAAGGGATTGCGATCATTCCTGCAAAGGGTGAGATCGTGGCTCCGGCGGACGGCACACTTTCGGTTTTGTATCCGACACTTCATGCCCTTGGGTTTGTTCTCGATAACGGTGTAGAACTTTTGGTACATATCGGCATCAACACGGTGGAATTAAACGGTGAATGCTTTGAAAAACATGTGGAACAGGGCGTGCGCGTGAAGAAGGGCGATCGTCTGGTAAGTTTCGATATAGACAAGATCAGAGAAAAAGGGTATGATCCTACGGTTATGGTTTTAGTTTCCAACACCGAACAGTTTGCCGGTGTGGACGGAGTGCCGGGAGAGCGTGTTTCCTTCGGACAAAACGTTATTCTGATTAAAAAATAAAGGATGGTTACCGTTATGAAAACAAAATTTCCTGAAAATTTTCTCTGGGGCGCCGCTTCGTCGGCGTTCCAGATCGAGGGCGGATGGGACGAAGACGGCAAGGGGATGACAGTGGCGGATTTCAATTCCTTTAAGCGTTCGGACCGTCAGGCGGACAGCAAAGTTGCCAGTGACTTTTATCATCACTGGCAAGAAGATATCGCTCTGATGAAGGAATTAGGGCTTAAGACTTACCGCTTTTCCATCTCCTGGGCAAGGATCATTCTGGACGGCGACGGGGCGGTCAATCAGAAAGGGATCGATTTTTACAATCAGGTGATCGATGAACTGATCGGAAACGACATTATCCCCTTTGTTACATTGTATCACTTTGATCTGCCCTACGCGCTTGTGGAGAAATACAACGGCTGGGAGGACAGACGCTGCGCTTATGCTTTTGAACGATATGCGAAAGTATGTTTTGAAGCGTTCGGAGACCGGGTGAAATGGTGGTTAGTTCACAATGAACAGAATTTGATGATCCGGGTGGATGAGCGGATGAACATCACGGAGTCCGATCCGTGGAAAGCGGATAAGATCCGGGCTCAGATGGATTATCATATGTTTTTGGCCCATGCTCTGGCGGTGAACGCCTGCCATGAGACGGTGGAGGGCGGAAAGATCGCGCCCGCGGTTTCCTCTACCTGTACCTATCCTCTGACCAATAAGCCGGAGGACGTCTGGGCGGCGAAGATGAACGACTGGTTTAAGACAAATTACTGTCTGGATATGCATTACTACGGCGAATATCCCGGTTACTATATGCGTTATCTGAGAGAGCGGAATATCGTGCCGGTGATGGAAGAGAATGATGCGGCAATCTTAAAGAGCGCAAAGATGGATTTTATCGCGTTGAATTACTACAGAACGCTGTGTGCAAGCTATCTTCCGGCGGATGAGGAACATCCTGTGGGGATGCGCGCATTCAGAGGCAACGAGGTGGATTTCGATCAGTACGGTTACTGCAGGGATGAGAAAAATACGAACCTAAAGGCCAGCGAGTATGGCGCGCAGATCGATCCTATGGGTCTGCGGATCGTTTTAAACGATTACTACGCGCGCTATCATCTGCCCCTGATCATTACGGAAAACGGGCTGGGTACGCCGGATGTTCTGACGGAAGACGGAAAAGTACATGACGATTACCGGATCGATTATATCCGCGGTCATGTGGAGGCTATGTCTCTTGCCATTGAGGACGGCGTGGATCTGATGGGGTACTGCCCGTGGTCGGTGATCGATCTTTTAAGTTCTCATCAGGGATTCAGAAAACGCTACGGTTTTGTGTATGTGAACAGAGAAGATATGGATTTAAAAGATCTGGGCCGTGTCCGGAAGGATAGTTTTTATTGGTATCAGAATGTAATAAAGACAAACGGAGAAATTTAAAAAGAACATAACCGCAGGAAAACCGATAAGGCTGCAGGGCAGTATTTGTTTTTCTGCGGTTTATATGTTATACTGATGGATAGGGTGGCGGGAAAAATGCGGGTAGTGAAAGTTCTGAATAATTCGCTGGTGCTTGCACTGGATGAACGGGGAAGAGAAACCATACTGATGGGTAAAGGAATAGGCTTTCACAAAGCTTCCGGCTATGAGTTCGGACCGGAGGAGGTGGAGAAGGTGTTTGTGCTACACGACCGCTCGATCACCAGAAGTATTATTCAGCTGGCTGCCGAGACAGACAGCGTCTTTTTCGAGATCGGAAAGAATGTGATCGACTATGCCATTGCCTCCTATCATATGAAAGTGCTCGATCATATCTATCTCTCCTTGACGGATCACTTGGCTTTTGCGGTGCGGCGGGCTAAAAAGGGAATCTTGGTTCCGAATTTTTATACGCAGGATATGCAGCGCTTTAATCCCAATGAATACCGGGTGGGACAGTATGCGTTAGAGCTTGTGAAGAGAGAAATGGGCGTGGAGCTTCCGGAGGATGAGGCCGGGAATATCGCGTTTCACTTTATCAATGCCCAAGAAGATCATCCCTACAATGAGAAAAATCGGAAGATCAAACAACTGACAGAGGATGTGCTGGATCTGGTGAAGTATTATTATCAGCTGATCTACGACGAGGACAGTATCGCCTATTCCAGATATCTCACGCACATCAGATTGTTTGCACAGCGGTTGGTCTCCGGGCAGCAGCTGCCGGAGGACGATTCAAGACTGTTGTACGATCAGATCGCGCAGGTCTGCACATCGGAATTTTCCTGTGTGGAAAAGGTGAACCGGTTTGTGAAGGAGCAGTTGGGCGTGGCGGTGACAAATCAGGAGGAGATGTATCTGGCGCTGCATATTCACAGAGTGCTGGAAGGAGGAAGGATCAAAGAGGAGGGCTGAGCCCTCCGGCATCGTTTATCACCCGAGATCCTTCGTCTCCGCGTTATAGACGGAAAAGTATACGGATAATACGGCGCATGCCATCAAAAGAACATAGAACGGTACGCTTCCGGAAAGAGTGGCTTCCCCGATATTGCCCTGAGTTAAGCAGGCGATGATGACGGAAGTCACGATGACGGTTTTGGATGATTTTTTCAGCATGCCGGTGAACAGGGAGATGTAGCTGATGCTGACCATCGCGGCGGAACTTAAAATCATATCAAGCCAGTAGGGCAGGGCGCCGCTTAAAATATCCGTCGTGACGATGCCGGTCATGGGGCGCGTTAGGGTGAGAAAGACGCAGAGGCACAGTTTGCTGAATAAGAGCGATGCAAAGCTAAAGATCCAGACTGCCGCGATCTGGGAGAACAGGATCTTTCTGCGATTTATGGGATAGGAGAACATCAGATCCATAGTCCTTTTTTTGTAGGAATCGATGGTAAACGCAGAGATCATCACCCCTGTAAAAATGATAAAGGTCAGGTGCGTAAAAAGATCGATGGAAGTTCTTATCATGCTCTTTCCGCTTAGCAATGGAGGCCCTGCAATTTCCAGTTCTCTTGCCATGGCAATCATAAAAATCTGTAGAATGACAGTTATGACAACAGTGATCAACATATATTTTTTGATATGATTCTTTTTCCATTCAAGCCTGATGAGTTTCAGCATCACCATTCACCTCCATTGTTAATTTTAAAAAGTAGTCTTCCAGTGTTTCCGCTTTTCTGCCGAGGGCATTCACCGGAACGTCGTTCAGCGCAAGCGTTCTGGAGAGTTCCTGCATGTTGACAGAAGTGTCATAAATGCGGATCTGCCCGTCTCCGATTATTTTAAAATTAGTAAGACAGAGTTTTTCGTGCAGTACATAGGCGGCGCGGCGGGGATCTGACACGGATAATTCGATGAAGCCCAGATTCATCTGCTCAATCTCCCGGATACTGCTTTCCTTGATAAGTCTGCCGCGGTTGATCACGCCGATGGTGTCGGCGATGCTCTCGATCTCGGAGAGAATGTGTGTGGAAATCATAATGGTAGTGCCGTATTCCGCACATAACATTTTAAACAGGTTGCGGATCTGACGCATACCGGCGGGATCGAGCCCGTTTGTAGGCTCGTCCAGAATCAGCAGCTCCGGTCTGCAGAGGATGGCGCGGGCGATGCCGAGGCGTTCCTTCATGCCGAGAGAGTAGTTTTTCACGGGCTTTGATGCTGCGTCTGTAAGTTCCAGCATTTCCAGAGCCTTTTCGATGCTGCCGTGGTGGTGATAGCCCATGTATTCGGCGTGGAGCTGCAGGTTTTGGTAGCCGCTCATGTGATCGTAGAAGACGGGAAATTCGATGATGCTTCCCATTCGCTTTAACGGCTCTGTGGATTTCGGCGTCAGGACTTCTCCGAAGATATCAATGCTTCCGAAGGTGGGTTTCCAAAGGTTTGTGATCATTTTCATGATCGTGGTTTTGCCCGCGCCGTTGGGGCCAAGGAACCCGTAGATTTCTCCCTTTTTAATGTGGAGATCGACGTCTTTTACAAGTTCCTTGCCGCCGATGGTTTTTGTCAGTTTGTCTGTCTGCAAAATATATGGCATATTCTCTGCCTCCTTTCAGGGAACTTTTTGTTTCCTGATATCTATTGTAGCGGCACGGATTTTCAAAACTGTTGCGCAAATCTTACAAATTTCTTTCGTTGTATATTTTTTGCGGGCAGTAGGGCAGGCGGAGCGTGAACACAGTCTTCACATAAGGAGTGCTCTCTAAAAGGATATCCCCGTCTAGCTGCTGCGCCAAGTTTCTTGCGATGGTAAGCCCGAGGCCGTTGCCCTGTATATTGCGGCTGCGGGAATCTTCCATGGTAAAGAGACGGTCGAATACGGTTTCTGCAAAGGCTTTGTCGATGCCCTGTCCTTTATCGATGATACCCACAGTTACAAAGTTATCCTCGGTTTTTAGTGAGATTCCGATATACTTGCCCTCCGAACCGTAACGGATCACGTTGGAGATCAGATTGAAGAGGATGCGTCTGAGGACATCCCTGTTGCTTTCGATGCAGACGGCGTGGTCAGGCAGGTCGATATCCACCTGAAAGTCCGCTTTGGAGAGAAGTTCATAGAAATCCAGAATACATTCCCGACATATTTCGCAGAGATCCGTTCCGGTGAGGGAAAGATCCATATCGCCGGCTTCTGTCTTTGCCAGCGTGAAAAACTCATCGATCAAGGCCATAACGCTTTTCGCCTTTGCCTCGGTTTTTGCCATCATTTCTTCGGAAGCATTGCCGCTTATCCGCATGATCTCAAGATAACCTAAAATGACGGTCATGGGTGTTTTGATATCATGGGAGATGTTGGAGAGCATTTTTTTGGAAGCCATCTCAAAGCGGCGTTCTTTGGCCTTTACTTTTCGGTGGCGCTCCAACAGGCGGTTGATCTGCGCCGCCAGTTCCATCAGTTCCGTATTGTCGGTAAAGACCATAACGCTTTCATCCGTGTCGTGGTCCGTTATGTTCTTTAAGGTGTTGCGGATCTTTTTCAAGTCCTTCCGGATGCCGCTGCGGTATGAGATCCGCTGGCAGCAGATCACGATGATAAGAGAGACGATGCACAGGCAAAGAAAGAAGATAGCGGTTTCACAGTTCATGACAGTTCCCCCAGCTTGTAGCCGATGCCCCAGACTGTAAGGATATATTTCGGATTGCGGGAATCGTCCTCTATTTTATTGCGCAGCCTGCTGATATGCACGTTTACGGCATTTTCGTCCCCGAACCAGACATCGTTCCAGACAAGAGAATAGATCTGTTCCTTGGTGTACACTCTCTTAGGATTTTGTAAAAACAATTTGAGAATTTCAAATTCCTTTGCGGTCAGTTCGACGGCCTCTCCTCTTTTGGTCAGAGTATAGTCTGAGAGGTTCAGGGAAAGATCACCGACGGTAAGGGCGGCAGGCTCTGCCATGACAGCGGTGTCATATTGCATCGTACGGCGCAGGGTTGCCTTGATTCTTGCCAGAACTTCCACAACGGAAAAGGGCTTTGTGATATAGTCGTCGGCGCCGAGGCCGAGCCCTAAGGCTTTGTCGCTCTCGGTGTCTTTGGCGGAGATAATGATGATCGGGACAAAACTGTTTTTTCGGATATACCGCATGACTTCCATGCCGCTTCTTTTCGGAATCATAAGATCCAGAAGGACAAGGTCAAAGGCGGCGGCATCGAATTTGAGACAGGCGTCAAGTCCGTCAAAGGCGCAGGTTATATCATAGTTTTCCGTAATCAGGTAGTTTTTTAACATTTCGCTGATTTCCGGGTCGTCTTCGATAAGAAGAATGTTGTAGTTCATGGCATCAGGATTCCTTTGTTTTATTTTGGTTTGCATTCGCTGATCGGGGGTTAAAGATCGGTCATGGAATGCATAAGTATATTTTACACCTAATGGTGGGGGTTGGGTTTTAAAATTTACCAAATGATTTTGGAATTTGACAGAATTTATGATAAACTATTTATGGACACGGTTACTGTGGTGTGGGAGATTGGGTGATGGAGGAAGAGAGCAGGTATCATGAAACAAAATCAAACGATTGACTACTACAACAAAAACGCAGGCAATTTCGCGGCCGAAACCGCTTATGTCAATTTTGTACAAAACCAGAAAAGATTTACTGACAAATTGCCGATAGACGCAGCAATTCTGGATTTCGGCTGTGGTTCCGGGCGTGATACTAAATATTTTATATCACAGGGATATCAGGTTGACGCAGCGGACGGTTCCGTTGAACTCTGCAAACTGGCAAGCCTACACACCGGAATAAAAGTTAAACATATGCTTTTTCACGAGCTGTCAGAAGCAGACAAGTACGACGGTATCTGGGCCTGCTCGTCTATTTTGCATCTTCCGCCGAACGAACTCCCGGACGTAATGCGGAAAATGATAACGGCGCTGAAGCAGAATGGAATTATTTATACTTCTTTTAAATACGGAACTTTTGCGGGAGAGAGAAACGGACGCTATTTTACGGATATGACAGAAGAGACTTTTGAGGAATTCCTGAAACAGATTAAAAATATCAAGATAGAAGAACAGTGGATCACATCAGATGTACGACCAAAACGGAGTGAAGAGAAATGGCTCAATTTAATTCTGCGGAAAGAATAGAAGATTATATGATGATAGAGCCGACGGATGTAATGACCGGAGGCGGAAACCAGAGTCGTTTTCTCTATTATCAGCTCAAGATCAGTATGATGAGGGCAAAGCAAATTGATATTATTGTCTCTTTCCTCATGGAATCAGGAGTCAAATTGATTTTGGGCGATATAAAAGCGGCTTTGGATCGCGGGGCGAAAGTGAGGATACTGACCGGGAATTATCTCGGTATCACACAGCCGTCGGCACTTTACTTGATCAAGAAAGAATTGGGTGATCGCGTGGATCTGCGGTTTTATTATGATAAGGGAAGGTCTTTTCATCCGAAATCCTATATTTTTCATTACGACAATATGGAAGAGATATACATCGGTTCTTCCAACATATCAAAAAGCGCTTTGACATCGGGGATCGAGTGGAATTATCGTTTTAACAGTATAGCTGACCGTGAGAATTTTCAGTTGTTCTACCATACTTTTGAAGATTTGTTTTTCCATCATTCTATCATAGTGGATGAGGAGGAATTGCGCCGCTATTCTAAAAACTGGCATAAACCGGCGGTATCGAAAGATTTAGCCGGATATGATGCTTTTGAAGAAGAGAAACATACAAATATTGAAGCATTTTTTGAGCCGAGAGGCGCACAGATAGAGGCGTTGTATGCGTTGAAGAGCAGCAGGGCGGAGGGAGCGTCAAGGGGACTTGTTCAGGCGGCTACCGGTGTGGGAAAAACGTATCTTGCAGCCTTCGATTCGGCAGAATTTGCCAGAGTGTTGTTTGTGGCGCATCGGGAAGAGATATTGGAGCAGGCGGCTTTGTCATTTAAAAATGTGAGGCAATCGGACGATTACGGCTTTTTTTACGGAAAGAAAAAAGATATCAATAAATCTGTTATTTTCGCATCAGTTGCGACGCTGGGGAGGACGGAGTATTTAAAGGAGGAATTTTTCCCGGAGGATTACTTTGATTATATTGTCATCGATGAGTTCCATCACGCGGTAACGGAGCAGTACAGAAGGATCGCAAACTATTTCAAGCCGCAGTTTATGTTGGGGCTCACGGCAACGCCGGAACGTATGGACGGGAAAAATATTTATGAAATTTGTGATTACAATGTACCCTATGAGATATCACTGAAAGAGGCGATTAACAAAGGGATACTGGTGCCGTTTCACTATTACGGGATTTATGATGAGACGGATTACTCGGGGCTGCGTCTTGTAAAAGGCAGGTATGACGAGAGGAAGTTGACAGAAATTTACAGGGACAATGCCATAAGATACGATCTGATCTATAAGCATTACATGAAATACCGTTCTGAAAGAGCGTTGGGCTTTTGTTGCTCCAGACAGCATGCGGAAAAGATGGCGGAGGAATTTTGCGTCAGAGGGATTCCGTCAATCGCTGTGTACAGTGATGCGGACGGTGAGTTTTCGGAAGACAGGGATGTAGCAATTGAAAAGTTGAAAAAACGAGAGGTGAGAGTGATATTTTCAGTGGATATGTTTAATGAGGGATTGGACATCCCCTCACTTGATATGGTAATGTTTCTGCGGCCTACGGAATCTCCGGTTGTGTTTTTGCAGCAGCTTGGACGGGGGCTTCGAGCATACAGGGGAAAAGAATACCTGAATGTTCTGGATTTTATCGGAAACTATGAAAGAGCAGGAAAAGCACCGCTTTTGCTTGCCGGCGGAAAGTTCTTTGGTGAGAGAAGAACGGACAGCTATCACGATATAGAGTATCCCGATGATTGTATTGTTGATTTTGATATCAGGCTGATCGATCTGTTTAGGGAATTGGATAAAAAATCGCTGACGATAAGGGAGCGTATCGGTCAGGAATATTATCGTGTGAAAGAATTGCTGGGGGGAAAGGTACCGTCCAGAATGGAACTGTTTACTTATATGGAGGACGAGGTATATCAGTATTGCATGAAACATACGAAGGAGAATCCGTTCAGACATTATCTGGATTATCTGTATGGCATGGGGGAACTGTCGGAGGAAGAAAAGGAATTATTTGGAGGAATCGGGAAAGATTTTCTGAGTTTAATTGAAACGACTGATATGACCAAAGTATATAAAATGCCCGTCCTGTATTCATTTTATCATAACGGTGATGTCTGTCTGGAAGTGACAGAGGAGGAAGTGCTTGCATGCTGGAAAGAATTTTTTGACAGAAATAAAAACTGGCAAGATTTTTCAGATGGGATCACCTATGAAGAATATAAAAATATGTCCGATAAACAGCATCTGACAAAAGCAAAGACCATGCCGATCAGATTTTTAAAAGAGTCAGGTAAAGGCTTTTTTGTAGAGAAGGAAGGATACGCGCTGGCAGTCAGAGAGGACTTGAGGTCTGTTATAAAAAGCAATGCCTTCCGTGTCCATATGAAAGACATTCTGGAATACCGAACGATGGATTATTATCGGAGACGGTATCACGAAAAATGCACTGACAATATAAGTATGATTTGAGATGGAATATAAATATCAACATATCAGAAATGGGGAGACAAAACCATGAGTCTGAAAAACACAAGCAAATATTTAAGCCTCATCCTGCGCCACAAGCCCGAGACCATAGGCATTATTCTCGATGAGCACGGCTGTGAAAGTTGGGAGGCGTCACGGGAAACCGGTTCTCTATACGATAAAGTCCGGTGAGATGTATGCGGACGGTTATCCATTCTTTTTATCAAAAAACGGCGTATGGCTGACCAAGGAAGTGCCGGCTAGATACTTAAAAAGACAGACGGATGCAGCAGAGGAGATTGAAAACTGATAGGTATGGATGCGTAAATTTTGCACAAGCAAAGCGATAGAATCTGGGGTTTCGAAATTGCCTGAAGAAATTATATTCTAAAAGGAGGCAGATCATGTCAGTTTATGAAATTACATTCAGTCCCACCGGGGGGACAAAAAAAGCAGCGGATATTTTCACGAAATCTTTCAGCCCGGAAAGCACATATGTTGACCTTGCCAGTCAAAAAACAGATTGTTCCGCCTATTCTTTTCAGTCGGAAGATATCTGCATCGTATCCGTTCCATCCTACGGCGGGCGGGTTCCCGATGTTGCCGTAAGAAGGCTTAAACAGATGAAAGGAGACGGAGCAAAGACGGTATTGATCGTGGTATACGGCAACAGACACTATGACGATACCTTTGCGGAACTGCAGGATGTATTGGAGGAGGCAGGCTTTATATGTATCGCAGGAGTGGCTGCGATAGCCGAGCATTCGATCATGCGTCAGTTTGCGGCGAATCGTCCGAATGAGCGGGACGAAAAGGAACTGGCTGAGTTTGCGCGCCGTGTCCGCTTGGCGGTGGAGGAAGGGAACATATCTGGTGATTTGAAACTGCCCGGAAACCGCCCCTACCGTGAATACGGCGGCGTGCCGATGAAACCTCAGGCGGGAAAGGCCTGTGTGCGCTGCGGCTATTGTGTGGGAGAGTGTCCGGTAGGAGCTATTTCTGCCCTTGATCCGTCTCAGACCGATACCAAAACCTGCATTTCCTGTATGCGCTGCATAGCAGTCTGTCCGCAGAAAGCCAGAAGCGTCAGCAAAGCGCTGCTCACCGCAGGCAGCATGAAACTGAAAAAGGCATGCAGCGGCTATAAGGAGAATGAACTGTTTTTATGAGCAAATGATCCGTATCACAAGGAGATGTCTATGCTGTTAGAAAAACTGGAGCAGGGAGCCAATTTCACCAATCATGAAAAGGATGTGGCGCGATACATATTGGATCATCCTGACAAAGCGCCCGGAATGTCTTCCGCAGAGCTTGCGGAGGCTTCCTTTACGAGCAAGGCGACGGTGGTACGCCTTTGTAAAAAACTGGGACTTACGGGATATCAGGAATTCCGGTTGAAGCTGGTGGAGGAGATAGGGCAGAAAAACAGGCTTGCCAGAATGCTTGAGGGAGAGCCGATTCATGATAAGAGCACTTACACGGATATTATCAACACTCTGCCGGGGCTCTACGATAAGGCTGTGACTAATACCAGACTTTCTCTTGATAAAAACAGTATGAACCGGATACGCAACATGCTGCAGCGGGTAGAGTGCATCGACATTTACGGCGCCGGGATCAGTTATATTCTGGCACAGTCGGCAGCGTTCAAGTTTGCCACGCTGGGGGTGGAAAGTTCCGCCTACGAGAGCATCAACGGGCACTATCTGGCGGCGAGAAAAAACAGAAAGACGATTGCGTTCCTGATCAGTTTTACCGGTGCAAACCGGACGATGATCCGTACCGCCAGATATCTGCGCAAAGCTACAAACAATTACGTGGTGGGAATCATGGGGCCGCACAACGAAGTGATCAGGAGGGAATGCCATGAGGTCGTGGAGATCCCTAATCGTGACTCTCTGGTAAGTCTGGATGTGATCACTTCTTTTTCGGCGGCAAACTATGTGATCGATATATTGTTTTCCCTGCTGTTGTCAAAGTGCTACCACGAGCATGCAAAGTCTTCGCTAGAAATGCTGCAGCACATGGATCTGCTTTTGGACAGACAAAATACCTGCGGGGAAGAAGTATGAGCATGGAGAGACCGGATGAGAGATAGGATTTTGTACCGCTGTTACAGAAACAGCGGTATTTTTTCGCCCTTTTTTGGAACGGCGGATCTATCGCATCGCAACATATTGAGAGAAAAATACCGGCGTGATATAGTTGCTTTAACAAAACAGGGACAGAGCGGAATGCATGCCGCCTGTACACGGAAATCATAATAACAGGAGGGAAAACAGATGGGAAAATATGGAGCGCTGGCAAAAGACATCGTGAAAAATGTCGGCGGCAAAGACAATGTTGTAGGACTGGTCCACTGCATCACAAGGCTTCGATTTACCTTGAAAGATGAGGGAATTGCCAAGGATCAGGTGTTGAAGGACATGGAGGGCGTTGTGACCGTGATGAAGAGCGGCGGCCAGTATCAGGTGGTGATCGGAAATCATGTGCCGGAAGTGTTTGAGGATGTGATGCAGCTTCTCGATCTGAAGGCGGGAGCAGCGGAGACGGATGAAAAGAAATCCGGGAAGCTTTTTGACAAAGCGATCGATATGGTATCCGGTATTTTTCAGCCGATCCTCGGCATTATGGCGGCGTGCGGTATGCTGAAAGGCTTAAATACGCTGTTTGTCACTCTGGGACTCTACGGTGCGGACTGCGGCGGCTATCTGATCATCAATGCGGCGGGGGATGCGCTGTTTACCTTTTTGCCGCTGTTTCTGGGATATACGGCGGCGCAGAAGTTTAAATTGAAACCGATGCTGGGGCTAGCCATCGGTGCGGCGATGTGCTATCCGGGCATACAGGCGGGAGCGTTGTCTGCGGGAACGGAGCCGTTATACTACCTGTTGGAGAACACCATGTTCCGCTCACCGGTGTATATCAACTTCTTCGGCATACCGGTGATTTCGGTGGATTATACCGGAACGGTGATACCGGTGATCCTTGCGGTGTGGTTTGCCTCAAAATGTGAGAAATTTTTTAACAGATACATACCGGATCTGGTGAAGTTCTTCTTTGTGCCGATGCTGACGCTGCTTGTGACGATTCCGGTTTCCATGCTGTTTTTAGGACCTGTGGCAACCTTCGGCTCCACTTTGATTTCGGAGTTTACGCTGGCGGTCCGCGGTTTCAGCCCGACGTTGGCAGGGGCAGTCGTGGGACTGACTTGGCAGATCCTTGTGATCTTCGGTATGCACTGGGGTTTTATACCGGTCTATATCAACAATGTGCAGACCCTCGGATATGACAATGTGATGATGCCGTTTTTCGCCTGCACCTTTGCGACATCGGCAGTGGTACTGGCAATGTTTTTCAAGACAAAGGATAAAAAGCTCAAGGAGATGGCTATCCCGAATTTTATCTCCGGTATCTTCGGTGTGACGGAGCCGGCAATATACGGTATTTTGCTGCCTAAGAAGAAACCTTTTATCATCAGCTGTATTGCGGGCGGTATCGGCGGCGCGTTTTACGGGTACTTTAACTTCAGAAAATTTATTCTGGGAGGAATGGGAATCTTTGAACTGCCCAATATGATGAATCCGGACGGCAGTATGGGAAATATACTGGTAGCTTTTGCGGGAATCGGAATTTCCATGGCAGCAGGATTTTTACTGACAATGTTCTTTTATAAAGAGGATGGGGCGGAAAAAGCAGATAAGGGGAGTGCCGGTATAGTAGTACAGACAGATTCCGGCGCAAAAACAGCGATCGCAAGCCCCCTGACAGGAAAGACGATCAGGCTGGAAGATGTGGAGGACGAGGCATTTTCCTCCGGCATCCTCGGAAAAGGAATCGCCATTATGCCGGAGGAGGGCGTGTTGTATGCTCCGGCGGACGGTATTATTTCGGCCTTCTTCCCCACCGGTCACGCCATCGGGATGACAACGGATAACGGCGCTGAGCTGTTGATGCATGTGGGGATGGATACGGTACAGCTCAACGGAAAAGGTTTTACTCCCCTTGCGGCTGCAGGCGACAGAGTGAAAAAAGGACAGAAGCTTCTGGAGTTTGATATGGATCTGATCAAAGCGTCAGGATATTCGCTGGTTACGCCGGTGCTTGTGACAAATGCCGATGAGATCGGCGAAGTGTTCCGGACAGAGGCAGGAAAACAGATTCAGGCAGGCGACGGACTGATCGGTGTGGGCGCAAGTTTGTAAACGCAGTATGGGGGGGAAAGGATAGAAGATCATGCGGAGAGATTTTTTGTGGGGCGGCGCTACGGCGGCGAACCAGTGTGAAGGCGGTTTTCAGGAAGGCGGACGGGGCATGGCGATCGTGGATGTCATTCCCCACGGCGTATATCGCACGCCGGTCATGAACGGAACTATGGATTACAGGGATCTGCCGGAGGATACCCATTATCCGGGCAGAGAAGCCATAGATATGTATGGACATTATAAAGAGGACATTGCGCTGTTTGCGGAGATGGGATTTCAGTGTTACCGGTTTTCTTTTTCCTGGTCCAGACTCTTTCCGACAGGGGAGGAGACAGAGCCGAATCGGGAGGGGCTGCAGTTTTATGATGATGTGGTGAACGAGCTTTTGCGCTATGGGATCGAGCCGGTGGTGACGCTCTGCCATTTCGATGCACCGCTTTTTCTTGTGGAGAAATACGGTTCGTGGAAAAGCCGGAAGATGATAGACAGATTTTTGAAATACTGTGATGCGGTGTTCCGGCATTTTAAGGGAAGAGTTCGGTACTGGATCACTTTTAACGAGATCAATATGCTGATGCATCTGCCCTTTATGGGGGCGGGGATCCTTCTGAAAGAAGGGGAAGATGAACTGCAGGTGAAATATCAGGCGGCGCACCACGAACTGGTGGCATCGGCGCTGGCGGTGAAGCTGGCGCGGGAGATCAGCCCGGAATTTCAGATCGGCTGTATGCTGGCGGCGGGCAGCGTATATCCCTACAGTTGTAATCCGGCGGATGTCTGGGAGAGCATGAAAAAAGACAGGGAGAACTACTTTTTCATCGATGTGCAGGCAAGGGGGGAATATCCCGCGTATGCGAAGAAATTTCTGGAAAGACAGGGTATAGAACTTGAGATGGCGGTTGAAGATACGGAGATTTTAAAGGAAAACACGGTGGATTTTATCTCTCTGTCTTACTATAACAGCCGATGCGTACGATCAGACGGCAAAGGGGAGGCGTCCGGCGGAAATGTCTTCGCCTCGGCAAAAAATCCTTATCTGGAATGCAGCCAGTGGGGCTGGCCCATCGATCCGATGGGATTCCGCATTACTTTGAACGCGCTGTATGACCGCTATCAAAAACCTCTGTTTGTGGTGGAAAACGGGCTGGGCGCAGTGGATTCGGTAAAAGAGGATGGGAGTATTGACGACGGTTACCGAATCGATTATTTAAGTTCCCATATCCGGGCAATGATGGAGGCGGCGGATGAGGACGGCGTGGATATCATGGGCTACACGCCCTGGGGCTGCATCGATCTGGTCAGCGCAACGACGGGGGAGATGTCCAAGCGCTATGGGCTTATCTATGTGGATAAGGACGATGCCGGCAAAGGGACTTTAAACCGCGTGCGAAAAAACTCTTTTTACTGGTATAAGGAAGTCATCGCCTCGAACGGGGAGAGGCTTTGCGCAGTGTTTTAGCAGGTATCTATCAGCGGTTTTGGCTATTTATCAATTTTTCGCAGCAGAATATTACACATAACGGCAGCTAAAACAAAAAACAGTAACAGAAGGAAAAGGCTTTCATACTTAAAACTGCTTTCTGTCATAAGTTTATATCCCCATGCGGCCGGAAACAGTTTTCCTATTGTCTCAAACGCTTTTGGAAGTAGTTCAAGGGGAAACATAATTCCGGCCAGCATGATAGACGGTAAAAAAACAAGGATAGAAATCATGGAAGTTTTTGCCTGATCTTTTACTGCCAGACCGATTACGCTGGCAATATTGAGTGATACCGCAATAAAAATCGCAAGGCTGATGAAGTACATATCCGGGTTTTTCGGTGTCTCAGCATGGAAAACAAGGGGTGCGGCAATATATAAAATAATGCTCATAATGAACAAATGAATATACGCGGAAATATTGGTCAAGAAAAGACCGAGGTATAACGGAACACCATTTGCTTTATAAACCTTTTTTATATCGCTGCTGTAAATTTCAACGAGAGAGGGAGGCAGACCGATCAACGCTCCCATTGTCACGCCAAATACAGTCATTGACTGAATAAGCGTATATCTCGCTTCCGGCATAACGGATGTGAATATACCGCCCATGACTGCGAAAAATAAAAGCGGCACGATATAGCAGGTTATAAGTAATGTTTTACTCCTTATATCTAATTTCCATTGTAAAGAAACTCCATACAGAAATGCTCCCATTGTCACGCCCCCTTTGCAATTTTTATAAAGTGTTGTTCCAGTGAACCGCGGTCGATTTGAATATCTGTTATGGTTTCACCTTTTTCTTTATACTGCATAAGCAGCGCAAGTAAAGAGTCTCCGATATTTTCAGATTCATATTCTTCCATGCCGCTTTCGGTCCGGATCGTGATATTATAATGCTTTCCGATTGTTTTGCTAAGCTGTTCGACAGTCCCGAGAAAGGCAATTTTGCCGCCGGAAAGAATGGCGATCCGGTCACATAAATTTTCAACTTCTGCCATGTCATGGCTTGCTAATATAATGGTCTTTCCGATTGCTTTTAACTGCCGGATCTGTTCATGTAGAGATAAGCGGCCCTCGACATCGAGTCCTGCGGTTGGTTCGTCAAGAAACAGAATATCCGGATTTCGCGTCAATGCAAGCGCTAAATGAAGCCGCCGCTTTTGTCCTGTTGATAATTGATAATACTGTTTTTGGACAAAGTCATAAATGCCGAGAGCGTCAAGGGCTTCTTTGTCCAGAGGAGTCTTATTCCATTTGGCAAACAGCTTGACAGCTTCCAGCGCTTTAATATGCTCCGGTAAAGAAGCCGACTGCAATTGAATCCCCATGATCCCATTTATGGCAATGCTTCCGCTGTCATATTTTCGTAAACCCTCAATACATTCGAGAGATGTGGTTTTTCCTGCGCCATTTACGCCGAGCAGAGCAAAAATTTCGCCTTGTTGTACACAAAAATCTAAACCCTTCAGCACAACATGAGATCCGTAACTCTTTGTTAAATTACTGATTTTTATAGCCTCCTTCATTCGGTTTCCTCCTGAAATGGGTCAATGCCTAAATGTGAGAAATAAAAGTCCAATGCCTGCCCGATATATCCGTTGGCAATATCCTGCTTTTCTTTCCATTTATGGTCTGTATTTTCAAATTTCCCTAATTCGATGAGTTTGGGAAGCATACTCATATCACCCTCCGTAAAATCTGTTATCATATCCCAATAGACTTTTGCAAAAGTTTGTCCCTCATCACTATCTGCGGAAACGCCTGCATTTTGAAGTCTTATTGCTTCGTCTTGAAGCTGCATAAAAGTGTTTATAAAAGCCATTCCGCTGTCTTGATCAAAACGGCTGCGAATATGGTCAAGGGTCTGGTCGTCAAAATGTTTGATCAGCCAATAGAAATCATTTTTCATCTGCAGATTAGTAATAATATCAGCATATTTTTTGAAATCAACTGACTGCATTTGCAGGACTTCTTCCCGCAGCGCTTCCAATTCCCTCAGTGATTCGGAAAGACGTTCGATTTTTCCCTTGACAGCGGCTGCCTGTTCCATTAGAACATCAGCGATTTCATCCGGTGTATCAAGCGGAGTGAGTCTATTTTTTATGTCGTCCAAAGAAAATCCTAAATGTTTGAGGGATAAGATCTGATGGAGCTTTACGATATCTTTATCTGTATATAACCTGCGCCCTCCTTCACTCATGGAAGATGGGGAGAGCAGGCCCTCTCTATCGTAATGCTGTAATGCCCGCACAGTGACGTCCATTTTTTTGGCGACTTCGCCAACGGTCATATAACCTTTTGGTATAGCTTTATGTCTGTTCATATCACACCTCCTGTTTTATAGTATACTTCATTACGCTGCGTCACAAGCAAGTGTATTTTCTTTAAATTTTAAAAATAGTATTACTTTTTCAGCGCAGCATTATAATTGATAAATCCATATATGGGTGATAGAATGTCTGTATTATGGAAATTGACAATATGAATTTTGCAGGGTAAGTGATATGTTATATTTGAAGGAGATAAATGATAAAGATATTGAAAAAGAGTTCTTATTTGTTCGTGACATGCCTGTTGATGAAAATGGTTTGACAAACAAATGGAACGGTATTACACGTGAAGATTTTGAAAATAAAGCCTTAAAGGAAATGACTGCATTTTCAAAAGGAGAAAATTTACCTGATGGTTTTGTGCCGGAAACCTTTCTTTTTTTGTGGAATGATGATGAAATAGTAGGGCAGTTTCGTATACGTCATTATCTTTGTGAATCTTTAAGAACAGGTGGGGGACATATAGGATATTTTATTAAAAAGAAATTTAGAGGAAAAGGATTTGCCAAAGAAGGACTTAGGCTGACACTGGAAATAGCAAGAACAATTATTCCGGAGAATGAAATATATTTGCGTGTAAATAAAGATAATCCGGCTTCACTCAAAGTGATGTTGCATAACGGCGGATATATTAAATATGAAGACGAACACAAATATTATGTGAGAATAAAAAAATAACAAATAATTTTTTAGCTGTTGACAAAAGTCTGTAATCGGACTATAATACAGAAAGTCTGATTACGGACTTTTTATGTAAAGGGAAACGATATGGAATGCAAGACGTCCGACGCACTAAAGCGCTACAATGATCTTATAAAAGAAAACGATGAACTGTACAGGAGAGCGGCGAAGAAATCCGGGTTATCCGAGTGCGAGTTCTGGATTCTTTATTTTCTGCGCACAGAGTACGGAAAACCTATGCAGAGCGAGATATGCAGCAGTTTTTATCTGCCTAAGCAGTCTATCCATTCCGCTCTCAGGAAACTGGAGGCGGAAGGTCATATTGTGCAGACCGAAGGCGGGAATAAGAGAAGCAAGCGGATTTTGCTGACAGAACAGGGAAAAACCCTGTGTGAGAAGAAAGTGGATCCTATTGTAAAGGCGGAAAAGGCGGCGCTTGCCGGCTTATCGGAAGAAGAACAGGAGGTTTTTATGAATTTGTTTGAAAAATATAACGGAAAATTAAAAATGAATATGCAGGCAATACCTGAAAAAGGAGGCGGTATTTCATGAGAATACAGTTATCGGAACATTTTACTTATAAAAAGCTGCTGCGCTTTTCTCTTCCGACCATTGCGATGATGATCTTTACCTCCATTTACTGTATTGTAGATGGTTTTTTTGTATCCAATTTTGTGGGAAAGACGGCCTTTGCGGCGGTCAATTTGATTATGCCCTACCTGATGATACAGGGATGCTTCGGCTTCATGATCGGCACAGGGGGCGGCGCGCTGGTGGCGAAAACTTTGGGAGAAGGAAAGCGGGAGACGGCGGACCGGTATTTTACGATGTTGGTCTGTTTTACAACGATCATGGGTCTGGTCATATCGGCGGTCAGCATTGTATTTATGCGCCCTGTGGTTCTGTTTCTTGGGGCGGAGGGAGCTATGGTGCAGGAGTGCGTTACTTACGGCATCATAATAAGCGCTTTTAACGCGGCCTTCATGTTACAGTATTTTTTCCAGAGTTTCTTTGTGGTGGCGGAGAAGCCGAATCTTGGCTTCGGGATCACGATGGCGGCAGGACTGACGAATATTGTGCTGGACGCTGTGTTTATCGCAGGATTTCACTGGGGCGTGGCGGGGGCTGCGGCAGCGTCGGTGATCGGACAATGTGTGGGCGGCGTACTGCCTCTTGTCTATTTTGCGGGAAGAAGGGAGGATGCGGCATCCCCGGAAAACAGCGATCTGCAGGAAAAGAGAAGGAGAAAGCCTGCGCTGAAAAACACAAGTCTTCTGCAGCTTAGAAAAACAAAAATGGAGGCTTCTGTTTTGTGGAAAACCTGTGGAAACGGTTCTTCGGAGTTGATGTCGAATATATCTGCTTCGTTCGTGGGGATGCTCTATAATTTCCAGTTGATGAGATATGCAGGGGAAAACGGTATTGCGGCCTACGGAGTGGTGATGTATACCCAGATGATCTTTTTTGCCATCTACATCGGCTATGCGGTGGGCACATCGCCTATTATGAGTTACCATTATGGGGCGGGAAATCACGGGGAGATGAGAAGTCTTTTGCGAAAAAGTCTGTCTTTGATGGCCGGAACGGGTGTTGTGATGATGCTTTCCGCTCAGGCAAGCGCTTCTGTGCTGTCGGGAATCTTTGTGGGATATGACGCAGAACTTTTGGAGATCACGGCTCATGCCTTTGTGATTTTTGCCTGCTCCTACCTGCTTTCCGGTGTGAATATTTACGCGTCTTCTTTCTTTACGGCGCTTAACAACGGTGGGGTCTCGGCGGCGATCTCTTTTATGAGGACGCTGATCTTTCAGACCGGGGCGGTGCTGCTTTTGCCGTTCTTGCTGGGAATCGACGGAATCTGGTGGGCGGTGACAGTGTCTGAGGTGATGGCATGCCTGATCTCAGCTGCATTTTTGGCAGCGAAGCGGAAGAAATATCATTATTAAAAGTCAGGCAGCTTGAATTCTGAAGAAATCATAAACTTTATAAATTATTAGCACTCACTATTGACGAGTGCTAATAACGGTGGTATAACAGAATCATACCAAAGAGAACAACGCGCAGGACGCGCTGCATATTGAAGAAGAGAAATGGAGGAAATGATTATGTTATTACCTAGAACAAACACACGGAACAGCTTTTTTGGAGAAAATTTATTTGATGACTTTTTTGAGGATTTTGCACGTCCGATGAGAAGCGCTTTGCGGTACGATGCTTCAGCAGGCATCATGAGGACAGACATCAAGGAAAGCGATACAGGTTATGAGTTGGATATCGATTTGCCGGGCTGCAAGAAGGAGAATGTGACTGCGGAACTGAAAGAGGGATATCTGACCATCAAGGCCGAGACGAATCGGAGCGATGAGCAGAAAGACGAAAACGGCAGATATATCCGCCGTGAGAGATATTACGGAAACTGCAGCAGGAGCTTTTATATAGGCGAGGACGTCACGCAGGAAGACATCAAAGCGAAGTTTGAGGATGGCATCTTAAAGATTTCCATTCCGAAAAAGGAAGCGAAACCGGTGGTGGAAGAGAGTAGATTTATCCAAATTGAGGGATAAAAAGGATTTGGGGCTGCGGCACTTTAAGTTATAGTGCCGCAGCCCTTTTTTGCCGGGCGTATTTTTGATATAATGATTGCAGATATAGGTGATTGCGAAACTCATCGATTCTGCCTTTTTGCCGTGCAAAATATACGATCAAGGCGCAGGCACGTTTTCACTGCGGCTCGACCGCAGCGGACACATAAGGCACCAAAATACGGTGCCTAAGTGCCGGCGGTCTCACAGCGCCTGCTTATTGATGCGTAAATTTTGCACAAGAAATACTTGCAGAAAGAGGAGTTTCTCAAACACCTAGAGATTGCAGAGAATGAGAGAGGGGAAAGAGAATATAAGATGGCGGGAGAAAATATAAGGGCGGTATTTTTTGATATCGACGGAACACTGGCGGCGGTGAAAACTCACATCATACCGGAGAGCACAAGGGAGGCGGTGCGCAGGCTCAGAGAAAAAGGGATAGCTTGCGTTTTATCCACGGGTCGGCATCCGCTTGAGGTGAAGGAGGAGAACATTTTGCCGGAGTTTACCTTTGACGGCGGGATCTGGCTTACCGGACAGTTTTGTGAACTGAACGGGAAGTGCGTAAAACAAAATTGTTTTTCGGCGGCGCAGCTTTTGCGTTTAAAGGAGTTTCTTGAACAGCGCGGCAGAAGCTGCATATTTTTGGAAAAGGACGCTATGTACTGCAATCTGGTGGATGAGAGGATAAAGAAGGAACAGGCCGGGATCGGTACGGCGGTACCGCCGGTGCGGGATCTGGAGAAATTGGAAAAGCGGGAGATCCTGCAGGTCGTGCCCTTTATCGATAAGGAGGAGGAGCGGGAACTTCTTGCCCTTTTGCCGGACTGTAAGCTGACCAGATGGGGCGAAGGGGTTGTGGACTTTCTGCCCACGGGGGGCGGCAAGGAGCAAGGGCTTCTCGCTGTATGTGAAGAACTTGGAATCACGCCGAGGCAGACGATGGCCTTCGGGGATGCGGAGAATGATATTTCCATGCTGAGGCTTTCCGGGATCGGCGTGGCTATGGGGAACGGTGAGCAGTCGGCAAAGGAGGCGGCGGACTATGTGACGGACCGGATCGAGGAGGACGGGATCTGGAAAGCGTTAAAGAAATTGGGAGTGATCTAAGTTGTCACTCCCCGCTTCTTATCCTGTCGATCAGGCTTTCCTTGTGCACCCGTCTGTTCATGATGCCGGTGATCGCAAGCTGCCCGACGATCAACAAAAGGGCAAGGCCGATGGTTTCCCAGATTGGATAATGGTAGGCCGAAATCGCTGAAAAATGGTTCTTTTTTGCAAACAGGTAGATCAGATAACCGAAGAGGTTGCCCAGCGTCACGGAAATAAAAAGCGTGCCGGCGGTGAAAAATAAGCCTTCCAGAGAGAGCATTTTTTTGAGCTGCCTGTCTGAGAGACCGATAGCCTGCAGAACGCCCAGTTCCCGTTTCCTGACGACGATGCTGGTGATCATGGTGTTGACCAGATTGATGCAGCCGATAACGGCGACCATGATCAGGACCGCGTACAGCGGATATTTGGTTATATTGATATACATCTGCCCAAGCTGCAGTTCTTCGTCCAGAGAGTAAAGGGCAAAGTAGTCGCTTTCTTTACAGATATCCTGCAGAGTGGCTTTTACCTCGTCATAGGAGACCTCCTCAACGGAGATATACAGTTTGTTTGTCGGATCATAATGCAGATCTAAGCTATCCCAGAGTTCCTGAGGCAGGATAAAGTAGCCCGTTCTGCTGTCTTTTATGACGGCGGATACGGAGACGGTGAGAGGGATGATGCGGTCGCCGTCGTGGATATTCAAGGTGATGGGCTCGCCTAAGGAGAGTCCCATGTCCTCCCAATCCAGATAGGTGGTGCAGATCACGCCGTTTTCCGCAAGCATCTTATCGTAGTCGATTTCTCCTTCCGTGATATCTTTGTGCATATCCGCCGCTTCCTCGCGGGTAAAGGGAGCGATATTTATTTTATTATGATTTTTAAAAAGGGGCGCTGCAGAGTCCGTGTCAAAGAGCAGATAGCCGCTTTTTTTGATTTCTGTCACACCGCCTGTTTGACGGAGGCGGTCTAAAAGTTCTTCGCCAAATAAATCCTGAGTCTGAAGGGTATCAAAATTGCTCTCGGGGTATTCTTTGTCGTTCCAGCTGCAGTCCAGATAGAGATTAAAACTTCCTTCCGGGATGGTGTGTCGGGCCTGATCGAGAGCGCTCATGCTGTTTAGGGTGCCCGCAAAGCTCATGAACAGGACACAGCTTAGTCCCATGGTTACCATAGTCACGATGGTGCGCTTTTTGTTTCTCCAGAGATTGGCAACGCTCAACCGGAATAGGTCTACATGGAGGCGGCTTTTTTTCGTGGCTTGGCCCAACGTGCTTTCCTGATAGCGGATGGCCTCAACGGGAGAGATTTTTCCCGCCATGCGCAGGGGCTTCAACAGGGAGAGCCGCACTGTGGTGAGGACTGCGGCGGCGACGCCGATAAGGGCCCTGAGGGAGAACATATGGTAGTGTTCGATGGCGACAGGCTGGAGCGAATTTTTGCTCACGCTTTCTATGATAGTCGGGTACAGGAGGGCGGGAATGCCGAAGCCAAGAAGCAGTCCCAGAGGAATTGCAGTCGCGCAAAGCCACATGCTCTCTGAAACAAAAAGTCTTTTGACCTGTTTCTCGGATGCTCCCAGAGCTTTTAACTTTCCGATCTCTTGAACGTCTGTGATCACACTGACATAATAGATGCTGTAGATCACCAGACAGGAGAAAAACAGGATCAACCCTCCGATGAGCGCTGCAGCTATGGTGATTTCCGTGCCGGCCGAGAGCACTGCCATCAGGTAAGGCATGTTGTAGGTGATATTTTCCGTATCCGCACCGATATCCTGACAGATTTCTTTGATGGCTTCTTCCATCTCATCTTCCGAATAGTTGTTTTCTCCGGCAAGGCGGAGGGAAACGGTGTAGTCCCGCTTTTCGTCGGGGAGGTATTCTTTGGCCAGAGCTTCGGAGACGGCAGCGCTGTAGACGATCCGGTCGTCGCTTATTGTCTCCAATAGGGAGGTGTCCCGCTGGGAGACAAGGCCGCAGATCGTAAATTCTTTCGTCTGTATCATTCCTTCGCCGCCTGCGCGGAAAGAAATCGTCAGGGTATTGCCGATGACAGGCTCTGCGTCCATGCGCTCAAAGAAAGCGGGAGGACCGCAGATTTCATCGGCAGCTTCCGGGAAGCGCCCCTGAGTCAGATTGCCGATTCCGTGATAGATGCCCTCTTTCAACGTGGAATTGACGGAGAGATAGCCGTTCATCCGGTCATAGTTCACTGTGGCGAATGATAGGGAAGCCTCCAGAGATTCCACATCCAGATGGCTGCTTAGCATCTCTAACTGCTTTGAGGTCAGATGTCTTAAAACAGCATGATGGTTGCCTTCCGACAACGCGATCTGCTTGTTGGTGTCGAACATAGCGATGGCCGAAGTGACAAGTCCCATAAGCAGGGTAGTGGTCAGAGTGATGGCCACGATAGTCAGGATGGAACGGCTTTTATTGTAGGAGATCCTGCTCTTGGCAAGACTCGTGATCGTATTGTTTTTCATGTCAGTCCCTCCTATACAAGTTTTCCGTCTTCCAGAGTGATCACCCGGTCGGCCATCTGCGCGATATCCTCGTTGTGGGTGATGACAACCAGAGTCTGCCCGTATTTTTTGGCGGAAAGTTTTAAAAGTGAAATGACCTCGTCGCTGTTTTTAGTGTCCAGATTACCGGTGGGTTCGTCCGCCAGAATGATGGAGGGCTTTGCGGCGATAGCGCGGGCAATGGCGCATCGTTGTTGCTGTCCGCCGGAGAGGGTGTTGGGGAGCGCATGGGCTTTGTGTTCCATGTTCAGTGTCCGCAGGATATCCTTTACAAAATTTTCGTCCGCTTTCCTGCCGTCAAGTCCTATGGGCAGCACGATATTCTCCCATACATTTAAGGACGGGATCAGATTGAAAGCCTGAAAGATAAAGCCGATCTTGCGTCTGCGCAGGGCGGAGAGATCCTCTCCGGAGAAGTTTTCGATGTTTTGTCCGTCGATCCATATTTCGCCGGATGTGGGATTTTCCAGACCGCCCAGAAGATGGAGCAGGGTGGATTTGCCGCTGCCGGATTTGCCGATTATGGCGGCGTATTCTCCCTGCATGATCTGCAGATTTATATGATCGACAGCTTTTACAAGATTTTCTCCGCTTCCGTAAAATTTGCAGAGATCTTTTGTCTCAAGAATTGGTGTCATAAAATAAGTACCTCCTGTTTTTGCTACTGTCAGTATAAAACCCGAATCTTACAGGAAGCTTACACAAATTAAAATTATTGTAAAAAAAGAAATACTCCCTGCTTTTCAGGGAATTCGGGACGATAGCGGAAGCTGTACCACAAAGATGCTTCCCTGCTCTCTTGCGGCCTTTACAGACAGTGTTCCGCCCTGTTCCTCTAAAATTTTTCGGGACAGATAGAGTCCGACGCCGGATCCTTCTGCTTTCTGTACGGTTTCGTTTTGAACGCGGTAGAAACGTTTGAAAATATTGTTGTATTCTCCTCTCGGTATGCCGATACCCTGATCTTCTATCTCTAGTCTGACAAAGCTGTATAAGGGTTGTACTCTGATCAGAATTTGGCTGCCTGTCTCAGAATATTTTACGGCGTTGTCCAAAATGTTGAACAAGGCTTCCGCCGTCCATTTCAGATCTAATGACAGGGTGATATCCTCAAAATCTCCTATATCAAGAATGATCTCTTTGGACTGCGCCTTTTCGTAGACGGCGTTGACCGCGTCTATGAGGATCTGCGTCAGAGAGACGGGAGCAGGCCGTAAAAGGATCATGGCGTTTTCCAGTCTTGAAATGTGGATCAGGGAGGCGGTCAGGTTTTCCAATTTTTCCAACTGGAACTGGCACCGCCTGCCGAATTCTTCTTTTTCCTCAGGGGTATCCGCCTCCAGATAAACAAAAAAACAAGTTTTCAGAGCGGAGAGGGGGGTCTTTAACTGATGGGAAATATCAGTGACAAGGGTTTTGGTATGATCCCTTTCCTGGGCGAGGATTTCTGATTTCAGGGATAGCTTTTTCGCCAGTTTGAGGAAGGTGTCGGAGAGTTCATCCTGTTTCATGGGAGGCGTTTTTTGAAAGTCCCTAAGGAAGTCGTAGTCGTCGGACAGACAGCGCTCGAGCATAGTCTGCAGCATTTCCTTTTCCGTTTTCTGTTTCTGTTTTATTGCAGAATAAGAGCACAGGCCGGAAACCAAGAACAATATAAAAAATAAAAAAGTTATGAGCAGGCAGGCGGATATACTCTGACGGTAAAAGGAATTTTTCAAATAAAAATCCGACTCGTCAAAGCCGTAGTTGGAAAGGATAAGAGCGCCTTCCGCTTTTCTTTCCTGTGAAGAGTTTTGAAGAGCCTGCATAAAAACAGGTTCTGTTTCGGGAAAATCTCCAATCAGGGAGCCGGCCAGATTCTGGACGGTATGCATTTCGGAGGCGGAGTTGTTTTTGAGGAAAGAAAGACAAAACAGAAGAAGAAAAGCGGTGAGAACAGTCTGTATACCGATATAAAATATGAAATGTTTCTTCATGGTTTTTCACAGGTCCTTTCCCAGATATAGCCCAGCCCCCGCACATTTTTCAGGTAAGAGGGGTTAGACGGATCGTCTTCTATCTTTTCACGCAGGCGCCTGATATTGACGGCCAGCGTGTTCTCATCCACAAAATTTCCGTCGATATCCCAGATTGCTTCAAGAAGCTGATTTTTGGACAGGATCCGGCGGGGATTTTGCATAAAATAAAAGAGAAGTTTTTGTTCGTTGGCAGATAACGTCAGATATGTTCCGCTTTTTTTTACACGGTTCTCATCGGGCAGCAGTTCAATTTGGCCGGAGCGGATGACGGATGCTTTTTCCTCCGGAAAGCGTCGTTTCATCATGGCGTTTACTTTGGAAGCTAAAACCGTCAGGGAAAAAGGTTTGGTCATATAGTCGTCGGCGCCGGCATTGTAACCTTTGATCATATCGGCTTCTGTGTCGAGCGCTGTCAGGAAAAGAATGACAACGTCGCTCTCTTGTCTGATGGCTGTACAAAAATCAAGCCCGCTCCCGTCGGGCAGGCTGATATCGCATATAATAAAAGAAATCCGGTGTTCTCTGTACAGTTCCATTCCGGTTTTTAAATCCGGCGCTGTGCAGAGGGTGTAGCCTTCTTTTGACAGTTTCAGGCTGATGGCCCGGCGCAGGCTCTCGTCGTCCTCTATAAGCAGTATCTTTTTGTCCATATTATTTTTCTTTCTTCATACGTTGGAAGATTAGTTCATAGCCGTCATTGCCATAGTGGAGGGAACGGTTGACCCTGCTGATGGTAGCGGTGGAAGCGCCGGTTTTTTCCGCAATTTCCAGATAGGTCTTTTTATCCCGCAGCATGGAGGCTACATCAAAGCGCTGAGAGAGGGAGAGAAGTTCGTTGACAGTGCATAAATCCCCGAAAAAATTAAAGCACTCCTCTTTGGATTCCAAGTGGAGGATCGCCTCAAAGAGGCTGTTTACGGCATCATTTTTTAGTTTATTGTTCATAGCAGTCCTGCACTTTCATACAATAAAATTTTAACGTCCTAAACTGATTTCATTTTACCACACGGCAGACAGGTCGTAAAGATGATATTTTTTTAAAAATTTATAAAACATCTTGTCATCTAGTAATGAAAACTATATACTATAAGGAGGCGGTGCGGAGCAAGCGCACTGGAGGAGGAGAATAAATGACCATAGATATGCATGATCTGTTGAACAGTATCATAAATAGTCTGGACAGGACGGAACATATCAGGCCGGAGGAACTGCCGGATATAGAGCTGTATATGGATCAGGTGACGACCTTTATGGAACAGCGCCTGAAACCGGCGACAAGAAATCCGGAGGATGATAAGATCATGACGAAGACCATGATCAATAACTATGTCAAGAATCATCTGATACCGCCGCCGGATAAGAAGAAGTATTCAAAAGAGCATATGCTGCTGTTGATCTTTATTTATTACTTTAAAGGATTTATGTCCATCGGGGATATCCAGAAGCTGATGGATCCGCTGACAAAACAGTATTTTGGAGAAGATAAAGACTTTAAGCTTGAGAGTATCTACAGGGAAGTCTTTAGCATGGAAAAGGAGGAAATTGATCATCTGAAAAAGGATGTGGTCAAGAAATTCAGAAGGGCGGAGGAGACTTTTGAGGAGGCGCCGGAGGAGGGACAGGAGTTTCTGAAGATGTTTTCCTTTATCTGCCTGCTGTGTTTTGATGTGTACCTGAAAAAGATGATGATCGAAAAGATGATAGATAGTATCCCGGAATTCGGTGACCAGAGAGGACGGGAAAAACCGGATAAAGAGAAGAAGAGACCCAGAAGAAGTACGGAGTAATTAAATTTTTTGCACTGTTGCAGTTTATCCCTTTTCAGAAATATATAGAAAACAGGCTTTTCATGTGGGGGAAAATCCTGTTTATATAATGAAGAAGGTAGAGACAACAGCGGCAAATGAGAACTATATTAGTGGAGAGAGAACCACTAATAAGGCAGAAGCTGGAAGAGATGCTTAGGGGAATCGGGGAGGTCAGTGTTGTAGGAAGTTTTGGAAACCCGGAAGAAACATTGGAATATGCGGAAGAAAATATAATAGAGTTTGCACTTTTAAATACGGAACTGTCTGTGATGGACGGCTTGGAGCTGGGAAAAAGACTGCGAAGGATCCGGCCGGGCATCGTGCTTATTTATATAACGGAAAAGGAAGACAGGCTTGCAGATATTATAAAAATGAAGGCTGATTATTGTATTATGCAACCTTACAGCAGAGAGGATATCGAGGACGCGGTACAGCGGGCGAAGCTGCTTTCCGTGCGCCAGAAGAAACTCGTCACGGTGAGAATGTTTGGAAGGTTTGACGTATTTGTAAATGAGGAAGTTCTGTATTTTAGGAATGCAAAATCGAAGGAGCTACTCGCACTGTGTATGGACAGATGCGGCGGCAGCGTATCTATGGAGGAGGCTGTAGATAAACTGTGGCCGGAAAGAGCTTATGATGAGAAAGTAAAAAGGCTGTATAGAAAAGCAGTCATGAATCTGCAGAGGACATTGAAGGAAAAGGGGATTACAGAATTATTTCAGAATGAGCGGGGAAGTTGTCATATCAGTAAGAGGGAAGTGGAGTGTGATTATTTTGCATATTTGGTTGAACCGGATAAAAATGGCGTGATGTTTCAAGGGGAATATCTGTTTGATTACGGATGGGGAGAAGAGACGTTGGCAAATCTGATGCATGTATACTAAGGTATTTGCATAAGCTATGTGATGGCGGTGTGAATGAAAAAGAGAAGTAACTTGTTTCTGTCTGGAATTTATTTAGTGGTGGTTATGGTAAATTTACTGTCAAGGTACAGTGTTGAATTTTGCGACGGGGTGCGCCGGAGCATTTTTCGGGTAACGCAGTTTATACAGGGGGGTATCAGCAGTTTATTTCCATTTTCGGTGGGGGAAATTTTGCTGTGTCTCGCTGTATTTTTGGCACTGGGAGCAGTTCTTTTTTGGAGTATTTTAGTGGCGATAAGGACAGCAGTAAGGAAGAAGAACGGCGCTTTTTCGGAAAATGGCCTGCGTTTGTTAAGGTTTATCAGAAGTTACTTTATGTTCCTGTTGTGGGCGGCGGCCGTCGTTTCTGTCATCATGACGATCAACTGCTTCGCGCTGTATCATTGCAGCAGTTTTCGGGAAAATTATTTGCCCGGAGAAAAACGGGAGTATACCGTGGAAGAGCTAGCCCTTGTCAGGGACTATGTGGTGGGAGAGTGCAACAGACTGGCGGAGGAGATGGAGCGGGACCAGACTGGAAATATTGTCTATCAAGGCGATATGGGAGAGCGCGGGATTGAAGAGATGAAGCGTCTGGGCGAAACTTATCCGCTGTTGTCAGGCTATTATCCCGTACCGAAGCCCTTTGCCTTTTCCGGTTTTTTCAGCCAGCAGTATATGATGGGGTATTATTTCCCGTTTTCTATGGAGGCAAACTATAACGATGTTATGTATATCGCTAATGTGCCGGCGACCATCTGTCATGAGCTTTCCCATGTGAAAGGATTTATCTATGAGGATGATGCAAATTTTATCGGGTATCTGGCATGTGTCTCCTCGGAGGACACCTTTTTTCGCTACAGCGGTTATCTCAGCGTGTTGGATTATTTGAACAGGGATCTGTATGAAAGCTTGGGAAAGTCGCAGGAAGCATATCTGTCTTACGGGCAATGCAGTCCGTTAGTAGTGCACGATAATGTTTTTCTGACAAAAGAGGCGTGGGCGGAGGTGGAGGAGAGAGCGGTGTTTGACACGGAGACTGTCAAAGAGGCTTCCCGAAATTTTCTGGAAACGAATCTTCAGGTGAATGGGGTGGAGGAGGGGATTGCAAGCTACGGAAAGGTAGTGGAGCAGTTGTTGGCCTATTATGACGGAATATTATACGAGTGACAAGGCGCATAGGAGGATCATATGAGCAATATAGTAGATTATGTAAACCGATATCAGTATACATTTGCGGAGAGGGAGTTTAACGATGTGGATTCTCTTGTGTTATGTCAACTGAGTTATCTGAAGATGCAGAAACTCATACCGGGAATTGGGGATGAACAGGACTTTATTCCGTTTCGATGCGTGTTGGAGGAGGAGAACAGAGCCCAGGTCTTTGCGGATGAGAGATACAGGGAGGATAATCAAAAATTGACGTCGGCTGTGTTAAAGAGCAGACGTTTTGCGGAGATGAAAGTAAATTATTATATTGATATACTGGATAAAGAGATGGAAGTGCAATTTTCGGCTCTGACATTTTGCTTGGGAGAGGATGCGGAAGGCCGTTCTGTTTATTATATTGTCTACCGGGGAACGGATGAGAATCTGGTGGGATGGAAAGAGGATTTTACTCTGGCTTTCTCGGAACCGGTGGTGGGGCAGCTTTATGCGGCTAAATATATGCGCAAAGCGGCGGCCTGCCTGCCTGAAAATTTTTATATCGGAGGTCATTCCAAAGGAGGGAATCTGGCGGTTTTTGCGGCTATGAGTGCGCCTGCTTCACTGCAGGAGAGAATACGTTTGGTCTACAGTCATGACGGCCCCGGCTTTAAGCCTCAGGTGATGGAACGCTATGAGTATGAGCGGATCGCGGATAAAGTGAAGAAGATTCTGCCGAAATCATCTATGGTGGGGATGCTTTTGGAACGGGGGGACGCCTACAGTGTGGTGGAGAGCAGTTCTTACGGGCTGATGCAGCATAATCCCTACACATGGGAGGTCGATATGGAGGCGGGGACCTTTGTACCGATGGAGGAACTGAAAAACAGTGTCAAGCTTATGGATAGTGCGGTGACGGACTGGATCCTCAGTCTGGACGACGAGCAGATCAGCCATTTTTCGGATGTTCTTTTCAGACTTCTCGGAGCGTCGGAGACGGACAATCTGATCGATTTTGCGGCGGATTGGAAGAAGAGCATTTCCGGTATTTTGCAGGAACTCAAAACAGTGGATGAAGACTCGAAGACGGAGATGGAGGAGATTTTGAAAGGACTCTTTGAGATCACGGGACAGATGACAAAAAAGGAAATACAGGGAAAAATTCTGGGAGGTATTCAGGGAATGCAGGAGAGATTTTCCCACAAAAAAACGGAGAATGGGCGAAAAGGGATAAAAAAGAGAGAAAAATAAAAAGAAAAGTGAATTTGAGTATTGACATTTGGCCAAGAAGTATGTAAAATAACATTTGTTCGGTTCGCAGAAGTGGCGGAATTGGCAGACGCGCAGGCTTCAGGTGCCTGTTGTAGCAATACAGTGAGGGTTCAAGTCCCTTCTTCTGCATAAAAAAAGGAATCCTAAACAGGATTCCTTTTTTTATGTGCACGGCATCTTTGGATATGACAGGTTCAGATTTCCGCCGCTGTTCCGTTTACCTTTATCTGTTCGTCTTCCGATACCGGAATAATCAGGTATTTCTGGCCGTCTATGATCTCAGATTTAATGTAGGGCTCCTTTTCCGGCTTTACCCGGAGCACTACGCCGTAGTCCGGTTCGTCGGACATATCCTCCGGTGCTGCGTCATAATTCATATCATCAGGATCTTCGTTTTCAGGAGATACAAAAGTTTTCAGGGCCAGTTCCTTTTGCAGCGTCTGTACCTGAAGTCTTAATTGTTCCTCCTCCTTTTTGCGGGCATTTTTTTCCAACGCTTTTTCGTCGATCAGATTCTGGAGTGCGGGAGGCTGGGCCTCAAACTCTCTGGAGACGCTCTCTTTGATATGCCTTGCAGCGTCGCCCTGAATGCCGTGTTCCGTGAGGACTTCCGCTACCAGCTGCTCTGTCAGGATCACAGGTTCGGCCTCTTCGCAGGATTCGTCTTCCGGGCAGGCGATATCCTGAAAACTTTCCTGCAGTTGGAGCAGCATCTCCTCGCTGTCTTCCTCCTGCGCCGCAAAGGCCTGTTTTACGATGGAGGAAAAAACTTCTTTCTGTTCTGCGGCGGTTCTCTTTGTACCGCAGCCCAACACATTTTCCACAAAGTCCGGACGGGAATCTCTGGGATCTTTTATGTAATAGATCAACGAGTGGATATCGCTGCTTCTGTGGTCAAAGGCAGGAAAAATAAAACCGGTATCGGGAGCGCCCACCACCCAGTCGCGGACACGGGCTCCGATGCGGTTTTCCGTCTCGCGGTAGCCAAGTCCCGGTTTGGAGAGCGTCACCGGACAGATGGCGCAGAGCAGATAATCAAAAACCTCCTCGGATTCGTCCAGTTTGAGACCGTCCTGAGTTTTTGTGATGATATCATAGGCATCTTTGAACAGCAATATCAGATAATTTCCGGCATAGTCGTAATGTTCGATGACAAGATCGTAGAATCGGTTTAACAGTTCTTCGTTTTTTAAACCGCTTTCCCTGATTCCCAACAAAAACTGCTGGCGGCCTCCGGGGGCTTCCTCGTCCAATGGAAATTCAAGCTGCAGCAGGTTGTTGTCCACTGTTCCGGAGAGACATTTTCGCGAGAGGTCGAGGTATTTAAAAAATTCATCATCCTCCAGATTTAAAAATGTTTCGGAGAGCGTCAGTATTTTGTTTTTATTGCCGTCTACATAGCAGCCGCACAGCCTTGTGATAGAGCAGTCGGTTTTGTTGAGCCGTTTTTTCAATTCCAGAATGTCTTTTTTTGTCATAGTGACCTCCAGTTCTAATCCTAAACATATTTGTCATCGGGTCATTCTGCGCGATGACTTTTTTATAGTAACATAAAATCAGGAAAAAAAGTAATAGATTCTGGGGAAAAAAAGTAGTAAGATAGAAGATGATAAATTACAGTTTCTATCAAATAGTAATGAGGTAATTGCGAAACTGCGTTTTCTGCGAATATTGCTTGTGCAAAATTTACGAATCAATAAGCAGGCGCTGTGAGAACGTCGGCAGTTAGTGAGGTATTTTCGAACTTACTGCCGCTACGTTCGAGCCGCAGTGGGAACGTGCCTGCGCCTTGATCGTATATTTTGCACGGCAAAACGGCAGAATCAATGAGTTTCCCAATTATCTACAAATAGTAATGAGAGAAAGGAATACATAACATGATGAGTTTGAAAAAGAAAATGTGCAGTGTACTCTTGGCTTCCGCGATGGCGGCGGGACTTTTTCTGGGGGTATCTGTGAGCGCGGATGCGGAGGAGATTCCCGCTGTGGTGAGAAGCGTTTACACAAATGAGCCGGTGACGGCGGAGCAGGCGGCACTTCGCCCTATCGCGGTTATGATGCCCACGGATAAGGTTGCGCAGCCTTCCTATGGAATCGGGTCTGCCGATGTGTTATATGAGATCATGGAGGAGGGAAATATCTCCCGCCAGATGGCGATCATTCCGAACTGGCAGGGACTCTCGCAGATCGGCAATCTGAGAAGCTGCAGGCTGTACTATATTCCCGCCGCGAAAGAGTGGGACTCGATTTTGATCCATTTTGGCGGCGTGGCATATATGAGAGGCGTGATCGACGCGCCGGATATGAATAATTTGAGCGGTACATCGGAGTACGGTGTCGGCGGCGGCAGACCCGGTGCAGGGTATTTTTACCGCACCCAGAACCGCAAAGCGCCGCACAATGCATATATCACGGCGGATGGCGTGATGCGTGCCTGCACGGAATTAGGCTACCAGCTGACAGTCCGCGAAGGATATTATAACCCGCAGCACTTTACTTTTGCGGAGGGCGTGAATACCTTAGAACAGTACGGTCCTCAGGCGGCGACAGCCAATGTCATCGATCTGTCAAAAGTTTTCAGCTATACGAAGAGTTCTTTGCAGTATGATCCGGCATCCGGACTGTATCTGAAAAACCTTCACGGCAAAGCGCAGACAGACGGATTGACAGGAGCGCAGCTTGCTTTCGCCAACGTGATCGTGCAGAATACCGTGTGGGCGCCGGCAGATCCTAACGGCTATCTGGCGTTCCAGATGGTTGATAACACACAGGACGGTTATTATTTCACGAAGGGAAAAGCCATCCATATCAGATGGACAAAGGGCAGCGATTATGAGCCCACAAGGTATTATGACGACAACGGTAATGAGATACAGCTCAACACCGGAAAAACATATATTGCTGTTGCACAAGCCGGAAAACAGGTAATGTTTTATTGACAGACAAAGGATGAGAGAAAGGGGAGAGTGCGGTGTTATATAAATGTAAAAACTGCGGCGGAAATGTAGTGTATCATCCGGACAAAAAGAGGATGTACTGTCCCCACTGTGACGGAACGGACAGCGAGGAAGAAGTGTCTTCCGGGACTGTGGCAGAATGTGCAAACTGTGGGGCGCCTTTGGAGGTCTCTCCTTATACTTCTGCCTGCAAGTGCGGGCACTGTGGCTCTTACATGATTTTGGAAGAGCGGGTGGAAGGAGAGATGCTGCCCCATTTGATACTGCCCTTTCAGATTTCTAAAGAAAAGGCGAAGAAGTTGTTGGAGAAAGAATTCCAGAGCAGGTTTTTTACGCCGGCCACCTTTCTTTCGGCGGCGACATTGGAGGGGATGGAGGGAATCTACGTCCCCTTTTTTCTGTACGATTATCTCGGGGCTTTCGATTATGCGGGGACCGGGACGAAGGTGAGAAGCTGGCGGAGCGGCAATACGGAGTATGTGGAAACATCTTGGTTTCGGGTGGAGAGGAATCTGGATATCAATTTTAATAAAATCCCGGTGGACGCTTCCATCAATATGGATGACTCGAAGATGGATCTGCTGGAACCTTTCGATGATAAAGCGTTGGAAGTTTTTCAGAAAAAATATATGTCCGGCTTTGAGGCGGAGAGATACAGCGAGGGGATGAATAATTTAGAACCCAGAGCCAGAGAGAAAGCGAGGAGAGACTCGGAGGAACTTCTGCGGGAGAGCCTTTCGGGATATACAACACTGCAGGCGGAGAGGAAGCATTTAGAGCTGCAAAGGCAGGCGGCAAACTATGCGCTTTTGCCGGTGTGGGTATATAATTATCAATACAGAGGGCAGAGATATACATATTATGTAAACGGACAGAGTGGAAAGATTCTGGGAAAAACACCTTTGTCCAAAGGGAAGATGTTTGCCTACGGCAGCGGTCTGTGGGCGTTTTTGTTCGCGATGCTGCTGTTTGTCAAAATGATATTGGAGGTGCTCTGAGATGAAGAGATTTTTGAAACGATTTAGAATCTGCCTTATCATTCTCGGCGCGCTTGCGGCTTTTTACTTTGCGTTGACGGGTATCCACAGTCTTACAGGCAGTCTGAAAAGCCAGAAACGGCAGAATACGGAGTGCACCACAAAGGAGAGAGTGTTTGATCAGGGAGATGTGCTCACCGACGAAGAGGAGGAGAAGCTGCGGAAGTTGATCGCAAAGAGAGAGCGTCAGACGGGCTGTGATATTGTGCTTGTGACCCTCAATGAATCCCTGCGGGATTATGCCCGCGAAAGGCAGGAGTATGTGGCGGCGGAAAAGTACGTCATGATTTATGCGGACGATTTCTATGACGAGCATCTGTTTGGATATGATAAGCCTCAGGGGAACGGCGTCCTCCTATTGGATAATCTGTACAGAGAGGATGACGGCTATGCGTACAGCTGGCTTTGCACCACCGGAAAGGCGGAGGGAAAGTACAGCGGCGCTATGATCGATCATTTGCTTGAGAAGAGCTACCGGTGGAGCAAGATTAGTCCTTACCACGGATATAAAGCTTATATCAATCAGTTTTACCACGATATGAACGGTTTCGGATTAGTCAGCATCAATTTTTCCGTGCCGCTTTTGTTGTTAGTTTCGCTTATCATAGCGGTGCTGTTTGTAGTGATGAACACGGGTTCAGAGACGGGCGCAAAGACGGTGTCTGCGACAACTTATGTGAAAGGCGGCAAAGTGAAGATGAACCACAGGGAAGATCGATTTATCAGAAAGAATGTGGTACAGCACAGGATCCAGACAGGCGGCGGAGGCGGGCGCAGCGGCGGAGGTGGACACCATGTTTCAAGCCGCGGAGTATCCCACGGCGGAGGCGGACACAGACACTGAAGGGGGAGGAGCGCTATGCACCTCACAGAGCTGCGCCATGCGCCCCTAGAGCTGCGCCATGCGCCATCCGGGGAATAAAAAGATATTCCCCGGATGTGTGGCTGGCGCCACATAAAAAGGGACATGAATATGTGTCGCTGCGTGTAAACACGCGTTCCACATATCCATGCCCCTTTTTGCATGGCTCAATGCTATTCCATCTTGTTCACAGCCAGATTCAGGCGTGAGATCTTTCTGGATGCACTATTCTTATGATAGATGCCTTTGCCGGCAGCTTTATCGATAGTGGATGTGGCAGCAAGCAACGCAGCCTTTGCAGCTTCCTTATCCTTTGCCTCGATAGCAGCATAAACTTTCTTGATAGCAGTTTTGGTAGTGGACTTGATAGCTTTGTTTCTTTCAGCTTTTGTCCGGTTTACCAGAATACGTTTCTTTGCGGATTTAATGTTAGCCAAGACGATACCTCCAATGATTTCTACTGTTCGTTCGTATTTCTATGATGTTACTTTAGCGAGACACGGGTAACTAATGTAAACATACGCATATATTTTAAGGTCAGAAGGCGTTTCTGTCAATACATAATTTTATATTATTTGCCAAAAATATTACTATTCGGGCAAATGTCGGAATAAAAATGTAAGAGGAAAGATAAGGTGGGGTTGCTTATGGGACTTCAGGTAAGAACAGATCTGGCGCTGGAAGCGAGAGAGACGGTACAAAAGCCGGATGAAGAGATTCGGGGCGTCAGGGTGGAAGAAGAAAAGGATACGGAGAAAGAGATCTATATTACGAGGGTCATGATCGAAACAAAAAACGGCGCGAAAACTATGGGGAAGCCAATCGGCACTTATATCACGCTGGAAGCCCCAAATATGGTGACGCCGGACGAGGATTATCACCGGGAAATATCGGAGAAGGTAGCAGATCAGATACGGGAACTTTTGCCGGGAGAGAAAGAGGAACTTGCGGTTCTTGTGGTGGGTCTTGGAAACCGGGATGTGACGGCGGACGCTCTGGGTCCGAATGTGGCGGATCAGCTCCATATTACAAGACATGTGGTGAGGGAGTTTGGGAGGGCGGCCTATGATAAAAATAAGGTGCATATGATCAGCGCCCTTGTGCCCGGCGTTATGGCAAAGACAGGCATGGAAACCTGTGAGATCATTAAAGGCGTGGTGGAACAGACGCAGCCTGATGTGATCATAGCCATAGATGCGTTGGCGGCCAGAAGTACAAAGCGCCTGAACCGGACGATCCAGATCACAGATACCGGTGTGCAGCCCGGCTCTGGGGTTGGAAACCATCGCCATGCGCTGACGGAGGATACCCTTGGGATTCCGGTGATCGGTATCGGGATTCCGACCGTTGTGGATGCCGGTACCATCGTGGGAGACGCGGTGGAGCAAGTGGAGCGGGAGATGCTGCTTTGTTCGGATATTCATTCCTTAAAGATGGCGGAACTGCAGAATATGTATGTGACAACAAAAGATATTGACGATGTGGTAAACAGGTTGAGTTATACGGTATCGGAGGCAATCAATATTGCGTTGGAAATATAGAGAAGGCAGAGCGAAAGTAATCTTCTTGGCAGGGCTTACAGCGGCGGCATTTCTGGCATTTTTATGTCCGGAGACGGAACTGATAGGGAGAGTGTACGAACAGTTTTTTACCACCGCCGCTTTTTGCATGGATGCGCTGGCATACGGGGAGAAAAATGTGACAGTAGAGGGGAAAATGATGGACATGGTGGCTGGACAGCTCCCCCTCTACAGTTACAGTATCTCTTACTTCGGGGACGGCATGATGAATCAGTATTATAAAGAGTATGTGGAGATTTTGATGCAGGAGGCCAAAGAGGGAACAGAGGGGGAAACGGCAGAGAGCCGGACGGAGACGGAGGCCATAGATTCCGGACAGGAGATTACGGAGGAAGATATCGAAAAAGAGGAGGAGAAGGACAGCGCTTCGGAAAACGGGACTTCCGGGACGGAAGCGGAGGGAGGGGGGACAGAAAAGAACACCGAGATAAGGCTTAACGAAGAGGATTCTCTTTTTATGATCACCGACGGCAGTAGGACAGGAGGGGTCTATGAGGGCTATAAAGATCTGATACATACGGAAAAAGTACAGAATATTTCTCCGGAAGATTATCAGGAATTCGCGGATTTTGCCGGAAAGTTTTATACCGTGGATGCCAGTACCTATACGACGGCGGAAGAACTGAACATACAAAAACTTATGTCGGCAGATATGAATATGGAAAAAACGGCTGCCGGTCCGCAGATCCTGATCTATCACACCCATGCCCATGAAGGGTACGCAGATTCTGCGGCGGACGATCCTTCCACGGGCATTGTGGGGGCAGGGGAACAGCTTGCGGAAATACTGCGGCAGGAGTACGGATATCAGGTGCTGCATCATACCGAAGCGTACGACGATAAACGGGATTACGCCTATTCTTGTGCGCTGCCTGCACTGGAACAGATTCTTGCGGAAAATCCTACGATTCAGGTCGTTATCGATCTGCACAGGGATTCTGTGGCCGACGGGACGAGGTTGGTGACGGAAGTGGCGGGAAAACAAACAGCCAGATTCATGTTTTTCAACGGCCTTTCCAGAGTGCGGGAGATTGGGGAGATCAGCTATCTGCCAAATGAAAATCTGCAGGAAAATCTGGCCTTTTCCTTCCAGATGCAGAAAGTGTGCGAGGAATACTATCCGGGGTTAGCCAGAAAGATTTATTTGAAAGGGTACCGCTATAATATGCACTTAAAGCCAAAGACGCTGCTGATAGAGCTGGGAGCGCAGAATAATACGTTGGAGGAGGCGCTGAACGCCTGCGGACCGTTGGCGAGAGCGTTGGATATAGTGCTTGGGGGAGAATAAGATATTCCTTTCGCAAAAAGTGTTTGCCGATTCTGTGAAAGCTTGTTATACTAATGCATGAATCATTACAGTTTTGGAGGGATAAGATGTCGCAGACAGACCAGAGCAGAATCAGAAATTTTTGTATTATCGCACATATCGATCACGGCAAATCCACGCTGGCGGACCGAATCATCGAAAAGACCGGACTTTTGACAGACAGAGAGATGCAGGATCAGGTGCTCGACAATATGGAACTCGAGAGAGAAAGAGGCATCACGATCAAGGCACAGACCGTACGGCTTATCTATAAGGCGAAGGACGGGAACGAGTATATTTTTAATCTTATCGATACGCCGGGCCATGTGGACTTTAACTATGAAGTGAGCAGGGCTCTTGCGGCCTGCGACGGCGCGGTTCTGGTGGTGGATGCGGCTCAGGGGATCGAGGCTCAGACTCTGGCCAACGTGTATCTGGCTCTGGATCATGATCTGGATGTATTTCCGGTGATCAACAAGATCGATCTGCCCAGCGCGGACCCAGAGCATGTTATCGAGGAGATCGAAGATGTGATCGGTTTGGAAGCGCAGGACGCCCCTCTTATCTCTGCAAAAAACGGCATCGGTATTGAGGAAGTGTTGGAACAGGTGGTGGCCAAAGTGCCGGCTCCGACGGGGAGCGCGGATGCGCCGCTTAAAGCGCTGATCTTTGACTCGGTCTATGATTCCTATAAAGGGGTGATCGTGTTCTGCCGTCTGCGGGAGGGCAGCGTAAAAAAGGGAACCCGCATCAAGATGATGGCCACCGGCGCCACAGCCGAAGTGGTGGAAGTAGGGTATTTCGGCGCGGGACAGTTTATTCCCTGTGGGGAACTGCAGGCCGGGATGGTGGGCTATTTGACGGCTTCCATCAAAAACGTGAAGGATACGCGGGTCGGCGATACGATCACAGATCTGGACAACCCCTGCGCGGAGCCTCTGCCGGGCTACAAGAAGGTGAATCCTATGGTGTACTGCGGCGTTTATCCGGCGGACACGAATAAATATCCGGATCTGCGGGACGCGCTGGAAAAATTGCAGCTCAATGACGCGTCGCTGTTCTATGAACCGGAGACTTCCTTGGCTCTCGGATTTGGTTTCCGCTGCGGTTTCTTGGGGTTATTGCATCTGGATATCATTCAGGAACGGCTGGAGAGAGAGTACAATTTGGATCTTGTGACGACGGCTCCGGGTGTTATCTATAAAGTATATAGGACAAGCGGAGAGATGATCGAGCTGACCAATCCCTCCAATTTGCCGGATCCCTCTGAGATCGACTATATGGAGGAACCCATTGTCAGTGCAGAGATCATGGTGACTACCGAGTTTATAGGTCCGATCATGCAGCTTTGTCAGGAGAGAAGAGGGCGGTATCTGGGGACGGAATATATCGAGACGACAAGAGCGCTGCTAAAATACGAACTGCCCCTCAACGAGATTATTTACGATTTCTTTGACGCCTTAAAATCCCGTTCCAGAGGTTATGCATCCTTTGATTATGATCTGAAGGGATATGAGACGTCAAAGCTTGTGAAGTTAGATATTCTGATCAATAAGGAGGAAGTGGATGCTCTTTCCTTTATCGTTCATGCGGACAGCGCCTATGAGAGAGGAAGGAAGATGTGCGAGAAGTTGAAAGAGGAGATCCCGAGACATCTCTTCGAGATTCCGATTCAGGCGGCGGTGGGCGGCAAAGTGATCGCCAGAGAGACCGTGAAAGCTATGCGTAAGGATGTGCTGGCAAAGTGTTACGGCGGCGATATCACGAGAAAGAAAAAGCTTTTGGAAAAGCAGAAAGAGGGAAAAAAGCGGATGCGTCAGGTGGGCAATGTGGAAATTCCGCAGAGCGCCTTCATGAGCGTGTTAAAGTTAGATACGAGGGATTGAACGTTTATGGCAGAAAAAATAAAAAAGCCCCTTGCGCTGTATGTCCATATTCCGTTTTGCGTGAGGAAATGTGATTACTGCGATTTTTTGTCAGCTCCGGCTTCGGAAGAAGCAAAGGAAAGCTATGTAAATTTGCTGTGCGAAGAAATAGAGAGTGAGGCCGTTCGCTATCCGGATTACCGGGCAGCGACGGTCTTTTTTGGCGGTGGAACACCGACGGTGTTAAAACCGGAGCAGCTAAAAAGGATATTATGTAAACTTTCTGAATGCTTTTTTTCAGCTCAGCAGGATGTTGGGGCGGAGATCACGCTGGAGTGCAATCCCGGAACGGTGACAAGGGAGGATCTCGGAAAACTGAGGGAGGCGGGCTTCAACAGGCTCAGCATCGGTCTGCAGTCAGCGCAGGATGAAGAACTGAAGCGGTTGGGCAGGATCCACACTTGGGGGGATTTTCTGGAAACCTTTGCGTTTGCCAGAGAAAACGGATTTCACAACATCAATGTGGATCTGATGTCCGCCCTGCCGGGACAGAGTATAAAAAGTTATGTAAACACACTTGAGAGGGTGACATCACTTAAACCGGAGCACATTTCAGCTTACAGCCTGATCATCGAGGAGGGAACGCCCTTTTATGAACGTTACGGCGAGGCGGACAGAGATCGGCAGAGGAATGGGGAGGATAAACAACATCTGCTTCCGGATGAGGAGGAAGAGCGGCGGATGTACGAACTGACACAGGAGATTTTGGAGCGGGAGGGGTATAGCCGATATGAGATATCCAATTACGCTCTTTCCGGCAGAGAATGCCGTCACAATATCGTCTATTGGAGGCGGGGGGAATATTTGGGTTTCGGATCGGGCGCGGCGTCTCTTATGGAAAACTGTCGTTTTGTGAGGGACGGGAAAATAGAGGGATATGAAAAGGGGCTTCGCCGGAATTTGCAGCAATTATCTTTATCCGACCGGATGGAGGAATTTATGTTTTTGGGCCTGCGGATGACGGCGGGAGTTTCGGTGCAGGAGTTTGAAAACTGTTTTCAAGTACCGATGGAGGAAATCTACGGGGAAGTTTTAGAAAAACTGGAGAAGAAAGGACTTCTTGCGCGGCAAGAGAGTCGGATTTTTTTGACGAAGCAGGGGATCGACGTCAGCAATCCGGTTCTTGCAGAGTTTTTGCTGTGAGGATGGGGCGCTGCAGAGGAATCAAGGAACAGCTTTTTCCCGTGCGGTTTTTCTGTAGTGTGAAGGTGTGCAGTCCATACTCTTTTTGAAGATCTTTCCGAAATAACTGGCGCCGAAAAATCCACAGGTGAGAGCAATATCCGTGATGGGGAGATCAGTCTCCTGCAACAGGGTTGCGGCCCGCCTGATGCGGTAATCCATCAGGTATCCGAAGGGGGATGTGTTCAGCATATCATGAAAGCAGCGCAGACATTCCCGCTCGCTGATATTTGCCGCCGCGGCAATCTGTTCCAAAGAGACTTTTTCACTGTAGTGGTCTCTGATGTAGAGCATCATCTTTTTTATTCTTTCTTCCCCTTGACTGTTTACGTTTTTTTTCACCGTGGTGATGGAGGAGACTTCCCGGCAGAGCAGACACCACATGGAGGAGAGATCGTTTCTCACCGTGAATTCATAACCGTATTCTCCCAGTTGTGCAGCGTCATAAGAATGGCAAAACAGCTCCAAAATCCGCCTCTGATTTGCGGCGGCCGGTTTAAAAACAGTGGCTTCCAGTTCCCTGCACTCTATGACAGGCTTGATATATTTTTCTTCAAAAACATTTTTATACCCGCCGGTGATGAGCTGTACATCAAAAAGCTGATTTAATACAAGAGGAGGTTCTCCGGGCAGCGGTTCCTTATAGTGCAGCATGTTGGAATTGATAAAGGCGCCCTCCCCTGTGTGGATATGAAAGGAGCGGCTGCTTGTATCGAGGCGGACGCCGCCTTGCATCACCCACATAAATTCTACATCCTGATGCCAGTGCCAAGGAGCAAAACCGCCCGGATGCAGGGACAGGTCTTCATAGCAGAACATATGTGCAAATCCTTCCACAGGGCGTTCCACATCTTCCTCCAGATTCTCATTTAGTCTCAGTCCGTATATCATTATATCGCCATCCCCCTTTTGATGTTGGCTATATAGTTTTAAAATTTGGCTATATATTGATTTTTTTAGAGTTATTCTTTCTATATAATTATATCATAAACAAAGTAAATGGCAACTTGATCAACTGAAAAAAATAAGTGATTGTGAAATTCTTTGCTTCTGCCGTTTTGCTGTGCAAAATATACGATCAAGACGTGCCTGCTTATTGATGCGTAATTCTGCACAGGCAATACTTCTAGAAAAAGGAGTTTCGCAAATACCTGGAAAAATGAAAAACAGAGAGGAGGAATTTCCATGAAAATTTATGACATCAGTGATACCCGTAAATTTTTTGAAAAACTGGACGCCTGTCAGGGAGAAATTGAGTTTGTGGATGAGCGGAGCGGTTTGAGAGAGCGTCTGGATGTGTCTGCTGGACGGAAATTTTATCCGTTTTCCACAGTGCGGGGCACGATCAGTGAGATTGAACTGATCTTCCACGACCATCAGGATTTCGACAGAATTTTCCGCTGGGTTCTGAATAAAGGGACTTTGGGATAGCGCTGCATTTTTAATACTTTCTTTTTGGGCGAGGGCGGCAGACAGTATCTGCCGCTCTTTCCTTTTTTCTTTTTAGGGCGGATAGGCACTTTGGAAAAGCATGGAATCATAAGATATAGAAAGCGCATCCGGAGGCTTTTCGTGAAAACATTCAGTAAACCATTAACACCAGAGGAGGAAGCGTATTATTTAAAGGCCTATCACGGCGGCGATGAAGGGGCGATGCGGGCGGCAAAGGATGTTTTAGTGGAACGGAATCTGAGACTGGTGGCCTATGTGCTGAAAAAGTATGCAGGCGCGCCGGAAGATATGGAAGATATGATTTCCTGTGGTACGATAGGGCTGATCAAAGCGGTGAATACCTATGTACCGGGGAAAGGAACAAGACTTGCCACTTATGCGGCGAAGTGCATTGAGAATGAAATACTGATGCTGCTGCGAGGGCATAAAAAAATAGCCAGAGAAGTATCCCTCTATGAGCCGATGGGAACAGATAAAGAAGGGAATGAGGTAAATCTTCTCGATCTCATAGAGTATGAACAGCCGGGAGCTTTGGAACAACTGGAAAACAGAGAGAGTATAGAAAGACTGCAGGGGATTCTGGGAAAAGTTTTGAGCAGGCGGGAGAGGGAAATCATCGCTTATCGTTACGGGTTGAAAACGGGCGAGGAGGTGACTCAGCGGGAAGTGGGGGAAATGATGGGGATTTCCAGAAGTTATGTAAGCCGGATTGAGAAGCGGGCGCTCTCAAAATTGAGGCTTGCGCTGGAAGAGAAGGCGGAAGCGTGAAATTTCCCTTGCAATTTCCAACGGAATCTTTTATAATGCAGATATCTGTTAAGCATATAAAAGATCTTGTTATCTTTCCCTGTGAAAAACAGGGATCACAGTTTATTTTCAATGAAGATTGTGTGACATAACTCCGAAGAACCGCACAGGAAAAGCACAGAGTGCGGAAAGGAAAATAATGTACAGTACGGTTATATCGGGAGGCATCCGCGGTATCTACAGCTATCTGGTGCAGGTGGAGGTAGATACGGCGCAGGGGCTTCCGGCTTTTGAAATGGTGGGTTATCTCGGCAGTGAGGTCAAGGAGGCGAAAGAACGTGTGCGGGTCGCCATGAAAAATGCCGGGTTTGGCTTGCCGGCGGGCAGGATCACAGTCAATATTTCGCCCGCGGATATCCCTAAGGAAGGAACGGCTTATGATCTGCCGGTGGCAGCGGCGATTCTGTGTTCTATAGGGGAAGTACCTAAGGAAAGTCTGGAAGGACTTTTGATGATCGGCGAATTAGGCCTAAACGGGGAACTGCGACCGGTGAAGGGAGTGCTGCCGATCGTGAGAAAAGCGAAAGCGGTGGGATTTGCGAGATGTATCGTGCCGAAAGAAAATGAGAGCGAGGGGGCGGTGGTGGAAGGGATCGACGTATATGCTCTCTCTGACCTGCGGGAAGCCGTAGGATTTTTGCGGCAGTATAAATCACCGCCCTGCGCGCCTTCGCGTGCGGATCTTGAAAAGATTTTTTCGGGGCGGCAGGAGGAGACGCCGGATTTTGAGAATATTCAGGGGCAGGAAACAGTGCGCAGGGCGGCTGAGATCGCGGCCGCCGGATTTCATCATCTTTTGATGGTAGGGCCGCCGGGCAGCGGAAAGACTATGATTGCCAGACGGATCCCTTCTATTTTGCCGCCCATGAGCATAGAGGAAAGTCTTGAGGTTTCCACGATCTATTCTGTGGCAGGTCTGCTAAAAGAAAAGCAGTCCCTTGTCTGCACACGGCCCTTTTTGAGTCCTCACCATACGATATCGGAATATGCTTTGGCGGGAGGCGGGAGAGTGCCGCGCCCGGGGGTTTTGAGCCTCAGTCATCGGGGCGTCCTGTTTTTAGATGAGCTGACGGAGTTTAAAAGGGCGACTCTTGAGATACTGCGTCAGCCTATGGAGGAGAGGACAGTGCAGATATCGAGAACCAGCGGAACATTTACCTATCCGGCGTCCTGTCTGATCGTGGGGGCGATGAACATCGCAACACCGAAATTGATACAATGGAAACTCACAAAATTGCTGGGAAACAAGGCATTTCAAGGTTTGGGCAGAGCGGCCTATTGGATTTTGGGGCAAATTGCGGTAATATTGAGACAGCCCCATTGGATATTCTGCACCTCTTTTTAACGATAGCAGGCAATCGTTAAATGGTTGGAGAAAGTCTGCTATATGGTGCAAGATGCTCTTGAGCCAGTATTTTCACACAGGAGATTATAATGATAACAACAGAAGAGCTAAAAAAGGTTGAAGGGAACTATTTTGAGGTATTGCAGACAGGGGCATTTGCGGTCACATTAAGGTCAAAGAACACAGGGCATTATTGGCACCTGATTGAGAGGGAGTATCCCACATTCCGGCATTTCATAATTTACCATAAGCATAATGCCTCTGATGAATATCATACCCAGGGGACAGCTAGTAATCTGACGGCGGCAGTGTCCGGGATTAAGTCGCATGATGAATTTCAGTTGAATGGGCGAAAGAAAGCCCGAAAGGGAGAGGGGAGAATATGAAACAGAAGATTTATTTTAGCATAGTTAATGTACGGAAGTATCTGAGGGTGGATAAGGTGACAGGAAAAAGTGAAATTGTGCCGGTTACGAATCGGAATGCCCTGACAGTAGAGCGTCATATGGAACTGCTCAATTTGAATGATGAAGAGCATATTTATTTGGAGTGCATAGAGGATAATTTTGAAAAACTATAGCATTGAGTCCGTTTTTTGGGACACACATTCTGCTATCCTTATCTTATAAAGAAAACCAACCTGGAGAAAGGAGCGGAAGGGTATGAGGATCATGAGCAGGAATTCATCTGATATGGTGTACCACAGGCCGGAGTGCCGGTATGCGGGAAAAATCCAGAAGAAGAACCGGATTAAGATGGAATGGGAGGATGCGGAATGGAAAGGGTACCGTCCATGTAAGTGCTGCGATGGCATTGAATTCCTCTATAAGCTGGAAAAAGACAGGATTGAGAGGTATGCAGGGCAGTCCAACATGGATGTGGATTTAAGAGATAAGAAGGTCTATGTGCGGACGGATGCCGGGTGCTGGAAGATCGTTTACAAGATCAGGGAACAAAAGTTTATCCTTCTCCACAGGAACTATGTGAACGGGAGAGTCTGCCTGGAAGATGTGGAAAAGGCACCATTCCACCGCCAAGGCGATATGGCGGAGGCTGGAAGCATCATGAAGTATCTGAAATACATAAAGGAGCATGATGAATTCAAACAGAGCGCACCGAAAGATTACCGGAAACTGCCGCAGGATACGGAACGGCAGAAACTGTATTACAGGACGGCGAAGAAGCGGGAGGAGAAACGCAGCGCCAAAAGGCTGGACAGCCTGTTCCTGATGATAGAAAAGAAGGAAGGGATAAAACAATTGTCCTGCTGCTAACGGGGAATTAAGACTTATCCCATGGGCGTGGGAGGTTTTCAAATAGAAGATTGGCTAATATGGAGGTAATGATGCAGGAACAGGATAAACGTGCCGTAGAATCCATGTGCAGGTGCGGGCTTGATATTGATGGGGTTATTGCTGTCTTCCCTACGTTTCCACGGGAAGACATTGTCCAGATATATGAATCAGCAAAGAAGAGGGATGGGGCTTCTGGCAGGGAAGCGGGCATAAGCGTCAACTGCTCATAACAATCCTGCAGATTTATGTGGGAAAAGGGCAGGGCTGAGCCGGTAATAGGAAGATACAGAAAGAGGAGACGGTAAAGATGTATGAGGGACTTACAGATATTTTAGGGGAACTTCCGCAGGGGGAATATGGGAGTTGGATCATTGACCATGAAAATGACGGGAGCCCGGAACATCCAATCCAGATGCCTTTTGTGTCGTATTCGGGACTCGTGAGGAAATTCATGGATGCAGTATTCGCATTTGAAAAGAACCATCCGGAATACGGCCTGAACCGATATAGGGATATTCTGGAACAAAACGGGATTAAATGGGGGAGCGTCTCCATGGATGCCGTGGATGTTTCCGGCAGGGATGGAATATGTGTCATGGCTCTCCTGCTGGGGGCAGTCAGGGCGGAGAGGTTCTGCGATGGGGCGCTGCTTGGCTTCTTCCAGAAAGGGAGCATACAGAGGTGGCTTGAGCGCCTGAAAGAGATTGACGGGGGCGTCACATGTACGAGCGATAAAATATTTGATTTAAGGAGGCTCCCGGCAATATTGGCAAAACCTAAGATGCTTATCGGCATAGAAAGGTATCGATTCATCATGGAGAAGGTGCGGCGGGTTGATGTATCCTTGGATGAAGGGTTCCAGAAGACATATGAAAACTTTTATACGCTCAGCAGGTACCCGAAGGAGTTCCGGCAGGATTATTTTGCGTATATGGAACGGTGTAAGGAGGCGGAGCTTTCGTTCGAAGAAGCACTGTCATATTTCCTGAAATACGGAACGCTGGAGGTTTCATTTTCGAGCAAGCTGGTACATACGCTTGATCCGGAGCAGCCGATATGGGACAAGAATGTCACGGACAGGCATTTTGGCTATAAGATACCAGCCTGTGGTACAAAAGACCGGGAAAAGAAGATACATGACCGCTATAAGCGGTACAAGAGGGATTTCCTTAATTATGTGGCATCTGATGATGGGAAGGCGGTCATCCGGGCATTTGATGAGACTTTCCCGGAAACAGGATTTACGGATTTGAAAAAAGTGGATTTTGTGCTTTGGCAGGATGTTGAGGAAGGAGAGCAGGGATAGCACTCCTGCAGGTTTGTGACGGCGATGTGGCACTGGCATCTATATTGCAAGCCTTATCATCCTATTGTATAATTTTCATATGGTTTATTGGTTGGGCAGTCTGTTTCTGAGGAGTGGAATTAATGGCAGAATTATTTGCATACAACGAAAAGGTCGAGACGATTTTTGACCTTATAGGCGACAGGGAAAATGATATAACCAAAAGCATAGCGTGGGCTTTTGTGAAATGCCCTAATCTGCTGGAGAAGGTCATTGAGCATCTGCTCCATGTAAGCGTGGATGCAGACAATGCCGTGATTCGATACCAGGAATTTGAAAAGGACGGGGGCATCACCGACCTGGAGATCACAGATAACCAAAAGTTCTATATTATCATCGAAGCAAAACGGGGGTGGATTCTTCCGGGAGAGTCACAGTTAAAACTTTATTCGAAAAGGGAGGGGTTCGTCAGAAGTCCTGCTAAAATGAAAGCAATTGTGTCCATGTCGGAATGCACGGAGATGTATGCAAAAAAGCGGCTGCCGATAATACCAGGAACTACGGTGCTTCACCTTCCGTGGATGGTGATATGTGACCTCGCAGGGGAACTGCGGATAAGGACTGCGGGCAAACAGAACTATATTCTTGGGGAATTAGAGAGGTATATTAAAAGAATAATGACTACACAGAATAAGGACACAAATTGGGTATATGTTGTATCGCTTGGCCTAGGTGAAGTGGAAATCGCAACAGCAGAAGGGAAAAAGGAAACTGCAGGAATCACATATGTGGATATTGTCAGGAAGTACAATAGGTACTGCTGCCCGGTCGGCGGTGGGAAAGGTGGGTGGCCTAAGGAGCCGCTGACGTATATTGCTTTCAGATATCACGGGAAGTTGCAATCAATCCATCATATAGAAAAATATACTGTTACGGATAACCTGCACCCGTTTGTCCCGGAAATACCGGACACAGAACTTTCAAGGACGCATTTTGTGTATGAGCTGGGACCGGCAATCATACCGCCAAAGGATATCCGCACAGGGGACAAAATTGTGATGTCGAACCGCGTATGGGCGCAGCTTGACACGCTCCTTACATCGGATACGATTACGGAAGCAATGGAGATTTCAAAGGCGAGGAATACATAAACAAGGGGTTAAGCAGAATAGATAATATCAATAAATATCAATTAGTATCTCTAAATCGCTTGAAAAGCATATAGGGGTGTGCTAGAATACAAAAGAAATTTTATGTCTTTTGAAAGTTGGAGAGAGTATAATGGGCGAAAGAATAGAAGATAGCTATATTAGTTTGGAGGATGCGGCTAAATACTTAAATATTAAGCCTGTGACTCTACGGAAATGGATAAGGCAGAAAACGGACATCCCAGCTCATCAGATAGGAAGATTATGGAAATTTAAAAAATCTGAACTTGATGAATGGGTGAATAGCGGGAAGAGTGCGATACAATAATGGCGAAGGAGACGGCTGCATAAGTCAACACAAAAATGAAGGTATTATCACTATTTAGCGGGGCTGGAGGGCTCGACTTGGGACTGATTCAGGCGGGCAATACTGTGGTCTGGGCGAATGATATAGATGAAAACGCGGTAAAGACATATAAAAGGAACATAGGAGAGCATATTGTCCTTGGTGACATTAAGAATATAGATATCAAAAAATTGCCGAAAGCTGATGTTGTGGTTGGTGGGTTTCCATGCCAAGGATTCAGTCAGGCAAATAGATTTAGGGTGCTTGATGATGAAAGGAACACCCTTTACAAATTTTTTTATGAGGTTATTCATGAAAAGCAGCCCAGATTCTTTATCGCAGAAAATGTGAAGGGCATATTATCACTAGGGAAGGGTGAAGCCATAAAGCAGATAATTTCCGACTTTGAGGAAGCTGGGTATTATACAGATATGCATTTGGTTAATATGGCTGATTATGGCGTACCAGAGACGAGGCAAAGGGTAATTATAATTGGACAGCACCATGATTTGGGAGACGAAAAATTGTTTAGGTTTCCGGCACCTACGCATGATAAGGAAGGAAAGGGTGGATTGAAAAAGTGGGTGAGTATTTCTGAAGCAATAGCCCATTTCCCTGATCCGGATATGCCTAATGCTGTGTTGAATCATGAGTATTCAAAGTATAAAGTTGAATACCGCAATTATACTGCTCATCGCCAGACAGATCCGGATAGACCATCCCCTACGATTCTTGCAAGGGGAAATGGCGGCGGAGGTGTTTGTGCAATACCTCATTATAACGGAAAAAGGCGGTTGACCGTCAGGGAGAGTGCAGCAGTGCAGACTTTTCCTGATACTTTTGAATTTTGCGGAGTCAGGGGTTCCTGTTACAGGCAGATAGGAAATGCGGTTCCAGTTTTATTTGCGCGTCTGCTGGGGGAAGAACTGATGAGGATTGAGAAGGAAGAAAGCCTATGAGAGTGGTGTCATTATTTAGTGGGGCTGGCGGATTAGATTTAGGATTCAAGATGGCGGGGCATGATGTTGTCTGGGCTAATGACCTATACGAGGATGCCGTCCATACATACCAAAAGAATATAGGGAACCATATTGTTTTGGAAGATGTGCGGAATATTTCCACAGATAAAATTCCTGATTGTGATATAGTTATTGGAGGTTTTCCCTGCCAGGGATTTTCTGTAGCCAATACCAAAAGGCACATTGCTGATGAAAGGAATGAATTATACAAACAATTAATCCGGGTAATCGAAGATAAGCGGCCGAAGTTCTTTCTGGCTGAGAATGTCAAAGGGTTAACGAACCTTGGCAAAGGAGAAGTGTTTAAAATGATACTTTCTGATTTCGAGAACTTGGGCTACAGGGTGCAGTATAAGATTTTAAATGCTGCGGATTATGGCGTGCCACAGACCAGATTGAGGGTTATTATCGTCGGTGTCCGCAGTGATCTTGATTGGGAATACGAATTCCCTAAAGCGACACACAGCCAGGATGGGAGAAATGGCCTCCCCGCTTGGGTAAGTGTTTCTGATGCATTAAAAGGGCTTCCAGATCCCGATAGCGAAAATAGCATACCAAACCATACCTATTCAAAATATAAGCTGAATATCAACGGATATATTGGGCATCGGCTCCTTGACCCGGATAAACCGGCACCTACGGTTACAGCGAGAGGGGATAACCGTGGAGGGGTGGTAATCCTTCCGCATCCTAATGGGCAGAGGAGGATGTCCTGCAGAGAACTTGCCTCAGTGCAGAGTTTTCCGGTAGATTATGAATTTACAGGGAATAATTCATCCATTTACAGACAGATAGGCAATGCCGTGCCTCCGCTCTTGGCATATACCGTTGCAAAACAGTTTAATGAATATATGGATAGTAAGGGGGAATAAGCAATGCTGCCAAAAGATTACATACCAGCGAAACCGTTCCCGGATTTTAAGTGGAAATGGGCAAGCCTACAATGTACGGAGAGACTAAACGACCCGGTTGTTTTGCTGGGCGTGTTGTTCCGCATGAGAAAGCTGGAATTACTTGGTCAAAATTTAAAATACAGTTCTCCTGAATTCGCGCAGGAAATGCAGGAACTTTCGAATGACATATCAGATTCGATAAAGGTAAATCTTGGAGGGCGAGTAGGAGAGCGTAACATCATAAGAAATAGCAGCCAATATTGGAGAGCGGTAGGTTTGATTCCGAATGATAGGTCCGGAAAAATTCAACTGACAGAATTTGGGCAGAAAGTCGCGGATCGTGATATTTCACAGACGGAGTTTGCGGCAATCACGATCCAGACATTTTGTCTGCCGAATCCAAGGATTCAAAGCCAGGAGGAATGCCAGAGGTGGTATGCTGCTGGAATTCTTCTGCACCCATTGAAACTGCTGTTGGAAATAACTTGCGAACTTACAAAACTGGATCAGCTACAGGGATACATTACCCCAGAAGAGCTTGTTCGGATAATTATCCCGTTGTCGGGTGCAAAGGCAGAGTTGAGGGACTATGTTGATTTTATTCTGCGATACCGTGCCGGGGAGATTAACCTCACGGAGTGGCCGGACTGTACGGAAGGCGCAAATGATTTTAGAATTGCAAGAGAGTATCTTTTATTTTTGAGTAATTATGGGTATTTTTGTAAAGCTGATGCCAGAAAACGGGAAGAGGAAGAGTATCACATTAATATAAATATTTTTGCTGAGATTGAAGAAATAATCCATGAACAGCCAAAAGATGAGTCTTTGTTGAAAGCCTTAGATCAGATACGTGCAAGCGAAGTGATTTCTGAAGTTGAACGAAAACGGATACAGACAAGAGCCGTAAGACCAAATCAGGCGGCTTTTCGGAAAGACGTCCTTAAAGCGTGTGAGAGATGTGTGATTACAAATGTCATGATGCCAGAGATATTGGAAGCGGCACACATTAAGCCATTCAAATATAATGGTGAAGACACTGTGGCTAATGGATTTGCCATGCGTGTCGATATTCACACTTTATTTGATGCGGGGCATCTTAGAATTTCCCCAGAAGGTGATATAGAATTGTCTAACCGCGCAAGGTTGGATTATGGTGCGAGCATTCCGCCACGCATTGTTATTCCTTCGTTCACAAACAGAGAGTTTTTGCGCTGGAGATGGGAGAATTATAACGGTCTTTGATGGCTGGGCAGAAAATTTACCAGCGCATATAAATTGTTGAAGTTATGGGGGTTATTATGAAGCAGGACAGATGGTTTTCTATAATTATGGCTGCGGCAATGCTGTGCATAGGATTGGTTAGCCTTTTTAATCCTATAGACTATATAAGGCACATAGCTGATGCAATAGTGCTTCCACTTTTTCTGTTTACAGTATTGGAAGTTGTGGGACATATCAGAAATTCGCTTTTTCAGAATCTTGATTTTGAGTTGACAAAAGCGACTATGGATGAAAAGTGGCGTAAAATCTTTTATGATAGGGCAAAGGATGGCGAGACAGAGGAGGATAGAAAAATTCAAAAAGAGTATGGCGACTTAGTAGACTATATTGTGCGGCTTACTAAGGTGAACGGAGTTTTTGAAAAGTGGTTTAAATTTTATAATGCAATTTATACACTATTTGGTGCATTTTTAGTGATATCTGCATTGCTCGCAAATTTAGAATGTGTGATTGCCATTTCAGAAAAAATAAATGTAACAGCGTTCACGCTGTTCACATTTGTAATATTCGTTAGTGAACCTTGGATTGTAGAGCATGTTTCTAATCAGTTAGGAAACACGGCTGTAAAGAAAACAAAAGAAAATTCTTGACAACAAGAACGTATGTTTGTATAATGGCGCTATTGCTACATTTTGGAGACAACCATGTGGAACATGGATTGGACGGTTTATTCCTTCACGGGTTTAATACCCCGCTGCTTGCAGCGTTCTGAAGGAAGAAGCCAGGGTCGGATACCCCGTAGCTTGCTGCGGGGCGGTTCATTTTTTCATGACTATCTGGTAGTAGGAGGTGGCGCATATACAATTTGAAGTCGGTTCAACAGCTTACATTGTTGAAAGCAATCGGATTGTTAGTGAAGTAACTGTAGTTAAGCGGAGCAGTGATTTTTACACAGTCCGGTTTGGTGTAAATGGTGGTATTCAAGTTAGGAGCAGCAGATTGTTTGCCAGCCAGGAAGATGCAAAAGCGAGTCTGGCAAAATACAAGAGAGACAAGAGCAGATACAGTTCCCCGTATGATTATTTGCATTGATGGGAGAGGATAAAACTTTTTTCAAAAAAGTAGGATAAAACTTTTTTCAAAAAAGTAATTGACATCTTCTCCCTTTTTTAGTATAGTGATATTAGCAAGTTAGCGAACAAGCAACCATGCTAAACTATTTAACGCCTGAAAATGAGAATATGAAGAGAAAAACGAAAAACAAAACGAAGAAGAGAGAAGAAAAGGTGAAGAGTATGATGTATGCGAATTTTGGAGAATTCATAAGTCAGAAGAGAGTCGAGAAACAGATTACATTGAGGAAGATGGCAGATATGCTTGGTGTATCCGCTCCGTTTTTAACAGATGTGGAAAAAGACAGACGCAACCCTTTTGACATGGAGAAACTTACTCAACTCGCAAAAATATTAGAGTTATCAAATGAAGAGCGTGAGCTTATGTTCAACTTGGCCGGTAAGAAACGGAATGCCGTGGCACCCGATCTTCCTGAATACATCATGGAGAGGGACTATGTCAGTGCTGCGCTGAGGACCGCCAGGGACTTGGATGCAGGAGAAGAAGAATGGAACCAGTTTGTTGAAGAACTGAGAAAGCGAAAGGGGTAAGAGCCTATATATGTATAGACCAGTTATAACAAGAAAAAAATCGGGAGCTCCGGTATTGAGCAGGAAAGAAATAGATTTGATCGGTGAGAATCTTGTCGGGGATTTTATGCCGGATGCTTTGGAAACCCCACAGGAGATTGATATTGATTCATTTGCGCAGAATTATCTTGGGATGGATCAGGACTTTCAATATTTATCGCATTGCGGAGTTTATCTTGGGATGACGGTTTTCAATGACACGGACAAAGTGCCGGTTTACGACCCGCAGCGAGAATGTGCAGATTATATCAGTGCAAAAGCCCATACCGTGATCATTGACAAGACTCTTTTAGCGGAGAACCAGGAACACCGGTACCGTTTTACCATGGGGCATGAGGCAAGCCACGAGTTCCTCCATAAAGAGTATTTTGCTTATGATCCTAATCAGATGACAATATTTGATTATATCGGGGAAACCCCGATACCAATGGTGCAGTGCCGGATAGACACAAAGAAAATGGATGCAAGGAATTCGGAAATATGGACAGACAAGGACTGGATGGAGTGGCAGGCGAATGCCTTATCTTCCGCAATCCTTATGCCTGTGTCAATGGTAAGGCAGGTTGCTGAAAGCGTAAAAACCACTAAGGCAATTTTCAGAAATTATATCACTGCGGCCAAGGTTTCAAATGTGTTTAATGTGTCTTTTGAAGCCGCATCATACCGGCTGAAGCAGCTTGGCTATATACCACAGGATGTCCAGATGAGCAGTGATGTGCTGAATATGATTGCCACACAGCTTTGCGTATGATTTCTGACAGGAAGTATGCGGATTGCCACAGTCCGCATATTTTTTTGCCCGAGCAGTTAGCAAGTTAGCGAACAAAATAACACAGAAATTATTTTAGAAAAGAAAGCATTTCAAAATAAAGTATATGAAAAAAATTCCAAAATATGAAAATAATTGCAGTGGACATGCATATAATAGAGCAAAGAAAAATGTCGAAAGCAGAGGTGTGTGCAGTATGGCGCAGGGTGTAGTACATAGATGTACTAGGGTATGCCCTTGGCATATAGCTTGAATGCCAGATATGATGGAGTGTTAACAATTTATATCTCAGAAATGTTAGCAGACGATATTTATTGTATCTATTGCTTACAGAACGGAATTTGATATAATGTTATCAACAGATATGAGAAACAAGCGATTGTTTACAGTTGCCTGTTTTAGTATCAAATAGCAATTGATAACAGGAGGTATACAGCATGGATGTTGGTTTGAATGTAGATTTTGACGGTAAGAAAAATATTGTGATGATGGGCGACATCATCAATGTATATCCGGTTGGCGGTATGGTTTGTGAGTACGCAAGACTTCGCCCCACAGAAATAAAGCCTCTCATCATGAAGAATCCCTATTTCCACGATACAGATTTGAATGGAAATGGCAGTCATGCTCTTATGAGTCTCTATGAAGTCTGTCTGGCAAAGTTTGGGGTAGTCACCGCAGTCATGATCCTCACAGATTTTTCTACTTTCATAGCTGATTTCATACGGGAAAATGAAGAGGAATTGAAAGGTCCTATTGCCCTGATGAATGGGGATAAGGACACAAGCCAGGTCAAATCCTTCATTTTGGAGAAAACAGGCTTTGATGAATTTGGTATCGGCACCATCGGTCAGACTTTGTTGTCTGCCTACGCTGCGTATGCAGACAGCTATGTGGCATTCAAGCACTCTTTTAATATGCTGGTATCCGGCGATGAATACGAAGAGGACCAGGTGATGGCATTCTGGGGGCTGTATGCGACTAATACAGATTTCCAGCACATTGATTTCCACATTATGTTTTTTGATGACTCGTTCCACTCCATCTACACGATTAAGTCATCCATATCGCTGATTTTGTTTGAGGCTGCCCATGCTATGGATGCCAATACAAAGTTTGTGGAGTGTAAGAATTGTGGAAACTACTTTGTGCCAGTGGGAAGATCTGATTCGGTGTACTGCGGATATCCTGCGCCCCAAGACGAAACAAAGGCATGCCGGGATGTAGGAGCCAATGCAACCAGAGTCAAAAAGATGAAGAATGATATCCTTACCAAAGAATACCGTAGACTGTATATGCGGCTAAAGATGGCGGTCAAACGCCACCCGGATGATATTGTATTGCGTGAGCGTCTCACGGAACTTACAGAAGGGATGAAGGTAAGAAAGAAACAGAAAGAGGACGGAACGGTTTCTGCGGATGGAATACTGGAGTGGCTCATTTCCTTTGATAACCATCTGAATGGAGACTGAGGAACGGAAATAGGGATTTTACGTTCCTCGCTAATATTGCCTTTTAGCGTTAGAATATCTCATAGAAAGGAGGCAGAATGCCATGAATGAAAATAAAGTCAGCCTGCAGACTATATACGATGAAATTATCCATCACTACAGTTGGGAAAATTATGAAGAAGCCAAGAAACGCTTGCTTCGTAAGAAATACTCTTTTTTGCAAAAGAAATTGGTACTATGTAACCCAGAGGATTTCAAAGAAAAAGGTGCTAATTATGTTCCTGCCAACGATGCCGCTATTATTCGGGAACTTTTGATTGAGGCGGTCAACGATAGCGAAGAGAGCATGGTTGTTGACTGGTTCAATGGAAAAATCGATACCAGAGATTCCCAAACTGCGGCGCTGCTATTCATGCAGCTTAAACCGCTTATCATGAAACCACTCATGATGGGGGAAACAGATGAGGTTACAATGGATGAATGGTTGAACACGGTCTCAGCAGCTATTAATTACAATACTGCCAGAAATACTCTTGCGCTAAAACGTAATCTGGAGAAGTTTCGCAATATATCACTTCCTCTGGATATGAACATAAGCTTTGGCGATGTAGTAGCCACATATGAGGATGGTTCTCGCGCCTATGGTTTGAAGGTAGAAAAACAACCGATTGAGATCAAGGGTAAGACCGTAGAGCAAATTTTAGATTCTGTGGTCACCCAGGACGATTACTTTTCCGTTCTTGAACAGATGCTTAAGATGTTCGAGGATCACGCCAAAGCCAAGGCACGGGAAAGCATCGAGTGGTATGCAGAAGCAAAGGATTTATTTGAGGCGGAGAAGGCAGATGATGCCTTTAAGCGTGATTCAATTGCATCCGAGTATGTTATTTGGTATCAAAGGATATCTGAATTTTTAGTTCAGAATCCAGAAATATGTAGCGAAATCGAAAAGGAAAAGAAAGCCACCGGTTTGGTAGAGTTCTTCCGAATGCAGGAACGGTAAAGCTGGAATTGAATGTGTTGGATACCTTTATGCTGGATGTTTTGACGGTGAGAATGCAGAAACAGGAGGTGTGTATATTATGGAAGGGCTAACCTATGCAAAACATGGACAAAAGAAGCCGCTAGGTCAGTTGGCAAAAATCAATGGGAAAAGGGCAGTTGCTTTTCTGGATCAGGATAGGCAAGTGAAGTCATATACTACAGTTGATGAAATTAATGACATGTTCTGTACCAAAGTTGATATTCCAGAATATGATTTAGATTTCTGATTATTTTACCATGATTAACGAAGGCGTGTAATCTGGTTGTCTTTTCAATAAATTACTGTTTTGTGCCGTTCGAAGGCGTAGCGAGCCAGACAGTATCCAAAAGATGGATGCTGTCTGGCTTTTTCTTGGCAGTAAATTTCCAATAAAATACCATTTAGAATTTAACGTAAAAATATAAAAATGCAGTGATTTATTAAATTTGGGTGAGCGTGGAAGAGGAAAAACCTCTGCTATGCTGAGTTGAAGATTTTGTAAACAAGCTTTTGATATACAGCATATTATATATTATCCCAATGAAAGAGCAAATTTGGAAGCTGTTAATGGTAAAAAAGTGAGTGATATTGCGGCGATATTGTGGCTATATTGCCAGAACAGATACGTTAAAACCTTGCGGATCAACGTTTTATGCGACATCCTTTCTATATAAAGCAATATGGTCAGTAAATAGGTAAGATTTTTCAAAATATAATTGAGTTTTTTATGAAAATAAAGTATTAATTAGTATCCCCTTTTTTCGGGGATAGTGGACTCATCAATTCTGCTGAAAATACAGTGTTGTTGATGTTCTTTTACTAGATAATATGCGGTTTATGCTTGGATAATGCATATCCAGATGCCTTTTTTCACATAGCGAATGGCAAAATTGTAAAATCTGCGGAAGGAAAAAGGAGAAATACATAGCATAAATCTTTGTGATTTGCCTTGTTTCGCACATGAGGTTGCTCATTATGTCATCCGCATATTGCGAAAATGAAGAAATTGTTCTGAAAAATCAGCAGAAAGCAGGAGTGCTGATAGATGCAGTTGCCTGTTTGATGATAAAGAAATAAAAAATTGTCATAGCCGAGGGAAGTACAACCAAGGCGAGGGATACATACATGAATCTGAAGAAAAGTATTTTTGCAGATTTATGTCGGTAGCCTTTGCTTCGTGCGTCCTTTCGGAGTCAAAGACAACCATATGAATTCCCTTGCCTTTCGGCTTTGAGAAAGGCAGGGGATTTTTTATGCGGTCACATAAAAGTAACTGGTGCGGCGGAGTTCATTGTATCTGTACGGTATGCCCCAGGAGCCGCGGGCCTCCTTTCCGGTCTTGAAACTCATTTAACCAATTTCAAGACTGGAGGGAATCTAAATGAAGATCAGATATGAATTTGCAGACGGAACTGTGTCGGAGGTCGAGGTGGAGGAATCCATCGGTGCCGTCATCATTGAGTCAAGGCGCGAGGAGGACAACCTTGCCCGGAAAGAACGCTACCACTGTTATTCGATGGATGCGGCGCAGTTCGAGGGTACGGAGTATGCAGACAATGAAACGCCGGAAGCACAGATGGAGCGTGAAATGGATGCGGAGCGTATCGCCCATGCATTGGACGGGCTGTCAGAAGTGCAGAGACGCAGGCTGCTGGGATTTGCGGAAGGGAAGTCCATGCGGGAGATTGCGCGGGAGGAAAAGGTACAGCACCGGGCAGTCGTGAAGTCCATCGAAGGGGCAAGAAAGATTTTTAAGAAAAATTATTAAATTCCTCAAATGGGGGAGCAGAACGGGTATCCAAAAGGGCTCCCAAATCTCCGTATAGTGAAAGGCAGCAAAAACGCCTTTCAGAAATGGAGGACATGGCATGGAACACACATTGCGGATCAGTGTTTCAAAAGAGCCGGTATCCGGCGGGATCGTGAGCTGCCGCCATATCTCCGTGAGGGAGCGCATCGCGCGCTTCCTCCTTGGGGAGAAACGGAGGCTGACCATCATCGTTCCGGGCGATTCCGTCCGGGAACTGGCAGTGAGTGAAATCATGGAAGGAGGAAATGTACATGGGAAAAGTGAAGTTACTGCTTGAGGTGATCGGTGACCTGCGTTCCCTTGCTGACAGCCTGCAGGCCGTTGCGGATGCAGTAGCCGATAACGGGGCTGCGGAAGCAGGGAAGACGGATGCAAAGGAGCCGGAGAAAGTGGGAAAGGCCGGGAAAGCGGCAAAGAAAGAGGAAGAGCCTGCGGTAAAGCAGGCGCAGGGGGAGAAGCCGCTGACACTGGAGGAAGTCCGGGCAGTGCTGGCAGAAAAATCCCGCGCAGGACACACGGCGGAGGTGCGGGAACTGCTGAATAAACATGGCGCGGATAAACTGTCAGGGATCGACCCGGCGGAGTATGCGGCGCTGCTTGCGGAAGCGGAGGTGCTGTGATGGGAAGACACGCCTTACTTTCCGCATCCTCCAGCCATAGGTGGATTGCCTGCCCGCCGTCTGCAAGGCTCTGCGAAAATTACGGGGATACGGGCAGCGAATATGCGCAGCAGGGGACGGATGCCCACAGCCTGTGCGAACACAAGCTGAAGCAGTCTCTCGGCATGGATACATCGGACCCGACAGCAGGGCTTTCCTTCTATGACGAGGAGATGGAAGAATGCGCCTGCGGATATGCGGAGTATGTCCTTTCGCTGGTGGAGGAGGCTAGGAAGTTTTGCAAAGACCCTGTCGTGCTGATCGAGCAGCGGCTGGACTTTTCCCGGTATGTGGAGGAAGGCTTCGGCACCGGCGACTGCGTGATTATTGCGGACGGGACGCTGTATATCATCGATTACAAGCACGGCAAGGGCGTGGAGGTTTCCGCAGAGGGTAATCCGCAGATGATGCTGTATGCCCTGGGTGCGCTGGAACTGTTTGACGGCATCTATGACATTAGCACTGTCCGCATGGCGATCTACCAGCCGCGCCGTGAGAACGTCAGCGTGTATGCCATGGCGAAGGATGACCTGCTCCGGTGGGCAGAGGGTGAGCTTGCCGAAAAGGCGAAGCTGGCCTATGCCGGGGAGGGAGAATTCCAGGCGGGGGAACACTGCCGGTTCTGCAAGGCAAAGGCGGTCTGTAGGAAGCGGGCGGAGTACAACCTGGAACTTGCCAGGTATGACTTTGAGATGCCCGCCACGCTGGAGGATGACGAGATCGCGGCGATCCTCGTGAAAGCGGATGAACTGGCGGCATGGGCGGCGGATGTGAAAGAGTTTGCATTGCAGCAGGCTTTGAGCGGCGTGAAGTATGCCGGATTTAAAGTTGTTGAGGGCCGCTCCAACCGGAAGTACACGGACGAGGATGCCGTTGCGGATACCGTGAAGAAGGCGGGCTTCGACCCGTATGAGCCGAGGTTGCTCGGAATCACAGCCATGGAAAAGCTGCTCGGCAAGAAGAAATTTACTGAGATATTAAAGGGCCTTGTGGAAAAGCCGCAGGGCAAGCCGACGCTTGTGCCTGAGACGGATAAGCGCCCGGAAATGAATACTGCACAGGAAGATTTCAAAGAAGATTAGGAGGAAAATCAGATGTCAAACACAGCCAACAATCCAACAAAGGTTATCACCGGACCTGATACACGGTGGAGCTACTGCAACGCATGGGAGGCAAAGTCGATCAACGGCGGCACGCCGAAGTTCTCCGTGTCGCTCATCATCCCGAAGTCAGATAAGAAGACCATCGCCAAGATCGAGGCGGCCATTGAGGCGGCATATCGTGAGGGCGAGGCAAAGCTGAAGGGGAACGGCAGGAGCGTCCCTGCGCTTTCTGTACTGAAGACGCCTCTGCGCGACGGGGATACGGAGCGCCCGGACGATGAAGCCTATGCAGATTCCTATTTTGTCAATGCCAACAGTTCTACGGCTCCCGGAATCGTGGATGCGGACCGCCAGCCGATCCTTGACCATTCCGAGGTGTACAGCGGCGTGTACGGCAGGGCGAGCATCAATTTCTATGCTTTCAATTCCAACGGGAATAAGGGTATCGCCTGCGGGCTGAACAATTTACAGAAAATCCGTGACGGGGAGCCGCTGGGCGGCAGGTCACGTGCGGAGGATGACTTCGCAGACGGGGATGAGGATGATTTCCTGTCATGACCAGATAAACGGAAGAACAGCCGCCGGGTGGCGGGGAGAGGGCATCTGCCTTTTCCCTGCCGCCCTTAAGGCGGTGAAAGGAGCTGGTGGAATTGAGAAGTATCAGTATTGACATTGAGACATTTTCGGATGTGGATTTATCCAAATGCGGCGTTTATAAATATGCATCCTCACCCAATTTTGAAATCCTGCTGTTCGGGTACAGCGTGGACGGCGGGGATGTGCGGGTGGTTGACCTATGCCAGGGGGAGGAAATCCCGAAGGAGATACTGGCGGCACTTTCCGATGAATCCGTCACCAAATGGGCATTTAATGCCATGTTCGAGAGGGTGTGCCTGTCAAATTACCTAGGGGAATGGCTGGAGCCGGAATCGTGGAAATGCACCATGGTGTGGTCGGCTACGCTCGGCCTTCCGCTGTCTTTGGAAAATGTGGGCGCGGTGCTTGGGCTGGAAAAGCAGAAGCTGTCGGAAGGGAAGGACCTGATCCGGTATTTCTGTGTCCCCTGCAAGCCGACCAGGGCGAACAGCGGCCGGACGCGGAACCTGCCGGAGCATGACAGGGAGAAGTGGGTGCGGTTCAAAGCCTATAACCTGCGCGATGTGGAGGCTGAAATGCAGATACAGCACAAGCTTGCCAGGTTCCCGGTTCCAGATTTTGTGTGGGAGGAATACTGGCAGGACCAGGAGATCAACGACCGGGGCATCGGGGTGGACATGGAGATGGTCGCGAAGGCAATCGCCATGGACGGACGCTCCAAGGCGGAAC
>CAJTNC010000012.1 GCA_910577955.1 uncultured Lachnospiraceae bacterium
GCGCAGGCTGTCTGGGAATTTAAGCACACGCTCTTAGACGCCCCGATCCATGCCGCACACTTTCTTTCCAGTTCCTTTGTCCGCGGCCCGGTAGTGATCCAGCCGGAACGCAGCGCTTCTGTCACCTCATTGATCTCCGCCTCCGTGATATCCGGGGGTGAAAACGGTATCTGTACCATTTCTTTCCTCCATTAAAATAAGCGCCTTGCAGCGCTACTGTTTTCCTAATATATATTCTTACACATAAAGGGTAGGCTTCGCCATACAAGGAACGTTTATCCCTTGTTCATGGCACGCTATTTCCGCCTTTTTGCGCGTGGTGACCTCATCATCCTCCGCGCTCCAAGGTATCTTGTCTACCTTTCCCTTCTTTATAGTAATAGTTACGACTGTCTTAAAATTATAAGGAAACTCTTTTCAGTATCCCAATTCCCATCTTAACGGCAACATTCCGTCCAAGCAACGAAAGTTCAATTCCCGCAATTCTCTGATGTCGGTCAGTCCATTTTACATAACCTTCCATCCCTTTCATCGGCCCTTCGGTCACAATCAATTTTTCTCCCAGCATATACCCCTCTGAATAGCGGATAACATGCTCTTCGCCGCCAAGTTTTTGCAGCATTTCCTGCTCTTCTCTGTAAATAGGCACAATACTCTCATCCACCCCCAGCATCTTTGCTAATTCCTGAACTTTCCTGAGTCTGATGCGAAACCCATCCGTGTCCTCTGTTTCCGCAAAAATATATTTTTGAAATGCAGGTACTGTTCTTTTCTTCCATTTGCCGCATTCTTTGACCATTCGTTCAGAAAAAATCGTAAAAACGTCTTCTCCCGAAAGCAGTACATTCCTCTCATAGCATTTCTTTATGACCGCTGCCTCATGTCCTGCCTGCACCTGTATCACATACCACAAAATTCACTGTTCCTTTCGCTCCCTGTCATAAATATCTCTTTAATACAATACCTCTTCAAATTCCTCACCATCAAAGCGAAAACTCAATTTTATAGGTGTTTTATCGCCGGTCAGGTCACCGCCTATCTCCGCATATCTGTGATGAAGATTCACAGAAACAACTTGATCAGAAACTTTTGCAAGAGGACCGGAAATATACTCGTTCTTCCTTTTCTTTTCGACATCTGCTGATATTCTTACAACGGAAATACCTATTTCTCCTTTTTCATCAACAAGAAGCCCAAACAGGGCTTCTTCCTCTCCGGTAAGCATTGAGACAGACCATTCATCACTGAACAGAAGCCTTCCCGGCGTTTTTTTCAGTATTGCTTGCACTGTCTGCGGTTTAGCCGTCTCAATAAATACATAACCCGGCAGATAATTTTCTACGACGTCCCGCAAAATCCCACGTCTCTTTAACGCCTTATGCTTCACAAGATGAAAGCAACGCGTGTAGACAGAATCCGGAAGCACAGATTTTATTAAATCCTCAATCCTTTCCTCTCTCCCTTCTCCTGCATAAACAACGCACCACATTCGGTATGATCTCCCTGTTTTGGCTTCGTATATTTCGTAGAATTTGTATAATCTACGAAAGTGCGGATAAAGTATATGATGCAGAGGGAATTCAAAACAAAATCAGTTAATCATTCAGTAAATCAGCTTAACAATCAGTGAATTAAATCTCTGATGTATTTGCTGTAAATAAAAAATCCGACAGAAAGTAAAAGGATTCGTCTATCTTTCCGCCGGATCAAAATATAATATTTCTACTTACACAAGTGTCAGGATATTTTGCTGTTTATAAAAACAGAGAGTTTGTCCATATTTTTCTGCTTCAGTTCTATTGTAGGATGTACATAACGATCCATTGTAATTTTTACACCAGCATGCCCAAGGATTTCACTCAATGATTTGACATCAAATCCCTGCTCGATGCATCTTGTTGCAAAAGTATGACGCAGTGCGTGGAAATTGGCATCTTCAATACCGCACGCTGTTGTAATTGCCTTAAATCTGTTTTCCATTGTCCGTGGTTCTATATAGACATTCTGAAGACCTGTCAGAAAATAGGTATCACCGGCTTCTTTCATCCTTTCTAAAAGCGGGAGTATAGCAGAAGGAAGCGGGATTTCACGTATAGAACAAGCGCTCTTTGGCGTTGTAACAATCACCTTCGTTCTGCGTTCCGGATCCTCCGGCGTCTGAATTCGCACCATAGTTGCATGAATATCCAACTTTCTGTTTTCTAAAGATATATCCTTCCATTTCAAAGCGCATAATTCACCGAGACGAATTCCTGTATAAAGACAAAGTATAATACCAAGTCCTGTGTTACCTATATCCGAAAACAAAAATTGTTCCAGTTTTTGCTGTTCCTTTACACTGAGTACACGCATCGGCTTTTTGGAATCTTTCAGTGGGAATCTGCCTACCGGAACTACTTTCACATCATTACAGTCGCAGGCATAGCCGGCCACTGCTTTATATACAGAAATAACGCTCTTGATCATTCGCGGAGAAAGCCCCTTTCCACGCACACCACCGAATCTGAGAAGCCGTGTAAAAAAACAGGATAACTCTTCCTTTGTGATCTCCGTGATATATCTGTCGCTGAATTCAGGAAGAAGATACCAGTTTAAAATATTACGATACTTTGCGATACTGCTCTCTTTCAAGTAGAGTTTTCGCTCATTTAGCCATTCCTGCGAAACAGTTGAAAAAAGAAGATGATTACCTAATTTAATCTTCTCTTTCATGCTCTTTGCATAAGTGCTCGCTGCCTCGTCTCGTCTTTTTAAAGTTTCTTCATAAGTAGCCCCCGAGACATAACCGTATCTGATTCGTCCATCAGCCATCCGCTCTCTGATATAACGCCCTTCCCATTTCCCATTATTCCGCAAATAAATGTTGTTCCCTTTTCTCGCCATGAGAAATTCCTCCTTTTGTAGTTCATTCACTATTTAAAATAGTATTTTCTAAAAAATCAGATGAGATTTGATTGTTGACAACTTCACAAATTTAGTGTAAACTACAAAACGTATTTATATGCAGATACCTTTTTTTCGTAGATTATACAAATTCCACGAAATTATTTGAATCATTTTTCCTCACAAATTTTTCAATATTTTTCCATCATATCACCAATTAAAAAAGTAAACAACCTCTTAATTTATTTTAAAGCCATTTGAAAACATGAACGCACAAAAAAACCGGATACCCTCCGGTTTTTTTGTTATACCCTATCTCGCTTGCCTTAAAATTCAGAACTTCCCGCTGCCATACTATCAGTCAAAAACTGTCTGAGTCTTGCCCCCTCAGCCATCTGGCTTTTAAACATTTCCTCCTGCATCATTTTCCGATTGTTGATCATTCTTTCCCTCGCAGCGCGCTCTGTCTGCTCCATGATCTCTTTCAGCCTTTTATTGCGTTTCTCCCACCAAGATTCCTCTTCCGAATCACCAGACCTTTTATGGCTCCCACTGCTTTGAGGCACAGACTGTCCGATGTGCTGCTCGATAGAGTCTCCGAATTTCTCTGTGCAGATATTTGGAGAATAACCGGGCCATGAGGCAAAGGGATTGTAAACCGATCTGTTTTCCACTGTATAACCGAGTACCCATGCCTCATACTCAGGATCATTTTTCATCTGTTCCCAACCCTTTTCGGAAATCGACCAGATCTCCACATCGCCCCGACGGGAAGCATCAAAAGGAATACTGTCCATTAACGCCGTAAAAAATAGTTTATACTCTTCCATCGACATGCTTTCTCTGGAAATATCCTCTGCTCCATTTTTTTGCAGAACTTTTTTTCCCGCCTTCACCTGTTCATCCACATGTGCCCTGTCCTCAGGATGCTTTTTCCGGTAAACGTCTACTGCGCTCTCCGTCGCCTTGCCTGCAGAAGCCTCGGATTTTTTGACGTTCTCCGAAAAACCGCTTTTTTGATCTGTCCCATATTCCTTTGCAAATTTTGCAGTATAACTCTCATATTCTGCATAGCTGATACCACCGACACCCATTATAGTATTTCCTCCTTTTTATATGTTCTTTTATAGTTCTTCCTATTTCAACATAACAGTCAAAATAAACACCGCCTGTCCCACTCTATCTCCATCCTCTCTGACTGAATAATCCACTCCGCCTCCATATTTTTCAGCCGTTTTCCTCATGTTTGAGAAGCCGATGCCATGTGTATGTTTTTCCTTTTTAAGCGTCTCGGGAAATTCTCCCTGCCTGCTCTTTTTCAGTTCCCCGTCAAAACTGTTTTTTATTTCCAGAAAGAAAAATTTTCCTCTCTGAAAGGAAACACATTGAATAAACAACTTTGCATCAGGTTGTTTATCTGCAAGCCGCGCACAGGCTTCTATAGCGTTATCCAGCGCGTTCCCTAAAATAACGCCTATATCATAGCTTTGAACGGCAAGCGTTCTGGGAAACAGCAGTTTATCCGCATCAAAATCTATTCTATCGCTTAAAATACAGCAGTTCATATCATGATACTTCATATTTAACAACGCATCTGCCACTGCGTTGCCGGTGGAAAAGCGCAGTTCCAACTTTTCGAAACTTTTGTACAGAGCAGATAAATAGGCGGAAACTTCCTGATTTTCTATCTCTCCCTCAGCTGAAAATGCCTCCTTCCCAAACAGCCGCATCAGAACCGTAACCGTATTTTTCATATCATGTTTTACGCTCTTTAAATTTCCGTAAATCCGCTCAATTTCCCCGATATGCTCCTGCAGCATATCCAGCTGCTGCTCTAAAACGATACGGCTGCTCTTCTCCCTGTTTAATAAAATCATATCCTGAAACAGTTTCACGCTATATAGAACCGACAACATTGACAACAATAGAATTGCAGGAATCAAAAACTTAAGAATAGGATATTTATCATACAGTAAAGACGGCATTCCGTCCTCCACCGTGACCATAATGATCCTCAAAAAAACGCACAGCATAAGTCCCACAAGAGGCGGAGTCAAAATAAAGAGCAGCTCCGTTCTGTGCATTTCATATTCTTTTTCCCGAAACGCAGCCACCACACAACGCAGCACAAAGTAAAGAATCAAGACCCAGAGTAAAAAACAAAACGCCTGCAGGAAGACCGCCGTAAACCGCAGCACCTGTTCAAAATTTTCTTCCTTCAGATATCCTTTTATAAAGAGTTCGGTTTCCAGCTCCAGTATGACAGTACTCAGATTCATAACCATATAGGCGGCAAAAAAGCTGATCTCGCTTAAAGCAAGAAAAGTCACTGACAAAAAAACTGTAAGCGTTTTGACTGCCTTATAAAAGCAAAGAACCAGAACCGGCAAGAACAAGCACTGCAAAAACAGGCGGCATATGCTGGCAGCACTTCCCTCTCCCGCAGGCACCAGACAACCGAACATTATTTTTAGAATGCCATAACAGCAGAAAACTGCAATTGCATTCACCCTCCTGTTTGAACACCTGCTTTCTAAAAAGCAGCCGAAAAAATATTGCAGACAGTACCCTTGTGCGAAAAACGTAATGAACTCACATGCTTCAACCATCCTTTCAGCCATGCATTGTCCCTCCATTTTTCAGATAACGCATATATTCCCGCACAAATTCCTGATATTTGTCCTTTGCCAGATAAATGGTTTCGCCGTTTGTCAAAACAATACCATCGTGATAATACTCTGACACATATCCTAAATTAACCAGATAACCCCGATGGCATCGATAAAATCCCGTTCCGAGTTCCTTCTCCAAACTATTTAAGGAAGCATACATCTCATAAGTTTCTCTTCCTGTATGGACCTCAGCTTTTTTTCCCAGACTTTCCACATAAAGAATGCTGTCTTTCTTAAGTGGAAATGTGCGGCTTCGCGTCTTGATGACTAATAATGCCGTCTCTTCCTTTTTCCTCCTCTCTACATCCGTAAAGGCCCGCTCAAGTATTTCCGTAAACTTTTTTCGGTCGAGCGGTTTCAGCAGATAATGGAATGCTAGTACGTCAAACGCCTCAAAAACATAATCCTTTAATGCTGTCACAAAAATCAACACCGTCTGTTCCATGTTCTGGCGCAGCCGCCTTGCTACTTTTATGCCGTTTTCTCCCTCCATACAGATGTCCAAAAAGACAATATCATAGAACTTACCTGCAAGAAACAATTTCTCCCCAGTATCATAACTGTCCACGCTGCAGTCAGGCCTACTCTCCCGGATCAGGCTTTCTATCTCTTCCCGGATGATTTTCTCATCATCCACGATCGCTATCTTCATGAATCGCCTCCTTGAAATGCTGATATGTGATATAACAAATTTTCTTAATCCTCTATTTAGATTATCGTCAAATTTTAGATTTTCTTATGTAAAATGGAACGAAATCTCTTATAACAGGCATAAATTATCTATGTTAAAAAAAAAAATTGAAAAATCAAAAAATTGAATAGACATTCTGTTTTTGTTGTGATATACTGTAATTCACATAAAAATTCAACCGCTTCATTCGAAGATTTTTCACCATGTCAGGTGAATTCAAATGCTCATTTTGTTCGCACTTGATTCTCTGCCGATACGGTATATTACACCAGAAAGGAAAAGCAATATGACAGATAGCCAGAAAATTGATTTGATTCTCGTCAAAATGAGTTCTATTGATGAAAAAGTGTGCGTCCTCGACAAAAAAGTGGATGCTCTTGATGAAGGACTAAAAATTCTTGCTTCAGAAGTAAAAGTTCTGGATCAAAAAGTAAATGCTTTAGACCAAAAAGTAAATGCTTTGGACCAAAAAGTAAATGCTTTGGACCAAAAAGTAAATGCTTTGGACCAAGAAGTGAAAGCTCTCGATACAGAAGTAAAAACTCTTAATGGAGAGGTACGTACACTCAAATCTGTTACAAAAGATATGAATCAAGAAATAAGCAATATGAGCTCGGAGATAGACAACTTAAACTCAAAAGTAACCACTATGAGCTCAGAGATAGACAACTTAAACTCAAAAGTAACCACTATGAGTCTGGAAATAAGTAATATAAATCTGGAAATAAGCAATATAAATCTGGAAATAACCGGCATAAACCTGACTCTTGAAAATGAGATTCGGGTCAATATTATACGCGTCGCGGAAGGACATCTTGACCTATCGCGAAAACTGGACGATTATATAAAGCTTTCCCATGAAATAAAGGACAAGCAAGAAATCACTGATGTTTATATTACAATGCATAACAACAAACTGAGAGCGATGTCATCATAAAAACATGAGTTTACCCGGTGTATATGAAACAACTTTAAAAAACGGCACAGTCTCCTACCGTGCATCCATTACCTGTCAAAAAAAGCACATCAGTCTCGGCAGTTTTTCTGAGGAAAAAGCTGCTCATGAGGCCTATATTCTGGCCTGCTCTTTACTTTCTGACCATGCCCGCAATTTAATGGATTACAGGCATAGCTCTCCTCTTTCTTTTGAAAAATGGGTGGCATTGATCAATCTGCGGGATAACGGAATCTATTTTGCAACTCCGATCTATCTGATGAAAAGCTACTTTTTGTACTATCTGGAACCGGAACTGGAACTGAAATTTGATTTAGACGATCTGTTTTATTACGCATCCCACAAGATCATGCGGCGTGGTAGTCATCTTTTCGTCGCAGACTATGGCATGCAGGTGACGCTCTCCTCCCGCTATGGAATCAAAAACTATGCCGTGCCCGGAAAAGACGTAGAATTTATCAACGGAGACCCCTACGACTACCGGTATGAAAATATCCGAATTCTGAACAGTTACCACGGCGTCTCCGTCGTCCAAAAGAAAAATACTATAAAATACAAGGCAAGACTCCATATCAGAAGCTACTATCTGATCGGTTATTACGACAGCGCTGTGGAAGCCGCTGTCGCCTATAACAAAGCAGTAGATGTACTGAAAGAAAAATATCCGGCGAAACAATATGAACAAAATTACATCACCGAGTGCAGCGCCTCAGAATACGAAGAACTATACCGCTGTGTGCAGATCTCGCCCAAAATATATACACTGTAACTGTCAACTTTTCAGCTTATGGAAGATGATACAGTTTGGCGCGTCCACTTTGATTTCTTTCGTATTCATCATAATAAGTCCCTTCTCCAGATCCGTTTCAAAAAATGTCATCGTATCAGATTCATGGTTCAAGGAGACAAGATGTCTGTTATCCGGAAACAGTACCGCATCTTTTGGATAGTCGCCGCTGACCGGCAGGCAGAGCAACTTTTGAAGAAGTCCCGTTTCCTGATCAGCACTATAGACAGTTACAGTGTTGTCTCCCGCGTTGGATGTCACAACATACCGGAAATCTTCCGAAATATTCAACGCACTGGCCGCTGAATTCGAAGCATGATAATCATTCAAGGTGGAAATTGTCTGAATCTTCTCAAACTCCGGCATATCTTTCTCTACGCCGTAACTATACACATCAATATAGTTCTTTAACTCATGTACAACATACACAAATCTGCCGTCCTGCGAAAACTTGATATGGCGCGGAGCGGATTCCAAATCGCTCCGGACAATGTCCACCAGTTTCAGCCTTCCGCTCACATGATCAAGCTCATAGACATTCACATGATCCATACCCAAATCTGCGGCTAACAGATACCTATTATCACGGGTCATTTTAACACAACTCACATGGGGTCTGAAGTTACGCTCCGCAACGCTGCCCAAACCTTTACAGAATATTTCATCCGTAATCTCCCCGATGCTGCCGTCTTCATTTAACCTTAACGCCGTGATCTTTCCGTCGTGGTAGCCTGCCGTAAACAGAAATCTGTCCTCGTAATCAGTAGACAGATAACACCCTCGCATTCCGTTAATAGACGCCTGCCCCAGATTTGACAAAGTACCGTCCTTTTCAATCCGGTAAGCTTCCACTCCCATATCTGTGATTGAATATAGATACTTCTTATTATGGGTAATCGTCACATAGGAAGAATTCGTGATCTCCACCTGATCCTTCGGTGTAAAACACCCATTCTCCAAATCCACGTCATAGATCTTGATTCCATAACTCTTTTTGTCGTTTGTCAGTGTCCCTGTGGTGTAGGTTGACACATACGCTACATATTTGTCCGCCATAACTTGCCTCCTATGCCCTCATTTATCTGATTCGCTCGGGAAATCCTACTTTTTTTTGCACCTTTCGCAACGTTTTAGCCGCGTAATAATTTGCCTTCTCCGCATTGTTCTTTATGATATTATCAATATAGTCTTTGTTTTTGCTCAGATCAGCATACCTCTCCTGCAGCGGTTTTAACACACTGACTACCGCCTCGCCCACTGCGTTCTTAAAATCTCCATATCCCTTTCCGTCAAATTCTCTCTCCGTCTCCTCCGGCGTTTTCCCGGTACAGACGCTGTAAATATTGATCAGATTGTGAATACCGGGCTGCTCTTCCCGATAACGCACCTGCGCTTCCGAATCCGTCACCGCCCGTTTGAACTTCCGCATGATCGTATCCGGATCATCCATCAGATAAATGCTGGCATTAGGATTTTCATCAGATTTGGACATCTTCCTATCCGGCGCCTGTAAGCTCTTGATGCTTGCTCCGGTCTTTCCGACATAAGGTTCCGGAATTGTAAAAACATCTCCGTAAATAGCGTTGAAACGCCCGGCAATATCTCTCGTAATTTCCAGATGCTGCAACTGATCTTTTCCTACCGGTACAACATCCGCCTGATACAGCAGAATATCCGCCGCCATCAGTACCGGATAAGTAAACAGGCCCGCGTTGATATTATCCGCGTGCTTTGCCGATTTATCCTTGAACTGAGTCATCCTGTTGAGTTCACCCATATAAGTAAAGCAATTTAATATCCACGAAAGTTCACAGTGTCCCGACACATGGGACTGATAATACAGACAGTTTTTTTCGGGGTCAAGCCCTGCGGCAATGTAGAGCGTCAAAAGATTTCTGGCCCGCTTCCTGAGTTCCGCCGATTCCTGCCTGATCGTGATGGAATGCAGATCGACCACGGAATAAAAACATTCATATTCGTCGCACAGGCTCACCCAGTTTTTGAGCGCTCCCAAATAATTTCCCAAAGTCAAATTCCCTGTGGCCTGCATGCCGCTGAACAACACTTTTTTTCCGTCTATCAATTTTTTATTCCTTCCTTTCTTTGTCCTATCTCCGTATATCTGCGAACTTTAAAGCCTCTTCGACCAGACACCCTGTTTTCCTTTTGATGGCCAAGGTATCTCATCCGCATCCACCGTTTTTTCAAATATACGTCTCTTATATAAGCGAAAGTTTCTTCCTCACCCGTTTCCGCTAACATACGAAGAAAAAATTCCAAATTTTCTCTCGTGTGAGGGTGAAGAGGAGCCGGATCTTTGCCTTCCAAATAATATTCCCAAGGGCTTTTATCTGTGTAAGCGCTGCCCTGATAAGTTTTGCATGCCGCAATCCTGTCCATGATCATCTCCGCGATGTATCTGTCCGGCATAGGACAAGGCAGCATGCCGCCCGGTTCTGCATGCAGCGAGTAGTCGATCCAGTATTCGTAGTGGTGTTTATTTCTGCCCTTGTGGTGCAGCCATGCGGAGGAATAACCGATGTCCTCCCTCTCTGCATTATTTGGGCTTCTTGTGCCCTGATAATATTTTGCTCCCACCAAAAACTCAGAAGGAAAATACTTTGACAGGTCATGTGTCAGCCCCTGCCAATACAACCCTACCCGGAAACAGCCCTCTCTGACAAGTCTTCTATGATGTGTGATCGTCTTAAAATGCGCCCATGCATGCATGGTGTTTACTCCCTTTTGCTGTTATTTCTTTTTGATGTTTCTTTTATCTCCTCCGAGATATAAATGCGGACGCTCCTTTCCGGCAGCGTCACACACGCATCTTCGTTCTTCTCCCCAAGTGCCGCTGAAGCAGTCTCCTGCTCTCTCGCCGTATCTAACAGCAGCCGCCATCTTCTGTCCTTAAAGGGCTTTGGCAGCGCAAAACTATGTGGCTCCCAATGCATATTGTAAGCAACATACAGGCAGTCTTCCTCTCTGCCGTTTTTAACGCAGTATTTTCCGCAGAGCATCACTCCGATATGACGCGTCGGATAATCCATGTTAATGCGCCATGCATCCTCCCCGTGGTAGGACAGATCCGGACAGCCGCAGGAAAGATGATCCATCAGCGTAAGCGCTTCTTTTTGATGCATAATCCCGTGAGCTTTTCGCAACGCGATCAACTCTTGTGTGAACGCAAGCAGTTCCTTTTCCGTTTTTTTCAGATTCCACTTCTGCCAAGTCAGCTCATTATCCTGACAGTAAGGATTATTATTGCCGCCGGAAGATTTCCCCCATTCGTCTCCCATAAAAAGAAAGGGAGTTCCCTGCGCTGTAAAAAGCATCGTAAGCGCATTTCTCATTAATCTCTGCCTGAGCGCCAAAATGCTCTTTTTCTTTGTCTCTCCCTCGACACCACAGTTCCAACTATAATTGACATCTTCGCCGTCCCGGTTGTCTTCGCCGTTTTTTTCATTGTGCTTCCGATCAAAAGAAACTACATCCGCCAGACGAAAACCATTGTAGGTAGCAAGAAAATTAAGCTGTCCGCACTGAGCCGGATTATTCCTCTGACATTTCAAAAATGCGGCCAATTGCCCGCCGTCCCCTTTCAGGAACTGTCTCACAGTATTCTGATACTCTCTTCCGATATTTGTCAGAACGCGCTTTTCCACAGAATACGTTTTTCCATGTCGGTAACTTTGATCTGCCCCCGCCGACGTCAGAATAACTCTGCCCGCTTCCTTAGCTTTTGCAATTTCTTCGCAGGGAAACCATTCCCCCCACAATTTCACGTCCGAAAGCCCCGGTTCCAACGCAATCTCCTTTAAGGGAAGGGATACTCCCAACAGTTCAAAACCGTCAATATGATAGTTTTTCGCCCAATACAGAAGAATATCCCGTATCCGAAAAGCCGTCATGGAAGGCTCAAAATAAAACTGCAGAATAATTTCCAGATCATTTTTGTGAAGCTGCCGAACCAGCGTTTTCAGTTCTGTCACCGCATCTTCGCCGGCCGAATACGCATTTTTCGGTGCCATATAATAGCCGGGCAGATACCCCCAGTAATTGATCCGCACCGCCGAATCCTCCGCATATTTCACAGAAACTTCCGAAACAATGCGGCTTTCAGGATTTTTCATACATTCTTCAAACTCATAGACAGGCTGCAGTACAACGCCTGTAACTCCTAATTTCTTCAAGTAAGGAATCTTTTTCTGTATCCCCGCAAAAGTACCTGCTTCCTTTATTCTGGAGGAAGCGTCTTTTGTAAAACCTCTGACATGCATTCCATAATAGATGCTGTCCTCATAAGCTGTATCCGGTTTCTTATCATTCTGCCAGTCAAACTGATCCTCTACAAAGACACAAGCCTTTAACTCGTCTCTCTTTCCCGCCTCCGCATGTTCTTTCCCGAACAGTCTGTGCCCTGTCAGACACTTTGCGTAACGGTCGATCACAGGTTTTCCATCCTCATGAAACAGATAGGTATATTCCTGCGGTGAAAATCCGGAAAGCAGTCCTCTGTATATATTGCCAAGCTTCATCTCTTCCGTAAAATCAATGCGGACGGGTTCTGAACCCTCTTTATCGTATAAGAGAATACCGTTGCTGTCCCGGCCGTAAAGTTCCGCGTGGATACCGATACCCTGTGCTGTGACACTGACTCCTGCCGTATCAGCCATCCAATTCTTCAAAGTATAATTTTTATTCATACAGTTTTCCTATGTTATTTAACTGTTTCAAGTCTACAAAAATCAGTATAGCATATTTCTCTCCTTCTGTGGAGTTTTTTCACAAGTAATTTTTTATTTTGAATAAAGGATTGCGAAAATGAAGAGTAAATTGTAAACTATAAAAAAAGCAGAAAGCGAGGATACTTGCATGAGCAATGAAAATCATAAAATAACAACGGAACCGGACAAAAACATGGCGCAGGAAGAGATGACTGTGGAACTGGAGTTAGATGACGGAACCGTCATCTGTTCTGTCGTGACAATCTTTTCTATCGGCGAAAAAGACTATATCGCCTTGCTTCCGCTTGGGGAAAACGGAGAAGCGGCCGATGGAGAGGTCTGGATCTACGGCTACTCGGAAAATCCGAACGACCCCAATGAAGAACCGGAACTCCGTTATATCGAAGATGATGAAGAATATGAACAGGCATCAGAAGCTTTCGACGAATATCTGGATAGCTGTGAATTCGATGAAATACTATAAATTCTCCTGTAATTCTTTCAAAAATCTTGAGGGCTGTATCGGTTTCGCGCTGCCGCCCTCTTCTTTTATGTCCGTTTCTCCTGTAATACAAAGTAATGTCAACTCTTTTTTTGCTCTTGTCACAGCCACATAAAACATCCGTCTCTCCTCTTCGATCTCATCATCTCCTTTTGCCTTTTTGTGCGGCGTGCAGCCCTCGTTGCAGTCCGGAATAAATACTTTATCATATTCTAACCCTTTGGATCCATGCATGGTGATCAATGTCACCCCTCCTCCCTCAGATGTCTCTTCCTCCGCCTGACGCTTTTTTGCCTCGTTTGCACATCTTTCTTCCATGATTTCTTTCCATCCGGCAAAGTTTTTGCATCCCTTTGCCGAATTTTGTATCAGATCCGCCTCCGCCAGCATCTGTCTGCGGTCATTTTTTTCAGCTTTTTCCAACAAATAACCGTCATAACCCACGGCTTTTCGGATATAGCTGATTGCGAGAAACACAGGCATTGTGCGTATTTTCTCCAGATCCTCCTGTAGCCGCAAGATCCTCTCTTTCATAACCGGTCTGTCCTGATAATAGTGCAGCAGATGTCCAAACTCCGCTTTTTCGTTTACGGCTTCTCTGCTGATATAGCGAAGCGGCCTGTTCATAAACCGAAAAAACTGGCTTCTGCTTCTTTCCTTCAAAGGTGTCTGTGAAAATTCCAGATAGGCAGACAAATCATCGACGATATCAGAATCAAAAATACTCTTTACTCTTTCTTTTAATACACAGGGAATACCCTCCTGTCTGCACTTTTCCGCAAACAGGGGAAACATCCCGGAAGTTCTGCTTATCACGGCGCATTCCGACAGATTGCCGGAGCTTTTTTCCCTCCGCAGATGATCTATCAGCGCGCGCTCCATCATACCGGCTGTCCCATATCGCTCCACACAGACCTGTATTCCCTGCCCGCTTTTAGCCACGCTGTTTTTGGGGAATCGGTTTTTGTTGTGCATGATCAGTCTTCCTGCCGCCTCCACAATCTGCGGCGTACTGCGGTAATTGATTCCTAACGTCACCCTTTCCGCCCTCGGGTAATCCTCCGGAAAATGCAGCATGATCTCCGGTCTGGAGCCCCGAAAGCCATAGATGGACTGGTCATCGTCCCCCACAATAAAAAGGTTGTCCTCCGGCGCGGCAAGCAGCCGCACCAGCCGGTACTGCAAGGGCGCAATATCCTGAAATTCATCGATCAGGATATAACGGTACCTAGCTTGATAACGTTTTAAAATGTCCGGCCTTTTCCGAAACAATTCTTCACACTTAAAGCCCATATCGTCAAAATCCACCTTTCCAAGAATATTTTTTACTTCTTGAAAATCACGGGAAATCCTTGAAAATAGTTCCGGCGGAATGGCTTTCGGTATATATTTCAAATCTTTATCACAAAGACCTGCTTTATCAATGCGGTTTTTGCTCTGTCCGATCTCTGACAGAATTTCCTCGAGCATATCGTTGTGCATACTTACATTATAGCGATTTTTTTGAATAAGATCCCTAAGTATTTTTTTCTTTTCTGCCTCGGATAAGATACTGCCCGGCCGGCAGACGGATGTTTCTCTCAAAATAGAATAAAAGACGGCATGGAATGTGCCGAAAGTTACCGGAGGATGCGCTCCCTCACAGAGCGATAGAAAGCGTTGCTGCATTTCAGCGGCAGCGGCCTTAGTGAATGTGATCACAAGAATCTCCGATGGATTTACATGATGCGCGTTTATCAAATGTGCGATTCTTCTTGTCAGCACAAAGGTTTTCCCGGAGCCGGGCCCTGCGAGAACCATCATAGGACCCGCTCCGTGAGTGATCGCCTTTTGCTGTTCAGGATTTCCGGCTCGCTCCGGTTTGCTGCACAGGGAAGATTCCTGCATTAAGCCTGCGATTTCTCCAAAAGCTCTATCCCCTTTCTGATTCGGGATAAAGCTTCTTCCTTTCCGAGAATTTCCATAATCTCTGTAGCTCCCGCCGGCGTCATCTGTTTTCCGGAGACTGCAGTGCGGATCGGCCAAAGCACATAACCGTTCTTGCAGCCTTTCTGTGCTGCAAAATCACAGAGTTTCTGATAAAGCGCATCATTGCTGTAGTCTTCCTGCTTTTCCAGAACAGGAAGGAGTTCTCTCAAAATTTCCAAAGAAGACTCCGCTGTGGTCCTCATCTTCTTGTGCGTGTACATCGTTATGTCATACTCCGGCAAAGCCTCAAAGAAGTCGATGAGCGCCGGAATGTCCGGGAATATTTCAATTCTCGTCTTCACCATCTCAGCAATCTTTTTCAGATCCAGCGACCTATTGACCGCTTTGGTCAAATATGGTAAAGCCATATCATAGAATCTGTCAAAGTCCATTTGCTTGATATATTCCCCGTTCATCCACTTTAACTTCGTGTAGTCAAATACTGCCGGAGATTTGGACATATGGCGGAAATCAAAGACTTCCGTCAATTCCTTTAGCGTAAAAATCTCTCTGTTATCGCTGGGACTCCACCCCAAAAGCGCCACAAAGTTAATGACTGCTTCAGTCAAAAATCCTTGTTCAATCAAATCCTCGTAGGAGGAGTGGCCGCAGCGCTTGGAAAGCTTGTTGTGCTGCTCATCGGTGATCAGCGGACAGTGCACATACACCGGAACCTCCCAACCGAAAGCCTCATAAAGCCTGTTGTACTTCGGAGAAGAGGAAAGATATTCATTCCCCCGCACCACATGGGTAATCCCCATCAGATGATCGTCCACCACATTGGCAAAATTGTAGGTGGGATAGCCGTCGGACTTGATCAAGATCATATCGTCCAGTTCCGCATTTTCCACCGAGATATCCCCGTAGATCTCATCGTGGAATACCGTCTCACCCTCCGTCGGATTATTCTGCCTGATCACATAAGGCGTACCGGCGGCAAGTTTCGCTTCCACTTCCTCCTTGCTCAAGGAAAGACAATGCTTGTCATAGACATTGATCTCCTTTCCGGCCACGGTTCTCGTCAGCCCTGCCAGTCTCTCTTTATCACAAAAACAATAGTAGGCCTCACCCTTTTCCACCAGCTTTTTTGCATACTCCAGATAAAGTCCGCTCTTTTGCCGCTCACTCTGGACATAGGGACCAACGCCGCCGTCTTTGTCCGGCCCCTCATCATGGAGGAGTCCTGTTTTCTCTAGAGTTCTGTAGATAATATCCACTGCGCCCTCCACCAATCTCTCCTGATCCGTATCCTCAATGCGGAGAATAAAATCCCCGCCTTCGTGTTTAGCAATCAGATAAGCATACAACGCAGTTCTCAGATTACCCACATGCATCCGCCCGGTGGGGCTGGGCGCAAATCTTGTTCTTATTTTCATTACTTTATACTCCTTTATTTCGTTATTATAGTTATTTTAAATCAGGCTCTGTCCTTCCAGTTATTTTAGCATACTGCAAAATCGAACTCAACAATTTATTCCGGTTTCTTTGCCGTACAATTTCACCTGTTTGATATACTGTCATCCGAATAACGCCTCTTAAAATATTAAAAAAAACAATTTTTATAGAACCGCTTCGATTCTACCACAAATATTTCTATGGTTCAATATTTCGTGTCAGTCTTTCAATTTTTGCATAAATTTTCTTTCATTACACATCCTAAAGCAAACCGTACAAAATCAGGAGGCATTCGCCATATGAGCAGTAAAAAACAAAAAAATAAAGAAAAAAATCATAAAAACCATAAAAAAGATCAGGAGGCATACCACATGAGCGAGGATAAGAACAAAAAACAGGGATCGGAAACCCGGGAAGAAATCAAGGAAAGCGGTCAGCTGCTTCTCGACAAAAACAAGAAAAAGAACCATATCCAGCTTATCACGATCATCGGCGAAATCGAGGGGCACGATAATCTGGGCAACAATTCAAAAACCACAAAATATGAGCACATTCTGCCGAAATTGGCGGCGGCTGAGGACGATGAAAACATCGACGGCCTGCTGTTTTTGCTGCACACTATGGGTGGTGACGTGGAGGCCGGACTGGCCATCGCAGAACTGATCGCATCCATCAGCAAACCTACCGTATCCCTTGTGCTGGGAGGTTCCCACTCCATCGGAGTCCCCATCGCCGTCAGCACAGACTACTCTTTCATTGTTCCCACCGGCACGATGGTCGTACATCCGGTGCGCATGAGCGGCACAGTCATCGGCGCAAAACAGACCTTCGACTACTTCAGGCAGATGCAGGCGCGCATCAGTTTCTTTGTCTCCAAACATTCCGACATCAGCAAAGAGCGTTTTGAAGAGCTGATGATGGAAACCAAGATGCTGACCAAGGATGTGGGCACGATTCTGGAAGGATCGGAAGCCGTGGAAGAAGGTATCATTGATGAAGTCGGCGGTCTTAAAGAAGCCATGGCCGAATTGCAAAAGCGGATCGAAAAACACAAAAAGCGCTGATTTTCTACACATCAAAGTCGTCGTTTTCCGCTATTGTAATATCAAATTTCATATCCTCTTCCTTCACCTCAAAACCGAAATCGGCCTGCGGACGACTCTTCCTTTTCGGTACGGGAAGAGGATTGTGAAGAGGTTCTCCGGGGGCAGGTTCCTTCTGCTCCCGTATTTCTTTCTTCTCTTTTTCCACCACATCTTTTTCTTCCTCTGCCACGCTTAGCTTCTCCTCCTTCTCCGGTTTGACACACTCCTTTTCCTCTGCTTTTTCAGATATTCTGAGCGTTCCGCAGATACCGACACCCGCTAACATACACCAGCCCAAGATCATCGCCGGATTCCACCGCATCCCTTCTATTCCCAGAATTCCAAAAGCGTACAAAATAAATAAATTCAAAATAAACGCACTGTTTTGCCCCTTATTTCGCATAAAAAACGCGGGAACAATAAAAAATGCCATTGAAATGATCGATAGGAATACAATACATGCATAATCGGGTATCCCAAACACCTGCACGATATTTTCTCTGTTAAAAGCCAGACTCCATGCTCCGGTCAGACCTGTCTCCGCCGAAAAGGCTTCCGATGCATAGAGAAAAGCCCCATAGGCTCCCGTTAAAAATATCAGCATATACAGGCCGGAAAAAACTGTGCTTCGTTCACAAAATTTATGGTGTAAAACACCCGTCAGATAAAAAACAAACAGGTAAAGCACAAGATAAAGCAACTCCGGAGTCAGCGAAAAAACATACTCCAAAGATAGCGGAAAAAAGCCGAATAACGCCGTGGAGACCGCCGCCGAAAACACACCCGCATAAATCCGCATACCGGCATAAAGCAACACCAAACAGATAAAAAACAAAACGACCTGCAGTACACCCCCTGCAAAAGGTGTGTTGCCGAAAATCAAAAGCATGCCATGCAACAGCAGGACATAGAGACCTGATGCGCCATGGACAGAACCGATCACATCGCCGCCTTCTCTTACCAGAGCCATCTTATAAAAAGTATCGTCCCCGAAAGCAATGGGAATATGATACATCAAATAAAGAGCCAGATATACGGCTATGCCCAGAATTGTCAGCAAGGGGAGCAAGATTCCAAACACGGTTTCCGCCCGCTTTTTATTTGCGATATGTTTCCCGAGTTCCCGAAAGAGCGTGCGAAAAGCCATGAACACTGCCGCCGTAAGCAGCAGATACAGGCAGATTGCCCCGATCAGAACCGGAAGCGGCCATCCGAACATCCCGATAAAACCGGCCGCCTCCAGCGTACAGAAAATACAAAAACCACTGAAAAAAACAAAAAGTCCTAAAATTATATAACTGAATACAGTTTTTCTTAAGTTCATAACCCCTCTCAGACTCAGATATTTTCATCCAGAAAAGTCTCAATGTTATACCGCGGTCTCTGCTTGACCTCAATATAAATCTTGCCGATATACTGTCCGATAAGTCCGATACTGACAAGCTGCACTCCTCCCAAAAACCAGATCGACAAAATAAGAGACGTCCACCCGGCGGTCACATGTCCGGTAAAATAGCTTACAAGAGCATAGACAGCCGCCAAAAACGACAACATTATGATCACAATTCCAAAAGCTGTGATCAGGCTGATTGGCTTCACACTAAAAGAACTGATACCGTTAAAAGCTAACGCCAACATCTTTTTAAGCGGATATTTGGACTCTCCTGCCACCCGCTCTTTTCTCTCATAATAGACACAATCGGTCTGATAACCGATCAGGGGCATCATTCCCCGCAAAAACAGGTTGGTCTCTCTGTATTTTGAGAACTGCTCCACTGCACGCTTTGACATCAGCCGGAAATCCGCATGATTATATACGGTCTTTACTCCCATCACTGCCATAAGTTTATAGAAACTCTGAGCCGTAAAACGTTTGAAGAAAGTATCGGAAGAACGATCTTTGCGGACACCGTACACAATATCGTTTCCGGCGTGAAATTTATCGATCATCTCCTCGATCACATCCACATCGTCCTGCAGATCCGCGTCGATGGATACGGTCACATCACTGCAATCTTTCGCCGTGACCAGCCCGGCAGTCAGCGCAAACTGATGCCCTACATTTCCCGCCAGTTTTAAGCCTTTCACGTTATTGTAAAGTCTGTGCTCTTCCTCGATCAGCTCCCAGGTTTTATCTTTGCTGCCGTCATCCACAAAAAGTACAAAACTGTCCTGCGCGACCTTTTTCTTTTCAATCAGATCCTGCAGCACACCCCGCAGCGCTTCGGAAGATATTTTAAGTGCCTCCTCTTCATTATAACAAGGTACCACCAGTGCCAGTCTGTCCATGCCATTTTATCCTTTCTATCCGATTGCCTGTTCCAAATCTGCGATGATATCATTTGGGTTTTCGATGCCTACAGAAAGCCTGATCAGATCAGGGGCCACTCCGGCTTCCACAAGCTGTTCATCACTCATCTGTCTGTGAGTATGGCTTGCGGGATGAAGCATACAGGTTTTGGAATCCGCCACATGAGTCGCAATCACCGCAAGTTTCAGCTTATCCATCATCTCTCCCGCCGCTGCTCTGCCGTCTTTCAAACCAAACGCTATCACACCGCAAGTGCCTTTCGGCATATATTTCTGCGCCAACTCGTAATATCGATTATCCGGAAGCCCGGGATATTCCACCCATGCCACTTTTTCATGTCCTTTCAAATACTGCGCCGCCTTTAAGGCATTGCTGCAGTGTCTTTCCATGCGCAGAGCCAAAGTCTCCAGTCCCAGATTCAATAAAAATGCATGCATCGGCGCCTGAATGGATCCGAGATCCCGCATCAACTGTGAAGTTGCTTTCGTAATATATGCGCCTTTTCCGAATTTTTCCGTATAGATGATGCCATGGTAGGACTGATCCGGCGTGCATAGCCCCGGGTATCTGTCGGGATAAGCCGCCCAGTCAAAATTTCCGGAATCCACGATACAGCCTCCAACCGCAGCGCCGTGACCATCCATATATTTTGTGGTGGAATGAGTCACGATATCCGCCCCCCAGTTAATGGGATTGCAGTTGATGGGTGTCGCAAAGGTATTGTCCACGATCAGCGGACAACAATGCATATGGGCAAGATTTGCAAACTTTTCAATATCTAACACCACCAGAGCCGGATTAGCGATTGTCTCTGCAAAAACGCATTTGGTATTTTTCTGAAAAGCCTTTTCCAGTTCCTCCTGCGGTGCATCCGGATCCACCACCGTGCATTCGATCCCCATCTTTTTCATCGTACAGGTCAGCAGATTAAAGGTACCGCCGTATACGGTGGAGGACATCACAACGTGATCCCCTGCTTCGCAAATATTGAAAACAGCATAATAATTGGCAGCCTGACCGGAACTGGTCAACATAGCAGCATAACCACCTTCGAGTTCGCAGATCTTCTGCGCCGCCATGTCGTTCGTCGGATTCTGCAGCCTTGTATAAAAGTAACCGGAATCCTCCAGATCAAAAAGACGTCCCATCTGTTCAGAACTGTCGTATTTAAATGTTGTACTTTGAACAATCGGCATCAGCCGCGGCTGTCCGTTGGCCGGCTTCCAGCCGGACTGTACGCAAATGGTATCCTTTTCCATTTATTTCCCACTCTTTCCCATATACTCCGATCTGAGTTCTTCTATCATGCCACAGTAAATTTCCTTACAGTTTTCCTCCTCGCCCGCCTTGATATAAGCGACACAGGGAGCCAGATAGGTGTTCCAAAGCCAGAGATATTTCTCTTTAGCACAAACGTCTTTCTCGATCCGCTTTACCAACGTCGGCGCGATGTCATAATATTCCTCGATCAAAGTCTGTCCCTCTTTTGTGGAAGACAGATAACTGTCCCGAAAGTCTTTGATCAGTCTGAGTTCCTCGCAGTCCTCACCTTTATTCAAATTTCTGCAGACCGCAGTGGTCACATAACACAGCTTCCTCTTAAAACCCCCATTGATAGAATCGTATCCGGCAGCCGAAATATTACCGTCCTTAAATGACTCTCTCCAGACTTCACAGATCACATCCGCAAGCCTGTCCGCCTTACTGTCCCGTATTTCCTTAATGGACGGAAGCACATAGACTACCATGAACATATTTTTATCCATCTGCAAGGAAAACTTCTCATTCTTCTTCCGAACCTGCTCAAGAGCCTGTTCCTGATCTCTGACAAAAGCCTCCGCAATCTGCCTGTAGATCTCCTCCAGTTCTTCAGGCGAGGCATTGTCAAATATAAGTTTTAACGCTCTGTAAAACGCATAGTTTTCTCTCTTGTGGCCTTCAAACAGCTCCGGATAGGAATTTCTTTTAAAAGCTCTCACTTTTTCCGTATAGTCTCGAAATACAGAACCGACGTGGGATAAAACAAACTGCAGATTTTCCTGATATCCGGCAGGATTCGCATAAGTCTCTTCCGCAGTAAGGCCTGCCCTATCCTCCGTCTGTTTTGCCTTCTCCTTTGTCAGATCGATCTTTTCGCCGCAGAACATACAAAGAATCGACTCTCTGCCCACAGGCGCCTGCATCTTCTCGCTGCAATGGGGACATTTTATCAAAATGGTTTCCATGCTTTATATCCTTTCTTTCTACTAAAGCAATCTGCCGGAAAATAGACCGCCGCATATAGTCCGCAATATCTTATTCATTCCAGTTGTGGTATACGCCCTGCACATCATCGTCATCCTCCAGCAGATCAAGAGTCTTCTGCAGGTTCTTTATCGCAGTCTCGTCTGTCAGATCCACATAATTCTGAGGAATCATCGTCACTTCCGCCGATACCATCGCAATCCCGGCATCTTCCAGAGCCTTTCTGACAGTTTCACAGTCATCCGGAGCAGTCAGAATCTCAAAACTGTCCTCCTCCTCGCCGAAATCTTCCGCCCCTGCATCAAGCGCGAGCATCATCATCTCATCAGCCTCCATATCGCACTCTTCTTTGTCGATAATGATCTGGCCTCTTTTGTCAAACATATAGGATACGCATCCCTGCGTACCTATGTTTCCCTGACCTTTTGTAAATGCATTTCGGACATTGGCTGCAGTACGGTTTTTATTATCGGTCAGTGCATCCACGATAATTGCAATACCGTTAGGCCCGTATCCTTCGTAGGTGACATACTCGTAATTCACATTGCCGTCGTCGCCCGCCGCCTTTTTGATGCCGCGCTCGATCGTATCGTTAGGCATATTGTTGGCTTTTGCCTTTGCTATGACCTGTGCCAGCTTGAAATTATTTGCCGGATCCGGTCCTCCCTCTTTTACCGCAACAGCAATCTCACGGCCGATGATCGTAAAGATCTTTCCCTTCGCCGCGTCATTTTTCTCTTTTTTGTGCTTAATGTTAGCAAATTTTGAATGTCCTGACATCTGTGTTATCTCCTCCGTCTATGTAATAAGTGTAAAAATTATGCAGTTTTTGTGACAAGAACTTTCTCGATCCTTCTGTTTTCCACCTTCAGGATCTGGAACCGGTAGCCGTCCACTGTAATAGAAAAATTTTCATTTTCCTCCGGTATACGGTCCATTTTTGAAATCAGGAAACCGTTCAGCGTATCGAATTCATCCTCTTCGAAATTGATACCGAACCGCTCTTCCAATTCCTCCAGCTCCGACATGCCGTCTATGATATACTCATCCTGTCCTTTTTTCTGGATATGGCTCTCCTCCTCGTCATATTCATCCAGAATATTGCCGACAATCTCCTCCAGAATATCTTCCATCGTCACAAGACCGGCCGTCTGCCCGTACTCATCAATGACGATAGCCATTTGTACTTTTTTCTGCTGCATCTCCTGAAACAGCGTATCAATTTTTTTCTTTTCTGTGACAAAGAGCGCTTTTCTGAGCAGGTCAGGGATATTTTTGATTGCCATCTTTCTGTTTGCGGCGATCCTGTTCATACGGAAAGCGTCTTTTAAGAATAAGATGCCGATAATATGATCAATGTTTTCCCCATAGACCGGAAATCTGCTGTTAGCACAGTCCAGCATGTAGTCCAACGCATCTTTGAGACTCATATCGCCTTCCATACCGACAATCTGTGACCGATGGGTCATGATATCTCCCACCACTTTGTCGTTCAGGGCAAAAATATTAGAGATCATCTCAGCCTCGTCAGCCTCGATAGTTCCCTTTTCCTGACCTTCATTCACCATAGTCAGAATATCTTCTTCCACTTCCTCCGGTTTTCCGCCCCGTCTGTTTTTTAATCCCTTTTTTACGGTTCTCACGATGGTTCCTAAACGGAAACTATCAGGGTTTCCATCTGTGTCTGCCATTCTCTCATCTCCTATTTTTTCAATGCTTAACATGCGCTGCCATAGGGCAACACTATTTTACAATATAGCATCTATCCCCGGTACAGTCAAGAAAAATGCCCTATCACGGCAACAATATGCCTCAAACTGTTAACAATATACTGTACTCCCCGCACTATGGTATTCTCCACCGCAAATCCCAAAATAAGACACACGGTAAACGCCGTAAACACTGTCAGCGCGATTCCGCCGATGCAGCCAAAACGCAGAGGCTGTATGCCGATCTTTCCCCATGTCACTACAAACAGCCCGTACCAGTGCACCAAAATGATTGAATAACTGTATTTTGACAGCATCTGCGTAACAATTGGGGATTTTCCATTCAGCTTACCGTCCAGTCCGGATAATGCCACCAACACCGCCCCCGCAAAAAGCACCATCGCCGGCGCCGTATTGCAGACATATTCTTTGAAAGAATGATCCCAGACCATAATGAAACCTATGACTGCCGCAGATATTCCACCGAAAATCAATACGAACCGTTCCATCCACTTCATTCTTCGCTCCGTGAGAATATAGCCGAGAAGAAAAACTCCCTCCCAGCTCGCAAGATTCATCGCAAAACCGATCTGCACGCCTGTAAGCGGCAGCCAGATGGCTATGCACTCCTCTGTCAAAATCAAAAAGAATAAAACCGTTATGTGGCTGTCCTTCAGATTTTTAACCATGATCCGCATAAACGGCGCTGTGATATACAGGGAGATCAATGTGTAGATAAGCCAGTAGTGGGGCACGATTCCGGATGCTCCGGCCAGAATCTGCCGAACGCCTTCTTCCAGATTTTTGGGCGGAATCAGACTGATCTGCCCTGACACCCCCAAAAAGATAACATAATAAACAACCATGGGCAATACTACTTTTACAAACCGTTTGAAATAAAATGTTCCCAGACTCTCTTCTTTTTTATCTGAGAGCAAAAGTGAACCTGAAATCATGACATAAAGGGGATTGCAGACCAGTCCGATCCCTGTGCAGATCCGCAGCAGATTCGTTTTCCAAAGGGCCGCCTCCACATCCGCCTGCATTGCGCAGGCATGGGTCAGAATCACCATGATCGCTGCAAAAATGCGGGCATGATCCAAATAAGTCTTTCTGCCTTCCGGCATACTTTTCCCGCAAAATATCTGCCTTATATATTCACCGATACCAAGCTCTTTCCCAGCATGATAATGCGCCATTCCGGCGAGAACGGCAAATACCGGCATCAAAAAAATCATCTGGCGGCATGCGCTCAGGCTGTCCGACAGATTTCCCCGCCATTCGCAAAATAGCATCACGGCAAAGCCGAGAAGCATCAAAACCGCCGTCAGTATTATCGTTCTCTTTATCTGATCCTTTGTTCTTTCCTTCATCTCGTTCCTCTTTATGTATATTGTCCCTGCAAGATCCTGCCGTACAGACGCCCTGAACCGACTAGGAAGTCAGTTCAAGGCTGATTGCTAACGCATGGTTTACCTGATGCATCACTTTCTCATCAAGATGACATACTCTGTCTTTCAAACGCATTTTATCGATCGTTCTGAGCTGCTCCAACAGGATCACGGAATTTTTCTCTATCTGGTACTGTTCCGCGCGAATCTCAATGTGTGTCGGAAGTTTCGCCTTGTTTTGTCTTGACGTGATGGCCGCACAGATGACGGTGGGACTGTGTCTGTTTCCCGTATCATTCTGTACAATAAGTACCGGTCTTACGCCGCCCTGTTCAGAACCTACCACGGGTCTCAAGTCGGCATAGTAAATATCTCCTCGTTTCATGGACACTCACCTCTTGAAATTTTCCTGCCTCTTTTTTGTCGGAAAATATGGGCTTTTTCATTCTTTCTCCGGCAGCAGGTTGATATTTACAGTATTTCCCGCGGTTTTTTTTTTCATACACAAAATTTTATGTTTTCCTTCAAAAAATATCACTGTCAAACTTCCGCATCTAAAAACTTTCTGTACTCACACATATACTCTCGGGATGCGGTTGCCGAGGTCACAGGCCAGCTCGTAGTTAAAGCGGCCTGAAAGCTCACCAAGCTCCTCCATGGTAATCTGCTCTGCCCCGTCTTTTCCGATAAGCGTCACCAGATCCCCTTCTTTGGCCTCCGGAATTTCAGTCACATCCACCATAAACTGATCCATGCAGACTCGTCCTACAATAGGCGCCCTCCTGCCGCAGATCAACACGTCGCCTTTTCCGGAAAGCCCTCTGGGATAACCGTCACCGTAGCCCACCGGAATCGTAGCGATCCGCCTCTTTCCATCCGTCACATAAATGCCGCCGTAACTGACGGGCGTTCCGACAGGCAGAACCTTCACATAAACGATATGACTGTACAGACTGAACATCGGACGCAGTTCGCTCTTTTCTCTGTCCATCTCCTCAGAGGGCCACAGACCGTACAGCGCAATTCCCGCACGCACGAGATCCAATGACGTCTCCGGCATTTCCAAAATAGCCGCGCTGTTGGCGCAATGTTTTAACGGAATACGCAGGGTCAATTCTCTTTCCACCCGCTCTGTAAAATGCACAAACTTGGCAAACTGTTCTTCGGCACTGGTCTTATCTCTCTCATCCGCCCTCGCAAAATGAGTAAACATTCCTTCTATTTCCAGTCCGGGCAGCTCCATGACTTCCTTGACAAAAGCAATGCCGCTGTCATCAGGAAAAACTCCGATTCTGGACATTCCCGTATCTACTTTAATATGAACCTTCAAACGCTTTCCCATCTTGAGCGCCGCCGCCGAAAGTTCCCTCGCCATGTCCGCCCGGAATACGGTGGGACGGATATCCTCCGCAACAAGCCTCTCATAACAGTCGGGAAATGTATAACCGAGAATTAAGATCGGCTTGCGCAGTTCATTTTGCCTAAGTTCAAAAGCTTCTTCCGCCGTTGCCACCGCATAGCCGAAAATATACTCAAAATTCTCAAGCCTCTTTGCGATCTGCACAGCCCCGTGTCCGTAACCGCCCGCCTTGATGACCGCCAGTATTCTTGTCTCAGGCGCCAGCTTTTTCCTCATGTTTTCTATATTTTCCACCGCGGCATCAAGTTCGATCACCGCGCAGACTCTTTTATGTTCCTCCAACATTATTCTATATAACCCTCGCTTTTTTTCTTCGGCCTGTATTTTTCGGGATTGTAATGCATGTCAAAAATATCGATCACATCCCGGCCGAAAATATTATGCATATATGAATATAACTCGTAAGTATTTGTCTCTCTCTCCTGCTTACGGATGATCGTTTCCCTGAGTTTTACGCGGATCTCATCGATCCATTTTTCACACTCCTCTATCTCTCTCTGGTTATCTTTGAGACGCTTGTAGCAAACCTCCATAGTCTTTAACATTAACTGACGGTTGATTTCTTCTATCTCACGCGGGATATCCTCATTTTCACCTCCCAGATCCTCCAGCCTTCGGCTGCATTCTTCCACCATCTCTTTCTGACGATCCATCGTCTTCTGCACCGCGTCGTCCCGTCTTCCGTCATAGCGGTCCGCAAGCTGAATAATTTCATCCAACAGTTTTCTTTTAACCGCTTTCAGCTTTTTTTCTTCCGTATTTATTTTCCCCTGCTCTTTCAGCAGAGAATTCAGCTTTTTTTCCAGCTTCTTTATCTCAGGCGTCACATTCGCCTGAGTAAACAGCCTGTGCCAATTATGATCCAACGTCAAAGTCGGTATTTTTGTTTTCGATAAAGCCGGCCTGTAAATATCATCTGTTCTTGACATATCATTTCTCCCCATTATTCCATACTGTCATTTGTCAGCCTAAAAGACAGCTTCATCAGACTTTCCGAAAGATGTACATTTTCCACTTGGATATTGGAAGGCACATTCAGATCACAGTGAGCAAAATTCCAGATGCCCCGTATCCCGCATTCGGAGAGAATACCCGCCACCTCCACGGCGCTGGCTTTCGGAATCGTCAGCACTGCGATATCAATATCGTTTTCTTTCACAAACCGCTCCATCTGCTCCATTGGCTGCACTTCGATATCCCGGATTTTTTTCCCATGAAGAGCCGGGTTTTTATCGAAGACTCCTTTAAATAAAAAACCCCGTCTCTGAAAATCCATGTAATTTACAAGAGCCTGTCCCAGATTCCCCGCCCCCACCAAAATCATATGATGGGATATATCAAGCCCCAGAATTTTTCCGATCTCATGATACAGGTATCCCACATTATAACCGTACCCCTGCTGTCCGAACCCCCCAAACTGATTTAAATCCTGCCTGATCTGGGAAGCCGTCACATGCATCAGATCACTCAGTTCTCTGGATGATATTCTTGTGACACCTCCGTCTTTCAACTCCCCCAGATACCGAAAATAGCGGGGCAGTCTGGCGATCACCGCCGATGATATCTCCTTCGATAATTCCCGACTCTCTTCCATGTCACTCCTTTTTTGCCGTCTGTCAGATCTATTCCTTTGTTGTCACCGTCACTGTCTGATATGGTATTTCAATCCCGTGTTCCAGATACTGTTTCACCAGAGCAAGTCTGATATCGCTGCAGGCATGGAAGCTGTCATCCAGATTCTTTGTCCAGACCGTGGTTTTTAAGATGACTCCATCCGCAGAGTACCCTTTTACAAACACATTGTTCTCCATTGTATTCAATGTCAGTTCATGTCCCGCGCAAATCTGTTTCATCAGCAAGATCGCCTGCTCGATATCGGAATCATAGCCCACCGTGATCTCCATGAAATTACCGATGTTCTCCGTATAATTCGTGTTGGTGATCACCGCTGAGTCCATCACCGAGTTTGGCACAATACAACTCTCTTCATTGTACTGGCTGATGATTGTGTGGCGCAGCGTAATGTCAGTTACGATCCCTTCCGCGATCACACTGTTTCCCTGCAAAACCCTGATCTTGTCATTCACATTGTAAGGCTTTGAAAACGCAAGACTGAATCCGCTGATCACATTGGAAAGAGCCTGCTGTGCCGCAAAAGTTGCCACCGCAATCACAAGGGAACCACTCTGCAAGATCGCCGTACTCATATCCTTTGTCACATCAAACTGTTGTGCCAGTGCATAGACGGTCAGCACAAGGATCACAGCTTTAAAGATCCCTCTGGAAAACCGCAGATGAGTGGCTCTGTTCTTCTTTTCCAGACGTCTGAATACAAAATTGACTACTTGGGTCAGTGCAATGGCCGCACTGATAAAAGAAGCGATTATGATCATCTGATCGATTCCCATTGTATTGTCCCCCTCCCGTCACAGGATCCTTGCTCCTATTTTTTATTTTCCGGCAAAATTTCTGCCCCCAGCAAAAACGGAAACACCGCCATAACAGGGTACAGATAGCGCAGCTGTACGGCAGGCCCTAAAAGCAATGTCAGAAAATATCCGAACACCAGTGCAAGCGGTATGCATTTTGCGAACCTACGATTGATCAAATACCACCCGGCAAGCAGCAGATACAGCCAGATCCACACCCCCGGCACAAACAGATATTTAAAAAGCGGAATCTGCAGATATGCGTTATCATCCGCCCATTTTTCCATGCGCCTCCAAAGCCCCGGCCATTTTGTATCTTTATGGATGTCAGCTTCGCGAAGCCTTTCTTCATCCCAGCGCGTCTGCACATAGCCGCCTCCGGCCGGATCCCCCTCCTGTGCATTGATATAGGCATGGCTCACGTCGCCCGGATACAGATAGCCTGCGTCCACCGCTAACGCCGCGTTCAGATAATCGCCGGGAAACTGCAAAAACAATCCCACATAGGAAGTCAGAAAATCCTTCGCCCGATATCTGACTACATAGGTATTCGTATAGCTTTTCACCGGGTCGGTAAAATCCGGTCTGTAATCTCTGTACGCCTCATCCAGAATAAAATCATTGATCAGAGCCCTGTCCTCATCGGACATAGCGCCGTCATCCTCCTTCAGCACGCCGATCCCCCCGTGATAAAGTATTGTTCTGGAGAGCTGTTGAATCGGGATGCTGAGCATCTCCCGCTTATCTCCCTGTTCGGCCCCGACCGCCTTGAAAATACCGGACAAGAGCAGATTTCCCACAAGAAAAGTCCCTACAGCCAGCAAAAAAAGTCTTCCCCGAAAAGCCCTCCTGCCCTTGTCAAACGCGAATGCCGCAGCCAAAAATACAAGCAATACAAGAAAAGCATATTTTCCATTATTGCGAAACAGGATCATTAAGGTTCCGGACACAAAGAAAAGCGGCACACAAGCCTTCTTTCCCTCTATAAGCTCCGAAAGCGCGAGCACAGTCACCACAAAGAATGCGCTGAACAAGGTATCTTTTGTCACGCTTATGCTCATATAGACATGAAATGGATACAGCATACAGAGTATCTGCAGAACCGCCAGACCTACTCTTTTCATGCCATGCTGATATGAATATCGTATGCCAAAAGCAAAAGCCGCAGAGAGAAAAAGCATCTGAAGCAGTGCATAAAAGGCAATTCCCGCATTTACGCTCCCAAACACATGCTCCCCCAAATCCATAGCTCCCTTTATCAGAAGCGTATGAAAAATAGGGTGATGATCGATGTATCTCCCGGACAGTATCTGTTCTAACTGAACTGGTATATCATATGCGCAAACAGCCGGATAATACGCCAAAAATCCCGGAATCCAAGCCAAAAAATTGAGAAGCAGGCTGATTCCGAAAAGCTTTGCGCCTCCGGTCTTTTCCTTCAGTTCTGTATAAGAAGCCGTTTTCTCGGCCCATCTGTAAAAAAGCATACAGATAACAGCGCCGATGATCCCGCCAAACAAAAAACTGATACCCAAAATCTGAAAAGTGTGTCCGAACGTCCAAAGAATATTCCCCCTGACGGCCAGTTCACGACCTGTCACAAAGCAAAAGACAAACAGAAAGCCTGTGAGCAGGAACATCGCATATGCAATTGGTCTGGCCAACAATCTCTTTTGCTCCATATTGGATATCCTTTCACGACATGCCGCCTTCTATGGCCGCCTGCCTCGCTTTGAACCGGTATAATATCTTTCAAAATATTATACCACGCTATCTCCGGCTCGGCAAATACTCTTTCTTGACAGTTTTCCTTTTCCTTTGTAAACTGTTATCAGTCCGCCCGAGCCTTTACCGGCGCTCAGGCACTATGAAGTATTCATACAAAGGAGCAAATCATGATCTTATCCTGTCAGAATATCACAAAGGCTTTTGATGGCAAAACCATCTTAAAACAGGCAAACTTTCATATAGAAGAACACGAAAAAGCGGCTCTTATCGGTATCAACGGCGCCGGCAAGACCACCCTGCTCAATATCATCACCGGAAAGCTTAACCCGGACGAAGGCATTGTCAGCATTTCTAAAGGCAAAACCATCGGCTGTTTGGAGCAGAATCCGATCTTAGACAGCGAAAATACGATCTATGAAGAACTGATGAGCGTCAAAAATTATCTGCTTGTCATGGAGCAGGATATCCGGCGAATGGAGCAGGAAATGAAACACAGGGAAGGGGATGCGTTAAAAACCCTGATGGATCAATATTCCCGCCTCACTACCCGTTTTGAGATGGAAAACGGATATGCATACAAAAGCGAGCTGACCGGCGTGCTGAAAGGACTTGGCTTTGACGAGGCCGAATACGATAAACCTGTCTGCACCCTGTCCGGCGGTCAGAAAACCAGAGTAGCCCTTGGAAAGCTTTTGCTCCTCTCTCCCGATATCATCCTGTTGGACGAGCCCACGAATCATCTGGACATGAATGCGATCCGGTGGCTGGAGGGCTATCTCGCTTCCTATAAAGGAGCCGTGCTGATTGTCTCCCATGACCGTTATTTTCTCGACCGCATCGCAATGAAGATCATTGAGATCGATGCGGGAACAGTCATGACTTTCGCCGGAAATTACAGCGCTTATGCACAGAAAAAGGAACAGTACCGCCTGAGCAAAATGAACGCATACTTAAACCAACAGCGTGAAATAAAACACCAGCAGGAAGTCATCGACAAATTAAAGTCTTTCAACCGCGAAAAATCCATCAGACGGGCGGAAAGCAGAGAAAAGATGTTGTCTAAAATAGAAGTGTTGGAAAAACCTACGGAAGTCCGCACGGACATGCGTATCCGCCTTCTCCCCGGTATCACCAGCGGAAAAGATGTGCTGGATATCGAAGAACTGAGCAAAGCTTTCGGTCAGGAAGTACTGTTTCGCAATCTCTCCTTTTCACTCAAGCGCGGAGAACATGTGTCCATCATCGGCGACAACGGCACCGGCAAGACTACCCTTTTAAAACTGATCAATGAACTGCTTCCGGCGGACGCAGGCACGATCCGTCTTGGCACAAATGTCCACATCGGCTACTATGATCAGGAGCACCATGTTCTGCACGCGGAAAAATCTATTTACGAGGAGATTGCCGACGAATATCCTACTCTCACCACCACGGAGATCCGCAACATTTTAGCGGCTTTCCTGTTCACCGGAGACGACGTTTTTAAGCTGATAAGCGAGTGCAGCGGCGGCGAAAGAGGGCGTATTTCCCTTGCAAAGCTGATGCTTTCCGAAGCGAATTTCCTGATTTTGGACGAGCCCACAAACCATTTAGACATCGCATCCAAAGAAATACTGGAGGACGCTTTAAATAACTATGAGGGAACCATCCTCTATGTCTCCCACGATCGTTATTTTATCAACAGAACAGCGCATCGGATACTGGAATTAAACAACCAGACCCTCACCGAATATCTTGGAAATTATGACTACTATCTGGAAAAAAAGACGGGAAATACGGATTCCGGCCTTAAAAAAAACCCCGGTGCTTCTGACACTCCTGTCATTTCTTCTGCCAAAGCAGACTGGCAGGCAAAAAAGGCTGCTCAGGCTAAACAGCGAAAACTGGAAAACGACCTGAAGAAGACGGAGACCCGCATCGCCGAACTGGAAGAAAAGATTGCGGATCTGGATGAGGAAATGTGCTCCGACGAAGTCTGCCGCAATTCCGCAAAGCTCGGGGAATTATCTGCAGCACAAGAGGAACTGAAGGCAGAACTAAATCGATTATACGAAGAATGGGACAGGCTGTCGGAGATGGCATAACGAAGGCTTCATCTACTCTCCCACAGCCCCCCGTTTTATAACTATGCTTCTTCCAGTCTTGCACGGATCGCTTTGATAAAGTCCTGTGAATTTAAGACAGTCACATTTTCCAGACTGGTGATCAGCGCCAGATCCTTCGTCATTTTGCCGGATTCTATCGTTTCGAGAGTCGCTCTCTCCAACTTATCCGCAAATGCCATCAATTCTTTATTTCCGTCCAGTTCACCGCGCTTTCTGAGTGCCCCTGTCCATGCAAAGATCGTGGCTACGGAATTGGTGGATGTTTCTTCCCCTGCTAAATGCTTATAATAATGGCGCTGCACTGTGCCGTGGGCTGCCTCGTACTCATAAACTCCCTCCGGTGATACCAGCACGGAAGTCATCATTGCCAGAGAGCCGAAGGCGGAGGATACCATATCGCTCATGACATCCCCGTCATAATTTTTGCAGGCCCAGATAAATCCGCCTTTTGCTTTCATTACTCTCGCCACCGCATCGTCTATCAGCGTATAAAAATATTCAATACCCGCTTTCTCAAAGGCTTCTTTAAAATCTCTCTCGTAAATCTCCTCAAAAATATCTTTGAAGATATGATCGTATTTTTTTGAGATCGTGTCTTTTGTGGCAAACCAGATATCTTGTTTTACATCTAACGCGTAGCTGAAGCAGGCCCTTGCAAAACTTTCGATGGATGCGTTTGTGTTGTGTATCCCCTGCAAAATACCGGGGCCCCTAAATTCGTGGATCGTCTCCCTGATTTCCGTACCGTCAACTCCGGTAAACACAAGTTCCGCCCTGCCGGCTCCGGGCGCTTTGATCTCCACATTTTTATAGACATCACCGTAGGCATGTCTTGCTAACGTAATGGGTTTTTCCCAATTCTTTACGCAGGGTTCGATCCCCTTCACCACGATCGGTGTGCGAAACACCGTGCCGTCAAGCATCGCGCGAATCGTTCCGTTCGGACTCTTCCACATCTCTTTTAAATGATATTCTTCCACTCTGGCTGCATTGGGCGTGATTGTCGCGCACTTTACGGCAACCCCATACTTTTTTGTCGCCGCCGCGGAGTCTACCGTAACCTGATCGTCCGTTTCGTTCCTGTGTTCTAACCCCAGATCGTAATATTCCGTTTTTAACTCAACAAACGGAAGTAACAGTTCCTCTTTAATCATTTTCCAGAGGATCCTTGTCATCTCGTCTCCGTCCATTTCTACAAGGGGTGTTGCCATCCTGATCTTTTCCATACTCATTCTCCTTTTGTCATTCCTCTTCATAATTTTGATAAATTCCGCTTTTCACCATATTTTCAAAAGCATTGATCATATGCATATTCGCAAGATTCTCCGCTTTATCCGCATCTTTATCCCGAATCGCCTCCATGATCATTCGGTGCTCGTTATTGGATACCGTGGCTCTGTCCGTCACCAGAGTCTTGCGCCTGATGCGCAGCACATAATTGTGATAATCTTTCAACAAATGTTCCAACATCTTAGAATCGCAGGCTTCATAGAGAATATCGTGAAATCTGTTGTCCAGCTCAGCAATCTGCTCCATGTGTCCTTTTTTTGCATGAAACTCCGTCAGATAAACATTCTCTTCCATCTCTTCCATCTGTTCCTCTGTAATATGCTCTGTTGCCCAACGCGCGCAAAGCCCTTCCAGTCTGGAGCGGATCATATAGATATCTTTCACATCTTTTACCGTGATGCCGGTCACGAAAGCTCCCTTATTGGGGATGATTTGAATTAGTCCTTCCAGTTCAAGCTGTCTGAAAGCTTCTCTTACCGGCGTTCTCGATACCCCTAGTTCCTCGCCGATAGCAACCTCCTTTAACTCCTCATGCTCTTTGTATTTGCCGCTCAAAATATCTTCCCGCAGCTTGTGAAAGACTCTCCCCCGCAGAGAATACTTGTCCGTCACCTCATTTTTTACATCATACCTGTTCATAAACTGATCCCCAATTCCCCGCAGACCCGGCCTATCACTTCCACCAGTTCGCCGTCTGTCAGCACAGTCACGCGCCCTTCCGCATACTGTTCATCCACCCAAACTTTCACGTTTTTCACAAGTTCGCTGTTTTTATCGACCTGCCTGTCATCTTTCAGCCTGTAATAAGTATTGATCCAGTGGGCGATGCCTGCAAGACCGGAAGTGTTGGATACCGCGCACAGCACCGGCCTGTTTAAAAATTTCTCCGTATCAAAAATGTTGTATATCTCCTCGTTTTTCAAAAGCCCGTCGGCGTGTATACCTGCCCTTGTCACATTAAAGTTTTTGCCCACAAAAGGCGTCCTCGGCGGGATCCGATAGCCAATCTCTTTTTCGTAATACTCAGCCAACTCCGTGATGACCGTAGTGTCCATACCGTCAAGGGTTCCCTTTAACTGCGCATACTCAAATACCATCGCTTCAAGCGGCGTATTGCCGGTACGCTCACCAATGCCGAAAAGCGATGTATTTATGCCACAGCAGCCATAAAGCCATGCGGTGGTTGAGTTCGTTACCGCTTTATAAAAATCATTGTGACCGTGCCACTCGATCAACTCGCATGGTACGCCCGCATGTTTTTGAAGGGCGTAAATAATGCCCTGCACAGAACGTGGAATCACAGCTCCCGGATAGTTTACGCCGTATCCCATAGTATCGCAGGCTCTCACTTTGACCGGTATTTTATATTCCTCCATCAATTTCATCAATTCCAGACAAAAGGGTACCACATAGCCGTAAATATCCGCTCTTGTGACATCTTCCAAATGGCATCGTGGGCTGATTCCCTCCTCCAGACAGTCACGAACAATGTTCAGATAATGGTCCATTGCCTCGCGCCTCGTCATCTTTAACTTCATAAAAATATGGTAATCGGAACAACTTACCAAAATCCCGGTCTCTTTCATCCCAATCTCTTTGACAAGTTTAAAATCCTCTTTTGAAGCCCGGATCCAGCTTGTCACCTCCGGAAATGCGTACCCCCGCTCCATACACTGATACACCGCATCCCTGTCCTTTTTACTGTACAGGAAAAACTCACAGGCACGAATCAATCCGTTAGGACCTCCCAATCTATGCAGATAGTCGTAGATCGCAACGATCTGATCTGTCGTGTAAGGAGCTCTGGACTGCTGGCCGTCTCTGAATGTGGTATCGGTGATCCAAATCTCCCTCGGCATATTATGCGGTACGATCCTATCATTAAAAGGTATCTTAGGCACTTCGGAATAGGGGAACATATTGCGAAACACATTGGGCTTTTTCACATCATCCAATATGTACATATGCTCCTCTATCTCCAACAGATTATTGCCTGTATTCATGTAAATAGGCCGGTTTGTAAATATATTGCTGTTATAAAAATCTGTCATGAGATTAACCGCCTTTCCTAAACCGCTTCTGTATCATTGTATACATTAGTACATTCTTCTGTCAAGCATCATTTTTACTAAAAAATACCTAAAACAATTTTTAATTATAGTACAAACTCAAAACAAGTGGCTGCTGATTATGATAGAAAAAAAGAGCTACTTACAATAATAATGAACAGAGTCAGAAATCAACTTGAATTATTAAAAATAAACAATGAAGATCAAACTTCTGTAAATATGCCTGTGACCGTCGCTGTTTTAGACAGTGGTATTGACTCCACTCATCCCGATCTACATGGAAAACTTCTTGCTTTTCATGATTTTTTATCAGACAGACCTATCCCTTATGACGATTTCGGACACGGCACCCATGTCTGTGGCTGCATTGCAGGCAGCGGAAAAATTTCGGACGGACTATACCGCGGAATCGTGCCGGAAGCCCGCCTTGTCGTCGGTAAAATACTGGACAAAAAAGGGGACGGCAGCGTTCAAAAGATGGTGGAAGCACTGCGTTGGATCCTCAGGATAAAAGATATCTATCATATCCGTGTGCTTAATATCTCTATCGGCACCGGAGATGGCTATCAAAAACAGGAATATGACGAAATCAGAAAACTATTAAATGAAGCATGGTATCAAGGTATTATGATCGTCTGCGCAGCCGGAAACAAAGGTCCTGTAAGCGGCAGTATTTCTATGCTCGGCATGAACCGTAATATTATTACAGTGGGATGCCACGAAGGTTTTGAAAGCCATCGCTTCGGGCACCCCTGCCAGCTTTATTCCGGCAGAGGTGAAATTTCAGAGATCTACAGGAAGCCTGATATCGTCGCTCCCGGCACAGAGATCGTCTCCTGCAAAGCAGCTCCCTACCGAGGAAAATCAATACTGAACAAATACTACTGCAAAAAAAGCGGCACGTCTATGGCGACATCCATCGTCTCAGGATGCTGCGCGCTCTTTTTTCAAAGAAACCCTCTCGAATCCAACGAATACTGCAAAAGGCGGCTCTTGCAGACCGCGCGCAATCTTGGCGAAGCATGGAACAAGCAAGGGTACGGAATGGTGAATCCGACCGCAATGTGAGTTCTCATTCCAACAGAAATTTCCTCCTCACTTTTCTGCTGTCATACTCCGGCGCAAAAGCCTCCGCCGCTTCACATATCGGAAAAATTTCATCCAAATCTGTTTCTAATTCTTCGGCAATCATTTCCGGAGTTTTATTTCTTGACAGTTTTTTGCAGACCAGTTCAATCAGCTTTCCCAATTCCCCTTCTTTTATTCCTTCTTTTATTCCCTCTTCCTTTCCATCTGTGAGCAAGCAAAAAAAATGACATTTTTACTCACTTAGAATGACATTTCTTCATAACTTACAATTTATCATGCAAAAAAGGAAATTCTACAATAATTCATGTCTTCTAATGCCATGTTGAAGATATTTTAAACCGTTGTTGAATTTCCTTTTTTAAAAACTGAAAATCACAAAGCTTTTCTCTGCTCTGCAATCCCCAGTTGAATATAATGCTGATAATATGCAGGAAGGTCATTTCCGAATGCTTTCTGAAGATCCGGATACCTCGCCTTATATGCCTGTACGTTAAACGTATCAATAGCCTGCCGGCCCTCACTCATACCGTTGGAAATGAAATGGCTGAATAACGCGGATGCATCATCCCCGAACGCTTCCTGCAGGTCTGTATACCGCGCCGCATACTGCGCGGCATCAAATACAGGACTATAGTCCAGACCATTATATACCGCAGACTCCGGCGTGGTATGTTCACTGTATTTCAAAGAGAGCTCTTTTACCAAAAAAGCGATTACTCCCCGTGCTGTTTTTATGGCATGATCCTCCGAGAGAATCACCGGCACATCCGTCGGACTGTCCATGAACCCGTTCTCGACCAGAAAAGCCGGCATTTTTGTATTTTTGATCACATAAAAATTGTTTTTGATGATTCTCTGGCTACGGTTGCCTTTAAGGCCTGTCCTGCTTACGATTGCACTATACAGATCCCCGGCTTGTCTAAGACGCTCCTTATTGTTTGAACAGTAGTAGACTACCGTACCACCGCCCGGCCGGCCGGAAAGCCCTGCGTTGTGGTGCATGGATATGTACATGGCCACCTTTGCCGCATTCGCAACACTGACGCGCATAGAAAGCGGTATGTCCTGTGCCCCGGTTCTATCGTCTACTCGGAGCACCTTGCATTCATAAGCCGCAAGTCCGTCTTCCACCATGTCCATGATTCTGGCATTCAGCCACCATTCCCTTGTCTCGCCCGGATCCAACTTCCTCATGCAGCGTTTTCCCTGTGTTCTCATCCCGTGCCCCGCATCCAGCGCAATAATAAGTTCCTTACTCATAATCCCGTTCTCCTTTCTCCTCTTATAGCAATAAAACAGGGAGCCGAAGCTCCCTTTAGCTGCTTATTTACTTATTTTTCCCCTTTTATATCTGGTCCGCTGCCAGATCTCCGCCGCGCGCTCCCAGCCGCCGGTTGCAATCACATATACCACAAAAGCGGCGATAAATGCGGCGAAAACATAATACCAGACGATCGTGATCTTAAAATACTGGCATAAGATGATTACCGCCATCGGGCATAAAATAAGCGATACCGCCAGCGCTACGATGCTGGTGGGGATCTTATTTAATCCCGGCAGCTCTTTTATCACCTGCACGATCACCGCCACCAGAAAGGCCAGCACCCCCAGCGCCATCAGTCCATAAGTAATATACTGCATCATAAGTTCCATATTCATTTTTCAATCCTCACTTTCTTCTTAATACTTTTTGATCACACCAAAAATGAGTTTTCTTTCCTGCACTTTTGATAGATACGCCTAACGTTTTCAATGGCCATAACCGCTTTGCTGTTTTTGTAATGCGGATGCGCTGCAACATCTCTCATATTTGTAGCCGCTCAAAATTTCTGTCAAAAAACTCAATTTTCTTACAAAAACTTTCCGGAAATATTTTCCGGGTTTTTGACTTAAAAATATAGTTTTTCTTTATCTTTTCTATGTTTTAATCATCATAAGTTTTCTCGCCTCACCTATCCTCTCTTTAGCTATTTCAAAATATTTTTCTTCAAGTTCCATTCCAATAAAATTTCTATTTGTATTCACACAAGCAACCCCCGTCGAACCACTACCCATGCAGTTATCAAGAACCGTATCACCCTCATTAGTGTATGTTTTTATCAGATATTCCAACATGTCAACCGGCTTTGCGGTCGGGTGCTTTACTGTCTTATCTGTGTTTCCAAATAATGCGCCGTTCCAGTTTGAAAACTTAACCACATCTTCTAATTCTTCCGGTAAATCATATTCCAGTACATCAGAGGGGTATCTTTCTCCTGTTTCCACCCATCGCCAATCATCATTGCGGAACTCATTGTACTGTTCAGCTTTTCCTCCGTTCCGACGCTCCCTCCCCATATCATTTCTTTTAACCATTCGCATTTGCGGATTGTATGTAGGCAAGTGCTTATAGAAAACACATATATTTTCATGATACCGCATAGGCATTTTCTTAGCGTTCAGAAAGCCGGTTGGTAATGTTTTATTCCAGATAATTTCATATCTGAACATCTTGCGGTTACTCATTATTAAATCTGTAGTAAATGGCTGCTGTGAGAACAGGCATATCACCCCGTTATCTTTAATGATCCGCTTATACTGTTTCCAAAGTGGTTCATATGGGATAGTTTTGTCAAAATCGCATTTTGTAGTTCCATAGGGTAAGTCGCCAAGAATCATGTCTATTCTTTTATCTGGTTCTTTCTCCATCAATTTAAGGCAATCACCTTTTAGTAATCTTATCAACTATATGCTCCTTTCTTTTCTAATTTTAAATAGTGCTACTATTTCATGCGTTTTTTCAAAACTGCCTGTCCTTTCCGCTTTTTTTATAAAAATAAAAGCCAGATATCGTTTCAGTATCCAACCTATTTTCACAATATAATATTTATGAAAGTTTTTTGTCGGATAAATAAATACTATTTATCTCTATCCCCAAAATACATAGCTTTTACTGCATTATATTCAAATTCCGGTACTCCGCCTATATAACCAGACCCGCCGCCGGCAGACCCACCATTATAGTTCCCGCCACGTCCTCCACCGTATAATCCACCACCGCTAAACTTGCTATTTACGGCTGGCAGAATGCAAATTCGAATATAGTTCCATATATAGCATCCACAATTATTCAAGAAAATGCAGATACTGTAACGTTTGGCTTGCGCGATATCGAAGGTTCTGGATTGCCGGGTGGTTCGTACATTTCTTATATTATTTATATAAGAAACTAATTCAGTGTTTTATTTATTAAATGTAACGCCGTTACATCTTACATAGGATGTAAACTGTTGTATACCCTTATCACCACCATAAAATTCTGATCTTCCACCAGTATATGAATTTAATGCCTGCGCAGAAACACCAATATAATAGTACCCTTCAAGATCAGCTACATCTAGCGTGATATTAACCGTGCCCTGCATAGTATTAGTGTTTGAGTGCTGTCCAATATTAGTCAATCCCTTACTCCTAATAAAACTACTACCAGCAGATAGCGCAACACCGCAAAGATAATTGTGAATGTTATAATAGTATTTTTCTTGACTTGATCTCCATTCAAAATAATAGTAGTTAATATTAAAAGTGATGGATTTATATCCAGTTAGATTGTATCTTGCACCATACCATGCATATATCGGAGTTGGACTTGCCCACAATGCATTATTTGGATATGACGTCGTAGTAATAATGGATGAGAAAATATTGCCAGGAAAAGCCCTTTTTAGCTCTGTATAAATTTCTTCCGGTGTGCTATCAGCATTGATATTAAGTCCAGATGATGATAAGGCTTCAATCAATGCACTTTTATCAACCTCGCTAAAAGGGAACACTGTATCTGCACCGCCTACTGTAGTTTTATAACCGGTTATCTTGCCGGTCTCATCAATAATCGGCTCAAAGCCGCCTAAATCACTATATAACCCAGTTATCTGATCTTGCAGTTCTTTCCCCTGTCTAGCATCCAGAACACTTCCAGATATTGTTGTTGCTAGATTATTAGCCACAGAGCAAAATGCCGCCTCCTTCAGGTCACTAAACCATTTTCTGATCTTTCCAAATAGTACAGACAACTTTTCCTTAGAGGCTATATTCTCCCGCTCTTCCGCCTCTGTAAACGTCGGCGTCTGATCATCAGTGTCTACGTTTGGTACATTTTCAAGCCCTAACTGCTTTGCTGTAACTTTATGTGGATTATCATTATCACTGAGATGTGCCAGAAACTGCCCCTTTGTCACGTATCCGGTGCCAACACCCTCAATAGTCACATTGCCAGTACCCGAAATTTTCATCGCAATATCATACTCTATCTGTATGATTCCATTTCCGTAAGACGGTATTTTTTCTCCGTTATACTGCTGACCTATGATCACTAATGTATCTGCCTCATCCCCCTCCAGCTTTCCATATACGCCAACCTGTCTTAGCTGGTATTCTTCTTCCAGTTGCACATTTGACAGTGTTGTTTTCACAACCGCCTGTCTGTTCTCAAAAATAACCTCATCCAGAAACATATCCTGTTTTTTGTCAACAACATTCTGTAGCACAGCCGGTGAAGCAGAATATCCGCTTCCGGATTCTACACGGGTGAAAATCACTGTCCGCCCTGCTGCTACCTGCGTCATCAGAACTGCCCCGCTATTTGTCAATATATAATCCATCCGTGCATACCTCCGCGATTATTTTTTTTGTTACTGCTCCTGCAATTCCAACATAATAGCCTACTTTATCAATTCGTTTGACCTCATTGATAAATTCAAAATCAAGATGTGCCGGTCTTGCCTCATCTATGGCATCCTTTGCAATCTGCATATTCTCCGCAAGGTACTGAGTGCCTACCAAGACTTCAAAGTAATACTCCAACGGATATTCGATAATCTCGACATAATCAGCGTCTATCACCTGCTTCACGAGCCCCGCCAGCATGGATCGTGTTGCCGTCTCCCCGCTGTTCATTTTTGCCAACACCCTTGCTTTTTTCTGATTCAATGTCAACGAACTATCACGAATAAGGCCATATTCCTTTTCCCACAAAATCAACCCTGCCTCATCCGCTGTTTTTACGCACATCCGTTCATGCTGCTTATCCAATTCCACATGCATACGGTCTATTTCTATCTGTTCTGCTTCTAATAACTCATCCATCTGCCGCATGGATGCTTCCAATTTCGACAATGAATCTTTAAGCATTCTGTGCTTCCTCCACCGCTGCAATTTCTACCAGACCCACTACAGGAAACTGTATCTCCTCCAGAATAACACTCTGATCCGTGCCATTGATTGTAATGTCCTGTATATCTTCTACGCCATCAACGCGGAGAAACAAATCCGCGATCTTCATATAGGATACTGTCGTCTTCTTTTTTTCTCCGAAGGGGATGCTCTGCAAATACCCGGCAAGCAGCACGGCAAACTCTGTCTGTACATTTTCTGTATCGGTACCATCTAATACCAGCCCTGCAGACACGGATATCTGCACCGCCTCTGCAGCCATGACAGATACGTCCGCACCGCAGGGTCGAACGCTTTCTAAGTAATCACTTACTGTGCCTATCAGATCTGCTGATGCACACTGTCCTCCGTCCGCCACAATGAAAACCCCGACTGTGCCACGTCCATGATACAGGTCAATAGCTTTTGCTTTCTCCACACCGCTCACTGACAGCGCCCACTGTCTGTACTGCTCCCTATTGCCGCCAGTTACGGTCTTTTGTTTTTTTGCCAGAATTCTTTTCCTATAGGAATCATCCCCTTCCACATCATACCCACCGAACGCTGCTTCCGGATTATTTACCGCTGTCAGTGTCACACCGTTTGTCTTAATATCCCGAATAGTACTGGCCTGTACATTGCCGATACTGCCAGGCGTCAGGCAAACCGCTCTTACTTCCGTACTTCCGGATTGCCCGATCTGAAAGTCTGCCGTCTTGAATAAGATGGAATCTGCTGCCAACAGAATATCAGCATACCATCCCGGATCACCCTGAATCATCACGATTGCCTCTGCACAGGTGCCCTCCTTGCGGCTGACATTGATATCTTTCCCGATCCGGTCAAGATCCTCCCCTTCTGCCGACACTGCAAAAGCTCTGGACAGCATAGGCTCTATCTCCTGAGAGTATGTCCGCGCAAGCTCGTTGGATACTGCCAGCAAATTGTTTCCACTAAATGTCCCCTCAATCGCTACTACCCCGTCCGGAAGGTTGTCCCGCATCCGTGTAAAGATATCCTGCAATGAATTACTCATTATAAACCTCGCTTTCATAAGTGAACCTGCCATATATGCTGGTTACCTTGAAGCATGCCGTGCATCTGCCCTCTGCTCCCCATAAAAACTCAAAATCGCTGATCTCCTGTATATACGGGCAGACCATCACTGCCTCTTTTATGTAGCGCATGATCTCGCTCTCCAGAATCTCCCTATTCCCGGCAGTGCCAATAAGTTCCTCCAGTTCGTTCCCATACTCATGGGAGTGGGCCGCATATCGATACCTCGCAACACGCAGCACATAATACAGCCAGACTTTCAGCGCCTCATCTTTCTTTACAAGATAAGTATGTCCGCCGCTGGTTTTCAGGCAGTTTTTCTCAAAATCATAGGCATATTCTTGGAATACCGGCAGCTTCCTCTCATTTGATATAGTATCCTCCGCATGAGATGTAAAAGGAAATACGCTCCTATTCATGGATTCACCTTCCCTATCACATAAAATGTATCCCCGACCCTCTGGACCACAACCCTATCGCCGGCAGACAATTTGAACCCCTTTATAAGCTCTTTTAAAGCGTCCCTAAATCCCCGTGAAACTTCCGGTTCCCTGTCAATGGCATCCTCCAGAGCCGTATCGGTCTGCAGGCAGCCGGACAATACTACATCTCCGGATATCGACGTGCTATTATAAGACAGCACCACGGGATTCACAGAAGTAACTTTTGCCAGCGTCAGATCAAAGCCGTTATACTTCGCCCCCTGTTCCCGCATCAGCCCGACAAACCTGCTTCCAATGTCATTATTCCTTCCCATATCCCACTCCTTTAAAATCCAGCCCCAGCTTTACGGTATGCTTCCCATTTTCTATGCTGTGATTATCTGATACGATCACAAAATCTCCGGAAATGCTGCTCCCCGCTTTCATTATAATCACCCGCCGGCCGGTTACAGCTTCATAATCTGACGCTGTAATATCAATGCTCCCTGTGTTTTCCACACTTCGGATCAGCTTCCGCGCTTCCGCGTCCACATCCTTTTTGCTGTCCTCCACTTTGTAAATATCCCGTACAATGCCATAAGCAGCCATATCCTCATCATTCTGGACAGCCCGAAGGAATTTCCCGTTTTTATCCATGATATACACCTGATCCACCAGCTCCTCTATGCTGCTCTTATACACGGCATCCGTCACGGAATCGTCCCCGGTATAGATAGCCGCCAGTTTTGTCCCCGGCTCTTCCGTACAGAGGGACAGTCCTTCCATGTAAATGTGTATATCCCTGCCGGCTGCTTCATATGCTGCCTCGATGATCTGGTAAACCATTTTATCCCCTGTACTGATCACACTAACGCTCTTTGAGGCATCTGACAGCACGCCGACAGGAATCCCAAACTCGCTGCAGACTGCCGCCGCGATCTGTGCCGGCGTCCCCTTGTAAGTATTGTACGCTTTGCTCCGCAGGTAAAAGGCCATATCCTTGCATCCCACTGACAGATCCTCCCCCGCTTCATTCTTCTCCAGTGTCAGTGCCACTCCATCGAATCTTAGTTTTCCTGTATCATCATACATGAGGATTCTACTCCCTAGTGGCACATCCACTTTTATGATATTGTCATCCTTTTCCGTATGGGCATATGTAAAAGACAACTTCCTAGCATATTGTTTACTGTCTCCGGACCATGTTACTTTCCCTACAAGCCCGCTGATATCTATTCCCGCCGCTATAATCTTCATGGTATCACCAGCACCATCCCTATCTGTAACTTTCTTTCATTTATTCCTCCGTTTGCCGCCTGTATCTCCTTCCAGCGATTCCCGTCTCCATAATATTTTTTCGCCAGATCCCACATCGTAGTGCCCTTTTTTACTGTCACACTCTTTGGCACCTGCATGGCAGGCGCACGCTGGTTTAATCCCGCATATGTCTGCTTACCGGCCAGAGAGGCCACTGGTAACACTGTGGTCTGCCGGTACTCTGTAAAACTCCAGCTGACATGAGGGTCTTTGTCTCCCTCCACATACTTTTCTTCCATGGTTTCGATCCAAAACTGTCTGTTGATGTCCGTGCCGGAAATGATGATCCTTACCGGCAACGGTGCATCCCTGCACTTTTTCATCAGCGCAAGAATGGTGTCCGGCGGTGTGCCCTTATAAAAGGGGCTGTCCAGAGATGGAAGGAATGTATTCTGGATTGCTATCTTTACTAATGTCCTATTCCCTGCCATCGCAATATCACCAGCATTCAGCAGTTCCAGTGTCTTTAGCTTCGCCCCGGAAGAGACGGTTACCTCCTTTGGGTTCACTGCCAAAGCAAAGCTTCCATCCACGGACGATATGGAAATGATCCTTGTATTCACTAATTATTCTCCTCGTATCAACTCAGCTGTTCTCAGCCGCCTCCTCAATCATGTCAGCAATCCTCTTTGCCACTTTTTCAATATCCGCCTCTTCCCGGACTTCCATCTTTTCTATAACAATACTGACCGCAGCTGTTCCCCTACTGCCTCCGCCTGCACCGGCCGGTACCAGCACCGGTGTGGGTGTGCAATCCGGCAGGGAACTGTTCGGCAGGATCTTTGTTCCGGTTGGCAGCTTCATCAGCTCCGGGCCATGCTCTCCGACGGTTGACCATCCTCCTGAGCTGAAGCTTGTACCTGTAGCGTTTTGCTTTCCGCCGCCTCCGGATGTCCCTCCTCCATTATCTTTCTTTCCACCTATTTTGGACGTGACCGTATCAATCGCATCCGCCACCACCGAAAGCCCTTTTCCGATAGCACTGAAGATAGGCTCTATGGCATCCCATGCCGTTTTTACTACTGCAGAAACAGCCGGCCATGCTGCCTTAAATACGGATGCTACCAGCTTCACTGTAGAAATAACTACATCCAGTATGGGGCCTGCCACTGCCCACATGGTCTGCAGGACATTAGCGATCGCCGGCGCTGCCATCTCGAAAATGCTGCGCAGCGTCCCTGTCTCTCCGGATATGCCGGAAAAGATCGTAGAGATTTTGCTCCCCACATCCGCTATGATCTCCGATACCACCGGAAAAACTGCTGCTGCCACCACGGAAAGCCCGGAAAAGATATCCGCCACCACCGGCACTGCTGATGATACAACGCCCACAACCGATTCCAGAACAGGCTGGATATAGGGCAGCATAGACTGTACGCTTGAAACAACCGTATCAATAGCCGGTTTCGCCGACAGAAACGCGTTGGCGAAGGTTCCCGCAAATTGTTCTACAATGGGCCGGCATGTGCTGTAGGCATTCTGCACGGCTCCGCCTATCATTTCAAGCACCGGGCCTGCCCGCTCCGCCACTTTATCGAAAGCTTTTTCCATCTCCGGCAGCCTGTCCACCAGCTTTTCAAGCCCTGCCGTGATATAAGGCAGCGCCTTCTCTCCCAAGCTGGTGAGCATCACGCTCCCGGCATTTTTGACCTTCCCCATCAATTCTGATACGGAAGCAGTCTGTGTCTTAAAGGCGGCTTCCGCAGCACCGGATGCTGTCACCATCGCGGTAGTCTTTGCCGAAAAGTTCTCTGCCTGATTCCCGGCCAGCGCCAAAACCGCATTTTTTGCTTCCACGGATGAGAACAGGTTTGCAAACGCTATTTCGTCGCCATTTACAGACGCCTTCAGCTTTTTCAGCACTCCGTCCAAACCTTCCTGTTCGAGCGCTGCTGCTCCGGAAGCATATCCCATTGCTTCCAGACTTTTAGCCATTTCTCCGGAAGGAGACAGGAATCCCTGCATGGTGGCTTTCAACTGTGTGGTGACTTCCGCTGTGCCGCCGGTCACACCGGTCAGCGTAGCCATCGCGCCAAAGAGCTCTTCTTGGCTCACTTTCAGGGTGGAGGCAAGCGGCACCACCTGCCCGATCGACGATGCCAACTCCGGAAAAGTAGTCTGCCCTAGCTTCACTGTCTGGAACGCCAGATCGGAAGCCTTCTGCATCGCTGTAGCCGAAGTATCACCGTAACCTTTAGTCACGGCGGACAAAAGTGCCACGGAATCAGATGTTGTGGCCGCCCCGGCTTTCGCCGCTTTTGAGGCGATCTCCAACTGCTTTACATTCTCTTCCCCTTCCCCGAAGGCGGATACTATATCATACAGCCCGGAAGATAAATCCGAAAGGGAGGCCCCAGTATCAATGGATACCTTTTTTAAGTCCGTAGACATCCTCTGGAGGGTTCCGTTTACATCCCCATCCAGCAGCGTGCCCACTGCCTGCATCTGATTCTGGTATTCCACAGCGGATTTTACTGCCCCTGCACTTGCCACCGTGGCGGCAGTGAAGGCTGCAGCCGTTCCAATCACAGCTGCCTTCCCAATCCCTTTCAGTACCTTTTCCGTGCCTTTGGCAGCAAATGTGATCACCTTGCTATCTTTGACTTTGGAAAGTTCTCTGACTACATGTTTGATCTTTGATACAGCAACTTCTTCTTTCGCTTTAAGCTGTATAACCTTTTTACTGACAGGCTCAAGTTTTTCCTTCACTCCCTGTATCGCTTTATAGGCTGTAGTATTTTTGAGGCGGATCTCTTTTTCTTTTATTTTCTGTTCGTTGAACTTTTTCAGTTCCTGTTTAGTCTTCTCGACTTCTCCCCGGAAGCCTTTACTGGATTCCTTTGCGCTCTTCATGACAGCAGAGACGTTATTTTTTATCATCAGCGTAGCGCCAAAAACTTCTCCTGCCATCCTCGTTCCTCCTGTCAGCTACTCTTATTTACATCATTCCAGAAACGGACAATGGCAGCGTAGATCGTATCTGCCATCTCTTTTTTCTCCTGTTCCCGGTTTAGCTCCATAATCGCTCTATAAATGAGCCTGTCTTCACGGGACAGGGCAAACATCCTCTCCGGCGTTACTCCACGCTCCATCCAATATCCCGTTAGTTCCATAAAGCCAGACTCTCTTATGAGTTTTTTACTTCGTCCCTCTCAGATATGCGTTCCGACTTCTCTACCACATCCATCACCGATGTCTCACCCGTAAGCCCGGACAGCGTAAGGATCTCGCGGCACAATGCCACCCTGTCTACGGAGCGGAATATATCCGATATCTTATATCTCCCGCTCTCTGTCAAGGCTCCCTCTTCCACCATGATTCGCGACGCTTCCTGCAGCTCCGGACAGACATAATAGATTAGATACTTATCTTTTTCAATATCCGACAGGCCATTCATTTCAGTGATCTCTGCATACTCCTCATCCGATATGCCGTGGATCGTCAATGTCATGTCGATATCACTGACATACAGCTGCTTTGTCCTCCTCTTTTTCCTTTCCTCAATACGTGCTTTCGCTCTTCTTGCAAAGTCCTGAAAAATAACTACTTTTGTATTATCCATCTTTTTTCCTCCTGATTATTGTGGGTTTATAGCATCCAGATTGATCATATCGGCCGGTGTAAAAGTAAACGGGATCTCTTGCTTTACGACAGCTCCCTTTTCCCATTCAAAGCCAAACTCAGACAGAGCGACATTACCGATCTGCCACCGTTCAGTCTGCCCGCTTTCCGCATCAGGATCCTTAAGCTTCGCAATTATTGTTCCTCTGGGATCCTTGCCCTGCAGGATCTCCTTGCGCACATCTTCAAATCTGGAATAGGTTTTAATCAGCGCAAGTGTACCCTCCCCCTTCAGCCCTGTTATTTTGGAATCAATACTCAAGCCAGTCTGTACATCCTCCCTGCTAGCAGTTATTTTTACTGTGATCTTAGTCGTCTCTAAAATCCTCATGCCGTTATACACTATCTCTGCATATGTCCCACTTAAGTGTTTATTCCCAGCGATCTGCTTTTCCATTGAATCCCTCCTACATCTCCATTGTCATATCCAGATCTTCCATCGCATCTAACAGGCATATCGTCCCTGTCAGGAACAGAGCGGATCCTGTATCCGCCTCTCTGATCTGCTGCTCTGTCATCTCATCCACATCACGGTCTGCGTCCTTTAGGAACTGGCGGATCTTTTCTACATCAAGCTCCACATAATTTTCTTCCTCCCCGTTTAAGACGGTACCCTCCAGCGTGGAAAAATAACTGTTGATTGCCCCAATAAACGCCTGCTTATTGTCGTATGTGTTGTTCATTTTTCCAACATAGCCATCATTAAAGGTGGTATAAATATCATTTTTAATGATGTCTGCCCCTTCCCTGATCTTGATCTTTTTAAAATCTTCCGGCTCAGCTTCCGTTACTTTTTGCAGGCTTGTCACCCCGCGTCCAATCTTATGCTTCTCACCATCATAAACTACAACCAGCTCTCCGGCATCTATCCTCTCATCCGCATCTTCCACCTGAAGGACATCCAGCACCTCGTCCAGCACATAGAATGTCGTGGATCGCGTCAGCGGGATCCCCGCACAGATCCCGGCGATCCTGCAGCAGAATTCAGCAGTCGTCAGTTCCTTTACCTGCTCTTCATCGTCCCATTTCATTGAGATCCCGGCGGCAGTCACATTGATCACTGCTGAGCTGTCCGCTTTACAGTCCGGCAAGACAGCTTTGCCCTTTTTTCCTTCTTTCCGGATCCCCTGCAGAAAATCCTTAAAATTTTCCATATATGACGCCTGATAGCCCGGCATGCATAGATAATCAAAGTTTAGGTTCTGGATCAGCTTCAGCGTTGCCTCTATATCGACAACCTCCTCCGTTTCCATCGCCCGGACAGCTATCACGCCACCGGGGCTGCCCTTGAAAATCAGCTTCAGGTACTCCCTGCTCTTTTCCGTCCATTCCGTAGCCACGATATCCGTATAACCCCTGATTGGCGTGATAACCTGTTCTTTTGTCTTATCCTTCAAGATCACACAGACGATCCCACGGCTGCTCCGCCTGACAAAGTCCTGCGCTTTTTTTCTAAAATTGATCAGTATACTCGGTAATCCCATGTTCCCTCCTTTTCTTTACAAGTTCAAATCTATTGCTCCTGCAGGCGGCTCCTTAACCTCCACCGGAATGGCATCCGTATAATTTAGCGGAAACGTACAGTGTCCGATCCCGTCCGTGATGCCGAATGAGAGTACAGGCGTAAACGCCCTGTCCCCGATCCGGAAATAAGGTAGCAAGATCCTTTCCAGTTCCGCAAGCTTTCTCTGGATGTTCTTCCGGCTGGTATATCGTTCTTCCATGTAGGAGATATCCACCAACACACTTTTGTCCCGGTGGCATCCGGCTGCCGCCATGCTGGCCGTGACCGGATCCACCAGCACCTGCAGCACCGGAAGCGTTTTTCCTTCCCCGTCCTTTTTGAGTGCCGAATAGTCCTTCGTCTGTTCCAGATCCTCGCCAGTGATATTTTCCACATCCGTATTTTCCCGCAGGATCCGGATGATCCCCGCCCTGATATCTTCCGTCGTCATTTTTTCATCGCCTCCTTCAGGTCATCCAGCATATCCAGCACATCCTGTTCCATGTAGGTATCCTGATAGGTCTGGATCCCTTTCTCCAGCATAAACCTCCCCTGTACTTTTCCTACAGTCTTACCTCCTCTGACAATACGGTGCCCATAGTTGACAGGCGCTGCATACTCTGCATCGTTGGATATCCAGATGACCAGTTCTCCATCACGCTCCTCGATTTTAAAGAACCAGCGTCTCTTTAGGTTTCCAGAAATATGCGGCGTAAGCCTCTTGATCTCCCGGATGATCTTCATCGCCATAACGTTGGCTCTCTTCCTGACGATCTCCTCTTCCCACACCCGCAGGCCGCTCTCAAAAGCATCCTCCAGATCTTCCAGCGATCTCATCTGTTTTTCCCCCATTTTTACGCCATCTCTTCTATATGAAACGGTGTCTCCCCGTGGGATCCTGCATACACAAAAGTCCTGCCGCACATCCCACGGAACACCTGCCCCGCTTCTGTAACTATAACCGCTTTATCCATATCCACCATCTGGATGTCCGGAGCGGTAAATATCACATGTCCCGCATCCGATACCCGCCTGTTATCTTCTCGATTCGGAGATTCCACAGTCCCCTTTGACAGCGCACAGGGTACATTCTCATAAACAGCTATATCTCTTCGGATGGATTCCCCGGAATCATCCACTGAAGGCTCTCCTCTGGTCACTGTCAGCCGGTCTTTATACGTCCTTGCTAGGATTGCCGCCCCGCGCTTCATCCGCTGCCCCCTTCTTTTCCATAACGCCTGTACTCTTTCCTGCAGCTTTCTTTTTTTCTTTCCCTGCCCCAGCCTTTTCTCCGTTCCGGTGCAGGTACCTCATTTTTTCAAAATTTGACATATGCCCTCCTATCCCGTCCGCAGCTTGCGGAAACTGTTCAATACCTTTATTTCTTTTTCCGTAAAGCTGTCAGATGTCATCGTTGTGGTATAATTGATCTGCGTATCACCACGCTTGATGGCAGATACGTTATCCACATTGTCCACCTGCACGCTGCGCACCACCAATCCCCTGACTACATGCTCCAGTCCCTTCGGGATGTCCTTCCTGTGGCAGTATGCCTTCACCGCATCCTGCGCATCCTCCAGCATCAGCAGGAGGACGCCGTCCTGTGATGTGTCCTCCTCATCCTTTAAAAACCCCAGTGATGCCAGACGGATCTTGATCTTATCTAACATCTTCAGCCTCCTCTTTGGCCCCCTTTGATCTTCCGACTGCCTTTTTGCTATTTCCGGATTTTTTTGCAGCATCTGTTTTTGCAGATTTTTCTGTTTTTGCTGTAACCTCAAAGCCTTTTCCTTCCAGTTCCGCCCTCCGGGATTCATCATAGGCATACTGCACTTCATTCAGTTTTTCCAGTCTGAATACTGTCATTCTATACCCCCTACGTATCCTGTTTGGATGTCAGTATCGTCCCAGTGTTGGTTCTTACCACATCTTTATAGCTGTCTTTCACCCAAAGGTCATGGTATTTCCGGTAGGTAAACAGCCAAGCATCCGCCATCTGGTTCTGTTCAGGTGTAAAAATCTTGATTTTATCCTGCTTGCAGACTGCGATCGGCGCCCTTTTAGGCATGATGATCCAGTTGATCTGCTTTGCATCATCGGCGGGTGCGAAACCGCCTTCTTCCTGCCCATCTGTCTTGCCGTCCTTGAAGATATACTTCGTCCTCATCCTTGCGGACGGAACCGGCATCAATGCCACACCGTTGACCGCCTTAACTTTTGTCTGGATCTCCCCGCGCAGGAAATCCTCCACCGAAATGCTCTTTTTGAAAGTTTCCAGTTTTTCCAACTTTGCTTTTACTAACGAATTGATAGAGATGACCAGCGTTTCATTTTCTCCGACCTTATCTGTCACTGCCGCTATATCATCAAGCAGATGTTCAAAAACCTTCGCTTCCTCCATATCATAGCTTACCGCATTATCTGTACATAGCGTCGCAATTCTGGAATACCGGTACGCATCTACTTCCGGTATCACCTTCGTTCGCTGAAATTCTCCGGCTACCGTCGATGCCGATATAACAAAATTTGTCTCATCAATATCCATCTCGTCTAACTGGAACTTTGTGCCCCTGTCCTTTTCCATGATCATGGTTTCGTAAGCCAGAGACACGCCGCCGCTCGGATATCCATTATCCCTATCGTAATCTTTTAACCCTGTCAGAGACATCTTCGGGATCTTGATCTCCCTGCCTCCGTGGTAAACAACCTGTCCTGCGTTGGCATCCATCCAGCTGGATGTCATGGTTTCCTCCGCCTTTTTATCCAACGCCGTCTGTAACCTTGTTGCATATGCTAATGTGTTTAATGGCATAATCTTTCTCCTTTCTACTTTATAAACAACTCATAATAAGAGATTCCATTGCGTCTTCCCTACTGGTACCACTCCCGGCTTCCGGCGTCCGACCTCCCATGCGCTTTTCCACCTGCGCCTGTACTGCTGCATCAAACTGCGCCTTAAAAGCTTTCACATTTTTTTCCGTCTCCTCTTTGTCAGCTCCTCTGACCATGTCTACGAAGCCCGCAGGCAAACCGTTCTCGGCCAGCAGTTCTTTCGCGTCTGCCGTCCGCTCCCGCAGCGATATGGCTTCCTCCCGCTCTTTTAGGGACTTTTCCTTTTCTTCCGCCTCGTACTTCGCCCTCTCTTCCGGCGTCATGGAAGCCTTTTTCATTTCTTCCTGCACCATCTTCTGTACATCCCCCGCAAGGTTTCCGCTCTGGCTGCCTCCTGCGTTTTCTTTCCCTTCCTCTGCAGGATCCTTTTTCTCCTCCTCCGGATCTGCTGCCTTTTGACCGGTTTCTCCCCCTGTATCCGCCGCACCGGCTGCGCCTGCCGTACCGGTGTCCGCTGCCGGATCCACCGCGCCTTCCACCGGGTCTGCCGCAAAAAACTGCAGGTTCATCGGCAATAGCTCTTTTTCCATCTCGTATCCTCCTTTATTTTTTTGTAATTAAAAAGAGACCACACATTTCTGTGCAATCTCTTAGTTACCAGTATCTTACCCCTTCTCGTTTTTCTCCATCTGCCAAGCCAGCCCGTCCCCTATCGTTCCTCCCTGACTCCGCGGTATCTTATAAAGTTCTTCTTTTGTATCTGACAATTTTCCAAACAGCTTCGAAAGATGTTCTATGACCTCTTTATCCGGTTTTAAACCGGCCAGTTCCTTCCTTCCTTTCTCATACTCCTCATATGTCTTCATCTGGAGCAGTCTTTCTTTCGCTGTCATTCTACAGTCTCCCTTATCAACTCATAAAAATCAGGAAAATAGTCCTTTAACCTTTTAGGATTCTCTATATATTCCCGGAATGGCTCTGATATAAACTCCTGAAGCAGTTCTCCTCTTATTTCCCATTGCTCATTATATATCTCTGACCAGTCATTTACATATAGCCTTCCCTGATATTCCGATACAAATCTGTCATTCTTCAGCAAAAATATTTCTACCGGATTTTTCTGTGCATCATAATATATCTCTTTTACGCAGTCATTTAGCGGCACATTTTCCAAAAATCCCTGTTTGACAACGGCTCCCTTTTCGGGTAATAGCATCTTGTTTTCCACCATATGCCCGATCTCATGAATAACCTCTCTTGTATCAGCACCTTTTGCCACATACAGTATATCATTATTATAGTCGTACTGACTAGCCCCTGTTTTTCCGACATCTATTATCGTCCCACTATTTAGTGCTTCCCTGACTTTTGTCGGCACCATTTTTATAGCTGTATTTATAGCCAGCCGCTCCTTTTCTATATCCAAGCCCGGCTGGTGGGGTCTGATCACAGGTTCCGCCTTTTCACTTACTCCCGTCATTCTGCCGCCCATATATTTATTCTTCCACTCCGGATACGTCATATCAGACGGCACTTCATAGTATTTCCCGCTTTTATCTTTTGCCAGACGCTTTGTTGCCTTATCATCATCAAAAGCAGCCACGGTGGTGCTCCGGCAGTTCGGATGCATGGGGGGATAATTTTTCCCCGGCATAGCATCTTCGATGTGGAATCTCTTCCCGTCCAGCTCCTGACATGGTTTCGACGTCTTATGATCCAGCGTGGCCAGAAACTCATACTTTTCTATGCCGCACTCCGTATATGCTTTCAGGGACGCCTGTTCATAAATATACGCTGTTTCTGTCCGCACAAGCCTTCTGGCATATGCCGCCGATATATTTAACCGCGTACTCATCCGCGTGCTCATCTTATCAAGGCTTTCGCCCTTGATTAAGCCGGTGACCAGATTCTCCTTCAGGTCTTTCGAAAAGGCGCTGCAGTGCCCGTAAAGCCTCTTTGAATATCCCTTCTTATTATAAGTGGCGAGCACTGCCCGCTCAACCGCCCTGATATTCGGTGCTGTAAAGTCCTTCCCGAAACCGATCGCTTTCTGTCCGGCGAAAACGCTGCGGTAATAACCATCCTCGTAGATCTGTGATAAACAGTCATACATGCTGATCTGGTTTTTATCATACAGATCCAGCATGGCTTTATCGATCTGCAGGCTTAAAAGTTCCAGTCTGGTGATCTGACCCTTTTTTGTATAGGCGCGGAGCCCCGATTCATACCGGGCATGTTGCGCCTCAATGGCTGCCACCACATCACCCGGAAGCTTATCCTTTTTCTTCTTAAACTCCCTGTTTTTCTCGATCTGGTAATCCACCATCTTTCCAAAATCAATTTTGGCAAAGTCTGACCGACCGATCTGCCGTTTTGCCTCCGCCAGTGTGATATTTTCCTTATCCGCAAACTTCCGGTACAGATCCTCGATATCTTTCCGGATCTCTTTCTGTGCGGCGGCATAGTATTTTTCCTGCTGCTCCACTATGTACTTTTCCGATTTGTTGATTGAAACAGCCTTATCTTTCAAGTACCGCTTTTTCCAGTAACCAGCCATCAGATCTCCTCATCTTTTATAAACGGGATCCCTTCCGCTTTCGCTGCCTCTTTCTGTATCCTGTTTAATTCCTCTCCTGCATCCTGTACAATGGAGGAAGGCAATGCAGAGAGCTGCGTCTCGCGTGAGGTAATGCTCTCCAGTTTTGTAGCATTGTCGATCAATTCTGTGTCATTCGTGATCAGATTGCGCTCATATTTCAGTACCACCTTCTGCGAATCGAAATTTTTATTATATTTCAGGTTGATATAATCCGTAACAAGCGATACAAGCTTTTTCTGTGAAGCATCCATAGCATTCTGCTTCATAATCGCAAGCTCCTCCAGTCCGATCAGCTTATACTTGATCGCTACACCTGACAGGTTTCCCGAGAAACTTTCATCAGATAGTGCCGGCACCTGCGCAAAAAAGAACAAATCATTATAAAGTCGGTTCTTGTAATTTTCAGATGCGGCATCATTCACGTTTTTCGTGAGCCACTGTGCCTGTCCTTGTTCATCGAGATACAAGACTTTTTCCTGTCGAAGTGTTGCCGCTGCAGACTTCGACTTATCATCGTCATCCAGCCCCGCACCATATACCATCTCTGACGCCCCTGCAATGCATAGATAAGCATCCGAAAAATACTCCATGTCATTCCCGGTATCCGACTGTGCTTTGTCGTAGCCGTCCCCCAGTGAGATATGGGGTTCATAATCCCCCATCTGTTCTTCATTGTTCCAGTTGACTATAACTGGCACATCTCCCAGCATATGGGGTTCACGCATATAATACTGATATCTCATGCACACTGGCCTGCGTCTGTAGTACCTGATATACTTTTTATCATACACTGCAGCATACTCCGCGATCAGCGTACCATCCAGCTTCCTATCCTCCCAGAGCCGAACCGCGCATTCAAGGAATTCCCCCAGTTTCGGGGAATAGACCGGGATGATCTCCTCTGCATTACATTTTTTGATCCGTAGCCTCCCTTCCTCATCTATAAACAGCAGGTAATGTCCGATCCCCTTCTTGCTGCACTCCTTTGCCACATCATAATTAAGTTTATTGATATAGTTTTCCTGCAGTTCCTTATTCAGGATCTTTTTATACTCGGAATTGTCCAGTTCTTTTTCCCCGTCTTCTCCCGGTAACGTCTCGTTTGGCACTTCATACTTGATGGGGCGTCCCATAAAATAACTGGTAGCCATATTTGCTATATATCGCGCAAAACCATGCGCCAGCTTGTTATTTGGCTTCCCTGATTCCATAACACGCTGCAGGATCTCCGTCTGCACTTTATAATAATCCTGCAGTTTCTGAAACCTTGGGATATCATTACTCTTAAATTTTTTAATAAGTTCCGTCAGAAACTTTTCATCTCTGACCTGCTCCGCATGGAATCTATACATTACTATACCCTCTTATCAACCAGGATTCATAAGCCGAGCCGCCTCTTGCTCCCTATCCTTGCTTTCTTCTTTAGCTTCACATCGCCGTTGATTAGCTCCACGAACCCTGTCAACGCATCTTCGATGTCATCGTGCTCATTCTTCCCCTTTTTTTGATACTTTCGCAGATGCTCCGCCGCCTTCGGCCATCGCTTCTCCCAGTCCTCCGGCATGATAACCTGTTCCATGACGTTTGATGCCCCGACGATGATCCGTGTTTTTTTCTTTTTGCTCTGATAAAACCAGTGTACGCTGCATTTCGTGCACCGCAGCTCTCTCAAGTGCCGGATCACGTTCCGCGCAAAGCCCCGCCCGCCGTTGTTGGATTCCACGGCGGCTTCCCTGACACCGTTTAACTGCAGCCGCCTTGCCGTCTCCGGCTCCGTCACTTCCATCGCCTCATCCGTATAGTAGATATCCGTGACGTACCCGTACCGCCCGATCACTCCGCCGCTGACGGACGCAAGGAAATCATTCCCCTCATCTGCCGTATCCGTGTAATTGATCACGCGCTCAAATTTATCCGGATCCACAGCCGGATACGTTTTAAATTCTCCATACAACGCCCCTTTGATGTCTACCGGCGTCTGCATGTAGTTGGCTCCCCAGATGGCAGGATCCAATGTCGTTCGTTTATCCTGCAGATCTTCTGTTGGGAAAAGATCCTCGCATATACTCACTCCTTCCGGCCCGTCTTCCGTCAGAGCCTTCATTTCCAACACATGGCATTTTCCCGGATATTCCTGCAAAAGTTTCCCCGCCAGATCATCCGTCGCCCATCTGGTTAGCACGATAATCCACAACGCCCCGGGCAGCGCACGGGAAGAGAGCGTATTTTTCAAATAGTTCCAGTGCCCTTCCTTTACCGCATCATTAGCTGCTTCCTTGTCATTTTTAATAGGATCATCGATAATGATGATATTCCCCCTCATGCCGGTCACGGTACCATCAAAAGAAGTGGCAAGATAGCTTGCGTAACTCCCCTCTAAGCTCCACTTCATCACGGAAGCGTCCCCATATTTCACCCGCACATCCGGGAAGAAGTCCCGCGTCGTATAAGAATCCCCTTCCGGATCCGGCTCCTCTAAGATCATATCCCTCGTTGTTCTGGCAAATTCCGGTGCGATAGTGTTGTTGTAAGAAACCGTGATGATCTTGTTTTTATAATCTTTTCCATAACACCAGTTGGCAAAGTTCGCAAGCGTATAGGACTTGCCAAAGCCCGGCGGAAGGTTGATGATCAGGTACTTGATAGGCTTTTTCGTCTCTTCATTTACGAGCCGTTTTTCGTAGGCCGCCTGCAGCGTATCACAGAGGATGTCCTGATATTCCCGTTCCGGTCTGTAAAAATCCGGTTTCCGCAGGTTGCAGAAGATCCTAAGTTTTTCCCTGCCTGCCTTCAGGTTATTCAGCCTTGTATTATCCTGTCCTTCTATGCGGTTCTTAAAGTCCGCCGCTATACTCATTCTGAACCCCTTTTCAAGCAATCAAAAAGAGCTCTGGAAGTCCAGAACCCTTTAATAGTATTTTTCTCTGCTCAATATCACCGCCGCAATATCGTGTTCCCGGCGCAGGCTCTCCCCTGTCACCAACATAGAAACTGTGGCCTCTTCACGATATGCCCGCTGCTTCTGCGTTTTGTATTCCCGGCGTCGGATCTTACTCTCTGCTTTCCGGCGTTTTTTCTCTTTCTCATAATCAAGGCATCCTTTCAGATACTCGGAGATGCTCTGTCTTGAGACACCGGTCAGCTCTGCGATCTCGCCCACCTTCAAGTGATGTCTAAAAAAATATCCTTCCGCTTCTTTCTGCCATTCTTTCATCGGGACACGCTCCTTTACATTTTTGTCCACACGGTTTTGGGCATGGTAAGGCTTCCACCCTCTTTTAATGCCTCTACAACACCTTTAACAGGCTTCAATTTGTCTTCAAAAGCTTTCAGCCGGGAATCCTCCCATTTCACCCTTTTTATCCAAAATGGCTTGAATCGCGCTTTATGTGATCTTTGCCATCTCATTTTCCGTTTCCGCAGCCAGTTCATAAAGCTTCTGTGCGATATCCGGATACTTTTCCCCGATCTCTGTATATATCTTGTCAGTAAAGAGCCTGAAAGCCGTATGTACCGCCCCTTGCTCCTTTCTGGCATCGATCTTCAGCTTTTCGTTGGATACCTGTGCCCGCTGCAGCGTCGCTATACTTTTTGCCACCTGCGCTTTTTCTTTAGCGTCCATGTCATCATCGATCATGGCCTCCATGATCAACTGGCTGGCCAGAAGGTTGTTTGCCTCGTGAAGCTCCGTGGCCGGACGGTCGATATTGTCCTCCGCCAGCAGCTTTGCAAACTCTTTTGCTACCCGGACGCTCTCAAACCTTTTTAGGAATCCTCTGCCATAACGCCCTACTGCAGAATAGCTGATATCCTCCCCCTGCTCTTTCAGGTAGGAAGAGATGTCCTCATAGGTCTCCCCTTCCAGCAGCCGGCTCTCCACATCCTTTTTCAGTTTTGCCGGAAGGCGGTCCACCTTCCCGTGGCTCCTGTTTTTCTCCATTTCAGCCCTCATTTATGCCGGGGATCTCCCCGCCGTTGCCTTCCAAATAATCTGTACCGGCTGCCGTGATATATGCTATCGTTCGCCGGATCCTCATCCCGGGGTTCTTTACTTCCACTGCCCGCACCAGCCCTTTGTCTTTCAAATAGGATATCTGCCGCAGGATCTCCTCCTCGGTCAGTTCATACCCTGCCTTTTTCAGGGCCGCCCGCAGGACCTTTTCTCCTGCGCCTCCCTCGGCCGCCATGGAAAGCATCTCCAATATCTCCTGCCGGATCACTTCTTTTTCTGCTGTCTGTATGCTACTCATCTATAACCACCCCCATATCCTTCATATCACCTTCCGCCAGATTCACGCCCTTCGGCGTCAGCCAGATCATGGAATCCGTCCAGCTTTCCGGATCCACTTCCACATGAACATACCGCTTTTCATCACCGCCCAGATAATAGATCGCTTTCTGGATCTCCATATCGTCAAAATATCTCCTCACCCGCAGCGCCGCTTTCAGCGTCGAGATCCGGATGTCCTGTCCATAGTATTCATACAGCTTTTCTATGATGTTGCCCCGAAATATCTTTGCCTCCGTTATTTTCAGTTCATTTGCTGACATTTCTTTCCCCCCTCTCCATCTTCTGTTCGATCCTTTCAAGCCTGCTCTCCATCTTTCCAAGTGTTTTCATGATGCCATCCAAAGATGCAGTCTGACGCTCCATGTTGGTCATCAGGATGGATTCCCTTTTGGCAGATTCTTCCCGCAGGAGCCCCTCCCTCCGATCCGCGTCAGTCCTTAACATGTCCTCGCGCTTTTCGCTCTGAGCGATCAGCATGTCTTCCCGGTCGCAGAGGCGTTTGTTCATGGCCTCCAACTCCTCTTTATGTTTTTTTCTCTCCTCGTCCTGCTTCTTTGCGTCATCCTTTGATCTCCAGATAAAATACCCCACAAAGATGATCAGCAGCACCGCAATGATCCCTATATTGTCCGCTGCCGCCGTGGCAGCCGCAAAAGTTGCCCCTTCCATAATTACCCTCCCCAAAAACAATAGAAACAAAACAGCCACCGTAAAGATCTTGTCCTTACAATGGCTATCTTAGCATAAGTTTCATTTAAAGTATTTTGTACTGTACGGCCTTTTTTGCAAAGTCAGCAAGAATCCCAGCCCATGTCTGCAAGACTTGTCTGTCCAAGCACGTTTCCGCCCTTTTTAGTGGCCAGCCGATCCCGGACTATGTTGTAAACCGTTGATTCGGATACCTCATACTTTGCTGCAAGCTGTTTAATGTTGCCCCCGTCATACTCCCTGTAGATAGCAGTTTCCCGCCTATTTTCTATAATTTTCCGGCGCTGGGGTATATAGATGCTGCTACCGCCGAACTGGTCGCATAATCTCCTTAACCCGTCCAATCCCACAACCTGTGCTATCATCCGATACTGCTCTTCTAAGTCATCCATGGTCAGGGTCTCCAACAATTCCTCCTCCGCTCTTACTGACATTTTCATCCACCTCCTTCCATTTGTCAATCCTTTTCTGCTGCTTTTATATTTGTGGACATATTCTTCAGGGCTTCAATCACTCCGGATGCGCTACTCCGGGAAAGCCATTTCCAACAGCTCGTCTTCGCATATTTCACACACATCCCATTCAGCCGCTTTTCATCCACCTTCCCGGCCTCATCTGTCCAGCCCAGCTTCTTGGCCAGCGATAGGATATACCATCTCTGTTTCTGCGTCATCGTCTCCTCCCCCGCCCCCTGTCTGCCTTCCAGCGAATCAATGACCTTTGCCGCCTCCTCCCTTGTAAGGAGTTTTATGCTGTCCTTTCTTACGATCCTGAAGATATGCTCATGCAGTAAGTCGCTGTCTATACCATACTCTCTGGCTGTCACATGGAGTTTCCTAATCTGTGCTGCCGTGATTTGCTCTGTCCCCATATCTTCACTCCTTTGGCTTTGTCTCCAGTTTGTTCAATTCATAATAGAACGTATCCTCTTTCTGGAGCTTCCCACCTACTTTGAGGATATCCTTTTCCTCATAGGTCTTCAGGACATCTTTATTGACGGATTCCTTCGTAGTAATGCATTTCTCCATGCCATACTTCCTCAGATTCGCAATCACTTTCGCCACATCCTTTGGCAGCCCCAGCTTTGTGGACATCCTGAACCCCACTGTGCCGAAAGTAAGCTTTTTGCTCTTCCCTTCCATCTCCGCCCTGCTGGCTGCTGTAAATTCTTTTACCAGCAGCTCGTTCTGTTTTATTTTCTCATGGTAGGGTCTGGCCGCCTCGTCAAATTCCTTCTTCAGGGCATCCACCTGCAGGTTCATTGCACTATGCAGCATCTCCAACTCATTCCCCGCCTCTGCAATCGCCTTCAGGGCTTCGTCTACCTGCTCCCAGTTCCTTAATGTCGGCTCTTCCATTCTCTTTCTTCCTAATGCCATCCTCGTTCTCCTTCCTTTTAGTTCTGGCGGCAGTCAAGTACCATGGCGGGCGTCGGAACGCAGGGGAAAGCCCGCCCCGCTCCATCTCTTCATACTCCTGTTTCTTCATCACTGCCTGTTTCCTGTTCATTCCTGCCTCCTGTCATATGTATTCGTTGCCCCCTCTGCATCTTCCGGGCTTGGGACCGGCTTTGGCTGCATTAGGCTGGCCCGTATGCGCTTTGCATACGTGCCATTCCCCTACTTCATCTTCAGAAACTCCGGTGGAGATACTGCGTCGAATCTCCCACCGGCCAGATAATTAGCTGCCAGATCAATGCCGTCTTTCTTACAGGCTGATACAAATTCCACACCATTATCTTCCATCCTTCCCATCGCAAGGGTGATGATCTGCCCGGCAAAATTTCTCTGCGCCTCTTCCATCAGTCTTTTTTCATCTCCTTCTACTTCTGAAGGAATAGATGGTATCCTGTATCGGATCACAATTTCCTGTTCCCGCATTTTCCTTTCTCCTTTCCGCTAATTCACCTTGACCTTGTGAAGCAAGGCATCCCAGTCATATTCATTCTGTTTATAATTGTGGAATCCATTTTTTTCTTCCGCCGGCTTTCTCAGCCCTGCCTCCGCCTGTGTCAGCAAGTTCCGCATGATCCCTATCGTATAATTTTCCTTATAAGATGGATCCCTGTACTGTCTGATGTGGATCCGCAGCGCCTCCTCTACGATCTCCCGTGGGTACTTGTCCCACTGCGCCTCCGCGTTCCTTTTCACGTTAGGGCTGATTCGCCCAGACTTCCTTGTGTAGGCTAATGTTCTCCAGTACTGCTCTTTTAACTCCTCAAATCCTGCCATCGCCATCACGCTCCTATGTTCATGTCCCGCATCACCTGCCCGATGCCTGAGCCAGTGATCTCTTCAAATACCGCCGCCGTATTGACAAACACATTGACCGCTCCACGCAGTCCGTACTTCGTCCTGCAGATCCGGTACAGCACGTCCATCGCATTCTCATCCATCTCATACCCGCCGAACACCGCCTGCACATCCGCCTTTGTGATGTCCGTAGTGGCCACCGGCCTGCGCATCCCGATCCGGGAAAAGAGCTGTGCAAAATCCGCCTTGCCGGAGCCTTTCATTCTGGCGTATATTTCCTCGTTTCCGATAAAACAGATCCCCACGCCGGATTCATCCGATATACAACGCAGGTGGTTTAATGTCCTGACCGTCAAATGCTGCGCCTCATCGATCACCAGCACCCTTCCGGAGCCTCTGAGCTTCGCCACGATCTCACTCGTGATCCGCCTTGCTACCCGTTCTCGAACGCCGAGCTGATCCGCCAACAGTTCATTTACTCCTGTGATACTTGCGTAAGTCGGATTGATCGTAATACCCACCGCCAGCGGATTCTTCTCCATATATTCCTTAAAGGCCATCGTTTTACCAACCCCAGCATCTCCATATACCACGGAGATTTTTCCCTGTATATGGCAGTACCGGATCGCGTTCATCACACTCTTACTGATAGAGGTCTGCACATACCCCGGCTCCTTCGGAGCCACCTTTTTCTTCTCATTTGCTTCTATTAACGCCGCAATTTTCTCCACGATCTTCTGTGGCGCTTTATACGTACCGGAAAGAAAGCTAGATACAGCAGATTCCGATATCCCCAGTTCCCTTGCGATCGCCGCCTGACTTCTCGCTGGGCTTCCTCCTTCTCCCGATTTATATCTCTGCAAAAAGTCCCTTGCTTCCTGTTCTGTTATATTCAAATCTCTTTCTTCCATCGTCTTTCCTCCATTTATTTCGCTAATGCCATCCGTTCCAGCGCTTCCGTATAATCGATAGGCGCTGCACTGATATAGCCCTGCTCCTCAAGCAGCGTCTTTTCCGAAAATGTTACAGGCGTCAAAATCTTCGGATCCGGTTCCGAACCGCCCATGAGCCGCCCTGCCTCCCGCAGGATCAGGTCCATGGCCTTTTCGCCCTTCAAATCTTTATCCTTCTTATATCGCTTGACAAGCTGCTCCAGTCTCCTGTTTTCCCGCATGGCCTCCGCCACCTGCTCTTTTGTAGCAAAGTATGACAGCTTTGCGATCTGCTTCGCTGTGCAGAGGAACCGGTCCTGCTCATCGTATACCCGCACCTCAGACAGGTCATCCGGGTTATATCGGAAATAGACTTTTTCCCCGAAATAGCTCCAGTTTAATTCCACGGAATTAAAATAGATCTTCATGTCATACAGCCCCAGATAGACGCCGTCCCGTTTTACTTTCTGCATCCGGGTGTTCCGCAGCATCATCAAGTTTAACTGCTCCCTTGTCGCCGTCCGTTTCTCGATCAGCTCCGCAGCATACACCTCATTTCTTGTCCTTCCATACATGCCGGATCCGCTGTGTGAACGAGTGTTGAAGTATCCTTCAATATAAGTTTCAACATAGTTGATGAACTCCGGCAGCAAAGTAAAGTTCTCCGCTGACTTCCCTGTCTTTTTCAGCCGTTCCGGACGCTCCGCGATGGTTCCGCCGGTATAGCCTTCAAACAGCTTGGAAAAATCCTCCTTTACGTCTCGAAAAGCCCGCTCGATGATCTTCGCCCTGGCGTTGGTTGGTAACGCCGTCCTAAACTCGATCCCAAGATTGTCCAGAATCGTGGGAGCCACATGCTCTTCATCCTTCCTGCTTGTCCGGAATCCCCGGCCCCCTATATCGAATGTCAAGAACTCCCGGCCGTTATCCGACAGGATCCGCTTCGGGATCCCGTACCGCTCAATCCCCCTGCGCAGGGCAAAGAGTGTTGCGTCCGAGCAGGGATTCAGGGTGACATACCACCCCATCATCTTCCGGCTCCTGATATCCAGAAACGCCGTCAGGTATACGCGGATCGGCTTCTCATGTTCCCCGTCATTAACAAATACATCGAAGGTGTGATTATCGCATACCCAGATATCATTGGAGTGCAGATCCTCATAGGTCCGCTGTATGTACGGGGCGCAGGCGTCACGGAATGCTTTTTCCCCGAACCTGTAATACTGTAACACCGGCACCGGGATGTCTTTCATGACCTTTCTCGCGAAGCTCTCACTGGATGCCAGCGGCAGCAGTCCTTCCTTCCCTTTCTCCTTCAGATACAGCTCCGTCAGCTCCATACACTTTTTCACGCTCATCTTCGCCTGATCAAGATAGTAATACTGGAAGACATCAAACACCTCTTCCGGTACCGCTTTTTTATGGTTTCCATGCTTGCCGCGCCTGTCGATCAGCGCCCCTTCCCCCTGCTCTTTCAGTGCTTTCCACTGTCTCTGCAGGATCCGCTGGGAAAAACTCTTCCCCGGATATTTAATCTGTAATAATCTGGTAAACTTCATGTCTGCTTCCTCCTTCTTTCCTTCGTACCCGTTCCGGTACTCCTGCCAGTCCTGCAGTATCCCTTTCCAGAGGTTCACTTCCTGGCGCTCCTCAAAACTGAGATCTTCCAGGCACTTCACCTCTACTGGTCTTGCCTCTGGCTCTGGGAACTTCTCCCTGTGGAGCCGCATATACTTTTTCTGCAGTTTCGGCTCGATCGCCGCCAGCGGGATCAGGTAACCTTTGGAAGCGTTACTTCTTCCGAATGGTATCGCTCCCTGTAGCTGGCCACCCATAATCAATCGCCTGGTATGACGTTCTGAAATTCCTTTTAATTCTGCATACTCTGCCACTGTCAGTTGTTCCATTCAAACACCTTCTTGCCATTTTTCTCTGATCATGGTATGATCATCTTGCTTTTATATTTATGAAGATCGTCGTTCCTGTCCGCAGGGCGGCGGTTTTCTTTTTTCATGGCTATCTTCTACACACTCCACCATTACTTCCCCTTCTATCCGCCCTTCATCAATACCGATATATTCCTGCCGACAGTCTATGCAGGTATAGCGGTTTTGCCGTGCGGTTATCAGACCGCTGCAGATAGGGCATATCGCTTTGTTGTCTCTGACGAATAGTACCATTTCGGTTTCCTTCCTTTCACACAGCATTGAGCACATCTCTAATCAGCGCTGTGCCGGAATCTGCTTCCACACATACATCTTTTTGGTATCCATTCTCCCAGATGATAGTGACAAAGTTCTCATCTTCGCTTAAAACCAGTTTTCTGATATCATCGCCTGCCCTTGTCGCGTTGAGAAGCAATTTCAGCCGTAGTACAATTTCTTTTTTATTTTCGTTCATTTTCATCTGCCCCTTCCTTATATTGTTTCAAACTCTTTTTCGAGTTCTGACACTTTTTTGTCACATAAATCTACTATGTCTTTCTGCATATCATCAGATAGCAAAATCTTTTTATCACCACCGCCATCTCCATATACATGAATTCCTTTGAAACGGCTAATCCCTTTTTTCATACTTTCCAAACTTTCAATTTCTTCCCTTATTGCATTTGCCTTTTCTAATTGTTCCTGCTTCATTTCCCTTCACCTTCTTCCTTTTATAATCTTTCATTCCAAAGTTCTTCCATTTTTCTACACTTTTGGCTCTTTTTCTGGTACAATCTTCTTATCCAATAACCTCATGCAAAGGAGTATACTACCATGAAAATTTACACTTACAATGAAGTGAGAACCACTTTATTCAGAATTGTACAAAATGTTTTTAGTCCAACGTTTATCCGAAAATATGAGGATAATATTGATCGTTACCGCTATTCTATAGATCGCATTATGCTGGAAAACTCTGACCGCATCGATTCTCTCGTCCGACAGTATTCCCTACGTACAGATTTTCCTGCTTCTTGTGAGGCCATTGCTATTAAACAATCAGCCAAAATGCTTTGTGCTTTATATATGCGTTACTATTTAATCAGCAACTATTTAATGCAGCAGCCTCAGGACGATACAATCGAATTTCCCGAATCCGAAGGAGAGTTTTTTTCCGAAGTCCTCATAACATTCTGGCAAACTGCCTTAAAGCATTTTTAGTTTTTTGGGAATACCATATTTTTTTATTGCTCTTTTAATATGGTAAATTTTACTTTTTTTCCTATTTTTATGACGCATTGTTCTTCCTTTCTTTATTAGTTTGATATAATCGAAATTTGCACTTTAAAGCACCATCTGGATATCCTCAGAAATGTTCTGAATTTCTTTCAAGATATCCCTGATCTCTCCCACGCTTATTCCTTCTGGAGATTTATCGAATATCAGCTTCAGGATCTCGTGGGGGAGATCTTTTTCCTCTTCTTTTATCTGCTCACACCGATAATTCATCCCCAGCTGACTTTTCTCACGCAAAAGCTCATCAATATCAATATTGATCTTTTTTGCCATTTTCTCGATAGCTATCAATTCCAGCCATCGCTTTCCCTCCATTTCCTGCATCTGATTTTCTAAGTTGAGGATCCTTTTCGCCATTTCCTTCTTTTTCATGCATTCTCCTTTCCCAGCTCATGCCTCCTCCAGCAATTTTTCCATACCGCACCCGAGCACCCTTGCAATATCCCTTCCCAGCATCATGTTCGGGATCTTGCTTCCACGCTCGATCTGCGCCACCATCGACCTCCCGATCCCGATCGCGCCGGCAAGATCTTCCTGCGTCATGCCGAGAGATTGCCGCCGGGTTTTAATGTTTTCGCCAATACTCCTTCCTGAATACAGGATTTTTACTGGCTGAGCAGATACTTTTTCTAAACTCTCAACCCTCTCTTCTAGCCTTTTTATTCTGCTTTTATACATTTCACTCCTTTCCGTAAAGCTCTTCTACCTTACATTCAAGCGCTTCCGCTATGGATTTTCCCAGCAGCATATTTGGTATTTTTGTTCCACGTTCGATCTGTGCCATCATTGACTGTCCAATCCCCACCTTCATGGCTAGGCCTGCCTGGGAATATCCAGACGTTATACGCTTTTCCCGAATACATTCACCAATGCTCATACTTTCACTTCCTTTCTTTACCTTTACTGTGGTAATATATATATTAAAGAATCACTACAGTAATATAATAACTCAAATATTTGATTTTTTCAATATAAAAAATTCAAATATTTAAATTTTATGGAGGCGACTATGTTTTGGGATCGATTTTATCATTTATGTGAAATAAACAATAAAAAGCCTACGCCTGTAGGCAAGGAAATGGGCGTATCTTCTGGAATTATTTCTACTTGGAAAAAAGAAGGGTATTTTCCTTCTGGGGAAATGTTAATAAAAGTAGCAAACTATTTTGATTGTTCTATTGACTATTTAGTAGGACGCTCAGATCTAATCAAAGTTCAAAATTCTGAGTTTTCTTCTGATGAAATACTTTTACTGGAACAATTACGTACACTACCCGAAGATAGTCAATCCGAAATTATGTATCTAGTAAACTATAAATATGAGCAGCAGCAAAAGAAAAGAGGGAACTATACAGAATCATCCCCTTTGGCAGAAGTCCAAAATAATAATATTGCTGGCTAATTTTTTAGTTGTTTCGTCTTCAAAGTATCTTCAATTCTTAAAATATATCTTCAAATCCGGCTCAAAACAGCCGTTTTAAAGTAACTTTTCCATTTCAGTTACTTTAAATGTAATATTTATGGCATATTGCGGACATTACATTGTATCTATAAATAAAGGAAATTTTGCACACAGTGGTTTTCCTCTATGTATGTCCGCAATTTTATCTAATTCCTTTTCAACCCGCATAAATACTGAAAAAATATTGCGGACATTTCTCAAACACTCATCACTAAAATGTCCGCAGTTTTAGAAAGTTTAGTTTTTTCCATCTTCAATAAAATTCTACCATTCTTCAAAACCGCCTATTTTCGGCCCTTTAAATATTTAAACTTTTGAAGATTTTTTGAACAAAAAAATAAGAGCCCTTGAAGCCCTATTTTTTCTCTGTTTTTTCTTCTCACTAAGAATGACATTTTTATATCATCGTAATCTCTGAAACCCGCAGTTTTTCGGCGTTTGTAAGGTTTTTTCGGGATTTTTCACTTTTTTGTTTTTTTGTCATTCTTAATGAGAAATCACACCATCCTCTCTGGCATAAACCAGTTCTTCCCATCTTTGCATATATTTTATCCCCGCCTCCTCTGATTTTCTAATCAGGCAAATCCTTTCATGAATCTTTTTTATTCGTTTGCTTTCAACTTTTTTTGCTGTCTCGTCAGTAGTCATCTCAATGTATTCCATCAAATCAAGAAACTCCTGCGAGAAATCCTCTTTATTTCTTCCCTTCGTATTGATAAACACTTTTATCATTCCATCTTCCAGCGTTAAATCCGGACATTCCCGACATCTTCCTTCAAAAGTATATCTGTATAATCCTCTGCCAAATATATCAAAGGGAGCAATCAAGATAAAGCAACTATCATTCAACAGATTAAAATCCTTGCTTCCCGGCTCCAACAAAGAGGAATCCACCAGTGCCTGATAGTACCGGCTTCTCTTAATCAAATTCTTGGTATCCCTCTTCTGCATTTCTGTATAGTAAAACTTCTTTTCAACATCCATCACCACCACGTCTAATCTTACCTGACGCAGCTGCGGCGACACTCTTAATTCCTTTTCCGTTTCCGGTTTTTCCAAAATCTCCACTTCATTTTCTAAAAGAATACTAAGTACCGCCTGATAAGTCTCCTTATCTTCCATCGCTTCGTCAAACAAAAACTTATCAAGCAGATTCAACTTCTCCAGTTTTGTGCTTACCATACATTATCCTCCTTTGTGTGAGGAAACAAAGATGATAAGCCTCAAAAACTTTCTATCGGCTGTATCCATACCAAATCTGCTCTACATCTTGTTCCCGTCCTTTATGTTATTTGGATTGAAAAGCAGGGATCTCAAGAATAAGAACAGATATGTCCTACAGAAACAGCTATGCTGCTAAATGAATTTTTTCCTTTAGAAATCTTATGCTTTTTATCAGTCTATCATATACTATTTATAATTGCAATCAAAATTCCTTCAAAAATATAAGGTGTAAAGTCAATCAAACAAATCGACTTTACACCTTTCTCTACTGAATATTTTCAAACACTCCCGGAACGATACTCTTTACTTCCGGCGGGAGTTCAGGATTCTCTTCTGTTCCACGGTAAGCGAGCAAAATACCGTCCCCGACGATCAAGAAATCCTCTGCAGTATCCGATCCCGCGGCTTCCGCATCCCCTGAATCCTCTGCAGTCCGTTCTGCCATCCAGTTTTCCAGCCACGGGGTATGCGAAAAAGCATTTTCCTCAATCACTGTAACACTGGCCGGTATTATTACACCGGTAAGCGAATCACAATGGTAAAAGGCACCGCTGCCGATACTGGTCACTCCTTCGGGAATAGCAATACTTGTCAGACCGCTTCTCGCAAAAGCAAACTTCTCAATAGTGTGTATGCCTTCAGGAAAGACAAAATCTCTCATAGCAGATTCCCTGTAAAAAGCCCACGCACCGACCTTCCCTTCCGACGCCGCCAGAGATGTCTGTTCCTCCAGTTTCATCCGATAAGCGCTCTGCTCCTCGGGAATATATTCTCCCTGATAAGTGGCTGCGCCACTATCCATCAAAACTACCGCACTGCCGTTGACGATCGGCACCATGCCAAGATTACTGCCGGTTGAAGTTTTTATCGTATAAAGAGCATCTTCATCTGAAAACAGAACCGCTTCCTCCGACCCATCCTGCAGTTCCTCTTCTGAGGTTTCTTCCGATGCATCGCTCTCCTCCGCAGTTTCCGCTCCCTCTTCATTCGCCTGTTTCGTCTCTGTATCGGCCGACATTTCTTCCGCTTCAGCCGCCGTCTCTTCATCGTCCGGTAACGCTTCCTCATCTTCTGATGATGTTTCCGTCTCCTTTATCTCCACATCGGAAGCAGATACATCTGCCGAAACATCCGCTTCCGCCACTTCTGTATCCGCTTCCTTTGTCCCGAACAATTTTCTCCCGCCAAACCACGCAAGCGCTGCCAGTGCGAGCACGATACCGCCTATTATAATACCTTTTTTCATACTCGGCTCCCGTCAGAAAATTTATAGGTTGTTTCTTTACGCCATACTACGTTTCATTTTCTTATCTCTCTTCATAAAGAGTACCGCAGAAAACAGCCCAAGCCCAACTGCCAGAAACCACTTTGGATGAATCGCATCACCCGTCTTAGGCGTCGTATCATAACCACCTGCCAGAAGATTCGCCGTATCCACATAAATCGTGTAGGGCGAAAAGTGTGTTGCCGTAAAGGTTACGCAGGGCACTCCGTTCACCGTGGTAAATCTCGGATTCAGCTTCTCCAGATTACCGCCGCCTGTGACCGCTCCAATCTTGTTATTTCCGGCGTATTGGCGCAGTTCATCTGGTATCGGCAGGGTTATTGTCACGGAAAGTCCGTTCGTATCCGTCACCTTCTGCGTTCCGGTCTCGTCATACAGGGAGATATCCATCGCAAAATAATGGATCGTTTCCAGCGTACCGTACTCGTTCCGCAGCGCTTCCGCTACTGCAGCCGTCGCCTGCCCGTCTTCTGTCACTCTGACCACAAAATTATCCGTCGAACCGTTTACCGTCGCTGAAGCAACATCTGAATTAGAGATACCCGGCCGGTTTACCTGCACGGAACTTCCACTGTTGCCATTTCCTTTATTTCCGCTGTTGCTGCCGGTACTGCTGTCTACCTTGTTCACAGAACCGGTATTGGAAGACGGCGAAGATGTAACAGTCCCCGGTGTTCTTTTCGATGTGATGCTGTTTCCGGTTTCGCTCTTCGTCTTGTAATTAGCCGTAACCGTCAAATTTTTTGCAGGCATCTTAAAGGCAGTCGCAGCCATTGTCTTACTGGAAAAGTTCGTGTCATTCTCCGAAGAAGTCCAGTTGTAGAACTCATAACCCGTATTAGGCGTATAAGCAGCCACCGTCACCATCGTATCCGCTGCATAACTGCCGGAACCGGAACCGTTTACAACGGTAAGAGTGTACAGCTTCCCATCATTTCCATTGTTGTTATTATCTCCGCTGCCGTTGTTGCTTCCGTTATTTCCACCGTTATTGCTACCGTTATTTCCGCCGTTATTGCTACCATTATTTCCGCCGTTATTGCCGCCGCTCGGATTATTCGGATCATTCGGATTATTGCCGCTGTTTGAGCTGCTGCTGTAGCTTGCCATGAATGTCACATCACAGACGATCGGCTCGTATGGGCTGTAACCCGCCGGGCGGGATATCCAACCTGCAAACGGCGCGCCCGGCGTCTGTTCGGAAACAGGGGTCTCCGGCACAGGCGTCCTCTTGCCGCTTAACACGCTCTCTGACAAAATGGTGTTCAATTTGTCCGTCACAAACGTCACGTCATAATAAGTAACCGTATCGCTGAATTCTGCGTATACCTCATTCTTTTCTTTCTTCGCCGGACTATACTCCTCCGGGAACCAGCCCGTAAAAGTCTTTCCCGCATAATCATCATATTTTGCAAAATAAGCTGCCCAGTCTTCATCGGAAGGCGGTTCTACCTTTTCCCCTTCCTCACAGCGATACTCCGAAATAACATGGCCTTTTCTATCCTGAAAAATCGTAGTACATGTCTTTTTGAGGAAACTGCCAAGCCGCCAGTTATATTTTGCATATGTAGCTACCCATTCCGCAGCCGCGCTGCCTTCCATGGTTTTCACTTCCACATTATTTTTAATGTGTCCCGGTTCCTCCGAATCATAAAAGGCGTCATTAGCAAAACGGGTCTCCATATTCGGCACACGCAATTTACTGAGATCCGTATCTTTAAAGGCATAATCATCTACTCTCGTACAAGTAGTCGGGAGAAGCACCTCATCCAATTTACTTGCATCACCAAAGCAGAACTTAGGAATATTCTTCACATTTGAATCGGTTAAATCCACCAATTCAATATTCTTACAATTCATGAAAGCTTCTTCCGCGATACTGGTGATGCCGGCAAGTTCCTCCTTGTCAATATCATAGGAGCCGACTCCTCCTTCAAAAGCCCCTCTCGCTTCCAGACACTGTACTACGGAAGTTTTTGTTCCATCGCTTAAACCGTAAATAATCCCCTTCTCACAGGAATAATTTTCCCCCGCATTATTTGACGGATCCCCGCCTGCGGAAGCCGATTCACCTACAAACGTCACTCCTGTCAGCTTGGGATCTGCCGCAAACGGCCTCTTTCCCATATCCGCCGTACTCACAGGAAGCTTTACGCTCATCAGGTTCGGGCAATGCGCAAATGCATAATTCCCGATAGTCTCCCCCTCTTCCTTCTCGGAGGAGTACATAGCTACGCTTTCCAAATTTTTACACCCGTAAAACGTAAAGGGTTCTAAATCTTCTATATCGTCCATCGTAATGCTGCGAATAGATGTATTTGCATATGCAAAAGGTTTACCGGGACCGATATATTCCTCCCCAGCGGGAATCTCAATGGGATCATTCCCGGAAGCATCGATCTTCGTCGTCGACTTTTCATCCGCTGTAGAAAACAGTCCGCTTTTAATGCTCTGAATACCGGAGGGCAGCGTAACATCAAATGCCGTCCTTAAAATCCGCATCACATTATCAGAAAGCGGCACAGAGGTTATCGCCCCATCCTCATCGTACTCTTTCACAATCTCCGTCAGCGCAGCATCAACCGTATCTTCCGTATAGGAATCCATCTCAAGCATCGCTTTCCGTAGCGTCTTATAGTAATCATCTTTTTCAGCTTCCCCATTTGTAGAACCGGCCAGCGCAATCGTCGTTGTCGGTACTTTCTGCAATTCTCTAAGCTTTGTCTCCGCATTATATTTCACATGAACATTCGTGCCGTCTCCGGAACAAAAATCAATATATTCCTTTGACTGGCTCTCATTCGTAAAATAGTTTTCCTCCGCCATCGCATACTGGAAAGGCACGGAATTAAGGTCTATTTTCCCGTAAAACGTCAGCAGATTTTTACCTTCTTCAATCGGTATTCCCCCTGCGCCATACTGCGTTTTAAAAGCGCCCGCGCCAATCGTTCTGATATTGTTGGGTTCCTCAAAAATAACTTCCCTCAGGTTCTTACAACCCTGAAAAGCATTTTCGCCGATTTCCGTGATCGTACTCGGAATCGTAATGGACTTCAAATTGTCATTTCCCTTGCCCCCATTGCTGAACTGACTACCAATTTTCGTCACTTCGTGAGGACCGATCTTATCTTCAATCACTACGGTTTCCGGGTCTCCCTGAATATCAATCCCTTCCAGTTCTCCGTTTGGGTTCACCTGATATATATACTGTACCATCTTGCCGTCATCACCATACTCCCGGATCACCTTTTCATATATATTAGGTGTCCTGTCCAGATATAAAAACGCGATGGCTTCGCTCTTTGTCATATCGTGAATGCGGCTGATACCGTTTGCGGCAAAATAAAACTCATCGCCGACATCATCTTTAAATTTCTGCACTGCGCTTACGGCCGGCGTACCGGTATCATAGGTATAATACTTTGGCCCCTGATTCATATTCTCTTTATAAGCAAATTCAGTATCATTACTTGCTATATCAATTCTTTCCAAGGCAGTACAGCCCGCAAAGTTCGTAAGGCTTATATTCTCCGTCTTGTTCTGCAATGGAGTTGTAACCTTGTTTTTTCCGGGAAATTCCACTTCTTTTAAGGAGGTACAGTTCGCAAAATTCCACTTTCCCATACTTTCAAGATTAGCCGGCATTAAAAATCTGATACTCTCTCCAAGCCCGTAGCAATTCTCGAACACATGGCTGCCGATCGTTTTCAGATTTTTCGCTGCGGAAAAATCTACTGCAGCCAACTCAGCGCAGCCTTTAAATGCACTGTCACAAATTTCCTGAATATTTACAGGCACCACAAACCCCTGCAGACTCGGACAATCTTCAAATATAGAGTTTGCAATAGTTGTAACCCTTGTATTCGAAGGGAATCGGAAGGATATCATGGAACTGCAGTTTGCAAAAGCATGATGTCCGATCGCCGATATAGCCGAACTTTCCGCCGGATTAGACGGTTCGTCAAAGGAAACTGATTCCAGAGACGTACACCCGCTAAAGGCATAGTCCGCAATCGAAATCAGCGAAGTCGGAAATCTGACCGTCTGTATGGAACCGCCGGAATTCAGATTATTCTCAAAAGCATAAAAAAATGATTTTTTATCCGTATCGTCAGGTATACCGTCCGTAATCCCATCGCCGCTTGCCAACGACAGTTTATTATTTTTCATTTCCGCTCTCTGATCGGAAATATATCCCACCTTTACATTGACAAGCCACTCCTCATTGTCACCTTCAGGGAATTTGAATTTAGGGTTTTGTCTGATATCAACATAATCATAGCCTGCCGTCTCCGTTATGAATCCGCTGGGGTTGCTAATGCCGATTGGCAGATCATAAAATATCGTATTGGGATATTTTGCGCCGGTATTTGCGTCACCTTTATCCACACAAACATACTGTTTTACATTATCGTGTTTCCAGACATTCTCGTCTCCCAGTACACAGGGACGGAAACGATATTCCAGATAGGCACAGGTCTGAGTCCACTTTTTTGTAGTGCTGTCATACTTTGATGTGACCGAAACAGTGGATTTATCTTCATGATCCGGCTCGTAATTCGGCGGTGTCTCACCGCCCCACGGCCCCCAGGCAGAATCTGTATCACCCGGCATAGGATCAGTTTGCTCAAATTCTCCGTTTACAGTGGTTCTGGTACGCTGCACGACGCGGCTCTCCCTATAATAGAGTACGCCGCCCTCTTTATTTGCCGCCGCAAACGCTCTGGAGGAACCGTCTGTCGTTGTATACTGGGTATATGCGTTCACCTTTTCCGGTATTACCAGATCTTTTATACCGGCATCGGCCACACAGTTCAACAATACGGCTAAAGACCCACCCACCTGAGTATCCTTATGTACAAACGTATATGTGCCGCCCTCCGACCTGTAAAAAGTATCTGTCGTCTCCGCCTTGGGAATCTCACCGGTACCGGCCGCCGTGACTGAATAAGTTTTTTCAGCTGCTTCCGGTTCCAGAACAGTTTCAATCTGTTCCCCAGGAGCCGCCGCCGCCTCCGGCACCGGGATCGCTGCTACTACGATAGCGGAAATAAGCAGCATAACAGCCGATGTTTTCCGAATTCTTCTTCTCATTTTTCTGTCCAGCTTTTTCGTCTTCTTTCCAAACATAAAAATCCACCTCTTCAGTCTTTTTACCTTTGCAAAAACAATAATCTTCTATTATCTTATGCAGTTCGCATACCTACTACCACAAAGCGCCCCTCCGCCCCCTGAGAGCGGTCACAGGTCGACAGCGTTACCAGTTCGCTGCCGTAAGGAGGCGTGACGCCCGTATCGTACATGGACATCTCCGCCATCGCCGCCATATTGGAATTGAATTCTTCCTCCGAATTGGCATCGATAAACTGATAATATTTAAAAGCAATCTCATCCTCAGCGAGCACCTGTGCCTTAAAAACATAAATAACCTGATAAGTCCCTTTCTCGTATATCGTATCAAACTGAAATGTCTGATGCTCTTTAAAAAAGGACTCATCGGTATACTTATCGAGATGACCGAACATGGCTCCCGATTTCATATGATGCCCATATATGATCAGATTTGTGGAACGGTCGATCACATCACAGTCTTTATCCATAAAAATACAACCGTTTTTATCCTTATTCTGATCAAAATCATGGGTCAGATAATATTCATTGTCCACCGTCTGCATAACAGGGTAGTCAATATTTGTATCGGCAATTTTGACCCATCCGATTAGCTTTTTATTCTTATTATATAAAATTTCATATTCAGGCAGGATATCCGGTGTCTCCGTTTCCCCCGTTCTGTGAATGACAAATTTTTCCTCATCCGTCTTAGGTTTCTTCCCGCCCTCATCTTTTAACTTAGCCCAGTTCGCGCTCTCGTTCTGAGTTTTCCTGTTCATATAAGTATACACAGAAAAATAACCGATGCAGCCGCATGCAACAATGATGCACAGTGCGATCAGTCCTCTCCTTCTCTTTTCGCGCTTTTTCAGTTCCTTTGCAACTGCTGCGCGCAGCTTTTCATCCTGTATATCCTGCAGTCCGCTCATTTTTGCCTCCGCCCATTTTCTCCGGACATACTTTTTCTATTATTTATTCTACTATATCTTGCCTAAATTGCAAGTATTTTTACCAAATATGGGGTAAGACTTTCACAACCTGTCTATAAGCTCCTCTATAGTCTTACCCCTGCTTCTATTTTTCTCCCCCTCAGACCCTCACATAAATGCCGTGATCTATATTCATCTGCTCCTCGCTGATCAAAAAATAGTTGTGATTGTATCCCATGCCATACAGCCCGAGATCGTCCCATGTCACATCGATTTCATACCAGACTCCGTCCAGCTTTACCTTATTCCAGCCGTGCCCGTCGCCGGCGCTCCTCCAACCGACCACGTTCTCGGATTCAATGCCGAGAACATCCATAAACGCCTCAAAGGCAAGCATATATCCGTTGCACACCGCGTCGCCGTAAATGACAGCGCCCGCTATGCTGTAAGAACGGCGGGAAAGGCTGCCGGCAAGATAATCGTCATAATCATAATCCACGTTGACACACAACCAGTCATGCACCGCCTTGATCTTCTCTCTGTCGGACATCCCGTCGTCCGTTATACTGTCCGCAATATCATAGATCATCATCATGGCCATTGTATCTTCACTGAAAGCGCCGGACCTGTTTTCTCCGATACCCATCGTTATGTACCATTCGTAAATTTTGTCATAATCATCCCCGAATGCTGTATACACATCCGGATTCATCGCCAGAAAGGTCTTATAATTAAAATCACGGCTGTTCATATAAGATTCCTTTGTACGTCTTCCGTTCCATCCAGCAGGCGCCCCGATCGTCTCATAAAAATTCCATATCGTGTCATGATCGTCAGCCGTTACGGCCGCCGCCAAATCGGGATGCTGCTCCAGATACCAAACATAATCAAAATTTTCTTTTGTAATATTCTGCTTCGCCTGCACAGCCGTCATCGGCACAAAGACAGAAAACAGTGCCGCTGCGATCAATGTCTTTACTAATCTTTTCATCATTTTCATAAGTACCCACCTCCCTTATGCAATCTATGCCATTATCTACATATCATATCCAATCCTTTCTTTCATTTTACAGACTTCCTAAAGGAACGTCAATACGCAGAGGATTATTTTCAAAAAAGGCGCACCCTTTTCTCCTGCCGGCATAAGATAAAGCATAAAAAACAAACGGAGGAAAAACTACTATGAGCGATTTAACAGCTACAAACTGCGGATGCGGTAATGTAAGCAGCCAGAGCGGATGTGGATGCAACAACTGGATGTGGATCCTTATCCTTCTGTTCCTGTGCGGCGGCAACAATGACGACTGCGGATGCGGATGCAACGGATTCGGCTTGTTCGGCGGCAACGGCAATGGCAACGGCTGCGAATGCATCATCTGGATCTTATTGCTGTCCTGCTTATGCGGCGGCAACGGCTTCTGCTAAAAGCAGATTTTCGGAGGCAGCCCACGGCTGCCTCTTCTTATCCTTCCCCGCTGTCAGACCTCTTGTCTCCCCGCCGTATCCGTCTGGTCCGGAAAGCAATCCTGATTTTCAGGCATGAAGCATATTTTCGGTGCATACATTGATACAAAGGTAAGAGCTATACGGAGCGGTATGTGACACCGCCCCAAAAATCAAAAAGCCGGAGCATTGTGCGATTCTATGGAAACGATAAAAAACGAGCAAATATATGCCTTTGACAGTTTATATACAACAAATCATATTCAGATGCTAAAGATACTGTTACCTTGTTTAAATCCTCCCCTTCAAAAAAATCTGGCAATGTACATCAAATTTTTAGAACTTCGTTATACGATTTCGTTTCTGAATGCACATCCCTATGTGATAAGCGGATGCGGTTTTGATACAAAATACAGGGATCAGGAAATTCCGATGGACGATCTGCTCCCCTACCTTACCTCAAAAGAAGCCGAGAATCTAAAACAACTCCAAAAGAGCATGGATACCATGAAACAGTTTTCCAATATGCAAAAAAACATGGAAGCGCTGAAAGGCATCCTTCCTGAAGGCATGGATTTTGAGTCGCTGTTTCAGGGGATGATGAGCGGCGCTCAGCAGGGATCAAAGGCCGAAGAATCTTCGAAGAAAAGCACCGCTTTCTCCGGAGACGCCCTGAAAAATATGATGTCTGACTCCCAAAAAGAATTATATAAAAAATTCAACGAACGTTTTCAGAATCTTTCATAAAATGGCGGGCAATCCCCGCCCAGAGAAAGGAACACTATGGCAAACCAATCAGAACATGTAAACGACTACTTATCTTCCGGCGAATGGATGCGGAACAGCGCTCTCTCCGGGATTCCTCATGCCAAGCTGGAATTTCTTCAGATCATGCTTTTTGAGAGCCGCGGTCTGAAACAGGATGAAATGCTGCCTTTTTTTATGTCCGTCATCAAAATCAGCCGCGAAAAAAATATCACATTTACAGAAACGGAGATGGACGCCGTTTTAGAAGTGCTGAAAGAACATTCTTCAGCCGACGAACTGGCCCGCATGAACCAGATCATGCAGATGCGCCGCTCGATCAAATAAAGCAACAATACCGGCAGAACGTAACTTGTTGCGCTCTGCCGGTATTTCTACCATTTTTATTTTTGTACGATATTCACCAGCCGTCCCGGCACATATATTTCTTTCACAATCGCTCCGGTAAGCCTGTCTGCCATCAACTCTTTCGCTCTCGCCAGAATATCCTCCTTCGGATCATCCTTGCCGACGCTCATGGTTCCCCGGACTTTTCCGTTGATCTGTACGGCGATCTCAACGGTAGCCTCAACCGTTTTTTCCTCAACAAACTCCGGCCAGCTCTGGATATATAGATGCCCCTTTTCGCCGATTTCCTGCCACAGTTCCTCTGTCATATGGGGCGCCACGGGGTTAAGCAACGCCAGAAGCGTCTTGTACTCGCCCTTTGTCACCGCATTTTTCCGGTAGAATTCATTGATCAGCGCCATCATTGCGGCGATTCCCGTGTTAAATTTCAGATTTTCGTAATCACTGCCTACCTTCTTTATGGTCTGATGCATCTTCGTTTCCAGATCAGCGCTGTAGCCATCCTCCTGCGTCATGATATCCTGCAGTTTCCAGACACGCTCCAAAAATCTGCGGCATCCCTTTACACCGTCCTCGCTCCAACCTGCGCTCAGATCAAATGCGCCGATAAACATCTCATAGGTGCGCAGTGTATCCGCGCCGTAATCTCTCACAATATCATCCGGATTTACAACATTCCCCAGAGATTTAGACATCTTTACAACCGGATGATCCGCCATCTCGCCGAACTTTTCCCGAAGCGCCGCTCTCGCTGCCTCTTCGCTTCCATGCTCGTCCAACAGTTTCTTCTGCTCCGCTGCTGGAAGATTGGAAAAGCTATGAGGGTTAAGTCCCAAGATCATTCCGTGAGACGTTCTCTTCTGATACGGCTCCTGACAAGGAACCACTCCTTCGTCATAAAGGAACTTATGCCAAAATCTTGAATACAACAAATGCAGCGTAGTATGCTCCATACCGCCGTTATACCAATCCACCGGCATCCAGTATTCAAGCGCTTCTTTGCTGGCAAGAGCCTTCTCGTTCTTAGGATCCGTATAACGCAGGAAATACCATGAAGAACCGGCCCACTGGGGCATTGTATCCGTTTCCCTCTTCGCAGGACCGCCACAGCAGGGACAGGTTGTATTGACCCATTCAGTCATTGCCGACAGCGGGGATTCACCTGTATCCGTAGGCATATAGCTGTCCACATCCGGCAGTTCCAAAGGCAGCTCACTCTCCGGCAGCGCCACATAACCGCATTTTTCACAAAATACAACCGGAATCGGTTCTCCCCAGTAACGCTGTCTCGAAAATACCCAGTCACGCAGCTTGTAGTTGATCTTCGCCTGTCCGATACCCTTTGATTCCAGATACTGAATCATTCGGACCTGCGCTGCCTTCACCGGCATTCCGTCCAGAAAATCGGAGTTTACTAAAATGCCTTCCGCAACATCTGTATATACTTTCTTCTGCACGTCCTCGCCGCCGGCCACCACTTCCACGATCGGCAGTCTGAACTTTTTCGCAAAATCCCAGTCTCTCTCGTCATGAGCCGGCACAGCCATGATAGCACCTGTTCCGTAACTCATCAATACATAATCGGAAACAAAAATCGGAATCTCTTTTTTATTGACCGGATTTACGGCACACAGACCATCAAGTACCACGCCGGTCTTATCCTTCGCTAATTCTGAGCGCTCAAAATCAGATTTTTTAGCCGCCTGTTCCCTATAACTTTCAACGTCTTCCCAGTTCTTTATATCATCTTTATACTTGTCCAACATGGGATGCTCCGGAGACACTACCATGTAGGTTGCGCCGAACAGCGTATCGCATCTTGTGGTATAGATCCGCAGCTTATCCTCTTTGCCTGCGATCGGAAAATCAACTTCCGCCCCCTGAGATTTTCCGATCCAGTTTTTCTGGGATACGGCTATCTTTTCCACATAATCCACGCCCTCAAGTCCCTCGATCAGCTTTTCGGCATAATCTGTGATCTTCAACATCCACTGACTCTTCACCTTTCGGATCACTTCCGCACCGCAGCGTTCGCACACGCCGTTTACCACTTCCTCGTTGGCCAGTCCCACTTTACAGGAGGTACACCAGTTGATCGGCATCTCCGCCTTGTATGCAAGTCCTTTTTTGAAAAGCTGTAAAAAGATCCATTGGGTCCAGTGATAATAATTTGGATCCGTAGTATTGATCTCTCTGTTCCAGTCAAAAGAATACCCCAGAGAATGCAGCTGTTCCTTAAAACGCGCCACGTTATTTTTTGTCACGATCTTCGGATGAATCTTATTGGCGATGGCAAAATTTTCAGTAGGCAGGCCAAACGCATCCCATCCCATTGGGAACAGCACATTATACCCCTGCATTCTGCGCTTGCGGGATACGATATCCATAGCCGTATAAGGTCTGGGATGTCCCACATGCAGTCCCTGACCGGAGGGATAGGGAAACTCCACCAATGCATAATATTTAGGTTTGCTGTAATCTTCCGATGTGGCAAAAGCCTGCTCATCATCCCAGATCTTTTGCCATTTTTGTTCCACTTCTCTGTGATTATAAACTTTTGACATAATATTCCTCATTTCCACATTTATTCTTTAAAGCAGATTCACCCTAAATATTACTCATCCTGCGGCTTTTTGTCAAGTAATGGAATATAGAAAACACCCGTGCGCCCCCACGCACAGGTGTTTTCTTCATACCCCTTTATATGTACCCCCTATATCAGCAATTTTTTGTATCGGTTCAGTTTTCACCGCCATCCGTAAGCGCCGCCGCTCTCGCTGCAACTTCTTTCTCCTGAATATCGGACGGCGCCTGCTCATAGCGGGCAAATTCATAAGCGTATACGCCTCTGCCGCCGGTCATCGAACGAAGATCCGTACAGTAACCGTAAAGTCCGGTCATCGGAATATCCGCCTCTACCACAGTCTTTCCGCCCGGAGCGGGATTCATCCCCAACACACGGCCGCGTCTCTTGTTCAGATCGCCCATCACGTCACCCGTATAAGTATCGGGCACGGTAACTTTCAGATTAGCGATTGGCTCCATCAGCACAGGGCCGGCATCCATAAATCCTTTCTTGAAGGCCTGACTGGAAGCCGTCTTAAACGCCATCTCGGAAGAGTCAACCGGATGGTAGGAACCATCGTACAGAACAGCCTTTACGCCCACTACCGGATATCCCGCAAGAGGTCCGCGCTGTACGGATTCTGCAACGCCCTTTTCCACTGCCGGGAAATAGTTCTTCGGCACAGCGCCGCCCACAACTTCCTGCTCAAATACAAAAGCTGTCTCCAGATCGCCGGAGGGCTCGAAGCGCATCTTGACATGACCGTACTGGCCGTGTCCGCCGGACTGTTTTTTATACTTGTATTCCACATCGGATTTCTTGCGGATCGTCTCACGGAACGCAACCTTCGGCTCCGCCATCTCGATCTCAACTTTATACTCATTCTTCAAACGGCTTGCCACCACATCCAGATGCAGATCTCCCATACCGTAGAGCAACGTCTGTCTGTTCTCGGAATCATTCACTACCTTCAAAGTCAGATCTTCGTGCATGATCTTCTGCAGCGACTGGGATATCTTGTCAATATCGCCCTTATTCACAGCATTGTAGCGTTTATATGTATAAGGAACCGACATCTCCGGTTTGCCGTATTTGATCACATGCTGTTTTGTGGAGAGGGAGTCCCCTGTTCTTGCGGCGGTCAGCTTGGAGATCGCGCCGAGATCGCCTGCATGCAGTTCCGGTACTTCAATTGCCTTATTTCCCTGCATCACATAGAGCTTACCGGCTTTCATTTCCACGTCTTTGTCCACATTGTAGATCATGTCTTCCGGTTTTAAAACACCAGAATTTACTTTTATGAGAGAATATTTGCCGATAAACGGATCCACGATCGTCTTCCATACCACAGCGGATTTTGCTTTCGCAAAGTCATAGTTGGCCTCAAAGATTTCGTTGGTTTTCATGTCCACACCGGCACACTTTCTGTTTTCCGGGCTGGGGAAATATTTTACCACGTCGTCAAGCAGTGTATACACACCCTGACAGAGCACGTTGGAACCCATTGTCACAGGCACCACGCTGCCGTCCATCACGCTGACGCGAAGAGCCGCACGGATCTCAGCCTCGGAAAAAGTCTCGCCGCCGAAATAGCGCTCCATAAACTCTTCGGATGTCTCCGCCACCGTCTCAAGCAGAGTATCGCGGCAGATCTGCAGATTATCTTTATTGTAATCCGGTACATCACAGGGAACCACTTCCTTGCCCTGCCATTTATTACCGGTCTCTGTAATCACATTGATGTAACCGACAAACTTCTCGTTTTCTCTGATCGGCAGATGAAAAGGTGCGATCTTCTTGCCGTAGCGCTCCGTCAGGTCTTCCACTACCTGACGGAAAGAAGCATTGTCTATGTCCATATCGTCCACATAAAAAATTCTCGGAAGGTTGTACTTTTCACACAGTTCCCACGCTTTTTCCGTTCCTACTTCCACGCCAGCTTTACCGGAAACTACAATGATTGCCGCGCCGGCCGCGTGCATCGCTTCTTCCACCTCTCCTACAAAATCGAAAAAGCCCGGTGTGTCGATGATATTTACTTTGTAGCCTTCCCACTCTACCGGCACAAGAGTCGTATTGATGGAAATTCCTCTGGCCTGTTCTTCTTTACCGTAATCGCTGATTGTATTCTTATCGGATACTTTACCCATTCTGGATGTCACCCCGGATAAATATGCCATCGCTTCTGCCAATGATGTCTTTCCGCAGCCGCCATGCCCCAGTAATACAACGTTTCTAATCTTGTCGGTCGTGTAAACTTTCATGTAAATTCCTCCAATGCTGGTAATTTTACAGGCATCATGCACAGAAAATTCCGACTTTTCGCTTTCCAGCAAAACACCTACAGTAATATTTTACTAAAGTTTTGTTCATTTTACAAGAGCGATTATTCATTTTCAACAGACTTTTTGATAAATTTGACATCTTTCCTGAAAATCCTTATAATGCAATCAGCTAAAAACTTAATGCAGACAGGGAGATTAAACAGTATGAACGGCACGGATTTTAACCATATGCACTACGGCTTTATCGGTCTTGGATTGATCGGCGGCTCCATCGCCCGGGCAATACGGGAAAAATACCCGAACTGCCGGATAACCGCATACGATGTGGAGGCTCCTTCCGTGGAAGCTGCCAAGAAAGACGGCGTTATAAACATCTGCGCCTATGAGATCGACCGGGTCTTTTCCCCATGTGATCTCATTTTTCTGTGCGCGCCGGTCTCTGACAACGACGAAAATCTACTCCTTTTAAAAAATATTCTAGGAAAAAACACCCTTCTCACCGACGTCGGCAGCGTCAAGGGCAACATTTGCGAACATGTCAAGGCAGCCGGACTGGAGGGGCAGTTTATCGGAGGCCACCCTATGACCGGCAGCGAGCGCACCGGATACAGAAACTCCAAAGCCATGCTGCTTAAAAACGCCTACTATATTTTGACCCCCACCGAAAAAACGCCCCGGAAAAAGACTGATTCCATGGAGGCTCTTGTCAAATCTCTGGGCGCGATCCCCCTCATCCTGAGCGCAGAGGAACACGATTATGTGACGGCCGGAATCAGCCATCTGCCCCATCTGCTCTCCGCCTCTTTGGTAAATCTTGTCAAAGAAAAGGATAATGCCGCGGGGATAATGAAGCTTGTGGCCGCAGGCGGTTTCAAAGATATCACCCGCATCTCCTCCTCTTCTCCGGTTATGTGGGAACACATTTGTATGACCAACCGAGTCAATATACTTTCTCTGCTCGATAGTTTTATGGATTCCCTACAGGATATCAAAAACCGCATCGAAAAACAGGATGCCCCCGGCACCCGCAACTTTTTCGAATCCGCCCGCAGTTACAGGGAATCCTTTACGGATGTTTCCGGCGGCCCGATCAAAAAATCCTATGTCTTTTATGTGGATATTCCGGACGAACCGGGCGCTTTGGCCACCATCGTCACGCTGTTGGCCTTTCAGCAGATCAATCTGAAGAACATCGGCATTACCCACAACAGGGAAGTGGCCGAAGGTTCCCTTCTGATCGAAGTATGGGAGGAAGCGGATATCTATCGGGCGCAGGACGTATTGTCTGCCAAGGGTTATCTGGTGCGGATCAAAAAGTGAGGCTCCTACTTACCACGAATATATAAACAGATACAGTGAGGTAAACCTATATGGAATTTCAAAGTGTAAAAAAACTCCGGGGCGAAGTGAGAGTGCCCGGCGATAAGTCCATCTCCCACCGCGCGGTAATGTTCGGCGCGTTAGCAAAAGGAAAAACACAGATCACAGGCTTTTTGCGGGGAGCCGATTGCCTTTCCACCATCTCCTGCTTCAGACAGCTCGGAATCATCATCGAAGAAACGCCGGACACTATCACCGTACACGGAAAAGGACTGCTCGGACTGCATTCCCCGGCCGACACTCTTGACACGGGAAACAGCGGCACCACCACAAGACTGCTCTCCGGTATTCTGGCCGGACAAAACTTTACTTCCATATTGAACGGAGATGCCTCCATACAGAGCCGTCCTATGAAACGTGTCATAACTCCGCTGTCACAGATGGGCGCTTCGATCCGCAGCATAAACGGAAATGACTGCGCTCCTCTGGAAATCACAGGCTGCCCTCTCCACGGCATTTCCTATCGGTCTCCCGTAGCTTCGGCACAGGTAAAATCTGCGATTTTGCTGGCGGGGCTTTACGCTGACGGCGAGACAAGCGTCACAGAGCCTGCCCTCAGCCGAAACCACACCGAACTGATGCTTGAAAGTTTCGGTGCGGATATCCGTTCCAATGGCTTGACTGCTACGGTCAAACCAAATCCCGCCCTCTCCGGTATGAGTATCCTTGTCCCCGGAGACATTTCTTCCGCCGCTTATTTTATTGCTGCCGGCAGTCTTGTACCGGACGCGGAAATACTGATCCGCAATGTGGGGATCAACCCAACCAGAGCGGGTATTTTGCAGATTGCAAGGGAGATGGGCGCAAATATCACGCTTTTCAATGAAAAAAGAGAGGGGGAACCGACCGCTGATCTTCTTGTAAAAAGCAGCTCCCTCCACGGAGTGACAATAGGAGGAGATATCATTCCTGCCCTCATCGATGAACTGCCCATAATCGCGGTCATGGCTGCCGCTGCAGAAGGCACAACAGTCATAAAGGACGCTGCGGAACTCAAAGTAAAAGAATCCGACCGCATCGCCGTCATGACAGAAAATCTTTCTGCCATGGGATGCGATATCACCGCCACCGAAGACGGCATGATCATAAACGGCGGAAAACCGCTGCAAGGCGCACTCATCAATTCTCATTCAGATCACCGTATCGCCATGAGTTTTGCCGTTGCCGCCATGATCGCCGACGGAAAAACAAAAATACAGGACGCTGACTGCGTGAAAATCAGCTATCCTGCATTTTATAAAGATTTGAATAAACTTGTTAAATCGTAATATGACAGCAGGCTTATTTGTTCTCCTGCTTTTCTAACTCAGCATTTATCATATCGTAGATGCCGATTCGGGTGGAATCCATCCCCGGCATCCCCACGAAAATAGCGCCGTAATTAAATGTATCCTCTTTCTTTTCAATGCGGACAATCTCTATAAATGTATGAAGAACCTCTTTTGTCCAGATTGTCAGGTATGCTTCATATATCGTACCGATCGTAAGCGGCAGATTACAGTTAAAACCAACTCCCGACTTGCTGGCATCCATAATATCAATGATTGCCTCATGCTGCTCATCCGGGTCATTTAAGGACTTGATAATGATCTTTGATTCCAACTCCAGCCGTCTGCTTCTTCTACGTTCCTCCATGCCGATTACTCCTTTTTTCATATATATTACTTGCTGTAACAACAGTTTTATTATAGTCTTTCACACCGTGAAAATCAAGAGATTTTCGCGTCTAAAATCAAACCCCCGCTTTTTTGCAGATATCCTCCAAACAGCATTTATCGCAATATGGGTGGGTTCGCGCCGTACACACCGCTCTCCCGTGATCCACCAGACGGTGGCAAAAATCATTTCCCTCCTCCGGCGGAACAAGCTTCCAGAGTTCCCTCTCCACCTTAGCCGGCTCTTTGATTCCGTCCACCAGTCCCATGCGGTTCACCAGCCTGATACAATGAGTATCTGTGACGATGGCCGGTTTGCCGAATACATCTCCCATGATCAGGTTAGCGCTCTTTCTTCCCACCCCCGGCAGGGCTAAAAGCTTATCAAATTCATCGGGAACGTTTCCGCCGTACTCGTCCCGCAATATTTTCATGCAGGCGTTGATATCTCTGGCTTTACTCTTTCCGAGACCGCAGGGATGAACGATTTTCTCTATCTCTTCCGCGGAAGCTTCCGCCAATGCATTGACATCCGGAAATTCTTTATAGAGTTCCTCCACCACCACATTCACTCTGGCGTCCGTGCACTGAGCCGCCAGCCGAACGCTGACAAGCAGTTTCCAAGCCTGATCGTAGTCCAACGTACAGTCCGAATCCGGGTACTCCTTTTTTAACCTCTCAATAATTTCAAGCGTCCGTTTCTTTTTTGTCATTTGTCTCTCTCCCGCCGCATATCCGCCGTAAGTCAGATATCGCTTCGCCTTTCTTCTTTTTTGTATGGTTCCGTATCCGACTCCATTCTCCCTAAATCACCGCAGCATCCCGTACTCACCCAGTTCTTGAAAGCCTATCCGGTTGTATATCCTTCCGGCCGCCGGGTTGTCATAAAACAGGCACAGATACTTTTTTCCTCTTCTGAAACAATCCAGACACAGTGCCCGGACTACGGCTGAGGCATAACCCTTTCCCCTGCATTCCGGCACAGTGGCAACCCCTACAACCATCGCGCTCTCCGAATTCTCCGCACTGGTGGAAGCGACGGATACCATACGCCCCTCCGAAAACCCGCCCACAGCCCTCTTGCTGCCCTGCGTCATCTCCTCTTCCATCCGTCTGATCTGTTCCTCCCGCTCCTCCCTTTTAAAGGTTTTGGCAAACTCTTCTATAGCGGAAAGAATATCCACCGCTTCCGGCACATCCTCCTTTTCCAGCGGACGGACCACAAGGCCTTCCGACTCCTCCTGACCGTTTTCCGCATCACTTCCCACAGCATCGCAGCGGCTCATATAGGTGGAATCGATCTTCCACTGCGGAAAGGCGGCCGCAATTTTCTCAAGCAGCGCTTTCTTTCCGCTGATACAGTCCGGTTTCTGCCGTTTCAGAAAATCAATCGCCTTCTCCGCATTGTAGTCCTCATACTGACTGTACAATATAAAAAATTGATGGAACCTCAAAATCAGGAAATCCCACCTGTCTTTCTCCTCGTGCAGATAGAAATTGACCGTTTTGCTCTCCACTCCGTAATTCTCCAGATCTCCGATCAGGAACAGGTTCATCTCCGGCTCCTTCCTCACATACCGCAGGATCTCTTCCCTGTCCTCCTCCTGTAAAATGCGCATACGCTGCCTCCTCTATATAATCAATACAAATCCCAATGAAAATTATAGTTCTCCTCTTTATCCACCACAATTTCTCCTTCTCTATATCCCAGATGATATCTGGTGCCGCCTTTCCAGGAAGATGGGGAATTATAGGTTAACGAGAGCAATTCCGTTCCGTCAGGAGCCAGTATATCGGTATAACCTCTCTACTACAATGTATTTATGGTTAATATCCCTTACAGCCAGTAAGGAATTATCCAT